>NZ_JAPNXU010000006.1:0-630768 GCF_030397555.1 Neptunomonas sp. CHC150
TGTTTCGCCCGCGGTGGTGGGGTTGTCATTCACGGCATTAATGGTCCCCGCTGCGGTTGCAGTAGCAGCCCCGCCGTTACCGTCCGTGACCGTATAAGTGATGGTATCGGAGCCAGTGAAGTTCGCATTAGGCGTGTAAGTAATAGTGCCATCAGGGGTGATTGCAACCGTGCCATTGGCTGCTGTAGCAGAGTCGACTGTGAGCGTATCGCCGTCAGCATCGGAGTCATTGGCTAATACATCCACAGTGACTGGCGTATCTTCATCCGTTGTCGCTGATTCGCCCACAGTGGTGGGGTTGTCATTCACGGCATTAATGGTCACCGCTACGGTTGCAGTAGCAGTCCCGCCGTTACCGTCCGTGACGGTATAAGTGATGGTATCGGAGCCAGTGAAGTTCGCATCAGGCGTGTAGGTGATGGTGCCGTCAGGGTTGATCGCAACCGTGCCGTTGGTGGCGGTGGCACTGTCGACGCTCAAGCTATCGCCATCAGCGTCCGTATCGTTTGCTAGGACATCAACAGTCACAGGAGTATCTTCGTCGGTTGTGGCGCTTTCTCCAGTCGCTATAGGAGTGTCATTAACGGCGTTGACTGTTAAAGAGACGACTGCGTTAGCTGTCCCACCATCGGCGTCGATGACCTGATAAGTGAAGGTATCGTTACCGTTGTAATTAGGATCAGGTATATAAACAAAGCTGCCGTCGCCGTTTAGCGTTAGCGAGCCATGAAGGGGGGCGACTATGGGGGATGTGTTTACGCTTAAAGAGTCACCATCGCTATCAGAATCATTTAACAGCACATTGCCAGTAATGTTGTCGTCTTCGTCGCCACTAAAGCTATCAGCAACGGCCGTTGGAGCAGGGTTGCTGATCGTCAGCGAGAAGCTTTCGCTCACTAATCCACCATTACCATCATTGGCGGTTATGGTGATTCCATACTCACCATTAGCGATTTGAGTCGATGCACTGCTCCCTAGTGTACCGCTTATAATACCGGTAGCCGCGTCTAGTGTTAGGCCGGTTGGAAGGCCGCTGGCGCTGTAGGTGAGAGTATCTCCGTCGGCATCGGCGAAGTTTCCGCTAATATTTAGGCTAAACAATTCACCATCGTTAGCTGTTTGATTACCGACAGCGCTACTTGTTGGATCCGCATTTGCTGGCGGATTAACGTTGATAGTAACGGTCGCTGTTTCGTATGTGCCATTAGATAACACTGTGTAGGTAAAGCTGTCGGTGCCGGTAAAGCTTGTTCCTGGCGTGTAGGTAGCATTACCTTGGGCATCAATGATGACAGTGCCAAAAGAGGGAGTGGTATAGCTATCGACGATACGACCAGCATTTTCGAATGAATCATTATCCAGCACATTAAAGTTAACCGGAATATCCTCGGTGGCTGAAATGGTATCATCAACTATGTCGGCAACGGCTTCTATGCCCAGTGGCACTTGTGCATTGACGAGTAATAGCTGTCCAAGTTGTCCTAGTTCTACTGTTATTTGTACTGGGCCGTTATAGTCAGCTCCAGGCGTATACACTAAGTTGTTGAGTGCTACGTTGATGTCTGCCACATTGCCGGAAAGCCTTACAATGCTGTCGTCTACGCCATCGCCTTCACTTAAGCTAACTCCTGCTGTTTCGTTTAGGGTAAGTGTGCCAACCGGTACGCTTAAACGGATATCAAGTAGTTCTCCATCAATATCGCCAACGCTAATTTGTTGCCCTAGTAAGTCGGCAAAAATGAGGGGTGTATCCTCGGTGAATAGGTCGAGTGTTGGGATGCTAATGGTGGGTAAATCCAGAACATTTTCGACGGTAACCGTAATAGTACCTGTTGCGCTGCCGCCGTCTTCGTCTACGACGGTATAGGTTAATGTATCAATCCCAAAGAAATCGGCGTTTGGCACATAGGTTAATGAGCCATCAGGGTTGATAGAAACCGTGCCATTTAATGCGGAAGCTGCATCGACGGTCAGTGCATCCCCGTCAGGGTCTGATGCATTTAACAGGACGTCTAAGTTAAGGTCAGAGTCTTCTAATCCAGTCGCAACGCCAGCTGAAACAATAGGGTCAGGGTTTGTGACTTGTATTTGTAAGTTAGCATCCGCAGAAAGCCCCGCAATATCAGTGGCAGTGACTACAACATCGTATCTGCCATCTGGAGTAAGCACGGATGCGTGCGCATCTACAGTGCCTAAAATTATGCCTGTTGTTGGATCAATCGATAAGCCCGATGGAAGTCCCGTAGCGGAATAAGTTAAGACATCAAATAGGTCTGTATCTGAGAAGGAGAGTGAAGTGCTTAGAGATACGAGTTGATTGTCAACTAGGGATAGCGCAACTAGGTCGGTTGATGAAGGCGCGTTGTTGATACCAACGGTCACATCTACCGTGATTACTTCGGTTGTTCCGCCTGATTCTACTGTGTAGGTAAAACTGTCATCCCCGCGATAGCCTGCATCGGGTGTGTAAGTGATCGAATTACCCACGCCAATGACCGCTGTACCGTGGCTGCCCGCCGATACACTAGTAAGTGAGGGTGTGTTTTCATAGGTATCATTTGCTAATGGGAAAAAAGAAATGGGCGTTTGAACATCGGTAGTGATGTCATCTGTTACGCCATCAATATCACCAACCATTAAAACGTTGATGCTTGATGTTTGGCTTGCTTCTCCGTCGGATGCTTGAACAGTTACCGTAGCCGCACCGTAATAATCTGCAGTGGGAGTGTAAGTTAGCCCGTCAAGAGCGGCATTAATATCAGTTATTGAACCTGACATGACGATATCCGAATCGCTATCTCCATCTCCTGTGGTAAAGCTGATGCCTGTTGTTTGTCCTAAGGTCATAACGCCCTGGGTTGATTGAAGCGTTACGGTTAAGCTGCTTGCTTCGCCATCCCCTAGCGTTATTGCATTACTGGTCGCCGTTGAAAAAACAAGGTTGGTATCTTCATCACTATTTTGAGTGCCAGGCACATCAATTGTTGGAGGCGTGTTTGGGAGCGAGGAGGTGAGTGTAACGGTAGCTGTTTCAGTTGTTCCATTTGACGATACGGTATAAGTAAAGCTATCAGTGCCTGTGTAACCACTGTCTGGTGTATATAGGGCTTGGCCTTGTGCGTCTACTGTTATGGTGCCATGGAGAGGTGTTGTGTATGAAGTAACGATGGCTGTCGCGTTTTCAAAGGTATCATTATCCATAACGTTAAACGCAACTGGGGTGTCGATAATCGTGGATACATTGTCATCAACAATATCAGCAACGGCAGAGATACTTAGGGGTAATGTTGTGGTAATAGGTAGTGACAGCAATGTGTCAGTAATACCAATGGTAATGGTAACTGGACCGTTGTAGTCGGCATCGGGCGTATAAATTAACCCGTTTAATGCAGCGTTGAGGTCTGCAATGTCGCCTTCCATAGTAATTTCATTGTCGTTAACACCATCACCTTGGCTAAGAGTTAACCCTGCAGTTTGTGCTAAAGATAAATCACCTATAGGAACAGACAAACTAACGACAGCTACTCCTCCGTCAAGATCGCCTAAGCTAATTTGAGTGCCTAGTACATCGGCAAATACCAGCGCGGTATCTTCTAAAAAGAGAGGGATTGATACTGGTAATACAAGGCTTGGCAAATCGTCGACAGGGTTAACTGTGACGGCAACTAGCCCTGGAACAAGGGCTGCTCCATCAGGATCTGAAATAGTGTAAGTGATTACATCTGTACCAAAAAAGTTGGCATTGGGCGTGTAGGTTAGCGTGTTATCAGGGTTGATCTCGACTGTGCCTTGTCCTGCAACAGCGCTAGTTATAGTGATAGGGTCCGGTTCAAGTATGTTAATGTCGTTAGCCGTGACATCTAAAATGTTTGTAGAATCCTCTTCAACTATGGCGATATCATCTACGGCTACTGGTAAAATTAGCAGGTTATGGTTCCAGTTTTCAGCCGCGAAAGTCGCTGCTTCTATTATCCCTGTTTGTTGTTCTAAATCCCAATCACCCGAAATGCCGGTGATATCATCGGAAGCTGCTAAATCTGCGCCTAATGATGTTGCTAGCGCTTGAAGTGTTTCTACTCCGGACTCTGTCGATGCAAAATCACAGCCGTAAAAGAGGATGTCAGCGCCCTCGGCTAGACTTTGATTTATACTGGCTAACTGTTCGGCATATAGATCGGTAATAGAGGCTGCGTCAATAATTGAGTTGCCCAGTTGTAAACTGCCATCTGTAGCGTGAGCTATGATGTGTATAGCTTCTATATTAGTTAAGCCCTGCAAAGAGTCTGCAATTTGAACCAATCCATTTTGATCCGTAGCTAGCGTAATAATAGTAGCGTCAGTTGGTATCGCTGCTGTTAATACTGATTGGTCTGGTAGCGAGTCATCTATAAAGTAAACGGATCGTTGAGCATCTTCTTGGCTAAGGTCAGTAAGTGCAGCGACGACATTGTTAATATCAGTAGGCGAGGCTTCGGTGGCCTCAGTGTTCACTCCCCCTGATGAGGGTAATGCTTCAAAGGCTGTATCAAGGGCAGCGGCATCAAACATGATACGTTTTTCTAGGGCTAATCGTGTGAAGTGTTTCTTTATAGTATTTGTGCTCATTAATTCCTGCCTCATGCTTTCGTCTTGATACTCTAAGACGCGACTGCGTACCTACTATGCGCTAATCGGTTGTACTAAAAGCCTAGTGCAAGAGTCGTGGTTTTTCCTCTGAGCAACAAAGAATTTAAGTTTGTATTAAGAAACTCTTTTTAATAAATGCGAATTATTATTATTTGCATTGATTGTTTGCTTGCTCTAAAATTTTGATCATTGTTAGCGTGCTTAATAAAATGGAGTTATAAAAGTGAGTAAAGGAGCTTCTTCAACCAGTCTCTCAGTGTTTTTATTGTCTGTTTTATTGAGTGGCATCGCCTTATCACTGCTATTGACCTCTCCTTGGTCGTAGTCATTTTTTGAGAATTCGAGGAAATAAATGATTGCTGTAATTTATGGCTCAACAACGGGTAATACCTCTGACATTGCTGTCAAAGTGGCAGAGATGCTGGGTGATGAGAATACTGAGCTATTTGATGTGAAAGATGTCGGGTTAGAAATTATAGATGCTTTTGATCAATTTATATTTGCTATACCGACATGGGATTACGGTGAGGTACAAGAGGATTGGGAAGAGGTATGGGAAGATGTTGACCTATACGATTTTTCAGGAAAGACGGTTGCATTCATAGGTTTAGGCGACCAGTTAGGCTACGCAGAATGGTTTGTTGATGCGATGGGTATGTTGCACGACAAAATTGTTGCCAAAGGCGCTGATGTGGTAGGTCATTGGCCTGTCGATGGCTACGAATTTGATGAGTCTAAGGCATTAACGGCTGACAAGAAGTCTTTTGTTGGGTTAGCGCTTGATGAAGATACTCAAAGAGACCAAACGGCTGAGCGTTTAGAAGCTTGGTGTGCTCTTGTTAAGCCTGCTTTTCTGTAGTTTTCTATTGTGTAAATGACATAAAAAAGAAAAGGCTTGCAGGAAGGGGGGCTGCAAGCCTTTTCTATCATCCCTGTAAAGGGTTAGAACGCGTAATTAAAGCGAACACGTAGAGCGTTCGACTTATCATCGCTACCTGCATTTTTGGCTTTTGACATAGAGCCGGCAAAGGTTACGCTTGCATTTTCCATATCAAAAATTTGTACAGTGTACGCAGCGTATAATGTATCCAGCTTCATGTCGTCGCTAGAGCCTACTTCTTCGTTCGAATGGATATAGCCCAAACCGAATGGTCCATAAGTCATGTTTGCAGCAAATGATGTAATTTTAGCGTCGGCCTCATCGTCTTTTAAATGAGCAACTGCAAGGTTGACGAAACCATCACCCATGTTGATACCGGTGTTAATACCGTAGCCCGTTTTGTCGACTTCACCACCGCCCACTAGGTCGTATTTCACTTTCTCCATACCTGCCGTAACCCGAATGTTAGGGTACGAGAAAGAGATAGCAGGGCGTATGCCAGAGATGGCCGTGCCATTATCACCGGCCGTATCTGTATCGCCGTAAATGCTGGCTAATTCAAAACGGATCTCGTTGGTTGGGTTGTAATGGAAAGCAATTTGGCCGCCATCATCGCCCGCACGCCCACGCACTAAGTTTGCTTCATAAACTTGGACGCCGCCCGCTTTAGTGACGACGGTATCTTTTCCTAGAGGAAATAAGTTTACGGCTTCAAAGCGACCAAAGAGGGCATCCCATTTAGAGTTACCTATCTGGAAATATACATCTTGGATGTCAACGTTATCGTCGCCATCTGTTCTTAGGCGAACAACACCTACCGCTTTTGCGAAGTAATCGCCATGAGTTGTCATGCCCATGGCACCCAACTCTACATGACCATTTTGATCGTATTGGCGTTCTCTTTCAGCAGAATCAAATGTATCGATGTCGAGCTCTAAGCTGGCGTTCAGTTCTAATTCTGCGTTAGCGGCGCCAGAGGCGCAAATTGCAGCAATAGTTGTAGCAAGCAGAAGACGTTTTTTCACAATAAATACCTTTTTATTATATTTTTGATAAATCCAAACCAATATTTGATTGTTGGTTTTTCTATTATGAAGCTGGCCAGCTCGTGAACTAATAGAACATTTTGTTTTTATTTTCGCAATAGTCTGTTGCGTAGAATAGATATTCCTAAAATGTAGTTATATAAACAAAAAAAGTTATATATGGTAAGTTGTTGATTTTAAAGGATGTAAAGAGAGTGCTTTTGAGGGTTTTTAATATACAAAGTGTATTTAATGAATAATTTTAAAGTTAAAATGTATCTTTATTACGGAAGAAAAGTACATGGTGCTGTTTTTAAAGGGGTTTCTATGGGGTAAACGGGGGTGGTTATGAGGGGGATGATAGTTGATTTTTGAAGAAATTTACTAAAACTACATTTTTGCGTAATAAATAAAAAACCCGGGGCAGGCCCGGGTTTTATTTTAAGCGCTTTGGTTTATGCTATTTGTGCATTATTTCGCCGCAAGCGCTGCATTCAATGTCGCGCTAGGGCGCATTACTTTCTTAACATTGTCGCGGTTAGCATGGTAGTAACCACCTAATTCAGCAGGTTTACCTTGTGCAGCTGCTAGCTCTTGAACGATTTGTTCTTCATTCTCGCTTAGCGTTTTAGCCAGTGGGGCAAACTCTGCTGCTAAAGCGGCATCTTCAGTCTGGTTAGAGACTTCCTCAGCCCAGTATAAGCCCAGGTAGAAGTGGCTGCCGCGGTTGTCCAGCTCGCCAGTGCGACGTGATGGCGACTTGTTGTTGTCGAGTAGCTTTTCAGTTGCTTTGTCTAGGCACTTCGCTAAGATTTTGGCGCGTGGGTTGTTCTCTTTGATACCCAGTTCTTCCAACGACACAGCAAGCGCTAAGAATTCACCTAACGAATCCCAACGCAGGTGGTTTTCTTCTTCAACTTGCTGAACGTGTTTAGGAGCAGAACCGCCTGCGCCTGTTTCGTACATGCCGCCACCGTTTAACATAGGGACGATGGATAGCATTTTAGCGGATGTGCCTAATTCCATAATCGGGAATAAGTCAGTTAGATAATCACGCAGTACGTTACCTGTTACCGAGATGGTGTCTTTACCACGGATTAAGCGCTCCATAGAGTAACGAATTGCTTCGTTGTAACCCATGATATGCAAACGCAAACCATCAGTATCGTGCTCTTTAAGGTAGTGCTCTACTTTCTTTTTCAGTTCCATGTCGTGAGCGCGCTCAGAGTCTAACCAGAAGATCGCTGGTGTGTCTGATTGGCGAGCACGAGTGACAGCTAGTTTAACCCAGTCACGTACGGCCACATCTTTTGTTTGGCATGCACGCCAGATGTCACCATCTTGTACTTCGTGTTGCATTAGTACGTTGCCATTAGCGTCAACAACGCGCATGGTTCCGTCTTCTGTCATTTCAAACGTTTTATCGTGTGAGCCGTATTCCTCTGCTTTTTTAGCCATCAAGCCCACATTAGGTACAGTACCCATAGTTGTTGGATCGAATGCACCGTTTGTTTTGCAGAAGTTGATCATTTCTTGGTAGATGCGTGCGTATGTACTTTCAGGCATTACCGCTTTTGTATCTTTAGGCTTGCCATCTGGGCCCCACATCTGACCAGAGCTACGGATCATTGCAGGCATAGAAGCATCGACGATTACATCACTTGGAACGTGCAGGTTAGTGATACCTTTTACGGAATCAACCATTGCCAACTCAGGGCGGTGCATGTAGCAAGAGTGGATATCTTCAAGAATTTCCTGACGCTTAGACTCAGGCAATGTTTTGATCTTGTCGTAAACGCTACCTAAACCGTTGTTCGGGTTAACGCCCAGTTGATCAAATAGCTCACCGTGCTTATCGAATACTTCTTTGTAGAAGACACGAACCGCGTGACCGAAAACGATAGGGTGAGAGACTTTCATCATGGTCGCTTTAACGTGTAAAGACCACATTACGCCAGATTCTTTAGCGTCGTTCAGGCTTTCTTCAAAGAAGTCTTGCAGTGCTGCACAGCTCATGAACATGCTGTCGAACACTTCGCCTTCTTCTAGAAAGAGTGATTTTTTCTTAGTCACTTCACCCGTTTTGGAAACGAATTCGATGGTTACTTCGCCTTCTTTTTCCATGGTGATGGATTGTTCGCTAGAGAAGAAGTCGCCGCCGCGCATGTAATCCGCATGTGTACGAGAAGCCTTGCTCCATTTGCCCATTGAATGAGGGAACTTGCGCACGAAAGCTTTTACAGCTGCTGGAGCACGACGGTCAGAGTTACCTTCGCGCAATACTGGGTTTACAGCTGAGCCTAAGATTTTACCGTAACGCTCACGGATCGACTTTTCTTCGTCCGTAGCAGGTGCTTCTGGCAAATTAGGAATGTTGTAACCTTGAGATTGTAGTTCAGCGATACAGGCTTTTAACTGAGGAACTGATGCGCTGATGTTAGGTAGCTTGATGATGTTTGCATGTGGATCTTGGGTCAGCTCGCCAAGAAACGCCAAGCCGTCTTCTACACGTTGCTCTTCAGTGAGCAACTCGGGGAAAGCAGACAGTACGCGGCTAGCCAGAGATATGTCGGTAACTTGAACATCGATATCAGCAGCTTTAGTGAAAGTACGTACGATAGGTAGAAGAGAGCAGGTAGCCAGAGACGGCGCTTCGTCGGTAAGGGTGTAGTAAATTGTTTGTTTGGTCATTTTCATCCCCGAAATTTTTTAGCTGGATCGCCAAAGACTTGATGATGAGGCAACTTGTGATCACCTCGTTCCACAAATCAAGCCATTTTTAACGGACCCATTATACCGAAAGTGTGAGCCTTGTAATACGCTGGACCTATGCACTAAAGGATAATGAACCCCTAATTCTTGTAAAAAAATTACAAAGCGACCACATTCTAAACACTCTTGGAAGGATATTCACCTGATAATCGTGCCACAAACAGGTAATCGCGCTGTTTTCTGAATCAGCGTATACTATATGTTGTAATTTTCACTACGTATTTAAAGACGGAAGCCCGATGACCACACTAACGATCCAGACTCCTGATGATTGGCACTTACACTTGCGTGATGGCGATATGTTGCCAGAGACGGTTGCGGCAACAGCGCGTTGTTTTCAACGTGCGATTATTATGCCGAACCTAGTACCGCCAGTAACAACGGCGGAAATGGCTCTGGATTATAAGCAACGTATCTTGAGTGCAAGGCCAACGGGTTCATCGTTTGAGCCGTTGATGACTTTGTTTTTAACGAATCAGACTTCCGCTGAAGAAGTGCGGGCTGCTAAAGCGGCCGGTGTTGTTGCTGCTAAAATGTACCCAGCGGGAGCAACGACAAATTCAGCTTCGGCGGTGAGTCAGCTGGAGGCTTTGTACCCTACCTTTGAAGTCATGCAAGAAATAGGCATGTTGCTATTGGTGCATGGCGAAGTGACGGATGCACATATTGACATTTTTGATCGTGAAAAAGCTTTCATCGACCAAAAACTGGTTTATATCACTGAGCAGTTTCCTGATTTGAAAGTCGTTTTTGAGCATATAACAACTGGAGATGCCGCCCAATTTGTCACCGGTGCATCAGATAATGTGGCAGCGACTATTACCCCTCAGCATTTAATGCTTAACCGTAATGATTTATTAGTCGGAGGCATTAAGCCACATAACTATTGTTTACCTGTTTTAAAGCGCAGCACGCATCAACAGGCTTTGCGCGATGTTGTTAAAACAGGTTCTTCTAAGTTTTTCTTAGGGACTGACTCAGCTCCGCATGCCAAGGACGCCAAAGAAAATGCCTGTGGTTGTGCCGGGTGCTACAGTGCGTGGAGTGCTGTGGAGTTATATGCTCAGGTGTTTGAAGAATTAGACGCTTTAGACAAGTTAGAAGGTTTTGCGAGCCATCATGGTGCCGACTTCTATGGGCTTGCGCGTAACAAAGGGACGATCACACTAGTTAAAGAAGAATGGACAATCCCTGATGAGATTATCCTACCTAACGGGAAACCTATCGTGCCATTCTATGCAGGCAAAACGGTTAACTGGAAAGTAAAAGTGTAAGCCGCCGTTACGCTTTAGCCGTATCGAGCGGTGCTCCAGGGTAGCGCAACTCGATACGGCGATCCGCTACACGCTCAACATCTTCATGCTGATGAGTAACCAGCAACACAGTCTTTTTCGCTGACTTAGCTATTTCTCGTACCCAATTTCCAGCTAACTCGCGGGTGGCAGGGTCTAGCTCGGCAAATGGTTCGTCTAACAAGATGATTGGCTCTGGCCGCAATAGTGTCCTAAGCAGGCCAATGCGTTGGCGTTGGCCACCGGAAAGCTGATGGGGCTTTTTGGTTAAATGCTCACTGACACCTAATGTGAGTGCCGATTGTTTAATCAGATGCTCAGGGGCTTCTTGGTCGAATCCAAGGCGTAAATTGTCCATTACCGTTAGATGCTCAAACAAATTGTGATCTTGGAAAAGCATAGCCACTGGCCGTCTATCAACAGAAAGCGCTGTTAATTCAGTGTTGTCCCAAACAATCTGTCCTTCATCAGGTGCTATAAAGCCAGCAATAACATTCAGCAAGGTGGTTTTGCCAACTCCACTGGCTCCTTGAATGGCGACAATCTCTTTGGCTTTTACTGAAAAATGATAATGCAGCGGGTAGCCGTCTAAGGTGACGTAAACATGATTAAGGTTCAGCATCTGTTGAGGGCTCCACTGATGATATGGCTGTGCGGTTAGCAACGAGTTGTAATAGCCATAAAGCCCCCGCGCAGACTAATAATAAAAGTAATGAAGCGGCACTGGCTTCAGGAATCCGGTATGTACCTGCTAGGCTATAGATAAGCCAAGGAAGTGTGCTCCAATCACTAGGTCCAAATATGGCGAATATAGCAACATCGCCTGCAGCCAGCACAAAGACAAGGCTAGCCGCTGAAATAAAGCTGGGTCTAATAAATGCCCATTCTATTTTCCAACGTTCCCAAGTGTTGAGCTTTAATGACAAGCAAAGGCGGTCGTATTGTTGGTCAAACTGTATAAGTCGAGGCTTGAGCTTTTGAAATGCAAAAGGCACTAATACTGCTGAATTTAACAGAATGACCACAATAATACCCCAGCGGTCCAGATCAACACGCGGTAGTAAAAAAACGAATAGACCAACCGATATAACCATAGCAGGTGCAAACAATTGATGAGTTGCCACCTGCTCCAAGAGTTTGACCCGCATTGATCGTTTTTGCTTGAGTTGGCTGCGAATGGGTTGGAGAAGCGTATACGCCATCACTAAGCTGATTGATGCTGATGTCATCCCCAACCCTATACTGAGTAATAAAGGTTGCATGACTAAACGCCATATATCAGCCGTGAAAAATAACGAGATGCTGGGCAAAAGTGCAACGTAAGGCAGCAGTAAAAGAATGCCCACGCCGCACAGAGCAAGTAAGCGTAGACGAGAACCTTGGCTCGTTAGCGGGTAGGGGCGAGTGGTTTGGTTAATTACTTCATGGCTTTGCCAGACAGGAGTTCCCATGGCGGAAAAACAAGCATACAAACCGCCAGCAATCAGGAGTTGACTCCAGGCAAGAGTCAGTGCTTCGGAGATATTAAAGTCATATTTTAATGCTTGGTAAACAGCGACTTCTAATGTTGTGGATTGTGGCCCACCGCCTAATGCTAAAACGACCGCAAAACTGTTAAAGCACAGTACAAATATAAAGCCAAACAGCATCAGCCCTGCAGACTGAATCACAGGCTTCTCGATAATGACAAATCGTTGCCAAGGCGAGAGTTTGAGTTGTTTGGCTAATCGCCAACTGGTGTCAGGAATCGTGGCAAGTTGTTGGTGAATAATACGAATAGCGAAGGGCATATTCATAAAAAGGTGAGCGAGCAGAATCCCGTTTAGCCCGTAGAGGTTCCAGCTGTTGTCCTCCATTAAGGGCTCTATGTAGGGCGTAAGCCAACCTGATCGCCCCAGTAATGCGACTAATCCTGTGACAACCACCAACGTGGGTGTCACAAAACAGAGCAAGCATAAACCTAAAAATATATTCTTAAAGCGTTGAGCATTGAGTTGGTTAAGCGCTCTAGCAATAGGTATAGCGAATAGAACAGAGGCGAAGCTGCTAATGGTTGATTGTTTTAGCGTAAATCCAAGAACTCCTAGGAAGTAACTATCAGTTAACAGCTGCCAATCAGCAGAATCACCCTCAAAGCTCATTAACCCATAGAAGGCGAGTAGGGTGACTAAGAGAGTAACTGGATAGCTCAACCAACACAGTTGGCTGAGCGAAAAAAAGCCTATTTTCTTGGCTAGTGAAGTTTTACCGAGCGTCATTATTGAGCAGATGACCGCCATGTACTGATCATAGCTTTGCGTTGTTCAGCCACTTGTGCAGGGGTGAAGTTCAAGCGCTTAGGCGTAATTAATGATGAGAACGGCGCTGGGAGTTCTACATTATCAATAACAGGCAACATCCAGTTGGTGGTAGGGATAATGTGTTGTGCCTCAGGCGAGATCAAAAATGACAAGAACTGTTTAGCGAGTTCAGGGTTGTTGCTGTATTGACTGATTGCCGCGACCTCAACCTGCGCTATATGGCCTTCATCAAAAAGCGCGGCTTTGTATTTGCTTTCGCCATCCACTACCGCGTGATAAGCCAGTGACGTGTTATAACTGAGTACATAATCGGCCCCGCCTTCTAAGAACATGCTGTATGCTTCCCACCATCCTTTGGTAACCGTTACTGTGTGCTTGGCTAATTCTGTCCATGCGCTGGCAGCCTCATCACCGTACACTGCGTTCACCCAAAGCATTAAACCTTGACCCGGTGTGCTGGTGCGCGGGTCTTGGTAAATGACGCTGGCGTTAGAGCTAATCAACGCCTTTAGCGAGTCAGCAGGCTGCGCGATTTTGCTACTATCGTAAATAAACGAAAAGTACCCATAATCGAATGGAACGAAATCTTCGTCATCCCAAGCAAGAGCAGAGGTTAAGCTTGATAGGTCAACACCGTGCGCCTGAACAAGGCCTTCATCACGCGTAACTTGAGTGAGTGAGTCATCTAACCCGAGCAACACATCCGCTTTGGTTGATGCTTTTTCGATGCGGGCACGATTAAGAATGCTGACTCCATCGTCTACCGCAATAAACTCTATGTCGCATTGGCACTGAGCCTCAAAGCTTTTTTCGAGCTGCGGCCCAGGTCCCCACTCAGAATTGAATGAGTCATAGGTGTAAATGGTTAAATCGGCCGCAAAACATGATGAGGTAAGCAAAGCAGAGGCGGCGAGTGTAAACAGAGATGTTCTTTTCATAAATATCCTATTCCCTACGACGGTATTAACCGTGTCAGGTTCAGCGGGTAAGATCTCAGCCAATGAGTTAGTATCTTCATTTGGCACCCCGATAAGTGGATCGCTAGTGTACCATAACTGCTAAAAAGCAAACCTCCTTGAAAGACGACAACGTACAGATTTTTTATGGTAATACTCGATCCGGATATCCAATGTATTGTGAATGAATTGTTAGGCAGACCTGCTAGGTGGCGGGCACTGACTCGGCAAGGGACGACTAATCACATATACGTAAGCGAAGGCTTGAGTGATGCGTGTGTGCTACGCGTGAATACATCGGCGTCTGTCTTAGGGGTTAATCGTGGGCGGGAAGAGCAAGTATTAGACGCCATTCAGGGCTATGCATGGGCCCCAGTTGTAATAGCAATAACTAAGGAGTGGTTATTAAGTCCGCTTTATGATGAAGCCTCAACGCTCGATCCCATGTCTATTGTGGCTATTGTTGCAGAGTTACAGCGTTTGCCAAAGCCTGATGATAGCTCATCATTATTAATCGACTATCATGGCTTATGGCGCTCTTACCAAGAAAAAATTGAACAAGCACCCTTGAGCCAGCAAAAGCGATGGTTGCCTCTATTGCATAAAACCCAAGATCTATTTAACCAGTTACCGCCGCTTGATTATGTATGGACACATCATGACCTTCATCCAGGTAATATAGTAGCGAGCCATCAGACAGCTAATCTTCAAGCTGTCCTGCTTGATTGGGAGTATGCAGGGATAGGTTCAGCATGGGTCGACGCCTGCGGGTTGCACCAACATTGGGGAATTTCTGCCGACATATTATGCAAAGAGCTACCTGCATTTCGAGGTTTGTCTGCATCCATGGTGAAAGAGGGGATTGATGCTACGCAGCACTGGTTGGTTGCTTTAGAGGCTATGTGGCAGGCAGTTAATGGTTTAGATAAAGCGGACACTATATCTATATCAAGGTACTAAGCTGCCAATAAAAAAGGCGACTTTTAAAAAGCCGCCTTAGTAAATACACAGGTTAAATTACATTTGAGACTGCGTATAATTTTCTAGGCCAATCATTTTAATGAGGCGTAGTTGTTGCTCTAACCAATGTGCGTGGTCTTCTTCGGTATCTTCTAGTAGCTTCTCTAGAATCTCGCGAGTTTGGTAATCCTGCTCTTCTTCACAGATTTTAATAACGGCTTTTAGCTGGTTACCTACTTCGTATTCGATACGTAAATCACTTTCAATCATATCAACAACGTTGGTACCGATTTTGAGGCCTGTACGTGTGACCATGTCAGGTACGCCTTCCAAAAATAGCATACGCTCGATTAACGCAGCCGCATGACCTTTTTCATCATCAAACTCGTGATCTATGCGTTCAAAAAGCTTGCTTAAGCCCCAGTCATCATACATGCGAGAATGGATGAAGTACTGATCCATTGCTGCCAACTCCATAGCAAGCAGAGAGTTCAGTCCGGCGATGACACGTTGATTACCTTTCATGAGTTTTCCCCGTTTAAAGTTGGCTTTGTAAGTAGTTCTCGATACCCATTTGAGCGATTAGGTGTTGCTGGCATTCAATCCAGTCTACATGCTCTTCTTCGGCTTCAAGAATCTCTTCTAAAATATCACGGCTAACATAATCTGATGCTGTTTCGCATAGAGCGATGGCTTCACGTAGCAATGCTAGCTGATCCATTTCGAAATCTAAATCGCCTTGCAGCATTTCTTCGGTGTGTTCACCAATTCGCAGCCGCTCTAAGTGTTGCAGATTGGGTAAGCCTTCAAGGAACAAGATACGCTCTATTAGTTCGTCAGCTTGCTTCATGTCCTTGATCGACTTTTTATAGGCTTTATTGTTTAGCTCATTTAAGCCCCAATTTTTGTACATGCGAGCATGTAGGAAAAATTGGTTAATTGATGTCAATTCTGCAGTAAGCACCTTGTTAAGGATGCTCAGGACGTTTTTATCGCCTTGCATGGCCGCCTCCGGCTAATAGAAAAATAAGAGGTTAAATAATATGAGCGCAATTAAAGCACACTCTTTTGAAAATGAAAAAAAGTCATTGAGACTGAACGTGCAGCACTTGATATAAAAGCCTATGAGAATTATTATCATTTCTCAAAACAAATGGGACTGATTATCACTATGTATGTCTGTATCTGTAACGGTGTCACCGATTCTCAGATTCTTCAAGCTGTTGAAGAAGGGGCTACTAGCATCCGAGAATTGAACAAAACCCTGTCAGTTGGGAACTGTTGCGGCAAATGTACACGTGTGGCACGTCAGATAATCAAAGGCCATTTTGATGATGCTGAAGTGGACTCTCTCGCTTACTCTGCTGTTTGAAGTGATTGCGGTTATCATTACCGCTTAGTTTGTTTTGTCGGCTATATTTGCCGTGTCTTTTTTATAACCTTCCGATCTATAAAGCTGCCCGCTTATGTTAAAATAGTTGAAGCGGGCACGGTTTTTTTTGCATTTTATATGCGGTAAATCATGTCATTCAGTATGTAGCGTTACTTGAACAGCAGCTGAGCCTGCTTTGGCTGTCGAAATTGCTTCGTCTGTCTCATTAGCTCGTGCCAATACAACCCCCATTCTGCGTTGCCCTGACACTTCGGGTTTGCCAAATAAACGCAATTGGGTATTTGGTTGGCTCAGCACAGCACTCAGGTTTCCAAACTCAACATCTGTCGATTGACCTTCTACTAAAATTACACTGGAAGCACTAGGGCCGTGAAAGTGTATGTTGGGAATGGGTAAGCCCAAAATGGCTCGAGCATGCAGCGCAAACTCAGACAAGTCTTGCGATATAAGTGTGACCAGGCCAGTGTCGTGAGGACGCGGTGATACTTCACTAAAGAGTACTTCATCACCTTTAATAAATAGCTCAACTCCAAAAATACCACGCCCGCCTAGCGCTTCGGTGACTTTATGGGCCGCTGCTTTGGCGGCGTCTAAGGCGGCCGCTGACATGGCCTGCGGTTGCCAAGACTGTCGATAATCACCATCGACTTGTACATGCCCAATAGGCTCACAAAAGCTAGTGCCGCCAACATGGCGAACGGTTAGAAGGGTGATTTCATAATCAAATTCGACAAAGCCTTCGACAATAACTTTCCCTTGGCCTGCCCGTCCGCCTTCTTGGGCGTAAGTCCAAGCAGGGGCGATATCATCGTGAGTTTTAAGTGTGCTTTGACCCTTACCTGATGAGCTCATGATGGGTTTAACAACACAAGGTAAGCCAATTTCGTTTACAGCCGCTATGTACTCCTCTTCAGTTGCTGCAAAGCGGTAAGGGGAGGTCGCTAGTCCTAGTTCCTCAGCGGCCAAGCGACGAATGCCCTCGCGGTTCATTGTGAGTTGAGCCGCTTTGGCTGTCGGGATGACGGTATAGCCTTCTTTTTCCATATCCACCAAGGTGTTGGTCGAGATGGCTTCTATTTCAGGGACGATATAATGAGGCTGTTCAGCTTCAATTACTTCTCTGAGCGCTTCGCCATCTAGCATCGATATGACATGGCTTCGGTGGGCGACTTGCATCGCAGGAGCGTTAGCGTACCGGTCGACAACTACGACTTCTACTCCAAGACGTTGTAGTTCAATGACGACCTCTTTTCCTAGTTCGCCTCCGCCGCACATAAGAACACGAGTAGAGTGGCTGGAATAAGGGGAGCCGATGCTAGTCATATCGAAAAATCCTATTTATGAAATCAATTCACGGATTATACGACATTACTGGAAAAATCAGACATTGGCATCACTCATCTTTTAGTTATACTGAAAACACAGATCTTCAGAGGGCATTAAGTGATTAGTGAACTTGAACATCATTGAATTGTGGATTCCTTTGCCCGTAAGGGCTGCTTAGCCGAAATCATTTCGGCCCTTGTAGGGGCGGTTCATTACCGCCCCGACTTCCCCTTTAGTTACTTCTTATCTGTATTGCTTTAACCCCTGAGTGCTTCGTCGTAAACTAGCCTTTTTAGATATATAGCTTATAAGGTAAATGATGTCAGAATTGGCACACATGTTAATAGATGCAGGTCGCTGGATTGATCAGCAAGGGTGGTGCCCTGCGACGGGGGGAAATTTTTCGATTCGCAATGATGAGCATTCGGCATTAGTCACCGCGTCAGGCCGGCATAAAGGGGCGCTCACAGAGCAAGACTTTTTGTTAGTAGATATGGATGGAAACGCGATTGATAGCTCGCTCAAACCGTCAGCCGAGACTCTACTGCATACGGCTCTATACACGTTAGATCCGCAAATAGGGGCCGTTTTGCATACTCACTCTGTAACGGCCACTGTACTGTCGCGTGTTATTTCTGGCGATGCCGTCAACCTATCTGGTTTTGAAATGCAAAAATCATTGGCCGGTAACACGACCCATGATGACCTTATTAAGATCTACGCGTTTGACAATACTCAGGATATGCAAGCATTAGCGACATCTGTCAATGATGTATGGGCACAAAACCCTCTACAGTGGGGGTTGCTTGTTAAAGGCCATGGACTTTATGCGTGGGGGAAAGACATAAACGAAGCGCGACGTCACCTCGAAGGCTTGGAGTTTTTGTTTGCTTGCCAGTTAGAGCTCATTCGTTTAGGTAAAATTGACGGCTGAATAACACCCGTTTAAAAGTGAAATAAAATGACTATTACGAGTATTTTGACTGACCTTGAGGGCACAACCACAGATATACGGTTTGTGCATAATGTACTATTTCCCTATGCGCGAGAGCATCTTGCTAGCTATGTAACTTCTCAGTGGAATAACCCAGAAGTGGCATCCATTGTGAAGCAAGTACGCGATGAAATAGCTGATCCCCAAGCTGACCAAGCGGTTATCATTACAGTATTAACGCGCTGGATTGATCAGGATAAAAAAATCACTCCGCTCAAAGCGCTTCAAGGGTTGATGTGGGCTGATGGGTACGCCAATGGTGATTTTACGGGGCACCTATACAAGGATGCCTATGAACACTTGAGTGCATGGAAAAATGCGGGGCTATCATTAAATGTGTTTTCGTCAGGGTCGGTAAACGCGCAAAAATTATTGTTTAAATACAGTGATTTTGGTGATTTAACCGGTTTGTTTGATGGCTTCTATGATACAAACTATGGCCATAAACGTGAGCAGTCTGCGTATGAGTCGATAGCTAAAGCAATGGGGACGCCTGCTGGCAGTATTCTTTTCCTGTCTGACATACAGGAGGAGCTCGATGCCGCTAAGGCTGCGGGGATGCATACCTGTTTGCTTGAGCGCGATGACAAGATAGACAGCCCTCGTCATAAAGTTGTGCAATCTTTTGATCAGATTAATTTCTAAGTTTAGGTCGCCTTTTTATTGAAGTAAGCGTAGATCAGAAAGTGGTTTGATCAACATCCTTAGATACCAATAAGTGTATTGAATTAAGTATTGAGTAAATTATGAGTGCGTTAACAGTAACACCAGATACCAATCCGCAGACTATTTTGCAGCATACGACAGATGGCGCCGAGATTGCTAAAACATTAGCAAGTGTAGGCGTTCGTTTTGAGCGATGGGAAGCATCGACACCTATTACTGATGGTATGAGCCATGAAGATATTTTGGCCGCTTACGATGCTGAAATTCAAAAGCTCAAAGATAGCGAAGGCTATAAGACAGTTGATGTCATCTCATTGACTTCTGATCACCCTCAAAAAGATGAGTTGCGCCAAAAGTTTTTGAGCGAGCATACGCACTCAGAAGACGAAGTTCGGTTTTTTGTGGCTGGCGAAGGTGTCTTTTATCTACATATTGAGGATAAAGTCTATCAAGTCTTGTGTTGTAAAGATGACTTGATTTCGGTGCCTGATATGACGACGCATTGGTTTGACATGGGGCCTACACCTAGCTTTACAGCTATCCGTTTATTTAATGATCCAGCTGGGTGGGTAGCCAATTTTACAGGTGACGCGATAGCTGATCAGTTTCCAAAATTTGAAGGTAAATAAGCAATGTCCCGTAAAGAAAAGCATCACGAGCGTCATGCTAATTTAACCCTGTTTGGTAAAGACCTTGTGCGCCGTTGTGCTGCTCATTGCGAACTGTGTCAGCAAAGCGGGGTTCCGCTTAATATTTTTGAGGTTCCGCCGGTCCCTTCAGAACCTGATTACGAACACTGCTTGATGATCTGTGAAACCTGCCAAACGCAAGTTGAGCGGCCTAAGCGCCTTGATGCGAATCATTGGCGTTGCTTGGGTACAACTATGTGGAGTGAGGTGACAGCGGCTAAGGTAACGGCGATGGTTATTTTAAATCATCTGGCCAAAAAAGAAGCATGGGCGCAGGAGTTGCTAGAGCAAGCCTACTTATCCGAAGAGGAAGAAGCCTGGATTGCCCAGTGGACACTCGTTTAGTTTACTGAATCCAAGGCTGATTCGAATGGCTAAGCCGCTGATAAGGCCTTTAATTGCTTTATTATGCGGCTACCAAATGTATTGATCATTAAGCCCGCCATAATCAAAGCTATCCCCGCGCCTTGGATCATTGACAAGGTTTCATCGAGTACGATCCACGCCGTTAATAAACCCACCACAGGCACTAGCATGGTCAACGGAGCCACCTGTGACGCTGGATAATGACGCATTAAATACGCCCAGCTACCGTAACCGAACAATGTAGCAATAGCGGCAAGATACAGTACTACGGCGAAGGACTGAAAGCTGGCCTGTGTCAGGCTGCTGACAATTAATTCCGGCCCCTCGAATAAGTATGAGGCGACTGTGAACGGAATAATGGGCAGCAAACCGCTCCATACAATTAAACTCATGAGATTAATTTTGCCAAGTTGAGCGATCTTACGGTTAATGATGTTGCCCATTCCCCAGCAAGAGGCGGCCGCTATTGTTAATATAAATCCGACGAAAGTCATTTGGTCGGCGCTTGTTTGGCTAGCTAGTAAAGCGAGCCCCGCGCCTGCTACTCCTATGGCTAGAAATTGCTGAAGCTGCCAACGCTCATTAAGCAGGAATCGAGCAAAGATGAGCGTGAATAGCATTTGAGATTGGAGTACAAGAGACGCTAAACCGGCAGGCATGCCGTTATGCATCGCGAGAAAGAGCAGAGCGAACTGGCCAAAACTAATGGTGATGCCGTAGCTCAATAAAAGTCGTAAAGGGATAGCAGGGCGCTTTACAAAAAAGACAGCGGGAAAGGCTACCAGTGCAAAGCGTAAAGCCCCAAGGAGCAGCGGTGGCAACTCCTCAAGGCCGAAGCGGATAATCACAAAGTTTATCCCCCAAGCAAATACGACTAACAGGGCTAAGCCCCAATCCTTAGTGCTCATGAAACCGTATGCCTCTGTTAACAAGTAATATTGGGGGCTAAAGTTAGCTTTGTGAAGGTCTATTCCCTAACGACAGCAATACGGATAGCATCCATACGTAATTGTGCATCCTGCAAATGCGTAAGAATTTGATCCCGTTTGGCTTTAAGATGTGCTACTTCTTCTTCCCTGATGGAAGGGTTTACTTCAAGCAGCGCTTCTAGGCGTTCAACTTCCTCATCTAGCATCGAGCTCGCTTTGGTCACTGCTTGATCAATTAACGGCTGTTGCTGTTTTAGTGCTTCAGTTTCCGCTTTTTGTAAAACCCCAGCTATCTGTTCCCGGCCTAAACGTATCATATTTTGCGCCACATGACGTTTAACACGTTCACCCAGCTTGTTCAGATGATCAGGGGTAATAATCTGACTAAGATCGTTGTTGTTACTATCGATTACAACACGGACCGTAGCCTGATTTTGAAAGCGTTGTAAGTTAAGTGCTTTTGGTGCAGCACAGTAAAGTACAAAGATCGCTTCGACTAATATAGTGCCTGGTTGCAGTGGTGGTAGTTTCACCGTACAGACCGTGGTGTTGCCAAAGTCACTCCCCATGATCATTTCGAATGATCCCGTGACCATCGGGTTTTCCCAGCTCATAAACTGGATATCTTCGCGGGATAAAGCTTGCTCACGTGAGTAAGTCGCTTTGCAGCCGTCATCCGGTAAGCCTGGAAAGCGATGCTCAGTCATTTGGTCAGTGGGCTGCAAAATAACCGAGTGAGCGCCATCAGATTGTTGATCGACACCAAATTGGTCAAACACGCGTTCCATAAAGTCACGTAACTGCATGCGTTTTTCGTGTAGCTCTACACTTTCGAGCAGCTGCTCAGCTTTGGCGGGACGGCATGAGCTCATCTCTAACAAACGGTCACGTCCAGCTTGTAGGCGAGTCATGATATCGCCTGCGGCTTTTTGTGAGGCATTAATTAGTTCTTCAAAAGCGTCCTCATCCACGCCATCCATAATAAGGGATGTGATCATGTCTTCGAACTGCTGGAACAACTCACGACCAGCAGGGCACGTATGTCGGAACGCATTAATGCCTTCGTCAAACCAGCGCAACAATACGGCTTGAGCGCTATTTTCATAAAACGGAACATGAATCTGTACGTCGTGCTTTTGACCGATACGGTCCAAGCGGCCTATCCGTTGTTCTAACAGGTCAGGGTTGAGTGGCAAGTCAAACATAATCAGATGCTGAGCAAACTGGAAGTTACGACCTTCACTACCAATCTCAGAACATACCAGCACTTGAGCGTAATCTTCGTCATCTGCGAAGTAAGCCGCGGCACGGTCACGATTAATCAGCGTCATTTTTTCGTGGAAAACGGCAGAGCGAACACCTTTGCGCAGGCGGATATATTCTTCAAGGGCTTGTGCGGTGTCTGCGTTTGAGCAAATAAGCAGTGCTTTTTCTAGGCGGTGCGCTTTGAGCCATTCATCTAGCCATGCGACTCGCGGGTCTTCGTCTAACCAAAAATCGCCCAACAGTTTCTCAGGGCGCAGGATATCTTCAATGCTGGCATCAGCGGCGGCTGACTCTAATTGAGCCGGCATCTCAAGAGGGTGCGGGACCAGTATGCGAGTAGGGAAGCCTGTTACTGTGTCACGTGTGTTACGGAACAACACGCGTCCGGTACCGTGACGATCAAGTAAGTGGTTAATACACAGCTCAAGCGCCGCTTGTTGATCGGCCTCATTTAATAGCTTTTCGCTAGCTCCCTTGCCTAAGTAATCGTCTAGTTGTGCTTGTAGGCTTGGTTGGGTAGCAAGGTTATTGATGCCGTCTTCGGCTAGTAGCTGCTGTACGAGCTCATTAACAGTTTCGTATTGTGATTGCTCATCTCGGAACTTGTCTAGCGAGTTATAGCGATCAGGGTCGAGCAGACGTAAGCGAGCAAAGTGGCTTTCTAGGCCGAGTTGTTCTGGTGTTGCCGTGAGTAGTAGCAAGCTAGGAATATTAGACGCCAATTGCTCAACGGCTTGATACAGTTTGCTTGGCTCTTCCTCATTCCAAATGAGATGATGCGCTTCATCGACAATCATCATATCCCATTGGCAATCAAGCATTTGGCTAACACGCTCAGGGTTATTGGCAATCATTGATTGCGTACATAATACCAATTGCGCGCTATCGAATGGGTTATCTGTGCCTGACAGCTCCATCGCTGTGCAGCGCAGCTCATCCATAATGCTAAATTGCAGATTAAAACGGCGTAGCATTTCCACTAGCCATTGATAAATTAGGCTGTCAGGAACGGTGATTAATACGCGTGAAGCTCGGCCAGTGATTAGCTGCTGATGGATAACTAAACCCGCTTCTATGGTTTTACCCAAGCCTACTTCGTCGGCTAGTAGGACTCGTGGCGCGTAGCGATTAGCAATATCGTGAGCAATATAGAATTGGTGCGGCAAAAGCTGAACACGAGCACCCGATAAGCCGTAAGTGTCGGCACTTTGCTGCTCATGATGGTAGTTGAGTGTGTCGATACGCAAACGGAACTGACTCAGCTTGTCGACTTGCCCAGCAAACAAGCGGTCTTGCGGGCGACTAAACTGCACGCTACTTTCTAAATCGAGTTCTGGCACGATGAGTTCATTCCCTTCCTCATCTTGTCCAAAATAAATTAAACAACTATTTTTTTCGATTCGCTCGGTAATGATAACGCGTTGTCCGTGGCGTGTGTGGATAGTATCCCCGACAGGGTATTCCACACGGCTAACGGGTGCGTTATTAGTAGCGTATGTGCGTTCCTCTTCTGCAGCAGGGAACTGAATGGTGACGCGACGATCAGCATTGGATACAACTAAACCCAAGCCTAGTTCAGGTTCGGTGTTGCTAATCCAACGTTGTCCGGGAATGAAATCTGTAACTGACAAATGAACAACTCTCTTTATTTAGCTAGTGGTAAGGATGAGTGATTAAAGCTTAGTACAGGCGATAAACTCCGGTACTGTATTTTAACGACTTTATGAACTTATAGGGTTTTACCGTCAGATTGAAGCGCAGCCTTTAATACGCCGGATGCGACATCACTTTGCGTATAAACTCCGGTATCTAAAATCCAACCTGTTACCAAGTTGGCGGGCGTCACATCAAACGCGGGGTTAAATACGGGAGTTTCTTCAGGGCTCCAGTTAACCGAGCCAAAATGCCCGCTTACACCCTGTACTTCGGCGGCGGCGCGTTCTTCAATTGGGATGCCGTTACCGTCAGGGCACTCTGTATCAACGGTAGTGTAAGGGGCGACAACGTAAAAGGGTACATGATGATAATGCGCATTAACGGCTAAAGAGTATGTCCCCACTTTGTTAGCAAAGTCGCCGTTTGCAGCGATCCGGTCAGCCCCAACAAGTACGGCATCGACTTTACCTTCGCGCATGAGTAATGCTGCCATGTTGTCGCAAATGAGCGTATGGGGAATGTCGTGCTTTTTCATTTCCCACGTTGTTAAACGCCCACCTTGCAGTAGAGGTCGTGTTTCATCGACATAAACATGGATGTTTTTACCCTGTGCATGCGCTGCTTGAATAACGCCAATGGCCGTACCAACTCCCACTGTTGCTAAGCTGCCGGTATTACAGTGAGTAAGTACATTGCTGTTGTTACCCAATAATGGAGCGCCGTGTTGAGCAATAGCATTACACAAAGCCACGTCTTCGTTAAATAAGCGCTCGGCTTCTTGAGGTAAGTACTCGATACCTTGTGAGTGAAGAACAGCCAGCATGCTATCCATATTGTTCATCAGGTTAACGGCTGTCGGCCGTGCCGCTCGTAAGGTTTCGGCTGCTTCGCGCAATTGCTCTAACGTGTAAGATTTGGATGCAGCGAGGTGGCCTAGTAATAAGCTGGCAGCAATTCCAATAAGTGGTGCGCCACGTACTTGTAGATGCTGGATCATGTTGACCATGTCGTCGACAGACTGGCATAGCAACCATGATTCTTGATGAGGAAGCTGATGCTGATCTAGCACCCATAATTGACCATCAAGATAGCGAATGCTAGTGGCTTGTAGATTATGCATGGTGTTCTCATATCAGACTAAAAAAGCGCTCTTATTGTACGCTAATGTGCTAAATAAGAGCAGGATATGATGAAGAAATATTGTGAAAAAAAGAAGACACAAAAAAGAAGCCTCACTACTACTATGAGGCTTCTTCGTTTTCGTCGTATCGTTCTAATTTGTTGTAGAGTGTTTTAACGCTTATACCTAGTTGATCAGCGGCTTGTGTTTTGTTGTGCTCACAATCATCTAGGGTAGCAATGATCAGCGCTTTTTCTGCATCTTTCAGCGTAATACCGGGCTTAATATCTTCTACGTTTACTTCTGAGTTGTTTGCAGGTTCAGAAAGCGAAGGTAGCTCCGCTAATGTGATTTCATCGACAGCTAAAATGTGAGCCCGTTCAACGGTGTGTTTTAGCTCGCGTACATTACCTGGCCATGTGTATTGTGCAATTTCATCTAAGGCTTCCTTAGAGAACGCTTTGTTCGTTTTGGTGGTATGGTTTCGGTAGGCTAAAAAATGCTGGGCAAGCTCAACTATGTCGCCGCTTCTTTTTCGTAGCGGAGGTAGTTGTATTGGGAAGTGAGCAAGGCGGAAGTATAAGTCTTCGCGCATGTAGCCTTGTTCAATGGCTTCGAGCGGTTGTCGGTTCGTTGCGGCAATGACACGGACATCGGTTTTTTGTAAATGGTCGCTACCCACCCGGGTAAACTCGCCAGATTCAAGAACGCGCAGCAACTTGCTCTGTAAACTGAGGGGCATCTCAGTAATTTCATCCAAAAAGAGTGTGCCACCATTACCCTGTTCAAAGAAGCCAGCATGATCTTTTACCGCGCCAGTAAAAGCCCCTTTGGTGTGGCCAAATAATTCGCTTTCGATTAATTCTGGCGTCAAGGCAGCACTGTTGACGGCGACAAACGGTTTGGTGGCCCGCAAACTTTGTTGGTGTATGGTACGCGCTGCTAATTCTTTACCACTGCCACTTTCACCGATGAGCAACACGTTTGCTTCCGTTTGGCTTACACGTCGAATGAGGCGATAGAGAAGGCGCATAGGAGCAGAAGAGCCGAGTAATAGGCCAAACTGGTCAAGGTTTGATGAAACGGGTTTCGATTTTCGGCTTTCGTGCTCTTCCTTTAGCTCGATATAAAAATCAGTTAACACATCAGTGATGTGTTTAAGGTCGAGTGGCTTTCTAAAATGATACGCCACCCCTAGATTCATCAATTTGTCTAACCAAGGGTTTGGTTTGCCGTCACTAATGATGATCCATTCCGTGCCGCTAGCCAACGGGTGTTCTTGAAGAGTATGGAAATCCTGCTCACTAAACTGAGTCGGTGCGAGGATAACAAGGTCCGAAGAGTAGGGTGTTTCTATGCTGTCATCGAGCCTTTGAGAGTGGCTAAATTTAAACCCTGTTTTTGTTAAAAGGGGTAGAAGGGATTCTACAATGACCTCGTCTTGGGTCACTAGATGTAAATGTGGCATATGCGGTTCCTTCCTAGTTGCTCTGTGACAATGTAAAAACAAAACATGTTTTGTAAAAAATAAATCTGATATAGCAAATAGTGAAATCCATACATGCAGGAAACTGGATTTTGACCTATTACGTTGGAGACCGCTAAGTAGATTAAAGTTTCCTTAAATTTTTGAGGTATAACGTGGATAGTTCATAAACTAACCATTTTAAAGTACAAGCTAATAAAAAAGGGCGCCTTAGCACCCTTGTGTAAGACTATACAGAGATGGCTCAATGCTTAACAGCCGTTAAGCTATCTTTGATGTCTTTCATCCTATCGTGAGTCACTTGGATCGTGGCGAGGTGTCTTGCTATATCGTTAGCTAAATGGGGACTGTCTACTTTTCGAATATCGTCCCTGAAGATGTTTAATGTAACTTCTTCCGATGCCTCTAACTCTGAAACAAAATGATAATTTGCATCATCAGAGAGTTGCGTACTGACATCGGTGTAGACGGTTCGCATTTTGCCAACAAGAGAGCCGCCTATCTCAGGCGACCCTCCTTTTTCTTCTACCTTTTTAGTCAAGTCTTCGGCTATTTCAGCGCGAATACTGGCCATTTCACGAAAAAGTGACTTGAGATCGCTGTCTGTCACCTCGGCAGCCGCTTGTCTATAGAAGCGTTGGCCGTCATGACAGATCGCTATCAGCTCATTTACTAAGCGATTGTCTTTATTCGCTAGCATAGTCAATCCTCAAGTCGTACATCATGAGTGCGTTACTGCACTACAGTTAAGTTATCTTCCACAGATACAACATTGTCATACCCTTTGGCCATTTCTACGGCCAAGTCTTTAGCCGCGTCGCTCTTCACTTCACCTTGTAAGGTGACAACTCCTTTATCGGTATCAACATCGATTTCGGTTGCCTCTAAGTCGTCATTGGCAGCAAATTCCATGTTAAGCCCAGCAGTAATGGTCATGTCATGCCACGAGCGAGCAAAGCTGCTACCGGCGGTTTCCATATCAGACTTATGATCAGGATTTATCATTAACTCGTTTTTAACATCGCCAACCCCTTCGATGTTTTGAGCGATTTGGCCTGCAAGGTCTTTTTCTGTTTCGCTGTTAACATCGCCAGTCAATGTGACCATACCTTTATTGACCTGAGTGTCGATTTCGAAGTTGTTGAGTTCACCATTCAACATCAATGCAGTTTCAAGCTTTCCATCTATCCATGCATCGTTTGCTTCGCCTTTCCAGGTGTTTTCAGCAGCAAATACAGGAGCAGCGCTCAATGCAGTTACAGTCATGGCAGTGATCAATGCTTTTTTAGTATTCATTTGAAAATTCTCCTTTAGTGAAAGTTACGGTAAGGATAGCGATTACTGTGCCATTTTTAATAAATTGTTATTAATCAGTAGTTTATGTAAATATTTGAGGATTTTTTAATTATTTACTACATGTGTAGCATGTAGTTTTTTCCGAGGGTTTTGCATTCTTTTCATGAATAGATTTTTAAAAATAGCGCATAAAAAAAGCACTCAGATGAGTGCTTTTAAGGGAGTGGGACGCTTAATTACCGCGTTATTTTGTCCAGCTCTTTTTGTGCTTCATCTCGTTCCATACCGTATTTTTCCTGCATGATTCCGAGGAACTTCTCAGTATTACCTTTGGCAACATCTATTTCATCATCGGTAAGCTTGCCCCATTTGGCTTTGATTTCACCTTTGGTTTGTTTCCATTTGCCTTCTAAAATATCAGTATTCATATCCTTCTCCTTAACATACCGAGTTAAATGTAATGGTGGCTTTATCTGCTCCCGTTAGCCTATACGCGGGGTGATCGGCCTTTAATTAGGTGCATCACAATGGACACAACAAGTAGCACTAAAAAGATAAAGAACAATATTTGTGCAATCCCTGTTGCGGCGCCTGCAATTCCACCAAATCCTAAGGCAGCGGCGATAACTGCAACGATAAAAAATACTAATGCCCAACCTAACATGATCATTCTCCTAATCTGTTAATTGTGTAAGGTATAGCGATACTTGTGCCAACTTATTTAAGTGGCTGATTTACATTGCTTAAATCAATTTTTTTGAGGGGTGAGCAACCTTCTTAGGTGTAGCCTTTAGGTACTTACAACAGGCTGGATTGAAAAAAGTACACGGCACAAAAAAGTGAGGTCCGGTGAGATGAAACGGTTTTATTAAAGCATTGGTTTATTAATTGCATGCAATTAGAGACACAAGTGACGAATAGCCCGGACCTTACCCTAAGAGGATTTTCGTATGCCGGTCGATAAGTTATCGAGCCCAATACAGAATGAAGTACCCGCAGCGGACACCACCGCTGATGATAAATCTACAAAGACTATACAAAACGCTTGGATGCCGTTATTTGAAAACTGCAAAGAGAAAAAGACAGGCACCTTATTTATAGCCACCGATGAAAATAAAGCGGGGCAGGTTGTTTTAAATTACGGCCGCCTTGTAGGAGTCGCTTACTCCGGTTTAGTGAATGAAAGCGCGATTGCCAAACTAAGTGAACTGGCACGCACTAGCGAGTTACGGTTTTCATTCTCAAGTAACTTACAGTACCCATTGTTGTATGTGCTTGATGAAGCCGAAGGTGATGCGCTGCTGGAATCGCTGGGTTTCATTGCGGAGGTTGAGCCTGAAGCTACCCCCGTGATTGATTACCCCACAGCTGAAGATGAAGAAAATAGCCAAGAAAATACAAAGCCTAAATCTGAACGCATATACCGTGGGCAAAGAGTATTAGAAGAAAGCCCGGTTCGCCCCAAAAGCCACTCGCGCCGGTATCGTGGCCAAGTGGTATCTGACTAATATTTGCAGGGTAATCACAGCAAAGGAGAGCGTAGTAGTGTGTCCGAGGGCTTTTCGCCAAAAAGTTCTCGGTAGTCTTTTGCGAACTGGCTTAAATGCCAAAAGCCCCAATAGCTTGCAATATTCGCTACAGATTGCTGCTCGCTAGAGGCTAAACTGAGTGCGCGTCTAACGCTATTTAAACGGCTCATACGCAAATAATGAACTGGGCTAATACCGATTATACTTTCAAAGCTGTACTGCAAAGTTCGACGGCTCACATTGGTGTGTTCACACAGTTCAGTAATGGTGACAGCCTTATCAGGAAGCTGTGCTAAATATTCTCGCACTTGGTCGACAACCAACTTGCGGCGGTGGTAGCTGGGTGTGACCTGATCATTGGGGCTTTCTTTTTTCAAGATTTCTAACAATGCCATCATGACAATGTCATATTGTAATCGCGATTGGTGTTCGTTTGTTTGCTGGCTGAGTAAACGGTTCAGTAAAAAGCGTAGCGCAGTGAGCGTTTTGTCTGGCACGCAGAGTCGGTCGTGATGCGTAAGGTGGGACCAATGGATATGCGTGTCTTGGATATCGGCCATTGTTTGTAAAGCATGGTAACTAACAACCATACCGAAAATACCAAAGTTATCCGGTGTCATTAATTCAAATTCACAGTTACCGGGTCGACACATAATATCGTTATGATTAAGCGCTAAACCATTGATGCGGCTCTCTGACGTTGAATCAACCGGTAAACCGAGCCAAATGCTATCCGGCCACACGTTGCACTTCTGATGTAAAGCTTGGTTGGTATGCTCATGGAATACTTGTAGGTTTCCTAACGGCAATTCACTTATCTTCCCGTAAAAGCTCCCACTGCCTATTTGATCGTACTCTTGTTGCCAATCGGTCAGGTTGTGAGCATGTTCATCGGCATCCATCGCTTCTGCAATGGACAAAGGGATGCACTTTTGGGGTGCGATTTGCGCGTTTGGGTGATAAATCATGGTACAAACCTAGATGTTATAAAAACCAATCAATGGTTTTTTGTTTAAGTGATTGAAAGTTAAGTTATTTTTATTTTTTCTTTAATCAAATAGTTAAGACAAAACTAATAGGTTAATACGTGCAAAAAACATTCCTGTTGTTGGCTGTTACTAGCAAACGCCACTGCTTTACTTACCTAGACTATTCGGTCTTGCCTAAATAAACAAAGGTGGCGTTTTAAGGAGGGCTAATTAGTAGTTACGCCGCGCTGAGATCACTTTCTGCTTGCGCTAGCATGTCGAACTCTTCTTCAGGTGTTTTAGCGACCAAATGGTTTTTGCTGTACAACAAGAAGTAAGCTGCACCGACGACAAAGAGTAATAAGGTGTAGTAAAAAGCACGAGGATCAAATGCGTACACGCCGGTAAGTGCCACTAAAGAAAGCACCAAAGCAATGCTCGATGTAAAGATACCGCCAGGCGTTTTATAAGGGCGTGGCATATCTGGTTGCTTTATGCGCAGCATGATGTGGCTCAGGGCCATCAGTGCATACGAAACAGTCGCACCAACAACAGCCATCGCTAAGATGAGGTCGCCTTCGCCGGTCAGTGATACCAAAAAGCCAAAAACACCAGGGATGATTAACGCTCGCGCGGGTACTTTGCGCTCACTGGTTAGCGATAAGCTCTTAGGTAAATAACCCGCACGTGATAGCGCGAAAACAAGACGGCTGTAGCCGTATATAATCGAGAAGAAAGACGCAATTAAACCCGCTAAGCCTAAAACGTTAACTAAGGTTGCTAGCGTTGGGTTACCTGTAGCGTTTAGGGCATCTACCAAAGGCACAGCGCTTTTCCCCATCGCATCGGCTCCGGCTGCACCGGCCAGTAAGAACACCACTAATACAGCGGTGAATACCAAAAAGATCATGGCACCGATAATGCCTTTAGGCACGTCACGGGCTGGGTCTTTTGCCTCTTCTGCAGCCAAGGGGACACCTTCAACCGCCAAGAATAACCACATGCCAAACGGGAGCGCTGCCCATACACCATACCAGCCCATCGGCATAAACTCGCTAGCACCTGCCGCATCGGTGGGTGCAATATCAAATAAACGTGATGTATCAAAATCACCAATTAATGCGATAGCCGTCGCAATAATGGCAAACACAGCCAGTCCGCTGATTACCATCATGACTTTTAAGGCCTCACCAACACCGGCCAAATGAATACCGATAAAGACAAGATAGAACATGGCATAAACCCAAGGTCCATTAATGCCCAAGAGCTCTTCGGTGGCTGATCCAATAAAGATAACAATGGCAGCAGGCGCTAAGGCATATTCGATTAGTACCGCTAACCCTGTCAGGTAACCGCCGGTTGGTCCCATGGCTTGGCGAGCAAAACTGTAACCACCACCAGCGGCTGGAATAGCTGCCGACATTTCGGCCAATGCCAGTACTAATGTGAAGTACATTACCCCCATTAATAAAGCCGCGATGGCAAAGCCACCCCATCCGGCTTCGGCGATGCCAAAGTTCCAACCCGCAAAATCACCGGAAATAACGTATGAAACGCCTAGCCCTGCAAGTAGCATCCAACCAGCCGTGCCGCGTTTGAGCTGGCGCTTGGCTAGATAGGCTTGGTCTAACGAATGTTCAGACATAGTAAGTCCTCTTCTGATAGTAAAACCTTCACGTCTGTGCGCGAATGCTTAGTGAGTGGTAACCGCTATGGGTCAGTTTTTTGATATAAGAAAGTTGTTATTTGTGTTGTGGTGCTCAATAACCGATTCGTCGGTTCGGTCTTTTAGGTTAACGCCCGACAATTTTCGCGTGCGTGCTTCATTGAGCAGATACATAGCCTTGCGGCTCGCTTCCGGGTAGTTAAGCCCGGCGCGGCGTATGTTTGAAATACAATTGCGGTATGCATCCGTCAGCCCTGATTTAGGCGACCAAGTCAGGTATAGCCCTAGACTGTCGGGGGAACTCAAACCGGGGCGTTCACCGACCAGTACTAACACGCACTTTGCATTAAGTAGCTCTCCCACGGGGTCTCCAATGGCGACACGCCCTTGTTCCACAACACAAATAGGCGCAAGCTTCCAAGGTGCTTCTTGGTTGGTGGGTTGAGTCAGAGCGGGGATGAGTTCATCCAAAAATGGCAGAATATTTTCTTCAATAGCAAAGGCGGATAAACCATCAACAACCACGATAGCGAGGTCATAATCATCATTCTGTTGCTGTGCATGCTCGATGAGTCGAGCTCTAGAGGCCTCATCAAGTAAGCGTCCAAAGTCGGGGCGCTGCAGATACATAGCTCGGTCATCGGCTTTACTGTGTAACCGAATCGGTTTTTCGGCAGGGCACCAACGACGGGCCGTTAGTTTGCTGATGAGCGATTCTGTTTCTAAGGGGGTGTGTACAGCGTCTTGAGCACGCGCATGGGCTAATTGAAACGCCAGTAAATGCTTGGTGGGGACGCTAATCCCTGATCGTCCCAAACCAATGCGTGCATCGGTAAAATCTTTGAGGCGCTCCCATGGGTTTTCGTGAACAGGGTTGGTCGGTTCGGCGTCGTTATAATCTGGCATTGGGTGAGTGGGGGAGACCTTATCCATGGTTCCCCCCAATTAAGCGCTGCAACGGTGTTTTAAAGGCGGGTGGCAAATACGAATTAAGCGAAAACTGATTACCTTGCTTGAAAATCTCCATCTTTTTCAGCCATGCATCAAACTCCGGTGCGGGCTTTAGGCCCAGTGCTCGGCGGGCATACAGTGCATCATGGAAAGAGGTGGTTTGGTAGTTCAGCATGATGTCGTCTGAACCAGGAATGCCCATCACAAATGTGCAACCTGCTACGCCCAACAGTGTCAGCAAGTTATCCATATCATTTTGATCGGCTTCGGCATGGTTGGTGTAACACACATCGCAGCCCATCGGTAAGCCGAGCAATTTGGCGCAAAAGTGATCTTCTAGCCCGGCGCGCGTAATCTCTTTGCCATCATATAAATACTCCGGCCCAATAAAGCCCACCACGGTATTAATTAAAAGCGGGTTAAACTTACGGGCGACAGCGTAAGCGCGAGTTTCGCAGGTTTGTTGATCCAAATTGTGGTGCGCATTAGCCGACAGCGCACTGCCTTGGCCTGTCTCAAAATACATAACATTGTTACCCACAGTACCGCGCTTGAGTGACAATGCTGCTTCTTGAGCTTCGGCTAAATTCGCTAAATTAAAACCAAAACTATCGTTTGTGGCTTGGGTGCCGCCAATGGATTGGAACACCAAATCAACGGGCGCCCCTTGCTCGATGCACTCAATGGTATTGGTGACATGAGTTAAAACACATGATTGGGTGGGGATCTCGTAATGTTGAATCACCTCGTCCATCATTTTAATTAAACGGGTGGCTTGCGCGACATTGTCAGTGGCTGGGTTGATACCAATCACCGCATCACCATTAGCGTACAGCAAACCATCTAACATGCTGGCAGCAATGCCGGTTAAATCATCCGTTGGATGGTTAGGTTGTAAACGTGTTGATAAATGCCCAGGCAGACCAATCGTGTTGCGAAACGCCGTTTTTACGTGGCATTTTTTGGCCACAATGATTAGATCCTGATTACGCATGATCTTGCTAACAGCCGCCGCCATTTCAGGCGTTACACCGGCGCGGATCTGGGTTAGCACATCGGGGCTGGCAATGTCGCTTAACAGCCAATCGCGAAAACCGCCAACGGTTAAATGGGAAATGGGTGCAAAGGCTTGTTTGTCGTGGTCATCCATAATCAGACGGGTAATTTCGTCTGCTTCATAGGGAATCAATGCGTCATTTAAAAAGTGGCTTAACGGTAAGTCAGCCAATGTCATTTGGGCGATGGCGCGCTCTTCGGCGGATTCGGCCGCAACTCCGGCTAACCGGTCACCAGAGCGGGCCGGAGTCGCTTTCGCCATCAATTCAGCCAAGTCCTTAAAGCCGAACGTTCGGGCTCCTAAGGTGTGCTTAAATTGAAAATCGGCGTGTGTGGCACTCATAGATCAAGTCTCGTTTAGCGGTAACGTATTCTTTAAATACTCTAAGGAAGTCGGCAATGAGAGGGTTATCAAATTTTGGCAAAACCTGATAACTGCTTTCAAAACAGTGGTTTGTGATGATTATTGGATTTTATTGACGGCTTTTAACTGATCCAATGTTGATACTTAGGGCGTAATTTTTACCTTAACGAAAGGCTTTGCCCTGATTCGGCGCACAGCTTCAGTGCGTGTTGATAATGTCGACTTGCTCGTCATGTGGATTATCACAATGCACTGTTTTAGTGCTAAAGCTGGTGGGCAAACGAGCAATTGCGTAGAGTAAAAGAGGCAAAGTTGGTCTAATTGCCTTTTTTATAGCCATAACCGAATGAATTAATGGCTTTTTTAGTTGGTCTGATCTTTGCTGTAATTGACTAAACGACGCATAAGGAAGCGAATATGACCGTACTTGGACAGACTGCTGAACAAAAAATACGTACCCGTTTAGCCTATCTGTATGGCGAAGATCAAGCTGACTCGCTACTCACCGAATTAGAAGCGCGCATAGCACCTTACAAAGCGCAGTTAACCAAAACTGGATTTAAGCCAAAGTGGGATCAAGAAGATGTTGTCCTCATTACTTATGGCGACAGCATTACTAGTAAAGACAACAGTGCTGAACTGGCCAACCTTAAAGTCTTTGTCGATAAGTGGCTAAAGCACACATTTAGCGTGTTGCACTTGCTCCCCATCTTTCCTTATACCTCGGACGATGGTTTCTCAGTAGCCGATTATCGCGCCATCCGTACCGATCTAGGCACATGGGAAGATGTTAACGCCCTCAGTGAAAACTTTGAGCTCATGTTTGATTTTGTACTCAACCACTGTTCACGCGTGAGTTTGTACTTTGCCGACTTTAGGGGGAACCGCGATCCGTACAAAGACTTCTTTATCTACGAAGACCACACCAAAGATTGGAGCCAAGTGGTACGTCCGCGAAGCACGCCGCTGTTAACCGAGATACCCACACATGACGGCCTTCGCCATGTATGGACGACGTTCAGTGCCGACCAAGTGGATTTAAACTACAAAAACCCCAATGTACTGTTGGAAATGATCGACATTCTGCTGTTTTATGTCGCCAAGGGTTCACGTATTACACGGCTAGATGCGATTGCCTTTTTATGGAAAGAAGTCGGCACCAGTTGCCTACATCTGCCGCAAACCCACGAAGTGGTTAAGCTGATGCGCGATATTTTGGATGATATGTGCCCAGAAGCCATCCTGCTCACCGAAACTAACGTCCCGCACGAAGAGAACATTAGCTACTTTGGTCACGGTGACGAAGCGCACATGGTGTACCAATTTAGTTTGCCGCCGCTCTTGCTGTACTCCATCCACAGCGGTAACACGCAATACTTATATGATTGGCTAAAACACCTCACGCCACCGCCAGAAGGGTGCACCTATTTTAACTTTACCGCCTCACATGACGGTATTGGTGTGCGTCCGTTAGAAGGCTTGTTACCTAAAGAAGAAATGAAGCAACTCATGGACGACATGCGCTCGCGTGGCGCCTATGTATCCACGCGTCGTAATACCGATGGCAAAGACGTCCCGTACGAGATTAACGTGACCTTTTTCGACGCCTTCCGAAACCCCGGCCACCAATCGGCACCGTGGCAAGCGGCGCGTTACCTGCTATCGCAAACCTTCGCACTCTGCTTACGCGGTGTGCCAGGCATCTACATCCATTCATTGTTAGGCACACCTAACGACCACAAACGCGTAGAAGTCACCGGCTCCACCCGCGCCATCAACCGCCACCAATGGGACATGGACGAGCTAGAAGCGCTGCTCGAAGTACACGAAAGCAGCACCTATATCCTAATGCGCGAATACCAACGCCGCATTCGCATCCGCCGCGCGCAACCCGCATTCCACCCAGACGCTGAACAATTAGTACTGGATATGGAAGAAGGCTTAATGGGTATCATGCGCGTCGCTGCCAGCGGCCAAAAAATCATCGCACTGTACAACTTTACTAAAACCTTCCGCAGCGTGAACGAAAACACGCTAAAAGCGTTGCTCGGCAGTGATGTTACCCAATGGCAAGACTTACTCCACAACCAAGCCTTGCAGCATGAAGACGGCTGCTTAAAAGTTAAACCGTATGCGTGCCATTGGATAAGCGTGGTGTAGGAAAGGGCATAAACTAATATTCTGATATCAAAAGCCAACAATCTTTGTTGGCTTTTTTATTTTTAGGTATTTAATGCGTTTAGCGAATAGACAAAAGCAAAAAACTCTACATAATCAAATAACTGCAGTTATCAACAGGGAAGATGGCGTGTGCAGCTGAGAAATATAATGTACATGCGTGTTTACAGGGAGCCGTATTCTTTGAATAACCTCACTTATGTTTTATTAAACAATATGTTGAATGCTATTTCTGACTTTATAATCAGGGATGTAAACGCGCATGCGCATGAATAAAACTGTTAGCACTCAATCAAGCACCATTATAAGGATGCAGAATGGATCAAGATCTTAGAATATATGCAGAAGGACTAGCATTTTCCAATGGGATCTATGATCTTCGCACACTGGAAAACCTAATAACTAATTATCGCAAAATACTCGATCGATTAGTTGCTGTTCAATTAGGAAAAAAGCAGGTATCACCAGATCTAAGGAGCCAACTAAATTACGATGTTCAAATCAATCCAGGTTCTATAGAGCTTCTTATCAATTTTGCACTTGAGCATAAAGAGTGTATTGCTGCCTTTGCCGCAGACGGTGGTTCTGCATTATCGCAAGTAGTAGTTTCGCTTCTTAGAGATGCAGTTGCACTTCGAGAAAAGGCGTCCGAATGTATTGAGAAGGGCCTACCCGTCAACATCAATATTTCTAATAGTTTCAACATCGGCTCTCAAATTACTAACACTAACGTGTCTTACGACGACAACACCGGAACTATTCTTATTAACGATCCAAAAATTTTGTGGGCAGCTCAAGTAACTCGTTCACCGGTTAATGGCTTACTCTCTCAAGTTGATGGAGATTCTGTCGAATACATTGATTTTAACAACGGCGCTGATGAATATCGCTTAACTCCGGATCAGCGCAATATTATTGGCAAACAAAAAGAAGAATTACCTACAACGCTAAATATTATAGGGCGTTTAGATATGATTGCGTTTTCTACTCATAAAGGCAGCATTATTTCCGATGGCGAGAGGTTTAGCGTCACATGGGATGAACAAATACGACAAAAAATGCAAAAACTTGCGGATATTGAGGGAGTCGTATTTAAGGTTCGCCCTGTGGTTGACCATAAGAGATTAGATAATGAAACTATCGGCTTTCATGTTTTGGATTGCGGTAATCCACAGCAGAGCCTGAATGTCTAAAGTGCTAACAAGAAAAGTCATCCGACGCATTCTGCGCGGCTGCTTTAAGCGTTAGGCTCCCGTTGGAGAGTTGAATGGATAAAAGATATCAAATTTTCATTTCGTCTACTTTTGTTGATTTAATTGATGAAAGACAAGCGGTACTTAAATCAATTTTGGAATTAGATCATATGCCCGCTGGCATGGAGCTTTTTCCTGCTACAGATGATACCGCTTGGGACTTAATCAAAGATGTAATAGATGCATCAGATTACTATGTTTTGATTGTTGGTGGACGATACGGCTCCCTTGATAGTGAAGGTATTGGCTATACGGAAAAAGAATACGATTATGCGGTTAAGACCAAGAAACCAGTAATACCTCTCCTGCATCAAAATCCAGATAATCTGCCAAGGGATAAAACGGAAACCGACCAAGAGGTGTGGGAGAAACTGAAAACCTTTAGGGAAAAAGTTGAGGGTAAGCATACTTGCGTATACTGGAATTCGGCTGATGAACTCAAGGCCAAAGTTATTATTGGTCTTACGTCTGCTACGAAGAGGCATCCAGCGGTTGGCTGGGTCAGGGCTGACAAGGTTCCCAGTGAAACAACTATTACTGAAGTTCTTAAGTTAAAACAGAAAGTTGCAGAGTTAGAAGCCGAACTTATCAAAAATAGAAATGCACCGCCGCCAGGTACTGAAGATTTAATGCAAGGAGATGATTCGTTCAAAATGAAGGTTGTCTTCACAGGTCGACGACCCGGTGGTGATTGGTCTGATGACGTTAAATACCAAGCATCCATTAGTCCTACTTGGAATGAAATATTCGCAGGTGTTGCTCCAGTTTTGATAAACGAGGCCAGTGAATCTGCTTTGAGGTCGGCATTTGATTCTTATTTAACACAAGTTTCAAGAAACGAATTTGAAGAGCATGAAGACCTAAAAGGCCATTCCCTGAAATCATTTTCGTTCTCTAGATCAGAGATTGATACGTGCATGATTCAACTTAGAGCATTGGGTCTGATAAAAGAAAGCGATAAAAAGCGCAGTGTCCGAGACACTGCAACATACTGGTCATTAACATCATATGGTGATCAGCTCATGGTTCAGTTACGAGCTCTTAGCCGCAACCAGCAAGAAGCCAGACGTATCGGTAGTGAAGCGACGGTTGCGCAAGACGATGAATAAGCCTAACAATCACAAGCACTCGGACCAGCATTCTGCTGCGCTCCAAGCTGGCCGGTGTTGTGGGCGTTAGGTGAATAAGGAGTTCCACATGAATTTAAAGCAAGCATCAATTAATGGTATCCAAGATGAAAGGCAGGCAACTATTCGAACTGTTAGTGGAATGAAGCAAGTGATGGATACATTCATTATTTCTAGTCCAACTGCTGGCTTGCAACTTATGGATTCAAAGGAAACACTTTTTACTGGTATTTTGTATGATGGCGGCAAAGAAACAAACCTTACATTCCCAGTTGTAGTAACTAATATTTCAAATAATGTGGTTACTTTCAAAGGAACAGGAAATCCCTATTCATCATAAAATTCACTAAAAACGCATTAACCACTCGCTTCATACGTTATTATAGCCAATAATTATTTGCCTCTGAATGATGCGTTATAAGCCATAATCAGATGTTTATCATTGTTCAAATGTGGATGTTAATATGAAGAGGAAAAATCAAAAAGACAATACTAAATTGACTAGGTTTATTTTATATTTCTTTCTTATATCTATGTTGTTTTTCATTTATTTGATGTCAAAAAATATTACGAAATCAATATCAGGCAACATTAAATCTATTAGCTGGGTTCAAGTAGATGCAGATCTATTGAATGCTTCTATTAAAATAACTCAAGGTACAACTAGCTCTTCAAGTCGAACCAAATACACTTATTACGCCCCTCAGGTTTCTTATAAATATAATTTTAATGATACAAGCTGTATTGGCAGAAAAGTGGCATGGATAGAAGGTGGAGATGACAGTAAACTGAAAAATTTAGCTTACGGTTTCGTATATAACTTTGAACATAACATACCCATCAAAGTTTTTATAAACCCTGAAGAGCCTTGTGAATCTGTAGTCGATAGGACTATACACTGGTCAAAGTTAACGACTATGGGGATTATATTAATTATTACAACACTTTTTGCTAGCGGTATTGTTTACTTATTAGTTAAAACCTCCAAAAAGTAGCTTTCGGGCATATAGCAAGTTACTTAAAAGGACGCAAAACGCTTGGCTTGTGCTCCTTCGTCGCTAATTTTAGCTAAGCATTTATGTGCCAATTAGTAAGGCGTTGAGGCTGTCGGATTACTCCCACACCCCTCGACCTACCGCCAAAAGCTCAGTTAAACTGCTCCAAACAAACTTTACCCCGCTAGGTGCAACGGATGGCTCGATTTAAATACTAAAATTACGAGAAAACTAAGATGACCCCACTGCGATTTGCGGATCAGATACCATCGACAAATGGATCAGACGGAAGTTACGTTGTTATATCTGGAAGCAATGGGGCCGTAGTGGCTACCGTAGACTGCGTCGACTCGGTGTAGACCGATGGACGGCGTGGAACACGGCAAAGTCAGCGCACGGGCCTTGGCGTTTGAGTAAAAGCCCTGCGCTTTACAGGGCACTGCCGAACCGATATTTTAAAGGCTTGGGGTTGCCTTCGTTGGCAACATGATAAGAGATGAGGGAATGAACCGCCGTGGTACGTGACCCGTATGCCCGGTGGTGTGGGAGGAGGGGCATCGTGAGGTGCCTCCCTATCCCGATTAACTGTAAAAGATACCTCATCACCAGCCTTGACTATAATTACAACGTAATTACAATGTAAGGTTATGGATCATTTAAACTTCGAGTGGGATGCCAAAAAAAGCGTATCAAATATTAAGAAACACGGCGTCTCGTTTGAGGAGGCAAAAACCGTGTTTACCGATGAGTATGCGCGATTGATAGGCGACCCCGATAATTCACTGGATGAAGATCGTTTTATTCTACTTGGCACGAGCATTGATTCTAGGCTATTGGTTGTTTGTCATTGTATAAGAGAGGCAGACAGCATTCGCATTATTTCTGCTCGTAAAGCAGACAAACAAGAACGCAAAATATATGAGGGTTATCGTTATGCGTGATAATTATGATTTTTCAAATTCAGTAAAAAACCCTTACGCTAAAAAGCTCAAGAAGCAGGTTACTATAAGGCTAGATGAAGACACTGTAGAGTATTTTAAAGGGCTGGCTGACGCTAAGGGTATTCCCTATCAAAGCTTAATTAATTTGTATTTAAGAGATTGCGCTCAATCACATCGTGATCTGAAAATGCAATGGCAATAAACCAGTTAACAAGGCGCTCTACCGGGTTCCATAATTTGTCGCGATTTTTGCAAAGAAACGCAAAAAGCCGCGCCAAATTATTCCACAGGTAAGCTTGGTGTTAAACCTATAGGAGTTAGGAGGGTGTATGGAAAATTATCTAATATATGTAGGTGTTGCGATTGCTACCATTCTCTTGCCTGGGCCTGCTGTAATGCTAACTTTAAATAACTCTATTCAAAGGGGAATATTAAAATCATTAGCCGGAATCCTGGGAATTGCTTTAGCAATTTTGTTGGTAGCGATTATTTCTGCCACAAGTTTAGGTATCGTATTAGCCAGTTCAGCTATTGCTTTTAATATAATTAAAATTGTTGGAGCTGCTTACCTTATTTATCTAGGCGTAAAAATGTTCCGTAGTAAGGCTACTAATAATGATCTCTTTAAAGAGCAAGAAGGATCATTTTTTAAATGTTTTTTTGAAGGTTTTTTGGTTTCGGTCTCAAACCCAAAAGCCGTTATCTTCTTTATGTCAATATTTCCTCAATTTATCGATTTGAATCAGGAATATACACCACAGTTCATTTTGTTGGCTGTTACGTTTAGTTTTTTAGTAATTGTTATTCATACCATTTATGCTGTTTCCGCATCTTTTGCTAAATCAAAGCTTTCGTCTCAGAAAGGTAGCTCTCTGCTAAATAAAATAAGCGGCGGTGTTTTTGTTAGCTTTGGTGTTGGCTTAGCAGCATCAAGTAAATAGATATAACAAAAATATTCAAACAGAAAAGCTCTTGCTGGGCTTCGCCCAAAGCACTTGCGTTTTCTTTTTAGCATAGCGTTGTAACTACAGAATGAGCATTCAGTATTTTGTTATTTAGCCTTATGGGGCTGTAAAATAGGAATTGAGGTCAATATATGGAAAACGCTAAGGCTGATGCGGCTCTTTATCTTTTAACAGGTCTTCTTCAGCGTCTAAATGCTGAGCGTCCTGGCATGCTTAAGGAAATGATTGCGGGCGTGGAGGGTGATCGGGCTGCACTGCCTGACAACATAGAGAACAGGGAGCATGTGGAGAAGATTTTTGACGAGGCACTGGAATTGCTAGCCCGTGCAAACCAAGATGATTCCGCTGCGCTTTGCTGATTATAGAGCTGACGGTTTTAAATACATTATAGAAATCTCTCCACCCCTAAAAAACCATGCTAATCCCCGAATACTAGTAGTGATACATTTCAACAGATATGTATTCTGAATAATTGGTACGAGTAATAACATGATTGTCAGAACGTATTCGTTGTTAACTAGTGTATAACCTTTAACTAGTGCTGGCTGATTATCTTAACCTTTCCCAAGTGCCGATACGTTAAAGCCATAAAAGCGCCGTGACTTTATCCTGGCGTTAGCAAAAGATATAAAGCTGTTTTTTATGAAGTCAGATGCGAAATAAGAAATATCAGAGCCGAGTAACCCGGCTCTGATCGGTCTACTATTTTAGGTTATTCGACAGTGGCTACTATGCTGTTGTCGTTGTAAGTCAGGTTGATTGTGACTTGGTCTGCATCAACATTAGCAAACTCACCACCAATGTTACTGGCTGTTAGCAGCGTGTATTCTGTGCCTGCTGCTGGTGTCTGGTCGAACGTGAGTACCAGCGTGGCACCGTCGATATAGGCGGTTTCAGCAACGTTTACCTGAGTGTCGTCCGCATCCATTTCTATCGATAATGTGCCAGCGCTTTCTACCATTAGGTCTGTTACTTCCAGTGCGCCTTGCGCATCGACTTTCATATCACCTTCTGAAACGTAGACTGTCCCTGTACCAAACGCGGTTGTTGATTGTGCGCTAAGCACGCCTGTTTCAACAATGGTGCCGCCGCTGTAGCTGTTATCACCCGAGAGCATAAGGGTACCCGTACCTCGTTTCGTGAGTTTGCCGGCTCCTGTAATGTCATTACCCCAGTTATCGAGTGCGTTAAAACCTTCTTCAGCGGCGTTCATGTATACATTAACATCGCCGTCAAATGATCCGTAACCGTCACCAGCAACGGCTAAGTTGATTCGACCCCATCCGTTGGATGCGTCTAGCAGCGGGTAACCGGATTCGATCTCGGTGCTAGCGAGTACCGCACGACGTTGCTGATCGGATAGATAAGGAAAACGAGAAGCGATTAGGGCTTCAGCTCCTTCAGGTACGATAGGGGCTAGTGTAGTGTCACCGGTCTGAGGAAAGCCGTAGGTCATGCGCTCCGTGTGGAGTGCTTTAGCGTCTGCTTTGTCAGCAAACCAGTTGTTATTAAAGACATTAAGCGTTAATTCGTCACCGTCACGGAAGCTTCCTTGAGTTACTTCGCGGTTTGAGTAATCGTACAAGCTCATGCCAGCATCTGAAGCTTTAGCTCCAAAATAGTTTACAAAGTTAGCGCGTGCCGCTGCCGCTTCTTCTGGGCGGTTATTGAGCGCCCACGACGCGACAATAAGGGCTTGTATACGACCACCCATGACATCAGCAGGGGAGTGCATACCCGCTACGATGCGGTTTTCACCTAGCTGTGAGCCACGTAAAACGTGTTGGATAAAACGCTCTGGGTTGGCGTAAGCGTAGGCGGTTGCTGCCAGAATACCCGCATTGGTATGGCCAGAAGGGTAGCCATTATCTTTACGACGGTTTTCGGTTGTTTCGGTATATAGCAGATCGGCTTCGTGGCTGCTTGAGTGGGCGCGGCGGCCACAGTCTAAACCGGGTACAACGCTGACATTGGTTTCGTATTTATCGATGCGGTATTCCTTCACTTCGCGTGTGGATGATGAGCCGTCGATACAGTTGAGCGTTTGTACGCTTTGGAAGTTCGTTTCACCCTTGCTGTTCATGCGCCATGGGCGTGGCGTGCCAAAAATATACTTGGGGCCACTGGTTGATGCATACGAGTCACGGAAGACTTGAGCCAACTTGACTACATCACCGAGTGGGGTATCCGTTTGGCCACCGTAAGTAGAGTAGCTGTCATTGTCGCCTTTGGCATAACCGGTAGCATTAATGCCATCGCCTGCGTCGAGTACGTCTGTAAGGTAAATGGGTGCAGCCGATTCGGCAAAGGCACCAGAGTTGTCCGCGTAGTCTTCGGTTAATGGACCAAAGCCATCAATGGTGCTGTAGCTTTTAGAACGGTAGTCGTCGACAAAAGCCCACAGAGCTTGGTCATCGGTACGTTCTCTGGTCACGTCTTCAACGTATTTAATGTTCGCTTCCCAAGAGGCGGCGTCGACGATTTCAGTCCCTTCTGTTACATAGTCACTTGGCTGGCCGTTGGCTGCATTGTGTGGGTTGGGACCGTCACCTGCCTTGTAGCCATTATCTTCATCAGTGTAACTACCGGCGGTGGTTTGCCATTGTTCGGTGGTGCCTTTCCAAATGTTGTTAATCCCTGCTAGTGCTGTGAGTAGCGGGTTGTTATCACGATAGAAGCGGCCATCACCATCATTTAAAGGAAGGTTCTGATTTGTTGGTAATGGGTATTGGACAACGGGCAATTCGATGTCGGCTTCGTAGCCTAAACCTGTCGGCATTGTTGGCTTTGCGGCTGCTTTATTACTATCGCTGTCATTATCGTTGATGCAAGCAGTAAGCATCATGGCACTGACGGTTACCACGGTGGTGTACTGAAGGGCTTGCTTCGCACGTTTATAATCGGTTTTCATAGTTACCTTCTGATGAGATATGTGATCATGCATTTATCAATCAAGCCATATAAAGAACATCAAATGCCCTAACGGGGTAGCACGACCTGGGTTGTTTACGTGTAATTTGAGGGCGGGTACTTTGTCAGGTTGGCGTTACGGGAGCGTTACGGGGATCTTACGATTAGTTTTCAGATATGAAACAACTGCTTACACATGGTTACGTTGTTATTAAAAAGGCGGGAAGCGGAAGGTGTATATTTGAGTGCTTGAAGGGAGTGCAAGCTGCTCGTGCCACTCCCTAACCGATGTTGCAAACTATTTATTACACCACTTATTACACCACCGTTTCACTCAGCGTAGAGTGAATATGGTCTACCAATTCTTCTTCCAAATCTAAGCGTGCGGCTAGCATTGAAAGGTAGGCTTTTTCAGCGGGGGAGTCGATCTCTATGGCCATAATGGAAGCGACATAGACTTCAACGGCTTGCTCTTTGGTTGCAGCAGCGGCTACTAAGCTATCGATGTCCAATGGGCGGTTGAGTTGGTCGAATAAAAATGCTTTTTGGTCGTTATCCAGACCCAGCTCTTCGATTTTAGCGAAGATAGCTTGGTGCTCTGCACTGTCTATGTGTCCATCCGCTTTGGCTGCGGCAATCATGGCGCTGACTAAGGTAGCGCAAAAGTTATCGCTCTCGCTTTGGTCTTCGATTCGAAAGCCTGAATGCATAGGTGGCTCAGGGATAGCCTCGGGCTCTACAGGGGAGGCAGAACCCATTTGCTTGTTTTGTTGATAACCGGTGTACGCTTTATAAGCAAGACCAGCAACGAGTGCCATACCGCCGTATGTGGCTGCTTTCTTGGCTATTTTTTTACCTTTTTTAGAGCCTAGTAAATACCCTGCTAAGCCACCGGCGGCAGCTCCGCTCGCTAGGCTTCCGGAGTTTTTAGCGAGGTAATCTTTGCCTTTTTGTATTTTATCGTTGCTATTAGCACCTAAAAACTGGTTTAGCAGCGCTTGTGCATCAAACATTGGGTTGCTCCTTATGGTGGACTAATAACAATAGTCTTCTTGTAACCTGATATTAATGACATTTTTTTAAATAAAAAATTCAAGAGTGCTATAAAAACAACCGTGTTTCGTGCTGGCACTAGCACCGAGAGCATATGATGCTAAAGTAAAATAGTGTTGTTGCGGTTTTGAAGAATGGAGAGCGTTGAATGAAGCCAGTTAATTCTGTGTTGCGCGTATGGGTCTTGTTGTGTGTTAGGTGCAAGCTGGCTATAAGCGCACTCTTGTCTGTTTTAGTGCTAGCCGGTTGCTCGTCTACCCCTGTTAATAGTTACGAAAACTATATTATGAATAACCCCAGCCTTGTAGGAGTTAAGCGCTTGGTGGCTGAGGGTAAAGGGATTAATCAGGTGTATTTTCATGGAACACCCTTGTGCATGGCGGCCCGAAAAGGTGATATCCCTACCATGAAATACCTCATTTCGTTGGGTGCGGATCTAAATTTAGGGAACCGATTGGACAGTGATTTTATCAGCCCACTGCATGCCGCCGCTGCGGTAGGTAAAGACGAAGCCGTTAAATTATTATTGATTCATGGGGCGGATACGTCTTTAAAAAATGAGAGTGGTAAAACGCCTCTGATGATCGCAAGAGATAAGCGGTATTGGGATGTCGAGCAAGCGGGGTATGATCGTACAATCGCGATATTTGAGGCTTTTGAGCACATTAAACCTGCATGGGACGAGGCTACGCAAGAAGATACCGAAGCATCCTACACGGCATTTATTGAGCAGAACCCTAATACTATTTTACAAGAGGTAGCTATCGAAAAGCGTGAGGCGGCCATGTTGCGAGACTCAGCTCCTAGCCCGCAAGAGCCGCGTTTAGCAACGATGGCACAAAGTAACGATGCGCCTGCGATACAGCCTGAGTCGGTAGAGCCTGCAGCACAAACAAAAATTGTTGCTCCTAATGAAGACAACAAAGTGGATGCTGGCATGACTCAACCAGCCGAGGTAGTAAAAGAGGAGCACGCGGTTGAGGCTGATGATAAGGCATCGGCAACATCAAGTCCTGAACGTCGGTTACTGGTAGAAAAGGAGAAGTTCGCGGTTTGTAAAACGTATAATGTTGGTACTAAAACAACCGCGGGCTGTATCAATGTTCGGCTGGTTAGCAATGATGAGGCGTGCTCAGGCCCCGGTGATAGTAGCTGCTCCGATTCGATGCAAGGACTGTGTCAGGCGGTTGGTAAACAACTAGGGATTCCATTTGATGAGTTTTCTTCTGGGTTGGGAACCTTTGCGAGCGTTGACGCCTGTGTAGCTGCCTGTGATAAAAGTTATGGAAAAGCATGGGTGCAGTATGGGCGTAAATGCTTAGGGCTTGTTTCTAGTTTTTGATGTGCTGAGTTTGAGGGGGCAAAGAGTACCTTGCACCTCTCAAACTACGACGGTTCGTGATCACATGACGGACATGAGCATTTTGATACTCAATATCACAGATAAGATCCCAATAACTTTTTTTAACGCTGAAGCCGGCATATGAGAAGCTAATCGAACCCCTACACCGGTTGCCAAATAACTGCTTAAGGCAAAGATAAAGACGGCCGGTAAATAGATATATCCCACTGTAAAATTATCCCAGTCTGTATTTGCCCACCCGTTCATTAAGTACCCTAATGTGCCTGATAGCGCGACGGGAAAGCCAATGGCAGCTGATGTCCCTATCGCTTTTTTAATAGTAAAGTTTTGATGCATTAAGTAGGGCACGGTCAAACCTGCGCCGCTAACAGACACAAGTGCCGAAATTGATCCAATGGTTAACCCGCTTAGCGAATTCCCGGTGATACCATGAGGTTCAGGGTTTGAGGAATAGGTGGGGTTTAAGAACATTTTATAGGCGACAAACATCATAAATAGGCTAAAAAATATAGCCAGATAAACCCCTTGTACAAGCGATGCAAAAAACGTAGCAATAAAAGTACCTACCAATACACCTAGGGTCATTTTAATAGCCATGGAGATGTCTACATTCGCTTTCTGATAATGAGCACGCATACTGCCAAAGGTAGTGAATATCATGCCTGCCATGGATGATCCGAGCGCTAAATGCACCACGTTATTTTGGTCCATACCTTGTAATGTAAAGATCACGGTGAAAAGCGGGACGGTCATACCTCCGCCGCCTACACCTACCAGCCCCGCTAAGAAACCCACACCTAAACCGGTGGCCACATAGTAAAAAATATACAAGGGTTCAATCATTACCATAGCCTCTAACGTTATCGTGAAAGACAAATTTTATGGCATGATGAACAAGTACCGATAACGGTGTTTGGACAATAAATAATGAATAATGGCCATTGTGGATAAACAAATAACGTCTCAGCCGGATTACAGTGAGTGGGCGCATGGCCCCGAATTAATCACTAAACAATGGACGCGTGAGCCATCACGGCGTTTCAATCCTTATCAACGCCCTTACCAATGGCACAAGCACCTTCGTGGACAGCTTTTATGTATTGAGTCGGGATTAATACAGGTAAGAACCGAGAAAGGCACTTGGGTGTTGCCTCCGCACCGCGCCGGTTGGATCCCTCCGGATGCCATGCACAGTGTTCACTTTTGCAGTGCATTGCGAGGGTGGTCGTTGTTGCTTACGCCTGATGTGTGTGAGGCGTTACCTGCTTCACCGTGCGTCATAGGTATTAGTGATGTATTAAGGGCGTTAACCCAGCGAAGCAAGCGGTGGGATAAGGCCGAACCATTAGCCGTGGAACACAGGCGAATGCTGTCCGTAATAGTCGATGAAATAAGGCTTACGCCGCATGAATCACTCCATTTACCCATGCCTCAGGATTCCAGATTACAAAAGGTTACCCAAGCGCTGCTTGATGATCCGGGTAACCAAAGAACAGTTGAAGAATGGGCAGCGCTTGGTTCTGTCTCTTCTCGCACACTGCGACGCTTAATGCGAGCCGAAACGGGTTTAAGCTTTGCAAAATGGCAGCAACAAGCGAAGCTAAACTGCGCACTTGAGATGTTGGCGCGAGGAGTCTCTGTGGGCGATGTAAGCGATAAGTTAGGCTATTCGACCCCCAGTAATTTTATTGCGATGTTTAGAAAAGCCTTTGGTGATTCGCCTAAGCAGTACCTTATGAGCCGCTAATAGCTTGATTTTTAATCTATTTGATTTCCTGATAGGCAATAACTATTAAACTGATAAAATCAATTGGTTACCAATGTTTTAAAAATTGGTCAATACTGTAAACCTACTCTTGAACAAGCAACGTACTTCATACGAAAGATAGGATATTCAACATGTCTAATAATAAATGCCCAGTTATGCACGGTGGCGCTACAGAAAGCAGCCAATCAGTAACCGAATGGTGGCCAAAAACATTAAATTTGGACATCTTGCACCAACATGATGTTAAAACGAACCCGCTAGGTGAAGGCTTTGATTACCGTGAAGCGGTTAAATCCCTTGACGTTGCTGAATTGAAAAAAGACATGCACGCCTTGATGACTGACAGCCAAGCGTGGTGGCCTGCTGATTGGGGACATTACGGCGGCCTTATGATTCGTACTTCTTGGCATGCGGCGGGCACGTATCGTTTATCTGATGGTCGTGGTGGTGCATCTACCGGTAACCAGCGTTTTGCTCCACTAAACTCATGGCCTGATAACGCTAACACGGATAAAGCGCGTCGTTTGTTGTGGCCGATTAAAAAGAAATACGGCAACAAACTAAGTTGGGCAGACTTGATTACTTATGCAGGCACGATTGCGTATGAATCCATGGGGCTAAAAACGTTTGGGTTTGCATTTGGCCGCGAAGATATTTGGCATCCAGAAAAAGATATTTACTGGGGAGCTGAGAAAGAGTGGTTAGCGCCTAGTGGCAGTGAAGGTAGCCGTTATTCCGGAGAGCGCGACCTAGAGAACCCGCTCGCTTCGGTTATGATGGGATTGATCTATGTAAACCCTGAAGGGGTAGATGGTAACCCAGACCCACTAAAAACGGCCCAAGATATTCGCGTTACTTTTGAACGCATGGCCATGAACGATGAAGAGACAGTTGCGTTAACGGCAGGAGGCCATACGGTAGGTAAGTGCCACGGTAATGGCAGTGCAGAGATCCTAGGGCCTGAGCCAGAAGGCGCTGAATTAGAAGATCAAGGTTTGGGGTGGTTGAATAAAACCACGCGTGGTATTGGTCGCGATACGGTCACTAGTGGTATTGAAGGGGCGTGGACAACCAACCCGACACAATGGGATAACGGATACTTTGAGTTACTACTTAATCACGAATGGGAGTTGAAGAAGAGCCCAGCGGGTGCATGGCAGTACGAGCCAATCAACATTAAAGAGGAAGACAAGCCTGTTGATGTAGAAGACGCATCAATCCGCCATAACCCCATCATGACCGATGCCGATATGGCCATGAAGATGGATCCAGAATACCGGAAAATAGCTGAGAAGTTTTACAATAACCCGGATTACTTCTCAGAGGTGTTTGCACGGGCGTGGTTTAAGTTAACTCACCGTGATTTAGGCCCTAAAGCGTGCTACATCGGCCCAGATGTGCCACAAGAAGACTTAATTTGGCAGGACCCGATACCCGCAGGTAATACCGACTACGATGTTGATGCGGTAAAAGCAAAAATTGCAGCCAGCGGTTTAACCGTTAGCGAAATGGTGTCAACTGCGTGGGATAGCGCACGAACATTCCGTGGCTCTGATAAGCGCGGTGGTGCAAATGGTGCGCGTATACGCTTAGCTTTCCAACGAGCATGGGAAGGCAATGAACCGGAGCGTCTTGCTAAGGTGTTGCCTGTGCTTGAAGCTATAGCTGATCAAACGGGTGCCAGTGTAGCGGATGTTATTGTATTGGCGGGTAATGTCGGTGTTGAGCAAGCGGCTAAAGCGGGTGGTTTTGACATAACCGTTCCGTTCTCTCCTGGACGCGGAGATGCAACCGAAGAGATGACTGATATTGAATCATTTGATGTACTTGAACCAGTGCATGATGGATACCGCAACTGGGCTAAGCGTGATTACGTAGTCAGCCCGGAAGAGATGTTGCTTGATCGCACTCAATTGATGGGACTAACCGCACCAGAGATGACCGTATTGGTTGGAGGTATGCGTGTAATAGGCACCAATTACGCTGGTACTAAACACGGTGTGTTTACTGACCGTGAAGGCGCATTGAGCAATGACTTCTTTGTGAACTTGACTGATATGAATTACACATGGAAGCCGTACCGCAAAAACCTTTATGAGATCCGCGACCGCAAAACGGATCAAGTTAAGTGGACCGCAACCAGTGTTGATTTAGTGTTTGGTTCTAACTCAATCTTGCGCGCTTATGCAGAACTGTACGCGCAGGATGACAGCAAAGAGAAGTTCGTGAAGGACTTTGTCGCTGCCTGGACCAAGGTTATGAACGCAGACCGGTTTGATTTGGTGTAACCCAATAAATTAACGTGTAACCCGCGAGCCAATATCCCCACCTGTCTAAGGCAGCGTGGGGATTTTTTTGTCATATGTTGGGGTGGTTATTCATATGCCTGTTTATAAAAGCGCATTTAGCTTTTGAGTTTAAGCGGCTACTTGAGTTGCAATGTGAACTTTATAATTAGATGCTTATCTTTCTATATAGACAATAAAAATAACAATAATGGGTACTACTCAAGCTATACAGGAATCTTAACGTTATGAATCAAATCCTTATCTACTCCGACAGCCTGACTTGGGGCATTATTCCTGATACTCGTGAGCGCTTGGCATTTAATAAGCGCTGGCCGGGGGTGTTTGAAAACGCGTTGAACTCGTCTGGGAAAAATGTACGTGTGATTGAAAACTGCCTCAATGGACGCCGGACAACATGGGAAGACCCTTTCAAAGAAGGCCGAGACGGTTCGCAAGGTGTTGCTCAAGTGATCGAAATGCACTCTCCATTGAGTTTGGTAATCATCATGCTGGGTACTAATGACTTCCAAGTAACACACAACAATACTGCTTGGTTATCGGCTCAAGGCACGGGCAAAATCATTCAGATTATTCGTCAAGCACCGGTTGAGCCGGGCATGCCGTTACCGGAAATTATGGTCGTTGCCCCTCCACCCATTACAAAGCCAACGGGAGCTATTGCTGATAAGTTTGACGGGGCTGAGAAACGTGGCGTTGGTTTAGCGATGGAGTTAGAAAACATTGCCAAAGTACATGATACCTATTTTTTTAATGCGGGCAGTGTTACTCAGGCCAGCGTTAAAGATGGGATTCATTTAGACGAAGATCAACATCAGGTCTTAGGTAAGGCGATTGCGCAGGCCGTAGCTGAGCGAATAGACCTGTGGTAAAGGTTAATCCGTTTAATCGCGACTAATGTTCTATAGGTGAGGCTTTAAAAAAGTAAAAATCCAACGGTTAAGAGTGTTAGTTTATACAAAGAAACCTTTGGATATTTTTATAAGAGATTGTTATGGAAGCTAGTTTTTGGCATCAAAAATGGGAACGTAAAGAGATTGCTTTTCACGAAGGTGATACAAATGCCTTATTGTTAGCACACTTTGATAAGTTGAATTTAGCGCCTAGTAGCCGCGTATTCATCCCGTTATGTGGTAAAACGCGAGATATAGCTTGGTTATTGGCATCTGGCTATCAGGTTGTGGGTGCCGAGTTAAGCGAGCTGGCTATTAAAGCGTTATTCGAAGAGCTAGGCGTTGAGCCAAATATTACATTGCATGGCAATTTTATGCGTTATCACGCGCCTGATATTGATATTTTTGTCGGTGATTTTTTTCATTTAACCGCTGAAATCATTGGAGAGGTTGATGCTATTTATGACCGGGCCGCTTTGGTGGCGCTTAATGACAGTTTACGTGGTCAATATGCCGAGCACCTTATCAATATTAGCCGTGCTGCGGCGCAATTAATTATTACTTATGAGTATGATCAAACGGTTATTCCAGGACCTCCTTTTTCGGTAGAAGAATCGCAAGTCCGCGAATTTTATGAAGCGACCTATCAGCTTACATTTGTCGAGCGCCAAGCTATAGAAGGCGGTTTAAAAGGGAAAGTGGCGTCTTCGGAAGCGGTTTGGCTACTTAAAGCCAGCGTCTAAACTTATGAGTTGATAACGGTCATGTTGGGCTGCTGACCGTTATCAATAGTAAAAATCACAATGGGTTATCCTTTCCAAAATGGCTTGTTGGCTTCATTGAGTGCTTCTGCACGGCTGACACCAATATCTTTTAATGCATCATTATCAAGTTCTCTTAGAGCAAGACGAGTGCGACGGCGCTGGTTCCATGTTGTTAAGTCTTGACGTCGTTGCGCGATAAATGTGCGAGCATGCTGTGCAAGTGGCGTAAAGAATACGGCCAACGAGTGGGATAGCGGTGCATGCGTGCTGTGTATGGCTAGCGTGTTAAGTGGTGCTTTCATGGTAAATCTCCTTAGTGGAATTGTCGTTCTTGGTGCTGGATGTAGATTGCTACTAAGGGGAAAGTAAATCTAATCGTTCCTTTTTATAGGGGTGTTCAGTAATTGTGATCATAGGCTGTGGTTACATGTGCTTTAATAATGCAGGACTAGCACGCAACTGATCATGAGGGATTGGGCAGATGGAGTTATATCAACTGAAATCATTCGTTAAAGTAGCTGAGCTGGGTAACTTGACCCGCGCATCCGAGGCTCTGTTTACAAGCCAACCCGCGATTAGTGCCCAAATTAAAGCATTAGAAGAGTTTTTAGGAGTTCAGCTCTTTGTTCGTTCGGCTAAAGGCATGAACTTAACAGAGGCGGGTAATCGCTTATATGATGACGCCTGCGTTACGCTGGCGGCGGCCGATAAACTGCACCAACGCGCTTTGTTATTGCGTGATGAAATTGTCGGTGAGTTAAAAATTGGTATCCATACGGACTTTGACTTTGTAAAAACGGGGGCGTTATACCAAGCCATGAAAGCGCGCTGTCCTCAATTGAATTTGCATTTTTATCAAACCTCCAGCGCAACAATTATAAGGCCCTTACGCACCGGCGAGTTTGATGCGGGCTTCTCATTTGGTCCTAAAAAAAGTGGAGAGTTGAGTGTTGAGGTGCTAACCCAAGTACCATTGAAGGTGGTGATCCCTAAAGTATTCTCACCTGAGTTAGGGCAGGCTGACCTAGCCACCTTGGCCGAATTACCGTGGGTTTATACCTCTAATTCATGTCCTTTTTACGGTATTTGCGAAGCATTATTTGCGGGCGAGTCCGTGTCGCCGCAGCAACTGGCCTGGGTGGATACAGAAGAGGCAATGGTTGCACTCGTTAAAGCGGGCGCTGGTTTATCCATTTTACGAGAAGACATGGCGGCTCGGTTGGAGCAAGAAGGTTTGGCGTATGTATGGGAGGGAGAGGTGCCTGAAATTGAATTTAACTTTGTTACCACGTTGCGCCGTCAGCATGATCCTCTCATTTCATTGTTCCGCGAATGTATTTATGACTGTTGGCAGCTAGAATTCCCAAAAACTACAGACGTACAAAGTGCATAGATGACGATAAATACCATTGAACAGACTCTGGGCACGGAAGCAGGAAAAGGAAAGAAGACATGTTAGGAATAGTTGTTTGGGGGCTGGCGCTAGGGCAAGCATTATTGATCACGGGGAATATTCTTTTAGTGTCGGTCACTGCTTTAATAGGCCAGAGCATCGCACCGCAAGGGTTGGCAACTGTGCCTGTGGCTCTACAATTTTTGGGTTTAATGAGCAGTACATTACCCGCCGCGTTATTGATGGGGCGTTTAGGTCGTAAAAAAGGCTTTTTACTAGGTAATGTAGTGGGGGTAATCGGAGCCGGTTTAGCGTTTTATGCCGTTAGTGAATCGCTATTTCTGCTGTTTTGCTTATCCACCTTCTTACTAGGGATTGCTATTGGCTTTGGGCAGCAATACCGGTTTGCTGCAACAGAGCATGCTCCTAGCCATAAAGCACCGCAAGCAATCAGTTTGATTATGGGGGCCGGTGTTATTGCTGCTGTTTTAGGGCCTAATATGGCAATTTGGTTTGAGTATTTGTTCCCTGATGTGCAATATTTGGGGGCTTTTGCCGTGTTGTTTGTTTTGTATGTACTAACCACCTTGCTCATTTACTTTTTGCCGCTTAAGCCATTGAGTGTCGATGAGCGCGCTAGCTCACCACGCTCATATGGGCAGTTGTTGCGACAGCCGCCACTGATTGGAGCCATAGCCGCTGGGGCTATTGGTTATGGTGTTATGGTGCTTATTATGACGGCAACGCCATTGGCGATGCACTCAGGGGGCTTTAAATTTGGTGATACCGCCATTGTTATCCAATGGCATGTGTTAGGTATGTTTTTACCCTCGTTTTTAACGGGTAAGCTTATTTCCCGATTTGGGTCTTACGCCATTATACAACTCGGCTGTGTGTTGCTTTTGGCCTGTATTGTTATTAATCAGTTGGGGCAAAGTTACTCAATTTATATGGTGGCGTTGATCTTGTTAGGGGTGGGCTGGAACTTCACGTTCATTGGTGCAACCACGTTACTCACCCAGTGTTATGAGCCTGCTGATAAAGCGCGCGTCCAAGGTGTTAATGATCTAATTGTTTTCTCATTTAGCGCTGCAGCGAGTGTCTTAGCGGGTTATTGGCACAATTTGTTTGGTTGGGAAATGCTTAATTTAATGATGGTTCCAGCCATAGTCGTGGCTATGTTGGCATTGATCGTGACACAACGCAGACCAATAAAGGAAATGTCGGCACTTAATTAGATACTGACGTTTAGGTGTAAAAATAAGAGGGAGAAGTCATGCTTTCGCAAAATGATACCGGCTTAATTATTGTTGATATTCAGGGTAAGTTGGCCGAGATTGTTCATCAGAGTGAATCCGTGATTGCCAATGCCACGGTTTTAGCCAAAGGGGCTAATTGTTTAGGCTTGCCTATTGTGTGGTTGGAACAAAACCCCAGCCGGTTAGGCGCTACAACGGCAAGCTTGAGTGATGCTTTAGGTGATTATCAACCCATACCCAAAATGACGTTTGATGGCTGTGGGGCTGATGCATTTAATGAGGCGATTGAAAAAGCCGGTGTTAAAAGCTGGCTAATCTGCGGCATTGAGACACATATCTGTGTATATCAGACGGCGATGAGCTTGCTACAAAAAGGCTACAACGTAGAGATTGTCAGCGATTGCGTGGCGTCGCGAACCGCGCAAAATAAGGACATGGCAATCACGAAGCTACTGTCTAAAGGTGCGGGTGTCACGAGTTTGGAAATGTGTTTGTTTGAGATGATTGGCGATTGCCGTTCACCAGCATTTAAGGACGTGTTACGGCTTATTAAATAAGCAGTACCGCCGATTTTAACTAGGCGGTACTGCTTATCACTTAAGCGTTATCTAGCTCAACAGCCTCTAGTAGTTGTTCAGGTAGATCAGGGAAAGCGCTAAATACACGGTTCCAGTTAGGAATGAACGGTATTTCCATTGGGTTATGCAGGTACTTTTCGCCTGCATCTAAAATGCTGCCTGAGAAAAACTCAATCGTGCTAGTTTCACTATTGATATCAATCGATAATCCATTGATATGGGCGTCTGCATCGTATTTTTCCAACATATCTAAGGCTTCACGCAAGTAAACTGCCTTTAATGCACGGAAGAACGAGCTATCCATTGTGGTGCCTTCTGTCCCTAACTTGCGGAAGACAGCTTTGGCAATCTCGTATGTCATGCGCGATAGTCCTCCGTCGTGGTCGGAAGTGCCCATGTCTTGATGTTTGTGGTCATAGTTATCGGCAATATCAACCTGACACACACGGCGTGGGGTCATGTTGCGGTAAGCTTCCGACAAGATCCCAATCTCCAAGCCCCAATCACTGGGGATTCGGATGGCACTGAGTAGGTCGGTACTGAGTGAGAATTCCCCGGAAAGCGGATATCGGAATGCATCGAGAAATTCGAGATAATCAGTGTTGCCCAATAGTTTTTTCAGGGAGGTAATCAGTGGCTGCACAAATAAGCGAGTTACGCGGCCACTGAGTCTGCCTTCGCTGTTAACACGTGTGTAGTAACCCTTACAAAACTCGTAGTCTAATGCTGGGCTAACAATGGGGTAGAAGAGCCGAGCGGGGATATCACGCGAATAGGTTAAAATATCGCAATCGTGTAATGCCACCGCTTTACTGTTATTGGCCGCTAGTATGTAACCAATGCAGTACCATACATTGCGCCCTTTGCCTGGTTCTGATGGGCCTAACCCTGCTTTTTCAAGTGAGTCCGCTATGGCACGCAAGCGAGGGCCGTCGTTCCATAAAATCATTTTCTTTTGCGGTAAACGGTCGAAAAACTTTTTAGCTTTTTCAAATTGTTCTTCATCGGCTTGGTCGAGACCAATCACAATTTGGTTGATGTAGTCTGCTTTCTTAAGTTCTTCGATAATGTTTTCTAGTGCGGGACCTTCTAATTCTGAATACAGTGAGGGTAATAACAAGGTCATTGGGTTGCGTTTGGAATAACGACGCAGTTCTTTTTCTATCTTTTCTAATTCGTAACCCGGAAGACGATGAAGCGTTGTAATGGATCCGGTTTGTTTGTAATCAGACATGGTTCTCTCCGTATTATTCTTGTAAAAGCATCATAATGGCGGTGTTCCATCCGAGTGGCCCTGGTTCTTTTGTTCGGATAATTCGACGACCTTCCGCTTTTGCGCTCTGTTCCGATATAGCAAGAGGCGTGCCATCAGGATTTAAAATAACAATCCCGATATCTGCTGCCGAAATCATTTCTTGATCATTGGGGCCATCACCCAATGCTATTACCGTTGGCTTTATTTGGTGTGTCGTTTGGTATTCATTGATAAGGTATTGCATGGCTTTAACCTTATCGGTATCGCCCATTACATGCCAAAAGCGCCCACCACGTTTTAAGGAGAGGCCTTTTTCGTTCAGTTGGGCTGTAAAGCGTTCGAGTGCCTCTTTGGTGTCTTTCCAGATCAGTGGTTCTGACGCTTGTCGTTTGGCCGCGCGTGCTGCGGATTCAAGAGGTAACCCCGTGATATCGGATATTTCTTGGTCTGTCCAATCATGGAAGCCCGCAAACAAATAGTCATGTGCTTGCTTTAGCTCGTCTAATGTTTGGCAAATAAAGTCATAATCTTTGCCTAGGATAACGGGGGCTGCGTGGCTGGGCGGCTGGATAATACTGCCGTTTTCAGCAATTATGGCGGTATCTAAGCTCAATTCACCTGCAATTGCTTCAATTTCGGCAATCGTTTTGCTGGAGTTTAAAATGACGGGGATGTGCCTTTCGTGCAGCTGTGCCAAGGCGGGTTTTGCAGGCGCAAAACTATAAGAGTGGTGATCTAAAAGCGTGCCGTCGAGATCGGTAAAGACCAGTGCATGTGTCATCATTGGCGGCTCTCCTTATCGTGTATCGCATTCACTTTATCAAGGCGCGATGCCGTCTAAAAACGGTATCAAATCTATCAGCTGCCAATATACTCTCATGAATATTTGTTGTGCTCTTATTTCATTGAGAGTAGGCCATTGAGTTTCTATTTAACTGATAAATAATGATAATTTAATGACATAAAAACATGATGAAGATTTTTTTACCAGCTATCTTATTGTGCTTAAGCGAATTCTGGACCCGTTCTGCATGCTTTTGTGTTTAAGTACGTGAACGCTAAATGATAAGCCCTGTACGGTTGTATTTTTTCCATCGCGAATCAATAGGTAAAGTGGATGGTCTCTACACATGCGTCGCTGAACAAAGGCGTTAATTAGCAGACTAAAAAGCTATTCATGCTGCGCTGCAGCTAGTTATACTGACGTCACAAGCTAACATTGCTACTTAAAGGAAACACCATGCTTGAAGATCTGCATCTGAAAATCCGCAACCTTGAAAAGTCAGATTACCCTCAACTAAAGGAGTTGATGGATTCTATCTATGACGATATTGGGGGGGCGTGGCCAGAACATACAATCTTTAAGTTGATGGAAGATTTACCTGAGGGGCAAATTTGCTTAGTGGATCACGACCAAATTGTCGGCGTAGCACTCTCTGTGCAAGTAAACTACCTTCGTTTTAGCAACCCGCATACATACGATGATCTTATTAGCGCAAAAGAAACCATTTTGAATAATCCTGATGGCGATGCGCTATACGGGCTAGATGTACTTATTCATAAGGATTATCGGGGGTATCGTTTAGGACGACGTTTGTATGAAGCGCGTAAAGAGTTATGTCGTCAACATAACCTGCGTGCCATTCTGGCGGGTGGGCGCATACCCAATTATTACCAGTATGCAGACGAAATGACGCCAGTTGAATATATCGAAGCGGTTGACCACAAGCGAATTTATGATCCTATTCTAACTTTTCAGTTATCAAATGACTTTCAGGTAACACGGTTATTGAAACAATACCTACCTGAAGATGAAAAATCTCAGGGGTATGCAACGCTATTAGAGTGGCGGAATATCTTCTTTGAGCCAGAAGGCAGTGTTCTTGAATCCCGTAAAACGCTTATACGTATTGGTGCTATTCAATGGCAAATGCGAGAAGTGGAGTCTGTTGAAGAAATGCTCAAACAGGTTGAGTATTTTATTGATGCGCTTTCAAGTTATAAAAGCGACTTTGCTTTGTTTCCCGAGTTTTTCAATGCACCATTAATGGGCTTGAGCCCAGATCAGCGTAACCAAACAGAAGCCATTCGTTTTGTGGCTAGTTTTACTGAGTTATTTAAAAACGAAATGTCTCAAATGGCTGTGAGCTATAACATTAATGTGATTACAGGGTCGTTGCCGTTAGTAGAAGATGATCAACTGTATAACGTGAGTTACTTGTGCCGTCGAGATGGCACCATTGAGGTGCAAAGTAAGATTCATATTACACCGCATGAACGTCGTGACTGGGTTATTCAGGGCGGTAATGAAGTTAGGGTATTTGATACCGATGCGGGCCGAGTGGGAATATTGATTTGCTATGATGTCGAATTCCCTGAACTGGGCCGTATCTTGGCTGAGCAAGATATGGACATATTGTTTGTACCGTTTTGGACAGACACAAAAAATGGGTATTTACGCGTGCGCCATTGTGCTCAAGCGCGCGCAATTGAAAACGAGTGCTATGTGGTTATTTGTGGTAGCTGCGGAAACCTCCCTCAAGTTGAAAATTTGGATGTTCAGTACTCGCAAGCGGCGGTGTTCTCCCCATCGGATTTCTCCTTCCCGCATGATGCTGTCATGGCGGAAACAACACCCAACACGGAAATGATCATGTTTAGCGACCTCGATTTGGATAAGCTAAAACTGGTACGCAGTGAAGGGTCAGTTAATAATTTGAAAGATCGCCGGACAGACCTTTACAGCCTCGCTTGGAAGAACAAAACGCTGTAATTGCTTTGATAAGTTTGAGAAGAGCTCAGTTCGGCTCTTCTCAAATGTTGGGTGTGACTTTACTGGCTGGCTAGGTACACATCGTAGAAGAAATACAGGGTTGTAGCGACACTCGCCACAATGACAAAAGCGCGAACCCCTTTTTGTGGCAAACGACGAGATAGATGTGCTGCAAAATATCCCCCCGTGAGCGTCCCCAGTAGCACTAGCGTACCCGCGTACCAAGCGATGACGCCGTCCCAGATAAATAATGCTACCGCAATGATTGATACCGCTGATGAAACCAATAACTTGATTCCGTTCATTGCGTTAATGTTGGTATAACCCGCTAAGGCTAAATAGCTTAGGCTTATAATGCCTAAACCGGCATTAAAAAAACCGCCGTATGTGGATACGCCAATTAATAACAAACTTAATAAAAAACCACCCAATGCGGATGCATGTTTATGATGCGAGGCGGTATGTTTGAGCCAACGGTTTACATCGCCCCCCCAAATAAACATCACTGTCGCAAATAATAATAGCCATGGTATCGCTTGTCTGAAGGTTGCATCAGAGGTGTGCAGCAGTAAATACGCGCCTGCTAGTCCGCCAATCAAACTCAGTACTAAGATTTTAGGAAGTTCCGCTTTGTGCTCTATCAGCTCTTGGCGCAAAGCAAACGTACCGCTTAAATAACCAGCCGATGACGCAAAAGTATTGGTGGCGTTTGCGCTGACAGGGGGGATCCCCATAAAAATAAGGGCTGGGAAGGTAATAAAACTACCTCCACCGGCAATGGAGTTAAGAATGCCGCCTAAAAAGCCTGCAACAAATAAAAATACAATTTCAAACACAACGACCGCTCCGTGGAACAAACCAAAGGGGCGCACATTAGCATTGCGTGGCGGGGATGAGTAGATACAGATTGCTTCGTTATGAGCAGAACAGTTCACAACAATTTAGGTGTTTTTGTTGCTAACAGGGACACCGCGCTGATAAGTCAGTAAAATGCGGCCTTTACTATAACTAAGTAACCCTCGGTCTAATTTTACGAAACTAGCGCCGCGTGTGTGGAAGCCAACATGATACGCCTTACAAATATTCAACTACCCTTAGATCACGATGAGTCTGCTATACGCTCTGCGGTGCTTGCGTTTTTATCGATTAATGACCACGAACTCATCAGTTACCACATACACCGGCGTGGTTATGATGCCCGTAAAAAAACAAATATTATTCTTATCTACACATTGGATGTAGAAACGACCAAAAATGAGAGCTTGCTCGAAAAATTTGCAGATCATCAGTTAGTTAAACCCACACCCGACATGAGCTACAAGTTTGTTGCACAAGCACCAAAACAACTGGAAGAGCGTCCTATTGTTATAGGTTTTGGCCCTTGTGGTTTGCTAGCTGGCTTGGTTTTGGCTCAAATGGGTTACAAGCCGATTATTCTCGATCGTGGTAAAGAAGTGCGCGAGCGCACTAAAGATACATTTGGCTTCTGGCGCAAAAAGATACTGAATACTGAATCCAACGTGCAATTTGGTGAGGGCGGTGCCGGTACTTTCTCTGACGGTAAGCTATACAGCCAAGTAAAAGATCCCAACCACTATAGCCGTAAAGTACTGCATGAGTTTGTAGAAGCCGGAGCGCCCGAAGAGATCCTGTTTGTGAGTAAGCCACACATAGGCACTTTTCGTTTAGTTTCTATGGTAGAGAAAATGCGCGCCCGTATTATCGAACTCGGTGGTGAGATACGCTTTAGTGCACGTGTTGATGATATCCAAATCGAGGACGGAAAAATTTCAGGTGTAGCGTTAGCGAATGGTGAGGTCATTAAATCGAGCCATGTTGCTCTAGCCATTGGCCACAGTGCGCGTGATACCTTCGAAATGTTGCATGCAAAGGACGTATACATCGAAGCGAAGCCGTTTTCGGTTGGCTTCCGTATTGAGCACCAGCAATCATTAATTGACGAAGCCCGTTTTGGACCTAATGCAGGTAATGAGATTTTAGGGGCTGCTGATTATAAGCTAGTACACCATTGTAAAGGTGGTCGCTCAGTTTATAGTTTCTGTATGTGTCCTGGAGGCACGGTAGTGGCGGCCACATCAGAGGAGAACCGTGTAGTCACTAATGGCATGAGTCAGTACTCCCGAGCGGAGCGTAATGCGAACAGCGCTATTGTTGTTGGCATAGACCCAACGGACTACCCGGGCGGCCCTCTGGCGGGTATTGAGTTCCAGCGTCAGTTAGAAAGCAACGCCTATCGGTTAGGTGGTGAAAACTATGATGCCCCAGCCCAAAAAGTAGGGGACTTTCTTAAAGGGGTATCTTCTGAAGCACTTGGTACGGTGGAGCCTTCATTTAAGCCGGGCATTAAATTAACCGACTTGTCTCACGCGTTACCTGACTTTTGTATTGACGCTATCCGCGAAGCGATACCTGCATTTAACCGTAAAATAAAAGGCTTTGCACTGGACGATGCGCTGTTGACTGGCGTTGAAACGCGAACGTCAGCGCCTATTTGTATTAAGCGAGGCCCAGATTTCCAGAGCATAAGTACAAAAGGTTTATTTCCGGCAGGAGAGGGCGCCGGTTATGCTGGTGGGATCATGTCGGCGGCAATAGATGGCATTAAAGTAGCAGAAGCAATGGCGTTGAGCATCAATGCGCAGCGATAGCATAAGTTAGTCAATCGCTCACGCAGATTACTTGCGTGAGCGGTGTTTTACCACATTATTGTGCCGAGCGGCTTTTGCTAACCTTGTGGCGTGTATTAACGTTCCGGCTACAGCGCTTTTTTCTTGCCTTCTCGCATCGCCAGCCACCACATCACCAATCCACATACACTGAGAAATGATGCGGCATAGCCTGTATCAGCAATACTGAATCCCGCTGTGATCACTAAGCTACCCGCCCAAGGGCCAATGGCGTTAGCTAAGTTAAAAGCACATTGTACGAGTGCACCCGCCATAGCTTGACCTTCGGGCGCGATATCCATGAGGCGAGGTTGGATAATGGCGGCAAGGCCTATGCTGCAACCAATCAGAAAAACGACCGGCACTAGTGTGAGTAGGCTGCCCGCTGCGCTGGGGTAGATAGCCAGTACAATGGCAGAAAAAATAAGTATGAACAGTGCCGCTTTCATTGTGGACTTATCGGCCGCCCAGCCACTGACTAAATTACCGATGGTTGAACCCAAACCAAAGATGACCATCATAATAGGTATCCAGGCTGCCGGAGCGTGGGTTACTTGTCTTAGTGTTTCTGAAAGATAGGTATAAACACAAAAAAGGCCGCCACCGCCAATGGCAGCTATACCTAGGGTGTACCACACTTCGCGGCTTTTGAGCGTTTCTAGTTCTTTTAACGGACTAGCGCCTTCTTTAGCGGGTGGGTTAGGCGCAAAGACATAAATCATGATGGCTGCCATGATAAAAAGTAACGTGACCATAACGAAACTCCAACGCCAGCCAATGTTTTGTCCCATCCAGGTGGCTAAAGGAACACCGGCGATAGTGGCAATGGTCAACCCTAAAAATACCTGCGACATAACACGTGCTTTCATTGTCGAGGGGACCAGAGACGCGGCAAGCAGCATAGCTGTGCCAAAGTAGGCTCCGTGAGATAAACCACTAAGGAAGCGAAAAAACACTAACCACCCTAACGATGGTGATAGGGCACTTAAACCGTTGGCAATCGCCATAGCGGCTGTGAGTATAAGAAGTAATTTGCGGCGCCTAACCCTTACGGTCATCACCATTATAATAGGTGAACCAACCACCACGCCTAAGGCGTAAGCACTGATAGCATAGCTAACATGCTCAACACCAACCCCTAGGTTTTCGGCAATGTATGGCACCATTGTCATGGATGCGAACTCTGTCGTACCCAGTGCAAATGTACCCAAAGCAAGCGCAATAACAACCCACACAAGTCCTGCCTTAGGTGGTGTCGAATGAGTGATTGAGGTGTTCAATGTCGTTAAGTCCTGTTATCGATCGTTATGAACACGATCATGCATCATGTAATAAGCGTATTTTGTGCTAGAAGTTTCGGAATGGGAAATGATTTGATGCAGTGAGATTGGAACAGTGTAATCTAGTCTTCAGTCGCTTAGCGTTCGCTTTAAGAAAGCCCATAGCTAAGGTCACGTAGAGTACGGCTTTTTGGTGGTTATTCGAATGACAGTACAAATTGAGCTACCTGATAATTTTTCTGTTGATGCATTTTTATCTTTTCACCGACGCGATAACGCTATTGTCTCAGAGCAGATCACTGAGCGCACTTTGCAAAAGGCAATCATGCTCAACGCTAAGCCGGTAGTGTTAACTTTTATGTTTGGTAATAAGACGGTACAGGTTAGCGCTAAGGTCGCTGGGAGTGGTCCGCTTGTAAATAAGGGGGCATTGGAGAATGAGTCGATCGAGCAGCTAGCTATTCATATGCTAGGGCTAAGGCAATCGAGTGGGGAGTTTGAACATAAATTTTCAGATCACCCTCAAGTAGGGGAGCTTATACAACGGCAACGAGGTTTGCGTGTGCCGCAAACGGCAACTCCATTTGAGGCACTGAGTTGGGCTATCATTGGTCAGCAAATTAGTGTTGCCGCTGCTGTTAGTATTCGGCGCCGGATGATTATATCGGCGGGTCAATCGCTGACAGGAGAGGCACTATCGCATGCTTATCCAGATGCCAATGATTTGCTCTTACTAGGGCATGACGGGTTAAGAGCCTCTGGCTTCTCGCAAAACAAAGCGGCCACCATGATACGCGTTTGCGAGGGGGTGGTAGAGTACGATTTTTTACCAGCCCATGTATCATCCCAAACTGAGATGCAACGTGTGGTAGACAAGTTAGTTGCCATTAAGGGGATTGGTCCGTGGACGGTTAGCTATGCGTTACTTCGTGGATATGCATGGCTGGATGGTTCATTACATGGAGATGTTGCGGTAAGACGTAATTTGCAACCGTTCTTGTCGCTAGATGAGCCGCCAAGCGCAAAAGACACCGAAAAGTGGCTCAATCAGTTCTCACCTTGGCGGGCATTAATTGCAGCTCATTTATGGCAAAGCCAATCATTGTCGGGCTTTTGATTGGCTTTGCATATTAGGGAGGTCGGTTTACACGCTTGCTAAATAAGCTCTCCAGCCTCCAAAGTGAGTAATGTCTGTAGCACCTTGTGTACCGATAGGCTCGCAAATGAAGCCGGCCACCCGTCGACCATCTAACAGTTCGACTTTACCTATCCCCAAGGGTTCTGGAATACCCGCCACAAAGCTTCCAAACTGCTCGGACGGCATTGCCCAGATCTCAACTTCAATGGCAGCGCCATCGTTGCTGTCGGTATAAATAAGGCCGGGACGTAATGGAGGACCTCCTGCTAACGCCACCATTTTGTAATTCGGTGACGTTGTTGTTGCTTCCAATAAAACAGCGCCTCTCTCAGTAAGCTGCCAATTTAAGGGTTGTCCGCTAAGGTGAGCGCCGCATACCATCACGTTAATGACACGGCTATCAGCAACATTTGATTGTGTTAAAGCCGGTTGCGGACAATTAAAAGCACCTGTGGGTAAGGGGAATGTCTGTTGTACGCGGTTTGCAATGGATAGCAAAGCACGGTCGCTGAGTGCGGCGCCTACTAATGTAATACCAAAAGGCATTCCGTCGGCAGTAAATTGGGTCGGTACGGCAATCGAGGCCATATCCAATAGGTTCATAAAGTTGGTGTAATAACCCAGTTGGCTATTATGCAATATGGGTTCGGCTAGCATTTCTTCAATAGTAAAGTGGCGCCCAGCTGTGGGGGTTAGCAGGCAATCCAATGCATTTAATTGCGCGTAGCAAACTTGCTTTAGGTCATGCAGGCGGTACTCGGCGCTAAACAAGTCAGTGGCTTTAGGTTGGCTACCTTGTTCAATAATTTGGCGAACTACCGGGAATACCTGCTCAGGCTGCTCATCAATAATGGGTTGCGCGGCAAGGTAGCGTTCAGTCACCCAAGGGCCTTCGTATAGGAGCTTAGCCGCTTCATCGAAAGGTGCATAATCAATCTCTATCAGTTCAAAGCCGTTAGATGAGAGCGTATTGATCGTATCAAAATAGGCTTTTTCGTAAGCATCACTGCCAAAAAAGTTAAGTTGTTCTTTCGGGATAATGCCCACTTTGAGCGGGCCTGATCTTAATCCGTATTGTCGTGTTTGATTACTGTATGGATTAGCGCGGCTATAGCCATCGGTAAGATCAAAACCTTCGGCAACCGAGAGCACTGTGTTGGCATCGTCTGTGTTGTATGCGAAGACGGTCATGCAGTCGAGGCTTCGGCAAGCCGGTACCATCCCCGTAGCGGAAAGAAGACCGACAGAAGGTTTCAGGCCGATGAGGTTATTAAAGCAAGCCGGAACCCGTCCAGAGCCTGCGGTATCCGTTCCAAGGCTAAACGTTGCTAGGCCCAAACCTACCGCGACGGATGAGCCAGAACTGGAACCTCCACTGACATAGGCGGGGTCAAAACTGTTATGGCAAGGCCCAATAGGTGATCGTGTGCCATTTAGGCCGGTAGCGAACTGATCTAAGTTCGTCTTGCCGACTGGAATAGCGCCAGCATCAATCAGTTGTTGAACCACTTTAGCTGATTGCGTGGGGGTATAGGCAAAGGCTTCGCAACCAGCTGTGGTCGGAATATGCGCTAAATCGATATTATCTTTTATTGCGAATGGAATCCCCCAAAGAGGATGAGTCTCTATCGGTTTGTGTTGTAATGCGTCTAAATAGATTTGAATCTCGCTATTGGTGAGAAGATGAATCCAAATATTGTAGTGGGATACTTCAGCGGCTCGTGCGTGAATATCAGCGATGAGCGACTCAGGCGTTTGTTTACCTGCTAGGTAGTCTGCGCGCAGTTCGCTGATTGTCATCGGCTGTTTAGCCGCCCCTAGGCGTTGTGTTGACGTGGATGTGTTCATGCGGATTCCTCCATAACAATAAGAGCGTGCCCTGCCTGCATTTGTTGGCCAGAAGAGACTAAAACGTGAGTAACAGTGCCTGCCGTTGGCGCATAAATGGGGATTTCCATTTTCATGGATTCGAGTATGAGTAGTTCTTGGCCTGCGCTAACGGTGTCACCCACTGTGACACTGGATTGCCACACGCTCCCTGATACAGGGGAGTCGATAACGGTACTGGATTCAGGCCATTGTGCTCCTGTCTGTTGGATTGTTTGTTCTTGCGCGGTGTAATTAAACTGCCCATCGCGATGCCAGCGTGCAAGCTCGTCACTAAAGGCTTGTTGGCGTTGTTCTGTAAACTGTTCGGTAGCGGCTGTGTTGTCAGCTAAGAAAGCCTCGTATTCAGATAAACTAAAGCAAGCCTCTTCAATGCGAAGGGGGTAACGGCCTTGCGGGAAGTCCTTGCGTATTTGAGTAAGCTCGTCATGCGATACTTCATAGAATCGGATTTGATCAAAAAAGCGCAATAACCAAGGCTGTTCAAATTCTTTAGTTTGTTTAAAACGGTTCCACATTTGCAGTGTCCGTCCAACAAACTGATATCCTCCGGGGCCTTCCATACCGTATACACACATATATGAGCCGCCAATACCCACAGAGTTTTCGGCAGTCCAGGTACGAGCCGGGTTGTATTTTGTAGTCACTAGGCGGTGGCGAGGGTCGACCGGTGTGGCTACAGGCGCGCCTAAATAAACATCGCCTAGTCCCATAACTAGGTATGAGGCGTCATAAACAATAGATTTAACATCCTCAATGCTATCTAACCCGTTAATTCGGCGGATGAACTCTAAATTACTTGGGCTCCATGGCGCGTTTTTGCGTACGGATTGATCATACTTTTCTATTGCCAGACGACAAGCATCATCATCCCAAGATAAGGGAATGTGTACTATGCGAGAAGGCACCGATAGTTCGGTAAGTTGTGCGTATAGTGCAAGCTCGCCTGTTTGAAGGTGAGTTAACAAATCCGATAAGCTGAGTTGCTGGCTGTCATAATGTATTTGTAATGAGCGGATACCCGGGGTGAGCTCGGCCATGCCTGTTAAGGGGTTTTGCTGAAGCCATTGCATGAGGGCATGCGCTCTAAACCGCAAACGGATATCAAGTACTTTGTCTCCATATTCGACAAGTAAAAAATGATCGCCAGCGGTGCGGTAAACGACATCGTCACCGACACGATCGGCGGACAAGTGCGCTACGATAGGTGAGCGAATATCAGCCGTTTTATAGTGACTAACTATGGGCGTTAGGCTTTCAATCGCTTGATTTTGCGCCGCTTCTAATTGGACAGCTTCTTCGATACTGACAGGGTGAAAGGCTATTTTATCTCCGGCTTTGAGCTGACCCAGTTTCCATAAATCGGCTGTGATGACGGTAGCAGGGCAAACAAACCCACCGAGTGAAGGGCCATCGGGGCCTAAAATAACAGGCATATCGCCTGTGAAGTCGATGGTTCCAAAGGCGTAAGCATTGTCATGGATATTAGACGGATGCAGGCCGGCTTCTCCGCCATCTTTACGAGCCCAGTCAGGTTTGGGGCCGATCAAACGCACGCCTGTGCGGCTTGAGTTGTAATGGACCTCCCACTCATGCGCCAAGAAGGTGGTGATATCTTCTTCGGTAAAGAAGTCGGGGGCTCCATGAGGCCCATATATAACGCGTATAGTCCAGGGTGCTTCTTGACTGGAAGGGAGTAACTCAGAATAGAGTACTTCTGGGCTTACTCTGTCTGGTGTGGTTTGTTGGCAGCAAGACTCATCCATTGAGAGCACATCTCCAGCTCGCAAGGATCTGCCGTTATGGCCTCCAAATTGGCCTAGGGTAAATGTGGAACGTGACCCCAAGTATTCGGGACAGTCGATTCCGCCTTTAACCGCTAAATAGGCCCGTGCTCCTTGCTCCTTTATACGCCCAAGCGTGAGTGTTTGTCCGGCCTGCACTGGTACGGTTTGCCACATAGGCACAGCCTTACCATCCAGTTCGGCGCTAATCTGAGCACCCGTGATGGCAATGGTCGTCTCTGTGCTAAACAACAGCTGTGGACCTTGAACGGCAATTTCGAGACCAGCACTATTTTCTGTGTTGTTGAGTAAACGATTGGCTAGCCTGAATGATCGTGTATCAAATGGACCTGAGGGCGGAACACCAACGTCCCAGTAACCTCGTCTTCCGGGTACATCTTGGATGGTCGTTTGTGTGCCTCCTTGAAGCACATCAATACGGCTAGGTGTAAAACGGAAGTCGTTGAGGTAGCGTGTAGTCACCTTACCTTGCGTTAAGGTTGGATCAACTGCCAAGGCGCTTAAGTAACTAATGTTGGTAACGCAGCCATAAATATGAGTGCTGGCAAGTGTGTTGGTTAAACGCGAAAGCGCTTTAGGCCGGTCGTCAGCATGTACAATGATTTTCGCCAGCATAGGGTCAAAATACGGTGGGATTTCAATGCCTGCCTCAATCCAATGGTCAATACGGATACCCTCACCGCAAGGAAACTCTACTTGGGTTAGTTTATCGGCACTGGGTTGGAAGTTTTTGTAGGGATCTTCAGCATAAACGCGAACTTGGATTGCATGGCCTGACGGCGATAATTGTGGGCGTAAACGTTCTATATCTCGTAATTCGTTTGCGGCTAGTTTTACCATCCATTCGACGAGGTCGATCTCATAAACCATTTCGGTTACGCCGTGCTCCACTTGCAGGCGAGTGTTGACCTCTAAAAAGTAAAACGCATTTGTGTCGGCATCCACGATGAATTCGACGGTTCCTGCGCCGCGATAGTGGGCATGTCGGAACAAAGACTCAGCGGTCTCATGTAACTGTTTGGCAACGCTTGCTGGTAAGTTAGGAGCTGGGCATTCTTCAACCACTTTTTGGTTGCGGCGCTGACTAGAACAATCTCGTTCGCCAATCGCTAGTGCGCCCCCCTCACCATCGCCAAACATCTGTACTTCAATGTGACGCGCTTTGGCGATAAATTTTTCAAGAAAGACGCCATCATCAGAAAAGTTATTAGCACCTAACCGCTTGATCGAATCAAATGCGCGAACAAGCTCATCGCTGCTGTGGCACAGCTGCATACCAATACCACCGCCGCCTGCCGTAGTTTTGAGCATTACGGGGTAACCAATATGTTCAGCTGCTGTCGTAGCTTCTTCGATATCCGCTAACAATTCTGTACCGGGTAATAATGGTACGTTTGCATTGATCGCGAGAGCTCGCGCTTCGTGTTTAAGGCCAAACTTGCGAATCTGCTCGGGTTTGGGCCCTATAAAGCATAGGTTGTTGGCTTCACATGCTTCGACAAAGCCCGCGTTCTCACTGAGGAATCCATATCCAGGGTGAATCGCTTGCGCTTTTGATCGCCGGGCGATGTCAAAAATTTTATCTTGGTTTAAATACGTATCCGCTGCAGAACCTTCGCCTAGGGAGTAGGCCTCGTCTGCCTGCTGTACATGCAAACTATCCGCGTCACACTCGGCATAAACAGCAACACTAGTAATTTGCATGGCTTTGAGTGTGCGAATGATACGGGTGGCAATAGCACCACGGTTCGCGATCAGTATTTTAGTAAACATTGTTCACCTGATCCGGGCCGTCCCGGTGTGTTGTACACTGCATGGTCGTCCATGCAGCGATGATCTGTTTGGCTTACCTTACCTATGTTTTGATCTCGGCTTAGTCCCACACAGCAATTTGGACTGGTGTAGGGTTATAGCCATTGCATGGGTTGTTGAGTTGAGGGCAGTTTGAAATCAGCACAATGACATCCATTACAGCTGTTAACTCTACATATTTACCGGGCGCCGAGATCCCGTCCTCAAACGTTAAACCACCTTCAGGAGTCACGGGTACATTCATGAAAAAGTTAATGTTGTGACTAATATCTCGTTTGTGCAGCCCATATTCAGGGTGTTCGGCAATAGCTAACATCCAACTATCACGGCAGGCGTGCATACAGCGTTTTTCCAAATCGTAGCGCACGGTATTACTCTCGGTAGCACAGGCACCACCCAGCGTGTCATGTCGACCACACGTATCCGCAACAATGCGGAGTAGGACATTGTTTAAGTTAGAGCGCAGCTCTGATCCGGTAGTGAGGTACACATTGCTTTGCTCGCGAATGGTATCCATGGCGCTGTAGCGTTCGGAAGGGTCGTTAGCGTTGAAAAACAGTGTATCAGCCGCTTGGTTACCCTCTAGGTCTACTATGCGAAAGGTTTGCCCCGCTTTAATCGTGCCTAGGTAGTAATCACCCGCTTTTATTGATTGGGTGTAACGTGCGTTGTCTATGAGTAAGTCGCTAGCAATAACTGACATTTTTGAGCTCCTTATCGGCCTAAGTGGTAAAGCGCATTGTTTTGGAAGCCACGACGGTTTTCATCGCAGGCAGTAAGGCATGAATCAGTGGTTGTGACTGGTTCTGCTTCCCCTAGTTGGATGTGCACTGGCTTGCGCGGGTAGTTGTCTGCTTGGTTCATGGGGTGAGGGCAGGTATGTAAAATGACGAGTGTGTCCATTTCAAATCGTAAAGTCAGCTGGGCTCCAGCGGCTTTGCTGGGGGCTAATTGCATCTTGCCGGTTTCATCGGTCACGATTTGGCTAAACCAGTTAACGTTGGCGGCTAGGTCTGCTTGCCCCAGGCCATATTTTGCTAGTTCAACGAGGAAGGCATCATGGCCATTTTGCATCCAGTCGTTACGGTTGCTTTGATAATCCCTAACACCCCAGCGCTTAATATGGTTCGCGTGGCTATTACCGCATACGGTGTCGTGCCAGCCGTGAGTATCTTCAATAATCGATGCAAAAATACGACCCATATCTGAGTAAAGACAGTGCCCTTGGGTAAGTTTGAAAGTATGTTGGCACTTGAGGCTGTCAGGCGCGTTATAACGCTCTAGCAGGTTTTCTGGGTTATAAAACAACATGCCAACATTTGCGCCACCTTGCGTGTCGGTTAGCCGCATGATGGTTCCCTTACGCATACGCAAGGACCAATGGCTCGCACCGGGGATATCTGTGCTGTAGTCCACTGAACGTATCAGTGAGGGGTTAGGGCGTGACGAATCTATTGAATTAGACATAGTAAGTTCCTTCAACGGGTCGAGCCGCTTACCGCAGCAAAAATAGAAAAAAGCACTATAAAATGTGTGCTCACGGCAAGGCGTGTTGGGGGAAGTAGGAGCGATATTGCGAATGATCTAAGTTGTGTCATGCAGAGCCTCTCTTGTAGATAACACGTTGAATACAAATGGCATTTTGCCAAATGAATCTCCCGGGCTTTTGTCCCGCCGTGTAACCTTTGCAAGAAAGGTCGAGTGCTCTTGGACCAGGCATTAATCCCACATTATTTTCAATGTTGGGGATATAATCGGAACCCTAGCGCTCTATTAATCAGATTGTATGTCTCGTAACCGCTAGGTTACCGACCTTGTAGATTAAGCAATTTAAATTCCATTTTTTATAAAGTCATTTAATATCATGGAGTTATGTTTGTTTTCGAAATCTGTAAATGTACAAAAACTGAGTACATGAGTGTTTTTATGCACTAGTGTGCGCCATTTTGTCGGTTTGTAAATCAATATGGTGCGCCTTAGCGTAGGGCAAGCTTTAGTTTTTCACTATAATGATGCTTTAAGCTGCCCCACTATGTCTTAATTGGGCACTATAACAATTTAAAAATAACAGAGTGCCCATTTACGTTGACGTGGGCGCTGGGATTGGATTTTCATCATGACGTATTCAAAATTTGAAGATGATGCGGCAGTTGTCGCGTTTGTGCGTGCGCATACTGATCAATTTACCGCTGATGAGCCTTTGCACGTCGAAGAGATTGGCGACGGCAATATCAATTACATTTATCGGGTAAAAGGCAATGAGGGCAGCGTCATTGTGAAACAAGCATTGCCTTACATTCGAATTATTGGCACTGATTGGCCGCTTTCCATTGATCGTATCCGTATTGAGGCGCAAGTTCTTCAAACAGAAGCGATGTGGGCGCCTAATTTTGTTCCTAAAATGTATGCGTTCTCAGCTGAAGAGTCGGCGTTTGCCATGGAAGATATTGGCGATCATGAGAACCTGCGCTTTGCCTTTATTGAGCGACACCCTTTGCCATCATTAGGTGAGCATTTAGGCCTGTTTTTAGCTGAAACCTTATTCCATACGTCTGATTTTTATCTGGATTACGAGACTAAAAAACGCGCTGTAGCCAACTATATTAATCCTGGCTTATGCAAAATTACTGAAGATCTGTTTTTTTGGGATCCGTATTGCGACCATGAGCGCAACAGCATTAGCCCACCGGTATTAGAAGCTGCTCAGGGCTTGTGGAATGATAAAGCGCTTAAGATAGAAGTGACCAAGTTAAAGCGTCAGTTTATGAACTGCCCAGAGGCTCTGGTTCATGGTGATCTACATGCGGGCTCTGTTTTTGTTCGGGCTGATAGTACTAAAGTCATTGACCCTGAATTCGCCTTTTATGGCCCCATGGCGTTTGATATTGGATCGATCATTGGTAATGTTTTGCTAAATTACGCAGGGCAGTTTGGTCTTGCAGGCCCCATAAACGAACGAGATGATTATCAGGCATTTTTGTTAGGTGAGATTGTTAATTGCTGGTCTGTTTTTCATAAACGCTTTACAGACCTCGTAGCCGAAAAGTCAGACGAACCGACAATGAATCAGCCCGATTATGTTCAGGAATTTTTGGCTGATGTGTGGTGTGAGACCGTTGGGTTTGCCGGTACTGAAGTGATCCGACGCACTATTGGGCTGGCTCACATTGCGGATATAGACTCAATTGACGACATTGAACTGCGCGCTAAGTCTGAGCGTTGGGCGTTAGCGTTAGGGCGTGAGATGATTGTTAACAGACACTCGATTTCTAGTCCGGACGCGTTGAATGCCATTGCTTTAGCCTTGCCCTACTGAATTGTGTATTAAATATGTCAGTTTGATTAAGTTTTGATCAAATTGGCAGGGTGATCTAGCCTTGTGATGCATTTATCGCTAGATTACCCGCCACTTTTAAATTTCCTACCAAATGACCGGTCCGCTATGTGGATGGGGCATTTTTAAATTTATCAAATACGAGCTTAATCACACACATGATAACTAAATCACGGGGGCTGGCGCGTTTATATTATGCGTCAAAGTATACGGTCCAAGGCATCAAAGCCGCTTTTCGGCATGAGCCCGCTTTTGAATACGAGGTGTATGCCTTTATTGTTTTGTTTCCTGCTTCATTTTTCGTAGCACAATCACCAACTCAATGGGCTTTGTTGGTGGGTAGCTGTGTTCTTGTCTTTGCTTTTGAGTTAATTAACTCAGCTATAGAGGCGGTCGTTGACCGTGTTGGGGCTGAATATCATGAGCTAGCAGGCCGGGCTAAGGATTTAGGTTCCGCCACTGTGACCATGGGGCTAATCATTGTCGTCCTTATGTGGGGGGCTGTAATAGCAGAGAACGGGAGCCTTTTTTGAAAAAAGGCTCTGATGCTTCAAGCTCGCCTAATTGAGTCCGTGCCCTTAGGCGGCAGTTTCTTTGGCTTGGTGCTCTAGGGTTAACGCTCTTAGTTCGGGTATACAGGAGCCGCAGTTAGTGCCGCACTTTAGGAGAGCTCCAAGCGATTCAACCGAATCCGCTTCGCCGTTTATTATTGCATTAATAATCGTTTGCTCGCCCACTTGATAACACGAGCACACGGTACGTCCTGTCTGGCTAGCAGGGTCAGCAGGGACACCCGCCAACAGGCGTAAACGGTCACTTTTGGTTTCGAATTCTGTTCCTATTTGCGCTTTTAACCAATTGCGATCCATCTCAGGCAGGTCTGGCTCACTCATTAGCACCACGCATAAGCGGTTATTTTTGAAACCTGCTGCACTTAAATAACGCCCTTCCGTGTCTTGCAGGTGAACCCAATCATCCATATCACTGAATTGAGTTCTTAACCACGCCATATCCGGCAGGCGTTGCTCAGAAATCAATTCCCATAATGTGCAGTTGGCTAACGGTGTTCTGAACCATTCTAGGTCGCTATCGGGAGTGAATGTTTCATTGGTCATCAGCCAGCCTTGCCACTGGGCAACCAGTGGTGTGATAGTCACCGGGCTATGCTTAAACTCAGGTTGTCCTGATAGCGCATCGCTAATAGGGCGCACTAAGCTATTTGCCCGCGCATGGCTGGCAAACATATCATTCCAATGCATTGGAATGAATAAAGAGTCAGCCCTGACCGACTCGGTAATTTCAGCGCGGGCAATATAACTAATGCCTCGATCACTCAGCTTAACTAATGCGTTGTTGGCAATGGCTTGCTGTCGGGCTGTTTCTGGGTGAATTTGTACAGTGGGGGAGGCGATGTGCTCCAGAAGGCGTGCTGATTTTCCGGTGCGTGTCATGGTGTGCCATTGATCGCGTATGCGCCCCGTATTTAATGTGACTTGCCCACTGTTGGGGGTATAGGTCGGTAGGCGAGGCTGAACGGCTATTAAGTTGGCTTTTCTATCGGCCGTATAAAAGCGTCCGTCATCAAAGAAACGTGAACGCCCATCAGGGTGACGTGTGTTAACCGGCCACTGTATGGGAGTTAAATTGTGGTATTCGGCATTACTGATTTGGCTGAGTAAAGAGATATCAAAATCGCGTTCATCATCATTTTCAAACCCAGAAAGGGCGGCATGCTCGCGAAAAATATCAGCGCTGTTCTCATAGTTAAAGGCTTCTTCATAGCCTAATCTTTTGGCTACTTCGCAGATCGCTTGCCAGTCGTGCTTTGCATCGCCAGGGGGAAGTAAATAACCCCGTTGCCGGGAAATAAAGCGTTCGGAGTTGGTTACCGTTCCGTCTTTTTCGGCCCATGTGGTAGCAGGGAAGCATACATCGGCATATTGTGAGGTGTCTGTCATAGCTTGCGAGTCAGACACGATAACAAGATCACATGATTGTAATGCCGCTTTAATTCGGTCGGCATCTGGCATAGATACCACCGGATTAGTAGCCATAATCCAAATGGCTTTGATACGACCATCGGCAACGGCATCGAACATGTCTACGGCTTTTAAACCCTCATTTTTGGCCATGTTAGTGGCATTCCAAAATCGAGCCACACGGTCAATGTGCTCGGGTTTTTTGAAATCCATATGCGCCGCTAACTGGTTAGCTAACCCTCCGACTTCACGCCCGCCCATCGCATTGGGCTGGCCGGTAATAGAAAAGGGAGCCGATCCAGGTTTACCTATTTTTCCGGTCAATAAATGACAGTTGATAATTGCGTTGCCTTTATCAACCCCACTGGACGATTGGTTGATGCCTTGGGAAAACAAGGTAACAACCCGTTCATTGTTCGCAAATAGTGAATAAAAGTGATTAATTTGATCTTCAGTTAAATCACAATCTTGAGCCGTCTGCTGCGAGGTTTGGTTTATGACGGTCTGTTGAATCGCCTCCAGTCCATTGCAGTGGTTGGCTATAAAACTATCATCTAATTTGTTGTGCGCTATTAGGTGGTGCGCTAGGCCGTTGAATAAAAAAGCATCACTACCGGGCTTTAGCGGTAAGTGTAAATCGGCAATATCACAACTGGCTGTTTTACGTGGGTCAATAACGACCACTTGTAAAGATGGGTTTTGCTTTTTGGCGTTGGCCAAACGCTGATAAACAATGGGGTGTGCCCACGCTAAATTGGAGCCTGTTAGGATGACAACGTCAGCATGGTTAAGGTCATCATAATTACCAGGTACGGTATCTGTTCCAAAAGCGCGCTTGTGAGCAACAACAGCTGACGCCATACACAGGCGAGAGTTCGTGTCGATATTAGCCGTGCCAATAAAGCCTTTAATGAGCTTATTAGCGACGTAATAATCCTCTGTCAGGATTTGTCCTGACACATAAAATGCGAACGCATCTGGGCCGTGCTCCGCAACAATGGCTTTTATTTTGTCACTGACATAGGCCAGTGAGGTATCCCAATCGGTAGGTTGCCCGTGTAGCATGGGCGTTAGCATACGACCTTCGTGATCCACTGTTTCATGCAGTGACGAGCCCTTCACACATAACTTACCGTAATTAGCAGGGTGATCTGTTGTGCCGCTAACGGCTATTAAGTTGCCGTTTTCTAGCTTGGCATCTACACCGCAGCCAACACCGCAATAAGGACACGTAGTTTTTACGATCGACGAAGTCATATAATTTACCCAAAAAAAAAGGCGCCTACAGATACGAATATCTGAAAGGGCGCCATTGCCATTGCTCCTAAAACCGATAATGTAGCCTCGGTGTTATTTTGTTTGAAGCATAAAATATGCCACCTGCGGTATTTTTGTTAAGTTGCTGATTTTTATTGATTTTGTTTTTTTGTTAGTTAGTTGGATCGAACGGAATTGCTGTGATTTTATAAAAAGTTGATGCGCTAAATGTGTGCGCGCACCAAATTAGTACGCTTTTGGCGTCTGTACTGAGGGGACTTAGCTCTATTTTGTACCGCTCTAGGCATCGAGTTAGTCCAACCATACAGTTTGAAAACCACAATGCCTATTTTTAGTCATTGTCACCTTTGTCAATCACTTGTTATAAGTAGACTAGTGACAAGGATGAAATCACATGAAACTGAGTGTTTTAATAGTTGAAGACGATGACGCGACTCGTGAGCGGCTAGAAAAAGCGATTAACGAAGGCGGCCAATTCCGTCTGGTAGGATCGGTTGGCTTTTTTAAAGCGGCTGCGTTCTTTTTGCAACACACCTCTCCCGATATTCTCTTAACCGACTTAGATCTCCCTGATGGTAACGGTCTTGATTTAATACGTATGCTACGAGAGCCAGAGGTAAAAACCGAACTGGCCGTCGTTATCACTATTTTTGGTGATGAAGAGCACGTGATCAACGCCCTCAAAGCGGGTGCCTCTGGCTACCTGTTAAAAGACGATGACTTTATAGAAATCAATAATGCTATTCAGCAAATGGTGGAAGGCGGAGCGCCCATAAGCCCGAGTATTGCCCGTTACTTATTGTCTGAGTTGAGCTTGCCTGAGCCGCAAAGCATGATCAATTGCTCACACCTGAGTGTTCGTGAGCAGGAAATTTTAGTGCTAGTAAGCAAGGGCTATACCGCAAAAGAGATTGGAGGGATGTTGGACGTATCCTTCCATACGGTTAACGCCCACGTGAAAAACATTTATAAAAAGTTATCCGTTAGCAACAAGGCAGAGGCAATCTACGAAGCCACCCGACAAGGGCTTATTTAACGTATTTGCAGTGCAGCCTCTCTGTAAGCTGGTTGACAAAGGAGAGTCATGATAACGAAACCCCCAACGCTTTTGTGCTGGTTGTACCTGCTGATGTTCAGCCCTGCTGTTGTATTGGCAAAGCCTTTGGTCGCCTTAACGAATGACACACCGTTATTAAACGATAGTTTTGATGCCGACTTACCTGTCGTTATTAGTGCCAGCCGCTTAAATCAATCGATTCTTAAAGCACCTTCGGCTGTAACTGTATTAGACCGCGAGATTATTGAGGCGTCTGGCTTTACCGATATCGCTGATCTTTTTAGGTTAGTACCGGGGTTTCAATCTGTTCGTGCTGACGGTCGTACGTTTGCATCGACTTATCATGGCGGTGGTTGGGAGATGACCAGCCGCTTACAAGTGCTGGTAAATGGGCGTTCAACGTACATGCCGACGTTGTCTACCGTTGATTGGGATATTTTAGGCGTTCATATTAATGACATTGATCGCATAGAGGTTGTACGCGGCCCTTCATCATCGGCTTATGGCAGTAACTCTTTTTCAGCGGCTATCAATATCATTACCCGTCCAATAGCGCTCGATAGTCGCTTCGAAACGCAAGTGCGTATGGGGGATCGTGGTGAGCGGGAAGTTTTTATTAAAACGAATCAACTGGGTGATTTGTTAAACTATCGCTTAAGTGCTTGGCATCATCAAGATAATGGCTTTGATCATTACCCTGATGATCGACGTTTTAATAACCTCAGCATCCAATTAGACCCTATGTTAAGTCCCGATCAAGATTTATCACTGTATCTTGCACTGGCTGAAGGTGATACGGGCATTGAGCATAACCAGTTCTACCCAAAGCGTGATCGTGATGTTAATGCAGCAAGTGCGCATATTTCATGGGCGAACAAGCTCAATAGCCGGTATGAAACAAAACTGAATTTTTATCACAATTACTCCAAAAATGATGACTTGGTAGAAAGTTTGCCGCTCTCAGAAGTGTTTGGTATCACGCCTGATCAATTTGAAGCGTTATTTGCTTCACCAGATCAGACGTTGTTAATGGGGACGCATACATTTACTACCGCTAAAACTGATCTAGAATGGCAGCTCAGTGGTATACAGGATTCAGGCTTACAGTATGTGGTTGGTATTGGGGGGCGTTACGAGACTTTCGGAAATTCTGTTTTCCTTGAAGATGATGTTACGGCAACGACCTTGCGGGCGTTCAGTAATTTTCAGCTACCTATAGGAGGACGCTGGACAGTTAATGGCGGCGCGATAATAGAACGTGATGATTTTCAGCGTAATTATTTTTCCCCACGTGCAAGCATTAACTGGCGCTTTTCAAACTTACAATCCTTACGCTTGGGGTATGGAAAAGCGTGGCGCATTCCTTCCTTATTGGAAAAGAATTTTGCGATGAAGACGACCCTTGATAATGGGGTGGTGGTTGATGAACGCATATTAGCGGACCCGTCATTGAAAGCAGAAGAGTTAACAAGCGTTGATTTAGGTTGGATAGGAAAACACCAAGAATACCCTTTGCAGTGGGAGCTAAAACTTTACCGAGAGCGTATCGATAATATAATGCGCTTCGTTTTAGATGAGTCAATCACCAATCCTATCGGAATTGAGCGAGAACAGATCGCTAATGTTGGGTATTACATTACTGATGGTTTTGAGGGAGAGTTGATTTACAGACCATTAAAAAAGAGCTTTTTACGCTTTCATTTTAATTGGGGAAGGAACGAAGAATATGCAAGGCGTCGAGCTATAGCGCCCTATAAATACATAACCAATACCAATCGCGCGCCTCAATCGAGTGTAGGGCTATTATTTAGCCATGCTTGGCGTAATTGGCAGGTGAGTTCGGCTTTGTATCACGTAGATTCGATGCGCTGGACGGGGAAAGGGGATGAAGTGGATGCGTATACGCGTTTTGACATTTCGGCCTCCCGTGTATTTTCAATAGGGCCCAAGCAGTCGTTATCTTTTAAATTAGCTGCTCAAAATTTAGGTCAGTCGTACCATGAGTTTTCTTTTAGACAACGGGTCGAGCCTAGGTACTACATCAGCGTTACTTTTTCAGAACACTAGATGGTAAACATACTTAAATACTTAATTTTTCTACCGTGCTTACTGAGCGCACTCTTTTCTGGCGCTGCGATCGCGGCAAAGCCTGTTTATTTGGTCTTATCGGATAACACCCCGCTGTACGACGAAGTGACCACGCTTATCAAGCATGGTCTTTCTGCTGATGTACCGTTGCAAGTGGTTTATGCTGATGATTTTAAAGGCAGTAACGTTTCGTCAAATAGCTTACTTGTTCCTGTTGGTCGTCGTGCGGCTGAGGATGTCGCTCTAATTGAGGGCGGTAATTCTGTGATTTACAGTTTTATTGAAGCACAAACTTTAAACCGTATCCTCGAAGGTCGACCAAAGCAGCATTGGCAGGCTTCCGTTATCAATCAGCCTTTGGAACGATTAATAAGAACAGCTAAGCCGCTTATTCGAAATGACTATCGCAATAAGTTATTGATTGTTATTGCTGAATCAAATTTATGGGCTAGAAAACAAATTGAAGAATTACCTTCTGATTTGCGCGAGTTTATTGAAATTTTAGTCGTTGAGAAAGGTGAGGTAGCAGCTCGCCTTATTGATGACTCTTTTTATAAAGTGGCAGCCGTCGTTGCGGTGAACGATACCGCTATTTGGTCGGGCAACAGTGCTAAATGGATTCTGCACCAGGCGTATAGCTATCAAGTTCCGGTAGTGGGTTATGCGCAAACGTTTCAGAAGGCCGGAGCGATGATCGCGGTGTATTCGTCACTTTCTCGTATTGCTGAGACAACCTCAGGGTTAATCAATAACTGGATGTCAACCGACCAATTATCAGGCCAAGGTTTTGTTTACTCTGATTACCAGGTCGAGGTAAATGAATTTATTGCACGCGCATTGAGCTACCAGCCTGATAAGATAAAAATAAAGCATGACTGAGTCTAATGTTTGCATCCCGGATTAAAACGCAGCTGTTATTGATATCGCTAGCGCCCTTGCTGCTGGTGATGCTGTTGGTGTTGGGCTTTTTAGTCGGGACTACGCGTGACGGTATAGAGGAGCAAGTACAGAATCGAGGAGATGAAATAGCCGCTCAGATAGTCAGTATGTCCGAATTCTTTTTTTACACCGGAGACATGGAAAAGCTCAGTGAGGTTGTCGAGCTTATGATTAATATTGATGAGCTAATCTCTATTAAATTTAGTGATGCTAAAGGGCGTATCCTATTAGCCAGAGAGTTAGATAGTGTTAATCAAACGATTCGTACGTTTCGGGTAGCGATTCGAAATCAAGATCCGTTGGTCGACGAGCTTATCGAATTAGCCGCCACATCAGAGCCTGCGACTATATTGGGCTATCTTCATATCGGTATTTCTGAAGACCGTATTACAACCCAGCTGCAAGCTTTTTACATCCGTACCTTATTAATTGGCTTAGTGGCACTGTTACTCGGTGTGGTTTTAGCCTATCTGATGAGCCGGAAAATGACGTCGGCTTTGTCATCTCTTGCCGTCACGGCGCGCGAAATAGAACTTAAATCTATGACTGCGCGTTGCCCTGAAAACGGACACGGAGAACTACTCGAACTACAGCACATATTTAATGAGATGGCTGAGTCCTTAGAGCGGAATGAGCAGCATATGTTGCGCCGCATAGAAGAGGCAACGAGAAGTTTAAATGCGTCTGTCGATGAACTGTCTCAAAAAAATGAAGAGTTGGCAAAGCAGCGTCAAGAGGCCATAGAGCTTGAACGCTCTAAAGCTATTTCGGATGAACGCGCGCGCATTATGAAAGATATGCATGATGGGGTAGGTGGGCAACTGGTGAGTTCTTTAGCGATCATAGAACGCGAGAGCGATTCTGAGGCAAGAAACAATATAGCGGCCACCTTAAGAGAGTGTTTGGATGATTTTAGGCTGATTATTAACTCGCTCAATGTTAATGCGAACAACCTTGATGCCATTATGGCGGACTTTAAATACCGATTAGATAAGCGTATTAAGTCACTATCGATTACTTTGCACTGGCAAATTGATCCTAAGGCCGATCAAATTACGTTGCAGCCCCAGCAGGCATTGCATTTGCTACGAATACTTCAAGAAGCTACGACGAATATAATTAAGCACGCTGACGCCACCCGCATCAGTATCAGCTTGCAGTCTGATGGCGATGGAGTGCAGTTGATGATTTGCGATAACGGCAATTGCCGATTACTCGGGCGCAACGACTATGATGCTTCTGTCAGTTCTGAGGGGTATGGGTTGACTAATATGCAGTGGCGGGCGCGACAGTTAAAAGGAACCATCAGTTTCTTGAATAACGAACCAAGTGGTTTCTGCGTGAAACTCATTCTGCCTGAGTTTGTTATTCACTGATTGCCTATCCCTTATTCTAGTGATGTTCAATCTCACGTGGTGGGCATATGATGGGCTTGTGGGTTGCCAATGGATTGATAATCTACTCAGCTGCATTGAGAAAACAGCGGCAGACTTTCAGGGAGGTCTGCCGCTGTGATCTTGTTTGATCAATCATTAATTATCTATGTAAATCAACACGTTTTATATCCGCGCTTGTTTCACTGTTATTACAATAAACAGTCCTACCCCCGTCAACATGCCAACAATGTGCACGTCTGATGCTACCGCAATACCATACAAATTGTTGTCGATAGGCATTAACCATTGGCTAAGGCTTTTGAATATAAGAAAGCCAATAACGGCGAGGCTGATGACCTTAGTAGTCTTAAAGTGAATCAAAGCCGCGATGCTAAATAGCCCATATAAAATTGAAGAGAAGCCGAGATAAAAGGCTCTTTCATACGCAAAATGCAGATAGACATCACAACTAATAATGATAGCTAGGCAGTAAGTTACAAACGATCTAGCCGAAAGATAACGTCCATAAATCGCTAAAAAAGTGATAAATGCGCATAAGTTAGTCCAAAAATGTGGCCAAGACCAATGAGCAAAGTGAGCACTCAATACCGACCATGGGTATGGCTGGCTATTGTTCCATACCCAGAGTTGAGTCCACTCAGCGGCCCAAGGTGCGCAGACTAAAAAAAGGACGACATAGAGCACAGCAAACCAATGAATAGGCTCTAGTTTGCTGATGAATGTGCTCCCCTTTCTTTGCCGCCACTCCTTTTTTAGCAATAGCAACATGGCTTAACGAGCAAGATAGTCGCTGTTAAGTTGCGTGGCTAAATATCGGTTATATTCAGCGGCATACTCTATCCAATGGTCACGCTCGTGCTTATCTTGAGCCGACTGTAATGCATCAGATACAGGAATATTTTGTGTTCCGAATTGAGTATTAATCGAGTTGACGTGTTGTTGCGCTATGCCCGGCAATATTATTTCGCGCCCAGGAATAGCAAAAAAACGATAGTCGTTATGTTCCATGGCGTGTTTAGCATCGGCTTGAGCACGAGCCGTATCTCCCGTACTAGGATGATGATGGCTACCATGATGAGGGTCTACGGGGGCATGTGGACTAGCTACCGTTTTGCAGCCGGTTAGGCTAAGTGCACCGGCTATCACTAGAGCGAGTAATGCAAATGGGGGAATGCTACCGCCGCCACCGCCACTATTCGACGAGCCTGAAGATGGCGGGGTGACCTCGGTTGTGGGCGTAGTGTATGGATCTGTATCAACCGTAGTTACATCGGTATTGCCTCCAGATACTATAGAAAAGCGACCCGGATTAATCGCAAAAAAGATATTGTTAGTGCAACGCACCATCAATCGTGCGTCATTACTGGTTACTGCTGGCATCACAAAAGTTTGCTCGCCGTTATTGGTCGTGCCAGATAATAAAGCAGTTGGGAAGCTGGCTCCGCCATCAGTTGATAATAGAATATCCACGGCGGGACAATTAACCGGGCTGGTATTCGTCCCTGCTACGTCCCACTCCACGCTAACTTCCTCACCGGTTGTCCATTGTTCGTTTAGCACAGGGCTGTTAACAGTAAAGGGCCCGGAATCCCGATCAACGGTAATGACATTCGCATCATAACTAACGCCTCCATTACCATCGCGAACTGTGACTTGGAAATTGAGGTCTCGGTTTGTGGTTGGGTAAGCTTCTCCTAACGACGTGGTGTCATCAAGAAGGTCCGTTAGTTGAGGAAAATATCGGATAGCCGAATCGGTGGGTTCATAGGACCTAAAAAGAGCGCCTGAGCCATTGTCTATCATGGTTGCAGCACTAGATGATGCGCTACCTGCGTCCAACTCTTCCCAAATATAGCTCAGTGTATCGCCATTGGTATCAGATGCTGATGCCTCTAGCATAAACGGCGTTAGCGCCGGGATAATATAATCGCCACCGGCTGAAACGGTGGGGGCAGCATTGTTTAAAGAGCGGGTAGCCGCACACGATGTGCCGCTCAGGTAGCTTTGAATCTCTTTAATCGAGCCGCCATGAAAAAAAGCGCTAGAATCATTCTGTATGTTTTCGCTCTCGCACAAGCCAGAGTAGGACATGATAGTAGAGCCGCTTCCGGGTTCCCATGCCGTCTCTGCATTGCGCCCTGAACTGCACACAGCTTGCGTGCCATTAAAAGAATGGTTGGCGCCAAATTGATGGCCTAGCTCATGCGCTAATAGCCCAATGTAGAAAATATCTGAATTAGGCTGTGAAAGCCCAGAAACGGCACCTGCTTTATAATAACCGCCTCCGCTGATTTGTGAGTTATCACAGACGCTTCCCACATAGGCGAGGCCGCTACCTGTTGTGGTAAACACATGGCCCAAGTCAAAGGCATTGACGCCCAGCACATTAGCCGCAAGCACCATATTAGTATCTATATCAGAGTTAGGGTCATTGTTGACAAATGGGTCTGTGTTTGGGTTTGTGTAAATTAGCTCATCACTGTTGCTGACTAATTCCAGTTGTACCGCTAAATCTTGTTGAAAAATGGTATTAACACGGTTGAGTGCAGTTGTTATCCCGGCTATCGCATTGGCTTTTGTTCCCCCAAAAAATTGGGTGTACTCGCCCGTAGCACTGACAGCAATACGATAGGTACGTAATTGAGATCCTGACGCCGTTGTTTGAGCAAGCGATTTAGCCTGCAGGGCATTGTTAGCGTAATTACTGAAAGGATTAAGGGCTTCATCCTGTACAGAAGTAGACAATGGGATGGCGTTTTTAGCGCTATAACTGAGGTAGGCTTGTGTATCTTGGTGGTTGGCAGGATCAATTAATACCCATTCACCTTGGTGTAGAAACATGCCATGAAACCCAAGTGGTGTGATATCAAAACGACCTTTGTTAGCAGGGTTGGCTAAATCGACCCCTTCAAAGGTTTTGATATTTGGATATTTGTTGCCCAAATCAACGGCCATGAGCTGTGTTAATGTCAGTTGGTAGGTAGCACTGAGGCCGTCGGGTAATGGAATCACTACATCAATCGGGGTCGCATCTGTTATGGCTAACAGCGTTTGAGTGAGCTGGTCAAAATCAGCATTAAGGGCACGTGCTTGCTTGGCCGCAACATTAGGGCGCTTGTCACTATATGACTTTGCTTGTACTGACGGTGCGTTGCTGTCTATCCAGGGGTTGAGAGGGGCCGCTACACTTGATAACGAAGTAAGGGTAGACGTAAAAAAAATAGCCGCGAGAGATGCTTTAAAGAGATACATATTATTAGCCTAATTATATTGTGCGTTAACTATAGACAAGGAATGTGATGGAGCCTACTAGAAAGCAAAAATCCGCTATCAGTTAGGATTTTATGTATCCAATTGAAGACTTTCTTCGCTTTTGATGCGAAAAAAAAGGGCTTAAGGATAATAATTATCCGTTAGCCCCAAAGGTAGGAGGAGGGTCGCTTTTCTGCTGGTTAACGAGCAAAACTGCCATGGTTTACTGGTCATGCTAGTTAGCAAAATGACCAACATTGCCCCTGTGCGAGTTATGCTTGAATTTTGACGCGGTTATCAACTATCTGCGCTGTCCAGCACGGAAGTGATACCGTCTCGTCATCTAAACATACGCCGTCGTTTAGGCGAAAACGCTGCTTATATAAAGGTGAAGCTACGTAAATATCATCACCGCTTGATCCAATAATGCCACGAGACATGACATTCGCTTTGCCGATAGGATCAAACTGACCTAACGCAAATACCTTATTTTCGGTTGGTAGATAGAAGAGTGCGACTTGTTGGTCGCCGAGTAGCGCACAAACGCCACTATCACTTACTAAATCTTCAACTCCACACAAATCAATCCAATTAGCTGTTGTCATCGTTTTATACCTCACCCAACCAGTTTGATCGGTTCTGCTTTTTCTTCATCGCGTGCGGGGCGTATTTGGCCACGCTCTTCGACGAACAAAATGTTGTTATCTTTCTCTTCACTATTAACAAATGTACGGAAGCGTTTAAGTGCAATAGGGTCTTCAACCGTACGTTTCCACTCACACTCATAAGTCCCTACAATGCTGTTCATTTGATCTTCAAGCTCTTGTGCAACATTGAGATGATCATCGATAACTACTTTTCGTAGGTAATCCAGCCCACCTTCTAGGTTTTCCATCCAAACGGATGTGCGCTGTAGGCGCTTACCGGTCTTAACGTAAAACATTAAGAAGCGATCGATGTACTTGATGAGGGTTTCTTTATCGAGATCGGTTGCAAAAAGATCACCATGACGGGGCTTCATCCCGCCGTTACCGCAAAGATAGAGGTTCCAGCCATTTTCGGTTGCAATGATACCGACGTCTTTACTTTGTGCTTCGGCACATTCCCGGGTACAACCAGAAACAGCAAACTTAATCTTATGCGGTGCACGTAATCCCTTGTATCGGTTTTCTAGTTCGATCGCTAAACCCACACTGTCATCGACACCGTAACGGCACCAGGTGCTGCCGACACAGGATTTAACCGTACGCAAAGACTTGCCGTATGCGTGGCCAGTTTCTAAACCGGCATCGATTAGTTTTGACCAAATAGAAGGTAGCTCTTCTAAACGGGCGCCGAATAAGTCGATTCGTTGACCGCCAGTGATTTTAGTGTAGAGGTTGTATTCTTTGCCTACTTGTCCAATAGCAATCAATTGATCAGGTGTGATTTCTCCACCCGGTACACGAGGCACGACTGAGTAAGTCCCATCTTTCTGCATGTTGGCTAAGAAAGTATCGTTCGTATCTTGCAGGCTTACATGCGGCGTATCTAGCACGTATTCATTCCAGCAAGAGGCCAGAATAGAGCCAATTAATGGTTTGCAAATTTCGCAACCATGACCGCCATTTCCGTGCGAGTGGAGTAGGTCTTTAAAGGTTTTTACGCCTTCTACACGGATAATGTTGTATAGGTCTTCTCGCGTATATGAGAAGTGCTCGCAAATATCTGTACTTACTTCCACACCGCGAGCGGATAGCTCGTGATTAACAAGGTCGGTTAATAGTTGTACGCAACCGCCGCAGCCCGTACCAGCTTTGGTGTCGGCTTTTACATCCCCAACAGTTTGAGCGCCATTATCAATTGAGCAACAAATGCCTCCTTTTGTTACATCGTGGCATGAGCATATCTGCGCTGTTTCAGGGAGGGAGCTAACACCTAAGCCGGTTTGTGCGTCGTCACCACCAAAGTTAGGGACGATTAACACTTCTGGGTTGGCAGGTAGTTCGATGGCATTTAACGCGTATTGTAATAATGTGCCGTACGCTTCTGCTTCACCGACTAAGATAGCTCCAAGAAGAATTTTGCCGGACTCGCTAACTACGATTTTTTTGTAAATCTCGTTAACTTCATCGTTGTACACATAGCTTTTGGCACCGGGAGTATGCGCGTGTGCATCACCGATGCTCGCAACGTCAACACCCATTAGCTTTAACTTGGTGCTCATATCGGCACCCAAGAATTGTGTATCGCCCTTATTGAGCTGTGAAACAACCACTTTCGCCATGGCGTAGCCCGGAGCCACTAAACCAAAGATACGGTTTTCCCACAGTGCGCACTCACCAATGGCATAGATGTTTTCGTCTGAGGTCTGGCAGTTGTTATTGACGACGATACCACCACGTTCACCTACGTCTAAGCCACATTGACGCGCCAGATTATCACGTGGTCGTATACCGGCGGAAAACAGCACCAAGTCCGTTTCTAATGAATCCCCGTCGGCAAATTCCATACGGTGGTAAGCATCTTCACCGTCGACAATTTGCTGAGTATTTTTACCGGTATGAACTTTAACGCCCATACCTTCTATTTTGCTACGTAGTAAGTTACCGCCACCCTCATCTAGCTGAACAGCCATTAGGCGGGGTGCAAATTCGACGACATGCGTTTCTAGGCCTAAGTCTTTTAAGGCTTTTGCTGCTTCTAGTCCGAGCAGTCCACCACCGACGACAACCCCAATTTTACCTTTTTCAGCAGACGCTTTGATGGCTTCTAGGTCTTCTATTGTACGGTAAACTAAGCAGTGTTCACGGTCATGCCCTGGCATTGGCGGCACAAATGGATAAGACCCTGTAGCAAGCACAAGTTTGTCATAGAAAAGCTTGGTGCCTTTATTGGTTAGTACGTGCTGGTGGTCACGGTCAATGTGGGTAACCGCTTCGCCGATCAGGACATTTAACCCCCAGCTTTGGTAGACTTCTATGTGACCCATAGCTAAGTCATCGGCGGTAGCGCCAGAGAAATAACTGCTCAGATACACGCGGTCATAAGCCAAACGTGGTTCTTCACAAAACACAGTGACGTTAAATTGTTCTAACTGCCCGCTATCAGCAAGGCTTTGTAGGAATTGGTGTCCTACCATGCCGTTACCGACAACCACGAGATTTTGCTTATTCATAACGATGCTCCTGTCAGCGCATTCTCAGGCTGATTGTTGTGTTCTGGTGCTTGTCGGCAAAAGGCTTGCCCAAACATCAGGTGAGGCAGCAAATCATCAACCTTGCTCTGCTGCTCAAGTAGTTCGAAATACCAGTTGCCATCTTGAACATCGCCAAACAAGACAATGCCCACCAGCTTTTGGTCGCGGATAATTAATTTGCGATACGCCCTTTGGGAAGGGTCTTGTAATATCACAATGCGGTCTTCTGGAAGGCCGTTAACCTCGCCTGCCGAGAACAGGTCAATGCCTGACACTTTGAGCTTGGTTGGGACTGCCGAAGAGAGATACGGAAGTTGAGTATTAAAGACCAAGCGATCTGCGAGTAAACGCGCCTGATCCCAGATGGGTGCGACCAAACCAAAGGTTTCGCCACGATGTTCTATGCATTCACCTAAGCCACTAATGTGTGGGTCGGATGTGACCAAGTAGTCATCAACAATAATGCCACGACCAACATTTAAGCCTGCTGCGTGTGCCAAGGCTGTATTGGGAGTAATCCCAATAGCAATGATTACGAGGTCGGCGGCGATTACTTCGCCGCTTTCTAGTGCAACGCCGGTAACGCGGTCGGAGCCGGTAAATTCTTTAATGTCAGCGTTTAATGCGGTGTCCACGCCTTTTTCAAGTATGGCTTGGCGTAGCATTTCGCCAGCGGCTTCATCGAGCTGACGGTTTAGAACATGGCCCGCACGGTTAACTACAGTCGTTTTAATTCCTTTAATCGCTAGCCCATAGGCGGCTTCTAATCCTAATAGGCCACCGCCGACAACAACGGCAGATTTGGCCGATTTGGATGAGTGGATAATAGAATCCACATCAGCCATCGTTCTAAACGCATAAATATGGTTGAGGTGCTGACCTGGAGTAGGGATGCGTGCAGGTAAAGAACCGGTGGCAAACACCAGATGATCGTATTCAAGCTGAGTGCCTTGATCGCCAACCACTCTTTTAGCGGCTTTATCAATACCAACAATGCGCTCACCCGCGTAAAGCGTAATATTGTGCTCTTTGTACCAATCCAACGGGTTAAGAACGATGTCTTCTGCTGAAACTTCGCCCGCCAGTAATGGTGAAAGCATGATGCGGTTGTAATTAGGGTGCGGTTCTTCGCCAAAAACAGAAATAGTGAAGTGGTCAGCACTTCGGCGCATCAGCTCTTCTAGTAAACGCCCACTAGCCATACCGGTGCCGATAATCACTAAATGTGGTTTTGATGTCGCTGCTGTCATGTTAGCCGCCCCTAAAACGAAAAAAGGCGTTCACCGCGGCACTTTTAATATGCACGAGGTAGAACGCCTTTGTTCAATATTCGAATTGTATAATTTTACATTTTTAGTAACTTTAAATTGGGTGGTAAGTTACTAAAGCAACAAGAGAATCTCTGTTGTTATAGTTTAATAAGCTAAAAGTGTGCCAGTTTTTAAATGTGTTTTAAAACAAAGGCTTATAATTATATTGAGTGGTTTTTATATTGAATTAGCGCACCAAAACCGTGATTTTTTAGTATTTTGCTCGCCTTTGGTGCGTAGTGGTTAGAATAACCATTGATATATATTTAAAAGTACCAGCGCAGCGCAGCAGCTTTGCCAAAACAAAGTAGGGTTGCGTTCCATGAGTGGTTTGGCTTTGATGCTGGCTTCCAGTGATCGGTTCGGAACAGTCAGGTCGTGCAAAAACTCTGAAAAAGCCGCGTATCGATGGGATGGATTAGGTTGAAGAGCTTTGCGTAAACAGCCTTCTATCCAAAGAGGTAGGTCTTTTCGGTGCTGGATAGAAGGTAAATAATCCAGCTCACTGTAGTATTTTAGTTGAGCCGCGTTAGGGGGACGCTCTTTGTAGGGGAGCTTGCCAGTGAGCATTTCGTAAACAATAACGGCCAGAGAGAACAGGTCAGATTGCGAGTTTCCGCTTTCACCCATTAAATATTCGGGTGCGATGTAATTAACACTTCCCTGCGGAATCGATTTATCCAAAGGGGAGATGATTTCATTGCTGCCAGCCACTAGGACGGTTCCAAAATCCAAAATCTTGATTGTGCCATCGACCGTCAGCATGATGTTTTCGGGCTTTAAATCCTGATGGACCATGTCCTTACGTTGAAAGGCTCTTAGCCCTGCAATTATCTGCTTGGTGATTTGGCGAACCACATCAATCGAGGGTTCAGGGTTATCTCGCATCCATTGCCGTAAATCGGTGCCTTCAATGTACTCACCTAAATAATACATGAACTGTTTAGGACGCAGTGGGCGAAAGGTTTTCATCACATTATTATGGTCTAGGGTTTGGCCAACCCACTCTTCACGAATAAAACCATCGAGGTAGACTAAATCCTCTGTAAAATTCTCTGAAGGCGCTTTTAAAACGTATTTGTCGTTTGATTCTATGTCCTTGACTAGATACATGTGACTGCGTGTACCGCTAAAGATAACCTGCTGGACTTCGTAACCGTCTATCTTGTTACCGACGGCTAAAACAGGAGGGATAGGTAAACGTGTTAACCGTTGCTGTGTTTCGTCTAGCGTTTCTATACCTAACTGCCTTATATCGAGGATTAAAGCGGTTAGGTTGTCATCACTGCCGGCTTCAACAGCAGCATTAACTATTGCTTTAGCGTGCTCTTCAAGAGTCTCGTGCTCAGCCAGCATGAGAGTTTTTAATTGGCTTTGTGATAAAAAGCCATGCACCCCATCGGTTGTCATTAAAACGCGATCCCCCTCGTTTAAAAGCCGCTTAAAAAAATCGACTTCTAAGTGTGAATCAGCACCCAGTGCGCGGGATAAATATTCTTGTGATCCACCGTTCAACACATGGTCAGTTGAAAGCTGCTCTAAGTTACCGTTACTCATCAGGTAAATACGAGAGTCGCCCACGTGAAAGCAATATAAGCTCGATGACTTGATCACTACCGATGAAAACGTGGTGAGCATGCTAGAGAGATGACCTTGCCGGCTTTGGTTTTCTTGAAATAGCCATCGATTCAAACTGGTGAGGACGCGAGAAGCGCTGGTACTGACACTCCAGCTAGGAGAGGTGCTTAAGTAGTCAGAAATAAAGCTAGTCACTGCGGTTTGGCTTGCAATGTGAGAGTCCTCGCAGCTGCTTACGCCATCGGCAATAGCAGCGGCAATGCCTTTAAACTCGCGTTCATTTCCCGTTGGATTAGAGGCCGCAAAGGAGTCTTGATTTAGGCTTTTAAGGCCGGCAATGGAATAACCACCAAAATTGACATCTAATTTCTGACTCATTAAACCTTTTGACCCATTGTTTCAATTTTTAAACGAAAAACGGCTACCCAAGTAGCCGCTGTTATGTATTCAGTATAGATGGCCCATTAGCTAACTTGGATTAGCTCAACAGTACCATCTTCGTTGACTTCCGCCATATGACCTTTAGGTTCTTTTAAGAACAATAAGGTAACAAAACCAATGACAGCCGTCGCTGCAATCACCATGAAGAACGTGGAGTAATCAACCATGGATAGCACGGTTAAATAGAATACAGCACCGGTGTTGCCGTATGCGCCTGTCATACCTGCGATTTGCCCTGTTAGGCGACGTTTGATCAACGGCACTACCGCAAAAACGGCGCCTTCACCTGCTTGAACAAAGAAAGAACATGCCATAGCAGCAACCACTGCCAATACTAAAGGCCAGCTGCTATCGATCATCGCCATAAGGGCGTAACCAACAGCGAGGCCAGCCGTTAGAATGAGTAGTGTCTTTTTGCGACCAAATCTATCACTCAACCAGCCTCCACCGGGGCGCGACATCAGATTCATAAACGCATAAGCTGACGCCAATAAGCCCGCGTAAACCATATCAAGGTTAAAGGTATCTGAGAAAAATAGCGGTAGCATAGACACCACGGCCAGTTCCGAACCAAATGTTGCAAAATATAATATATTTAGCACAGCAACCTGTTTAAATGGGTAACGCTGGATTTCGGGTACCGGTGTGGCAAACATGTCACGGTTAACATTGTACGCGCTGTAACAGTCGTAGATAAAAATAGCGATCAAGATCAGATAAATAATCGTGGTCACGCCTTCGGATAACATCGAGACACCGTTAGGTGACAATTTCCATGCGAGTAGCGCAAGGGCTGCATACATGGGAACTTTCATGATTAGTAGAAAAACAAAATCACCTTTACTCGTGACCTCTAAGCCCCCAATTTTTTTAGGTTTGAAGTAGGTTGAGCCTTTAGGTGTATCACTAACATTGGCATACCAAACAAAGCTGAATAAAAAACAAATAACACCGGTAAGGCCAACGGCATAGCGCCAGCCATCTTCACCACCAAAGATCAGGGCCAGTGTCGGTAAACTCATGGCTGCTGCTGCAGAGCCAAAGTTGCCCCAGCCACCATAAATACCTTCAGCGGTGCCTAGCTCATTAGCGGGGAACCACTCGCTGACCATACGAATGCCTATGACAAAACCTGCGCCGACAAAACCGAGTAAGAAGCGCGAAATAGCCAGTTGCGTGAAATCCGTTGCCATGGCAAACCAAAAACATGGCAAGCTTGAGAAAAAAAGCAACGCCGCATACGTAATACGGGGGCCGTACTTATCGGTGAGCATCCCAATTAAAATACGTGCAGGAATGGTGAGTGCCACGTTTAAGATCAATAGGGTTTTTAACTCTGACTTAGTCAAGCCAAGTGACTCGGCAATTGAGCCTAATAAAGGTGCATGGTTAAACCATACAAAAAACGTAATAAAGAACGCTAACCAACTGAAGTGCAGTACCTTCATTTTGCCGGTGAACGACAGCAGATTAAATGATTTATCGTGGTTCATTGTCAGGTATCCGTATTTGCTTACACGCTAAAACGAAAAACGCCCGGAAAACCAATAATTATTTATCGGTTTGCCGAGCGTCTTTGCTCTGTAACAGTGCTTTTTATTGAGCCTTTGATTTAATTTGCACCATAATGATGCTGGTTAAATGGCGGCTTTCTCTAAAAATGCCTATTAAATCATGCAGCTTCTGAGTTTGAAGCAGATTTTTTAACAGGATCTTTGGGTTCTGTTGAATCTGGATGCAGGTTCTGTGCCGGTTTTTCAGCCGAGGCTTCATCAGGCTTGCGCTGCTTTTCATAAAGGAAGCTAAGTACTTCGTGACGGTAATGGTTATATTCAGCGTCATCGGCTAACTCAATACGGTTACGCGGTCGTTCAAGCTTAATGTCCAATACCTCACCAACTGTAGCGGCAGGGCCATTGGTCATCATAACGATGCGGTCAGATAGCAGCACCGCTTCATCGACATCATGTGTGATCATAATGACGGTGTTGTTTAGGTCATTTTGGATGTCCATTAAGGAATCTTGTAAATGAGCGCGCGTTAGCGCATCTAATGCACCAAAGGGCTCATCCATTAACAATACGGTAGGTTCCATCGCCAGTGCGCGAGCTATACCAACGCGCTGCTTCATACCGCCCGAAATTTCATCAGGACGTTTATCAAGAGCATGGGACATGTGCACTAGATTTAGGTTGTGCAAGATCCACTCGCGCATTTCGGCCTTCGTTTTCTTGCCTTTAAAAACCTGTTTAACGGCCAATTCAACATTTTGATAAACGCTAAGCCACGGCAGCAGTGAGTGGTTTTGGAACACAACGGCACGCTCAGGGCCTGGTTCGTTTACTTCTTTGCCATCCAGCACCACGCCACCACGAGTGGCTTGGTATAGGCCTGCCACAATGTTGAGAACGGTTGATTTACCGCACCCTGAGTGACCTATCAGGGAGATGAATTCTCCTTGCTGGATTTTTAGGTTGACCCCGTCCAGAGCCACATATGGGCCTTTTGGAGTGGGGAATTCGATTGAAACGTCTGTTAAGTCTAAGTGAACCATCTTTTTTCTCCAATTAGCGCAAGGCGACTGATTTGTCCCAAGAGACTTTACGTTGAATCATGAGCATTAAGCGGTCTAATAAGAATCCGATAAAGCCGATAGCAATGACAGCGACCATAATGCGTCCCAGTGATTGCGAGCTGCCATTTTGGAATTCATCCCATACAAATTTACCCAAGCCAGGGTTCTGAGCTAGCATCTCAGCGGCAATCAACACCATCCATGCAATACCCAGCGACAAGCGCAGGCCAGTAAAGATAGACGGGATTGCTGACGGAATAACAATCTTAATAACATGTGTAATCCAGTTAAGTCGCAGTACTTGGCTGACGTTTTGTAGGTCTTTACTGATGCTAGATACACCAACTGCCGTGTTTAAAAGTGTTGGCCAGATAGAGCATAAAGAGACGGTAATCACCGATGTGACAAAGGACTTGGCAAACATAGGATCGTCTGTGACATACACTGCCGAAACGACCATAGTCACCAGCGGTAACCAAGCCAAAGGCGAAACTGGCTTGAACAATTGAATAAGGGGGTTGATAGCCGTGTATAACGTTGAATTTAATCCAATCATGATGCCTAGAGGGATGGCCACCAACGAGGCGACTAAAAAGCCCGTCATGACTGTGCCTAAACTGGTCCAGATTTGATCAATAAATGTTGGTGCACCTGTGTAGGGGCGAATCTTTACTTCTGCATCTGGGTTCTTAGCCAGCTTTTTTTCGTTGCGCACTTCTTGGCGCTCGTAAAATGCTTTTTCTTTTTCTCGCTCTGCGTTGTGCTCGGCAAACAAATTAACTGTTTGCTCATACACCGCAGCAGGGCCGGGGAAGGTACCGAGCGATGTATTGATATTTTTGGCGCCAACTTGCCAGATGAATAAAAAGATCACTAGTCCAATTAACGGCACTCCAATTGATCGAAGTATTACCATTAATTGATCACCCGGACGCTCGCCCTGTGCGATCTTAACAAACGGCTCAAGCCAACTCATTTTTAATAATATAGCGCTCATCATTCGGCTCCTGTAGGTGCCCCACCAGCCGTGGTGGGGCAGGGTCAGGTTTTACTGTGATCTACAATTAGATCTTTTCGTCGTTTTTCAAACCAATTTTGAACTTGGTGAGGTAATCGTTTGGTTGCTTACCATCATAGGTAATCCCATCGATAAAGCCTGTCTGCGGTGGTTTGAAACCATCTTCTGTTGCGAAGTCTGGAAAATCAGACGCTTCCATCGTGCCTTCTTCAATTAAGGCTTGAGCCGCTTGGGCGTAAATGTCAGGACGATACACTTTTTTAGCGATATCCATGTACCAGCTATCAGGCTTTTGCTCGTCAATTTGCCCCCAACGGCGCATTTGCGTTAGATACCAAATGGCGTCTGAATAGTAAGGGTAGGTTGCGTTGTAGCGGAAGAATACGTTGAAATCAGGCACATCACGCTTGTCGCCTTTTTCATACTCAAATGTACCTGTCATCGAGTTGGCGATAACGTCGTAATCTGCACCCACATAGTTGGGTTGCGACAATATTTTCACCGCTTCAGGACGGTTGGCGTTGTTGTCTTCATCTAGCCATTTAGCGGCGCGGATCATCGCTTTTACGACGCGTAAGTGTGTATTGGGGTATTGATCAGCCCATTGGCTGGATACGCCAAAAACTTTCTCTGGGTTATCACGCCAAATCTCGTAATCGGTCACCACAGGAACCCCAATCCCTTTAAATACAGCTTGTTGGTTCCATGGCTCGCCTACGCAATAACCATAAATAGTGCCAGCTTCCATTGTGGCGGGCATTTGAGGTGGTGGCGTTACTGATAGCAAAGCGTCAGCATTGGTAATGCCTTGCACATCAGAGCCTGAAGAGTAGAACCCTGGGTTTATACCGCCAGCAGCTAACCAATAACGTAGCTCGTAATTGTGGGTCGAAACAGGGAAAACCATACCCATTTTGAAAGGTTTGCCTTCTGACTTAAACTTTTCGACAACAGGCTTTAAAGCATCTGCTTTGATGGGGTGTACGGGTTTTCCATCAGCGCCTGTTGGGATATTGGGTTTCATTTGCTCCCAGATATCGTTAGATACGGTAATCGCGTTACCGTTTAAGTCCATGCTGAATGCAGTGATGATATGCGCTTCAGTACCGTAACCGATGGTTGCACCTAAGGGTTGGCCTGCGAGCATATGAGCACCGTCAAGCTGGCCGTCGATTACGCGATCTAATAAGACTTTCCAGTTTGCTTGTGCTTCGAGAGTGACATACAAGCCTTCATCTTCGAAATAGCCTTTCTCGTAAGCAATGGCCAAAGGCGCCATATCCGTTAATTTAATGAAGCCGAACTTAAGATCTTCTTTTTCCGGCTCGCCTATTTCTGCGTGAGCAGGTGTGAAAGCCAATAGGCTTGAAACCGCAGCCGCACCAAATGTCATAACGGTTTTGCGTAACAAGTTACGGCGGCCGATGACAGACTTCAGAACATTCTTTTTCAGAAAATCGTTGGACATGTTTCAAGCTCCCTAAGTATAAAAACAGAAAAGGCGCCCCGACCGGAGGGTGAGATCCGGTCCAAAGGGCGCCTTTGCCTAAATAAATTATGTGTACATATTTAATGATGTGTATGTACTTAATTTGATATAGCAGAGAGCGTGCCAAATATTTAAAAAGCCCGCTATAACGGGCTTTTAAGAGAAAAACTATGTGAGTTTAGTGAGGATGGCCTAGCTAATAGTGCATTAATTTGTGCATTTTTTGAGCGCCACTACCCAGTTAGGCACTAGGTTGGCGCACATTTACTAGGCCCTTAGTCCTCTATCGAAAACGAATATCGGACGGCATGACAATAGGGTGGTGTGTGCCGGCTATTTCCCAATTGCCAGCATGAACGCCTTCGTCTTTTGTGTTCTCACAAGGGAGGTTTATGTCGAGCGCACTGGCTACCTCGCGGTATAAGCTCGTTAAATAGGTTTGTTCGACAATGTTATCCAAAGACTCTGGCGCCTGATTGTGATCGCTGACATTGAGAATGTGTTGGCTAAACCATCTGGCCTGCGATAGCCATGGGAAGGTAGCAATGGGCGGAGTAAAGCTATGCTGCCCAAATAGCAGGTTGATACTATCAATGTCATCAATAGGGATGTAATCGTTGTTTAATAACAGTGCAAATCCACTCAGTTTGTTTGTTTCGTTATCTAACCACGAGCAAGCTTTTAAAAGAGCGGCAATGAGGCGTTGGTGGGTTGCAGGGTTGCTTTCGCTCCAAGCTTTAGTCACACCGAGCACTTTATCTGGTGCATTTTCCCAAATTTGATGGCCGCTTAGCAGTTTGTGTCCAACGCCTTTGGCCTGCGCCAAACTGTTCCAAGGTTCGCCCACACAAAAAATATCAATCACGCCGCGCTGCATGGCATCAACCATTTGCGGAGGAGGCACAACGATCAGTTTTAGTTTCCCTTGCGGGTCTATATCAAAGTGCTGCAGCCATTCCCGTAATAGAAAGTGATGGGTGGAATACGTATGGACAGAAGCAACGTTTAGAGTACCCTCAAAACCTTCAAGGTAGCTTTTTAGTGCCAGCGCCGCTTGCTCGCTATTGAGTGCAATATTGGATGGGTTGATTGCCTCCCATAAGGTCTTTGAGACCGTAATGGCATTGCCGTTTAGCCCCAGTCCCATAGCCGTCACCATAGGTTGGCTAGCACCTAAGCGCATAGCACTGGCTAACACAATACCTGCCGGCATTGGGGCGGCGTCTAACAGGCCATACTGCACTTTATCTCGAATGCTTGCCCACGATGATTCGCGGCTAAGTGTTACGGATAAGCCCGCTTCTTCAAAAAAGCCTAACTCTTTTGCAGCTACTACGGGTATACAGTCGAGTAGGGGGATATATCCAATGTTCAATTCAGATTTTTCGGCAGCAGGAAAATCGTCAGGTAAACGGATATCGGTGGTTGCTGAATTCATGACACCAACTCCAAAACAGAAATAATATTTTTAGCAATGTCGTTTAATGGCTTTTGCTGATCCATCGCCATTTTGCGCATTGCTTTAAAGGCTTGCTCTTCTGAGCAACGGTTATGTTTCATGACTAAGCCTTTAGCACGCTCAACTATTTTACGGTCAGCTAACTCATTTTTGGCGTCAGCTAACTCAGAGCGTAATGCTTGGAACTCTCTAAAACGTGCAGCGGCCACATCTAAAATGGCTTTCATACGGTGGTGTTCTAGTCCATCAACAATATAAGCACTTACACCTGCGCGAATCGCCTTTTCGATGGTTGGCTGATCACCCTGTTCGGCAAACATCACAACGGGGCGCGGCGAACTCTGGTTAAGGATTGCCATGTTCTCTAGTACGTCGCGATCGGGCGAGTCTAGGTCCACAATAATCATATCGGGTTTTAGCTCTTCCACTCGGTCAGCTAAATGATCGGTTGTATCAAGGCGGGCTAAAACGTCATAGCCTTGATCACGTAACGCCTGCTCAACCAGAGCGGCACGTCCTCGATCTTCATCGATAACCAGTACAGATAAACGTTTCTTCAATTGAGAGTCCTAAGCAGCTTTCATCATAGATAAACAAGAATACTGGCCGGTGGAGCCAGCGAACCTCACCCAATTCATTATTCCCGCTATTCTACACATAGGCGGGATAAGCAATAAATACGCCATGCGTCCCATTGTTGCTCAGAAAAAATAAACCATTAGCTAGGTGGCATGTCGATTAGCACGGCGCGGTTTGCATGCGTATAATACCGCTTTTTCGTATGTCTTATTTCATTATTAAGCTTTACGCATTGATTCACTCATATATTCAATCATCGTTGTTGTGGTAGGAAGAGAATGACTGTACGTACACGTGTTGCACCATCGCCGACTGGCGATCCTCATGTAGGCACAGCCTACATAGCCTTGTTTAACTTGGCGTTTGCGCGCCAGCATGGCGGGCAATTTATCCTCCGCATAGAGGATACCGACCAGACACGTAGCACGTCAGAATCGGAACAAAAGATCCTCGATTCATTGCATTGGTTAGGCTTGGAATGGGATGAAGGTCCAGACGTTGGAGGCCCTCATGGTCCTTACCGCCAAAGCGAACGTAAAGACATGTATGCGCAATATGCTTACGATTTAGTAGAGAAAGGGCATGCGTTTATCTGTTATCGCACATCAGAAGAGCTAGACGAACTGCGCGAAGCGCGTCGTGCTGCGGGTGGCCACACCGCACTAAAACAGAGCGATTTAGCCTTACCGGCAGACGAAGTCGAAAAGCGTAAAGAGGCAGAGGCTCCTTTTGTTATCCGTATGTGCGTCCCTGAAGATGACGGCGTCTGCGTGGTTGATGATCTATTACGCGGACCAATCGAATTAGAGTGGGGCATGGTTGATGCTCAGATCTTGCTAAAATCAGATGGTATGCCAACCTACCACCTTGCAAATGTGGTTGATGATCACCTAATGGAGATCACCCACGTTATTCGCGGCGAGGAGTGGATCAACTCGGCACCTAAGCACAAGCTGCTGTACCAATACTTTGGTTGGGATATGCCAACGCTATGTCACATGCCGTTGTTGCGTAACCCAGATAAGTCCAAATTGTCTAAGCGTAAAAACCCAACCAGCATTTTGTATTACCAGCGCATGGGTTATATGGCCGAAGCCTTGCTCAACTACCTGGGCCGTATGGGCTGGTCAATGCCGGATGAACGCGAGAAGTTCACGCGTGACGAGATGTTCGCCAACTTTGACATCACTCGTGTTTCACTGGGTGGCCCTGTTTTTGATCAAGAGAAGCTTAGCTGGCTAAACGGCACATGGTTACGTGAGAACTTAACCCACGCCGAGTTTGCAGAGCGTTTCCAACAGTGGGCACTTAACCCTGAGTACCTGATGCAGATCGTTCCATTAATCCAGCAACGCGTCGAGAAATTCTCGGATGTCGCGCCATTAGCCTCGTTCTTCCTGTCGGGCATGTTGCCAATTAACGAAGCTGACTTTGAGCATAAGAGCCTAACGATTGATGATACCAAACGTATCCTTCAATACGCCGTATGGTTGCTTGATACCGAAAACAACTGGGAAAAAGACCACTTGTTTGCTCAGATGAAACAACTGTCTGAAAAGATGGGCTACAAACTACGTGATTTCCTATTCCCGTTGTTTATTGCCGTGGCAGGAACAAACCAAACCGTATCGGTAATGGATTCGATGTCCATTTTAGGCCCAGACATGGTGCGTGCTCGTTTACGTCATGCTGTTAATACCGTTGGTGGTCCATCTAAAAAAGAAGCAAAACGCTGGGAAAAAGAATTCCGCGTTATTGCAAACGAAATCGCATAAACGACTTCGTGATCATCAAGCCCGCCTATGCGGGCTTTTTTATGCGTGCGCCGCTATAAAATCGATAAAAGTCATTGACATGGCCGTCAAATCTATAGATTATAAGCGCCGATTCCAAGGCACACATCAACACCCCTCGTGCTAATCAATGGGGCCTTAGCTCAGCTGGGAGAGCGGTTCGCTGGCAGCGAACAGGTCAGCGGTTCGATCCCGCTAGGCTCCACCATAACCTTCCTGATCATCTCATGGTTTTAAAAAGCACTACTGATCCGTTGTTGTGATCTTATTGCTTCCTAAGCGGTATTGATTTACGCAGAATAAGGTCGGACGCTGTTAGGTTATTTGGCCTTACTGCTAGGCGACATACGGGTTAATTTCTGCCAAAATCTAGCCGATTAGATTTATAATTAAACACCCTGTTAAACACTTTATTAGATACAGCTTTTTAAGGCGCGCCCTTACCTATAGCATTATCTCAGGATAGGCGTGTTACTTATACAATGGAATCGTTTCTGCAATGGCTAAAGCACCCGTAAAATCTAAGCAAACAAAAAATAAAAGCACCTCATTCGAAGAATCCCTTTGGGACAGCGCCAATAAACTACGTGGCAGCGTAGAGTCATCTGAATACAAACACATCGTGTTGAGTTTGATCTTTCTTAAATTCATTAGTGACAAGTTTGAAGCCCATCGCCAAGCACTCATTGATGATGGTAAAGAACAGTTTGTTGATATGGTGCCGTTTTATGCCCAGAACAATGTGTTTTACCTGAGTGAAGAGGCGCGTTGGAACACGCTAATCAAACACAGCAAGCAGGATGATATCGCCCTTAAAATCGATACCGCGCTGCACACCATTGAGAAGAACAACAAATCGCTGGCGGGTGCCTTGCCGGATAACTACTTCTCACGTTTGGGGTTAGAAAGCAGCAAGCTGGCGGCGTTGCTCGATACCATTAACAATATTGATACGCTGGCCAACGAATGCCAGATGAGCGAAGAAGATCTGGTGGGTCGGGTGTATGAATACTTCCTCGGTAAATTTGCCGCCAGTGAAGGTAAAGGCGGGGGCGAGTTCTATACCCCTAAATCGGTGGTGGCACTCTTGGCCGAAATGCTGGAACCCTACAAAGGTAAAATCTACGACCCTTGCTGTGGTTCGGGCGGCATGTTTGTACAATCGATCAAGTTTGTGAACAGTCACAATGGCAACCAAAAAGAGATCTCGATCTACGGGCAGGAATACACCAGCGCAACCTATAAGCTTGCCAAAATGAACCTCGCGATTCGGGGGATTAATGGCAATTTGGGGGATGTTGCAGGGAATACCTTCTTTAAAGATCAGCACCCCGATTTGAAAGCCGATTACATTATGGCTAACCCGCCGTTTAACCAAAAACAGTGGCGCGCCGACAATGAGCTGGTGGATGATCCCCGCTGGGCTGGCTATACCGTACCGCCCACCGGTAATGCCAACTATGCGTGGATACTGCATATACTCAGTAAACTCAGCGAAAGCGGCACCGCCGGTTTTGTCTTGGCCAATGGCTCCATGAGCTCTAACACCAGTGGCGAAGGCTCCATTCGCCAAGAGATTATCGACAACGACCATGTGGATTGCATGATCGCGCTACCGGGACAGCTGTTCTACACCACGCAGATCCCTGTGTGTTTATGGTTTCTCACCAAAAACAAAGGTGAAGATAAAACCCGTGGCTACCGTAACCGCAAAGGGGAAACCCTGTTTATCGATGCCCGTCAGATGGGCACCATGGCCAGCCGTATTCATAAAGAGCTGACACCGGATGATCTGGCTAAAATTGCCGGCACCTACCACGCATGGCGTGGTGAAGCGCAGGATGGCAGTGGCACACTTGCAGCCTATGAAGATGTGGCCGGTTATTGCAAAGCGGCCAGCTTAGCGGATATTCAAAACAACGATTACGTACTCACCCCCAGTCGCTATGTGGGCGCGGCGGATATCGAAGACGACGGCATCCCCTTTGAAGATAAAATGCGCGAACTCAGCCAAACCCTCTATCGCCAGATGAAAGAAACCGAAGGGCTGGATAACACCATTCGTCAAAACTTAGAGGTGCTGGGTTATGGGGAGTGAGTGGAAAGAGGTTGGACTTAACGAACTAGGAGAAGTTGCTAGAGGTCGATCTAGGCACAGGCCAAGATATGCGGATCATTTATATGGCGGCCCTTACCCTTTTATACAAACTGGAGATGTTAAGGCTTCTGGTGGTCTGATTACATCTCACTCACAAACGTATAGTGAAGATGGTTTAGCGCAAAGCCGTTTATGGCCAAAAAATACAATGTGCATCACTATTGCTGCCAACATAGCTGAAACCGGCATATTAACTTATCCAGCTTGCTTCCCAGATAGTGTTATAGGGTTCATAGCGGATGAAAAAAAATGTGATGTTCGTTTTATTGAGTATCGCATTCGATATTTAAAGTCTCAGTTACAGAGAGAGGCAATCGGTTCTGTACAAGATAATATCAATCTTGCAACATTCGAGCGTTTAAAGTTCTCTATACCTTCGCTTGCTGAACAAAAAGGTATTGCTTATGTTCTTGGAACACTCGACAACAAAATCCAACTCAACCGCCAAATCAACCAAACCTTAGAGCAGATGGCGCAAGCGTTGTTTAAAAGCTGGTTTGTGGATTTTGATCCGGTGATCGACAATGCTTTAGCCGCAGGAAATCCTATCCCCGAGGAACTGCAAGCTCGCGCCCAGCGCCGCCAGCAACAACTCGCCAAACCTGACCACCAACCCTTGCCCGATGATGTGCGCCAGTTATTCCCCAGTGAGTTTGAAGAAACAGAAGCACTGGGCTGGGTGCCGAAGGGGTGGGAGTGCTCTTATATATCTGATTTTTGTTTGAAAATTCAAAATGGTGGTACACCGAAAAGATCGGAATCAAAATTTTGGGATGATGGTTGTATTCCATGGCTTGCGTCAGGCGAAGTGAGACAATCAATAATTACAAAAACGAAGAGCTTTATTACTGAAGATGGGTTGGCAAAAAGCTCAGCGAAAATTGTCCCTAAAGGAACAACAGTTATCGCGATGTACGGAGCAACAGCTGGTCAAGTCGCATACTCAGCGATAGATATGTCCACTAATCAGGCTGTATGTAGTTTAATACCCAGAAAAGGCACTAGCTACTTTGTGTATTTAACAATGGAGAGGCTAGTAATAGAGTTAGAAAAGCAAGCAAGAGGCTCGGCTCAGCAGAACATTAGTAAGGGTATTATTGAAGAAACGATATTACTTTATCCATCAGCTGAGTTATTAAATTATTTTGATGATGTTGTAAGGCCTATCTTCGATAAGTGGGAAGCTAGTATTAAATCCAATGAAAGCTTGTCTAAACTCCGCGACACCCTTCTCCCCAAACTGATCTCCGGCGAGTTGCGCCTGCCTGAATCCATGCTCGATAGCGAAACGAACCCGCCTGCTGAGACTACTTATGAGTGATAAATCCCTCAGCCTGCAAGATCAAAGCACTGAGTTTCTACTTTACACCGCCCCGAGTGGTGATGTGAAAGTAGAGGTGTTGTTGAATAACGAAACCCTGTGGCTGACACAAAAACGAATGTCGGAGCTGTTTGCCGTGGGTGTGCCTGCCATTTCGAAGCACTTAAAAAATATTTTTGAAAGCGGTGAGTTAGATGAAAAAGTGGTTGTTTCCTTTTTGGAAAACACCACTGCCCATGGCGCTATAGCGGGAAAAACACAAAAAACCACCACAAAATACTATAACCTCGATGCGGTAATCTCGGTTGGCTATCGGGTTAATTCGGTACAAGCCACTCAGTTTAGAATCTGGGCGACGGCGCTAATTAAAGAGTACATCATCAAAGGCTTTGCCATGGATGATGAGCGCCTGAAAAATGGTCGCTACTTCGGTAAAGACTATTTTCGTGAGTTGTTGGAACGGGTTCGCTCTATTCGCGCGAGCGAACGACGCATCTACCAGCAAATCACGGATATTTTTGCTGAGTGCAGTATTGATTATGACCCGAAATCAGACACCACCCGTCAGTTCTATGCCCATGTGCAAGATCAGTTTCATTTTGCGATTACGGGTAATACATCTAGCGAACTTATCTACAATAAAGCCGATAGCACTCAACCATTTATGGGGATGAATACGTTTAAGCATGCGCCTGAAGGCCGTATTTTAAAGTCTGATACTACGGTGGGTAAAAACTATTTAAGTGAAAAAGAGATCAAACAGTTAGAGGCCGCCGTGGCGGGCTTTTTTGATTATATTGAACGTATTATTGAACGACGTAATAGCTTTACGATGCAAAATTTTGCCCTTAGTGTGGAGAAATTTTTAAGCTTCAACGAATACGAAGTGCTAGAAGGCTATGGTACGGTTACACGGGATCAAGCGAAAGAAAAGGCTCATGCTGAATACGAGAAGTATAATAAGCGACAGCCTATCGAATCTGACTTTGATCGTATGCTGAAAAACTTGCCCAGCAGTGATTAAACCCTGTATTACCCAATCACATTGAAGTAACAGCTAAGACTACAACGCTGACAATACACAACAGGATGTCGTGCCGTGAAATTTACCGAAGCTCAATTAGAAAGTGCCATTATCCAACTACTAGGGGAACAAGGTTATCCTCATGTAGTGGGTTACGATCTTTATAATGAAGCGGGCGGTGCGCGTGCGGCAACCGATGTACTGATTACTGCGGATCTGCGTGCTTTTTTGACTAAGCAATATACTCATGCAGGTATTACCAATAATGAGATCGATGGCATTATTCGTCAGCTTGAATTGCTGTCAGTGAGTGATTTGTATGAGAGTAATAAAACCTTTTGTAAGTGGCTGAGCGATGGTTTTTTACTCAAGCGTGAAGACCCTAATGATAAAGACATTTACATACAGCTGATCGATTACAGCGACCTGGCGGCGATGCGCGTGCCTACAGCGGATGAAGTGGATCAGCTATCCATTGTTGCCGAAAAAGGCGCCAGCTATCAGGTCCAGCTGAACACGAATAACCTTTTTAAAATTGTTAACCAGCTAGAAATTGAAGGGGTAGCCTCGGCCGGTGGTGAGCTGCGTATTCCCGATGGTATTCTATATATTAATGGTTTGCCGCTGGTGTTGTTTGAGTTTAAAAGCGCCATTCGTGAAGAAGCCACCATCCACGATGCTTACGTGCAAATCTGCACGCGCTACCGGCGTGATATCCCCCAGTTATTTATTTATAACGCCCTCTGTGTGATCAGTGATGGGGTCAACAACAAGATGGGAACACTGTTTGCGCCTTATGAGTTTTATTATGGCTGGCGTAAGGTTAACGGCAATGAGACGGCAGAAAAGGACGGCATCAGCTCGCTCACCAGTATGCTGCACGGGCTGTTTGATCAGCAGCGTTTACGTGATGTGATCCGGCACTTTATCTATTTCCCGGATAAGAGCCATCAAGAGATCAAAATCGTTTGTCGTTATCCGCAGTATTATGCGGCCACTAAGCTTTACCAAAGCATTAAAGCGCATCAGAAACGGCGTAACAGTGAAGGTGAGATTGTTGGCGATGGTAAGGGCGGCACCTACTTTGGCGCCACCGGTTGCGGTAAAAGCTTTACCATGCAGTTTTTAGCGCGCCTGTTGATGAAGAGCGTGGACTTTGCCAGCCCCACCATTGTGTTGATTACCGACCGTACTGATTTAGATGATCAGCTCTCTAAACAGTTTACCAATGCCAAAACCTATATTGGTGATCAGATTGTTGAAACGGTCACCTCCCGTGCCGACTTACGCGCCAAATTGCAGGGACGCCAGAGCGGTGGGGTTTTCCTAACCACGATTCATAAATTTACGGAAGATGTCGCGCTGTTAACGGATCGCTGTAATGTGATTTGTATTTCTGATGAGGCCCACCGTAGCCAGATTAACCTCGATCAAAAAATCTCGGTGGTAACTGAGGGCAAAAACCGAGGGGTTAAGAAAACCTACGGTTTTGCTAAATATCTGCATGATTCCTTACCGAATGCCACCTATGTCGGTTTTACCGGAACACCCATTGATGCCACTTTGGATGTGTTTGGTACGGTGGTTGATAGCTACACCATGAACGAGTCTGTTAAAGATGAGATTACCGTACGTATTGTTTATGAAGGGCGTGCGGCAAAAGTGATTCTGGATAACAGTAAACTCAAAGAGATTGAGGACTACTATCAACAATGTGCCGAAGAGGGCGCAAGCGATTACCAGATAGACGACAGTAAAAAAGCGATGGCCAGTATGGGGGCGATTCTAGGTGATCCTGACCGTATACATGCCTTAGCCAAGGACTTTGTAGCGCACTATGAAGATCGTGTTGCTGAAGGTTCTACCGTGGCGGGCAAAGCGATGTTTGTTAGTAGCTCTCGGCTAATTGCGTATCAGCTGTATCAGGAATTAGAACGCTTGCGCCCCGAATGGTTTGAGGTGCTGGAGTGCGCTAAAGGGGAAGCCTTAAGCGATAAAGAGCGTAAGGAGATAAAAGCGTCTGCGCGGGTGCGCATGGTGATGACGCGCAACAAAGATGATGATAAAGCGCTGTGGGATCTGCTTGGCAGTAAAGATGACCGCAAAGAGCTGGACCGCCAGTTTAAGCAGGCTAAGTCCAATTTTAAAATCGCCATCGTAGTGGATATGTGGTTAACCGGCTTTGATGTGCCGTTTCTCGATACCCTGTATATCGATAAACCCGTCTCACAGCATAATTTGATACAAACGATTTCACGGGTAAACCGCAAATTTAAAGGTAAGAAAAAAGGGCTGGTGGTGGATTACATCGGCATTAAAACCCAGATGAACAAAGCGCTCAAACAGTTTGGCGGCAGTGGTGATGATAATTTTGAAGATATCGCCGCCTCTATTGTTGAAGTGCGTAACCACTTAGACCTACTGAGCAAAGCTTTTTATCACTTTGATAGCACCGACTATTTCTCCGGCGACCCTGTTGGCCAGTTAAATTGCCTTAACCGGGCTGCTGAATATGCGATGCAAACGGACAAAACCGAAAAGCGCTTTATGGATATTACCAAGCGTTTAAAAGCAGCTTATGACATTTGCTGTGGTAACGAGCAGATCAGTAAAGATGAGCGTGACCATATTCACTTTTATATGGCGATCCGCTCCATTATTTTTAAGTTAACCCGAGGCGCGGCACCGGATACGGCGCAGATGAACGCCAAGGTGCGCGATATGATCGCCGAAGCGATTAAAAGCGAGGGTGTCGAAGAGATCTTCAAATTGGGTAATGACGCTGAAGAGGGCGCGATTGATATCTTTGATGAAGATTATTTAGCCAAAATCGACAAGATTAAACTGCCGAATACCAAGATTAAGCTATTGCAAAAACTGTTGGAAAAAGCCATTGGCGAAGTATCGAAAACCAATAAGATGCAAGCCGTCGATTTTTCTAAAAAGTTTAAAGCGCTGGTGGATAAATACAACGAACGCAAAGAAGACGATGTACTCGTCAGTAGTGTGCTGGAAGATTTCTCTAATGAAATTATCGACCTGTACCATGACCTAAAAACCGAAATGACCTCGTTTGCCGATATGGGCATCAACTTTGAAGAGAAAGCGTTTTACGACATCTTAAAGTCACTCTCAGTTAAATATGATTTTACCTACCCTGAAGATAAGATGATCGAACTGGCGAAACACACCAAGGAAGAGGTTGATAGCGTTGCCAGCTTCCCCGCCTGGAACCAACGGGAAGATATTAAAGCTGAGTTGCAAGTCAAACTGATCTTGTTACTGGCCAAATATGGCTATCCGCCGGTGGCCAACGATGATGCATATAAAGAGATTCTGGAGCAAGCAGAGAACTTTAAGAAGCATCGAGGATGAGTTTGGTTAGTAGAAAACCATCCTAAGTAATCTCAATAATGTAGTCATCTGTCGGTACGCTACATAAATTAGTGTTTTATCTCCTTTGTTGTCATAACCCCTGTCTCATGTTCCTGAGCAGTACTACGTCAACCGCCAAATATGATCTCTATCAATGCAGATACTATGTATTAGTATAATCTAATATTATGTATTCAGTGCTGATAAGGATTTAATATGCGCAAAGTCAATATTGCTGTGATCGGTGCTGGTAGTGCGGGCCTTACCGCCTATCGTTCGGCTCGTAAATATAGCGATTCGGTTCTACTGATTGATCCGGGTCCGCTTGGCACTACGTGTGCGCGTGTTGGTTGTATGCCCAGTAAGCTTTTGATATCCGCAGCCGATGCCGCGTGGAACATGCAGCATGCCAGTACTTTTGGGATTACTGCACGTCAGGTGCACGTTGATGGCGTTGCTGTCTTGGAGCGCGTGCGTCAGATGCGTGATCGCTTTGTAGCCAAGGTGCTGAAAGGGATGGAGTCCATTCCGGAACTGGATAAATTGGATCAATCAGTACGCTTTGTAGCGGATCACCGGCTTGAAACGTCTGAGGGTGAATTGATAGAAGTTGATCGGGTGATTATTGCTACCGGCTCGCGTCCTGCCGTGCCGGATATGTTGCGGTTAGCTGGCAAACGGTTGTTGTTGAATGATGATCTGTTTGAGCTGTCGACTTTACCTAAGTCCGTAGTTGTTTTTGGTCCTGGAGTTATTGGTCTGGAGTTGGGCCAGGCGTTGTCGCGTTTAGGTGTGAGAGTTCGGATGTTGGGTGTGGGTGGCTCTGTGGGGCCTCTTGGAGATACGGACATTCGTCAAGCCGCACTTGAGTGCTTTAGCCGTGAATTTCCACTGGACCCTGATGCACAGGTAAATGGCATCAAAGAATCCGCTGATGGTGTTGAAGTGACTTTTGTAAACAATGGCCAACCAAAGACAGAGACTTTTGATTACCTCCTAGCAGCGACTGGCCGTCGTCCTAATGTTGATCATTTAGGGCTAGAAAACACAAGCCTAGCGCTAGATGAGCGTGGCTTCCCTGTTTTTGATCCTCATACACTGCAGTGCTCTCTTGCACATATTTTTATTGTTGGTGATGCCAACAACCACTTACCACTATTGCATGAAGCGGTTGATGAAGGCGCTATTGCTGGGCGTAACGCAGCCCAGTTGTCTGATGTACAGCGAGGGCGAAGGACTGTTCCGCTTGCTATCGTGTTCTCAGACCCACAAATGGCGACGATAGGTTTGCAACCTTCGCAAATTGAGCAGGCTTATGCCGGTAATTATGCGGTTGCCAGTTTTGATTTTGCTAATCAGGCTCGGGCGAAAGTATTAGGTCGTGATTACGGTCTTATGAAAGTTTGGGCAGAAAAAGAAAGTGGAGTCCTCCTTGGTGTTGAGATTTTGGGCCCTGATGCTGAGCATTTAGCTCACCTCTTGGCATGGTCGATACAGCAACAGCTCAGCGTTGATGATTTATTAGGGATGCCCTTCTATCACCCCGTATTGGAAGAGGGGGTGCGTAGCTTGTTAAAAGAGTTAAAAGGCCTTATCTGATGATGAGCATGATTAGTTTTTACTATAGGTGTAATTGTTATGATAAATTACAAAAAGTTATAAGCTTATAATGTTGTGTTCTTAATGAGGGTAATTATGCCCTTCAATTTAAGACAGCTGGAGAGATAAAAATGGCACTTCGAATTAATGACATCGTACCCAATCTCGATTTGAAAACTGATCTGGGGGATTTCACTCTACATGATTTCATTGGTGACAGCTGGGCTATCCTGTTCAGTCATCCAAAAGACTTTACGCCAGTTTGTACTACTGAGTTTGGTGCTGTAGCCCAATTATCAGCAGAATGGGAAAAGCGGGGCACTAAGGTTATCGGGCTGTCGGTAGACGGTGTTGATGAGCATGTAAAGTGGAAAGCAGATATCGAAAAATACTCATGCGCACCTGCTGCGTTTCCAATCATTGCCGACGATGATATGGCCGTTGCTAAAGCATTGGATATGTTACCCGCCGATGCTTATCTGCCGGATGGCCGCACAGCTGCAGACTCTGCTAGTGTGCGTGTGGTTTTTATTTTTAGTCCTGATAAGAAGCTACAGCTTGCCATGGCTTACCCTATGTCTGTCGGGCGTAATTTTGCAGAAGTGTTGCGTGCTTTAGACGCTTTACAAGCTACTTATAAAGTACCTATTGCCACGCCTGCCAATTGGAAAGCGGGGGAAGATGTTATTGTTGCTTTGTCGTTAAATGATGAAGAGGCAAAGGCTAAGTTTGGGGATGTTGACGTAAAATTGCCTTATTTACGTACCGTTAAACAACCGTAGTTAGTGTTTAGTTGATCTTTAATAACCCTGCCCGCAGTTTCAAGTTGCGCGCAGGGTTATTTTGCTAATAAGCAATTCATTGTTTTTTCTTGGCGCGGGCTAAGTGAAATTTTTCTTAAACCCCCCTTATTTTTTCCTTCATGTTAATCTTTGCTGCATGTTTCGCCAGATATAATCGGGAAAATTATCGTCCAACGTTAGCGTTGCCCTTTCTTTGTTACATGGAGTTCTTATGTCAAACATCACATTTAAGTATCTTGATAAAGCACTAACGCAGGTTCGTGAGTTGGGTTTAATGCCAGAAAAGGTAGATGAAGCACCTGTGGTCGCTCTTATCGAACGTTTGTCTGATATTGATGAAATGAAAACACTCGCTATAGCCCGCACCCTAACGCAAGCGTCTGTTTTTAATGAGATTGTACGTGAGCAAGTGTCGCAAATGCGCATTGGTGAGCGTTATGAAGAAATTACCGAAGCGTTTAATAGTATCCGTACTGATGCAAAAACCATGGTTGAACAGGTTGAAGATGGCAAAATTGATACCTTTGAGCGCGTCAATAATATTTGGATGAAGGCTACACGCGGGGATATCGCGACACGTTTCGATAAAATCAAAGACACCTTTTTAGAAGTGGCGAGTGACTCTAAAGAGCAGATTGAACGTGAGCATATTATTTTGAATGCGTATCAGGATTTCCGAGGTGCGATTAAAGAGTCAGAAATCTATGCATTGGATTTGTTAAAACAAACCGAAGCGATATGGAACAGTGAAAAAGGCTCACTGCAACAGGCCAGTGAAGCCGTAGCCGCTTATGCGGGTGAAGACTTAGCCGAGCGAGCGAAGCTAGAGTTAGCGCGAGATGAGCGTATGCGTAAGTTGCAGTTTGCAGAAGATCGCTACCAGATCGCGAAAGATTTAGCGGATAATTTAACCGTCAGCTATAACACCTCTGAAGTGATCATGGCGCGCTTGATGCAAACTAACAGTGCAAAACAACGTGTATACCAGCAGTCTATTACTTTCTTTGGCACGAATGAATCGGTCTTTACGGCGCTAACGGCATCATTTACCGGTATGTTTGGTTTACATGAAAGCACCCAAGCATTGAATGCGATGAAAGATGGCGTATCGGATAGTCTAGAGGATTTAGCGTCCATTGGTGGCAAGATTCAAGAAGCGGCGGTCAAAGCCGGTTATGGCCCGACAATCCGTGCTGAGTCTGTTAAAAAACTGGTTGATTCGGTAGTGAACTTCCAAGAACGATCGCGTGAGATTATTGAAGAGATGCGCGTGTTATCCACCAAAAATGCAGATGAGATCCGTGACTCTGTTGAAGATGGTAAAAAACGGTTAGCCAATGTCATTCAGCGTGGCGGTTCGTTACCGTTGCCGGATATGGCAACGTCTGTTTAAACACTAAGAGCTTTGTTAGCTGGGGCGGCTGGAGCTTGCCCCTCTGACCAGTGTGTAAATAGGGTTAAGCGAAAATGACTAATACGAGTAATGGCATGGAAAATACGGCTTCAGCTACTGAATCAGCGGCTACATCCGCTAGCGAATCATCAGCACCCAGAGCTAAACTTGAAGATGTAATGGCGGCAATGGATGTGGTAGATACCTTACGTCACCGTCAAGGCATGGTTGAACGAGAGTTAGATGCCGATAGCCGCCGTGCACAGCTGCTTGAGCGGCTACGTACGATCTACGCCGATCAAGGCATGGAGGTGCCGGATCATATTCTAGAAGAAGGCATCAAGGCGCTTGATGAGGATCGCTTTAAATATCACCCAACCAAAAAAAGCATCTCTACCGCGTTAGCACACGCCTATGTCAGCCGCAAAAAATGGGGTTTACCCTTGGCGGCTGTTGCGCTGGTCGCATCGTTATTATTCGGTGGTAATTACTGGCTCAATGAGCGGCCTCAGCAACTAGCGTTGGAAGCTTTGCCGTCTAATTTGCAGCAAACTTATACCGAAATCCAGACTTTAGCCAAACAACCCGATATAGCGGCACAAGCCAAAGGATTGCAGACTTCGGCTAATGCCGCTTTGCAAAATGATAAACAGGATACGGCTGAAGCATTACTAGCCGACATGGAAAACATGTTGGTACAGCTAAGAATGTCTTATCACATTAAAGTGGTGTCGCGAGCGGGCGAGCAGTCAGGGGTGTGGCGTATTCCTGATATTAACTCTACAGCACGTAATTATTATCTGATCGTTGAAGCCATTGATGGGAACAATAATGTGCTGACATTGCCCGTGCTCAATGAGGAGACGGGTAAACAAACCTCGGTTGATAAATGGGGATTACGTGTCGACTACAAAACCTTTAATCAGGTTGCCGCTGACAAACAGGATGATGGCATTATTCAGGGTAATGTAGTGGGTGAAAAGCGTGTGGGTTACCTGTCACCTGAGTATCGAATAGCGACTTCTGGCGCGACTATCACCGCGTGGTAACTTTAAGTATCCATATGTTATGCATATATCAATAAAAGGGTTTAGATAATGTGGAGCGGTTCAACAGCCTTAAATAATATCGATAGCGCGTTAAAAACCGTGCGTGATGATATTGCTCGTCTTGATCAAAACTTAACACGCCTCACCGAGAGCTTAACCGAGAATCGTCTTCAGCAGAGTAAGGTGATTAATGAGATTGCGCGGGTTCGTTTGCAGGAAATAGATACCGGACAGTTGCAAGAAACGCTAACAGCGGCTGACCATGACGCAAAAAAAATTCTGGGTGAGCGTGTACACAAAATCGAAAGCCTTCAGCAAGAAACAGACGCCGTAAAGCAGCAATTAGAGCAAGCTGAGCAACAGCGGGAAGTGTTGCTGGCATCTGCAAATGTTATTGCTCAGGAGCTTGCTGATCGAGAAGCAGCGGTGCAAGCCAATTTAAAGATGGACGCAAGCTACCAAGCACAGTTTGAGCGAGCCAACAAAGCTGAATCCATTGCGGATGAAGCTCACAGCAAAAGTGAAGTGGCTCAAGTAGACATGGATAAAAAGGATGAGCCATACCAGCAAGATAAGTTGTTTATGTACCTTTGGGGACGTAAGTATGGCACTGCGGATTACGAGGGTGGCGTATTAACTCGCAGTTTAGATAATTGGGTTGCTAAGCTGATTAAGTATGAACGTAATCGCGTAAATTATTGGAATTTGCAAGAAATCCCTAAACGTCTAAGTGCGCATGCAGAGCACGTAAAGCGAGAAGCAGAAGCCGAATTTAAGGCGCTGCAATTGATTGAGAATGCCGCGTTGGCTGACGCTGGTGTACCCGAAATATTGCAGCGTTTAGACAAGGCTAGGCAGGCGCTCGATGCTCATGATGATCAAATTGAAGCCACAGAAAACAAGTTGCATCTCATCTTAGAACAGCGAGCCTCGTTTACGGCGGGCTTAGATGAATATATGCAACGTTCACTCCATTGTTTAAATACCGCTATGCAGCATAAAGATATCTATCAGATAGAGCGTTATGTACGAGCAACTCGTTCATTGGTGGATGATGGTCTTGTCAATGAGCTGCGTGATTATCGTGATAATTATGAAGATAACGAAGACGACTTGGCTGATTTGCGAAAAGCCCATTCTGTTAAACTTTCAAAGCTAAAAGAGTTAGAGGGTGTAAGGCGTAACTTTAAAAACAACCGTTTTGATGATGTTCGCTCGGGCTTTGGCAATGAAAGGCTTATCCAATCAGTGTTGAGCCAGTTTGTACAAGGTGTATTGAGTGGTGCTGAAGTGTGGCGGGTGATTCAGCGTAATCAACGCTACAGCGATATTAATGCCCGTCCTGATTTTGGCAGCGGTGGTATCAGTGGCCGATCTCCACGCCGGTCTACCTCAAACAGCAACACCACCTTCCATTGGCCCAGCAATCGCAGTGGCAGTGGCGGTTTTAGAATGCCTGGCGGCGGTGGCGGTAGTCGACGATCAAACAATAGTGGTGGCTTCAGGACAGGTGGTGGGTTTTGATGTTAATCGTCTAAAGCGAGTTATGTTCAAAGTTTTTATCACATAATGATCAACTAATTGAGCATTCTATAGTATTGTTATATATAGGATTTATAGTGTTGAGAATGCAAATTTGAAAGGGAAACTTCGGTACGAACTAATTTACCAGACCTTAGACGAAGCCATTAGGTCGGGTACGTTAACAGAAGGGTTAGTTTTACTGGAAGGTCCGCTAGGAGATTTGTTTGGAACTAGCCGGGTTCCTGTACGTAAAGCGCTAATGCTTTTAAATGATGAGTTAAAAATCAGTCGCTTTGATGGGCGGGGCTTTGTTGTTGGTGATGCTAACAGCAAGGATATAAAGCCCATCAGGCGCATGGTTACTAAGGTCGACGTAGGGCTTGAGTCTGATCAGGCGGTTGATAATCGAACACTCAGCGAGAAAATCTTTGAAGACCTGTTTGAGCAGATTTCCACATGCATGGTGTTTGGTCATTACCGTGTAGAGGAAGGGCGCGCGGCTGAGTATTATGGCGTTAGCAAGATGGTTATACGCCAAGCTTTGCTAAGGTTGCGGGATAGAGGCGTGGTCGAAAAAGAGCCTTATTCGTCTTGGTTGGCCGGCCCGCTAACAGCTCGTGAGATAAGAAATGATTATGAAATTCGTGCTGAGTTAGAGCCAGCGGCTTTAAAGTTGTCGGCAAAGCACATTGATCAATCGCTTATCGCGCAAATGGTAACCAAGCATGAAGAAATGATTAACGGACAAGAGATTTCAATTGAAGACATTACGACGGTTGAAGATTTTTTGCACGGTAGTTTGATTAAGCATATTGATAATAAAAAACTGTTGGATGTGTTAAATCACTGCCGCAGTTCTGTTGTATTAAACAAAGTCTTTTTTACCAGCTTGAATTTATCTATGGATGTGGCTGCACTTAAAGAGCATAAGCTGGTGTTAGAACTGCTTTTACAAGGGGCGGTTGAGGCGGCTTCAGCGAGTTTAAAAGATCATTTGATTAATGCGCGAAAGCGTTCGCTCCAACGTTTGAAGGTGGTCTCTGTACTGCCTGACCCTAAGCTGCCGGCGTATTTGGTTAAGGTATAGCTGCCGAATCATCTTACGCAGTTAGCGGTAGCGCTAGACTTTTGTAAGCTCTCGCCACTTACGGACAAGGTAATTATGCTCGTCCATTACGGAGTTCCACACAGCTATGTTTGACATGCGCTGTGTGTAGCTTCCGCCTGACCGCACAGTGCCTTCTGGTATTAATGGGTGGTCATCGATACCGTTTAGTACTTTTAAGGCTGGTTTACCTTCGTACCAGAATTGCCACTCTTCTTCCGACAGGTAGTTTTTTACGCTCTCGGTATTTGATATGTAATAACCTTGCTTAGCAATGACCGACCCCGGCCATCCAGACAGCCACCAGTTTAAGTACTGGTAAACCATATCCAGCTTTTTGCCCGAGGCGCATTTTGATACCGATAACCCACCGCACCAAGCTCTGTAGCCTTCAATAGGGCAGGCGAGTTTGTATCCGTCTATATTGCAACGGTTACTGTAGTACATGGGGGCCCATATACTCTGAATGTAGGAACGTTGTGATTTAAGCAAGTTTACGGACTGCTCATGATCTTTCCAAAACTCGACAAATTGGCCTTGGTCCTTTTTCCCTTTCAATAGCTTTATGAGCAGATCGATCTCTGAGAGAGTTAGATTTGACGGGTTTTTAAATTCAGCTAACCCTGCCGCATTAATCGCGATAGCAGCATCAATCGTCCCCATGGCTGCATCATCTTGAAAGGCTGATCTGCCTTTCATGGCGGGAGAAAGTAACCATGCCCAGCTCTCGGGTTGCCCCTTAAGTACTTCTGGCAATTGGGCGGCATTGTAGGCAAAGCTATCTACATTATGCGCTAACGGTAGCATGCTAATCTGTTGAGTAGGCGTTGCGCCGAGAGTCCCGTTGTGTTGAACATACAGGCGGCCCGAAGGTTCTGAACCGGGAGCAAGAGGCTGCGAGGGGATAACACGCCCTGTTTTAGGTAGGGAGTTAACTTGTGACCAATTATCTATACGATCGATGTCAATTGGCTGAATAGCCTGTGCTGGCCAGACAAAATCAACGTTATGAAACCATTGGTCATATATGTCATAGCTCTGCGGTTGCATCACGGCAATGCGTTCAGCATCCTTAACGCCTCTCACATCAAATTCTATTTCGATATTGAGTTCTTTTTCAGCTTGTTTTCTGATTTTTTCGATCAAGGTGACCGATGTACCTAAAACGCGCAGAGGGCTAGTTTTTTTTGACATGGTGCTTCGCTATGCATTCTCAATTGGGTGAGATATTAAATGCGTTAAATGACGCCGTAATATCGTTAGGGGTGAGTCCTCGTGTTATAAAAACAAGGCCTAACGACGGTGAGTTTAAGGTTTCTTTATCGATAATCTCTAAGGGCGCAAGGATCTTTCTGACTGAGTTTAGTAATACATAATTCCCTGTATTGCTGTCTTTTAATATCCCTTTTACTCGCAATATTTGATCATTGTAACGGTAGAGTATCATTGAAAGCCAGATTGAAAAGCGTTGCCAATCAACCGATTCTACGTTTATAGCTTCGGTTTGAATTGCGCTATGGTTCGCGATGCTTCGAATAGAAAAGTAAGCGGGTTGCTCGTGAGTGGCCTGTAAAAGTCTGGGCGGCGTTGTTGAGTGGATTGCCTGAGCAAGTGTTGCTGTGTTGTTTGGGTGCTTTATGTAGAAGCTGGCAAATGGATTTGTGGCTGAGCACAGGTTTTGTAACCTGTGTATATCAGACTCAGACAGTTTTTCTGTTTTAGTAAAAATTAGGCTGTCGGCACTACTGAGTTGATTAGCCCATTCGGGGATATCGCGCGCGCATTGCTCGGCGGTTAATGCGTCCACGGTGGTCACTATTTTGCCTTTCACGACTGCTTGGCTTAATTCTCGGTCATTGAAAATGGTAGCCAGAATGGGAGCGGGGTTGGCTAAGCCGGTGGTTTCTATGATGATTTGTTCAAGGTGCTCGTTTGTATCTTGGTTGAGCAAGGCTAGCAATGATGCTTTTAAGTCGTTTCTTACTTCACAGCAAAGGCATCCACTTTCGAGCAAAAGAGTTTCGCCATCGAGACGCTGAGTGAGGTGATGGTCAATGCCTATGTCGCCTACCTCGTTAATAATAAAAGCAGTACGGTGTGCCGAGCCCTGCTCGATGTACTCCCTTAGCAGCGTTGTTTTGCCGCTCCCTAAAAAGCCGGTAAGAATATGAACAGGGATTCTTTTATTGTTATTAATCATTATTGTTTCCTCGTTCTAAGTGCTGCAATAACTCGTTGTTAAAAGGGTCTAGAGGTTCTCCTGTGAGCTCTTCTATGCTTTGCCATAACTCATGTAGATTGGAGAAGAGTTTTTGGTTGCCCTTAAAGTCTTCCAGCAGATAGTTAACGCCATGAACATCACTGACTCTTAACCGAATGTGGGTCAATATCGTTTGTAAGTAGTTAATTTGGATAAGCCGGTTACGCCTGAGACTATTAGCATCGGTATTGGGTGATTGATTCCATAAATCCGGCTCTGAAAAAATGCCACATAGTCCGCACATAAGATATTCCGTTGGTAGCTGAGGGGCCTTGGTAGCCCCCCCTTTGAAGATTAGGGCATCACATCGCCCGAATTGGGGCCGAGTGTCTGTCCTACAAACAAGTTGCCGCCTGGCGAGCTGGCGAGCAATAATGCTGTAGGGGCTATTTCTTCAGGTTGTCCAAAACGCCCGAGTGGGAGTTCTTTGGCTTTGGACTCTTTCCAAGAAGCGCTAATCCCTTCAACGAGCGCCGTTTCGATAGGTCCGGGAGCGATAGCATTGACCAATACACCATAAGGGGCGCACTCAATGGCAAGAGATTTTGTAAGCCCTATAACGCCTGCCTTTGCGGCGACATAATGACAAAGCTCAGCGCCTCCTTTAATACCCAACTGTGATGAGACGTTAATAATTCGTCCATGCTGCTGGCTTTTCATATGAGGTATAGCCGCTTGGGAGGCTAAAAACACGCTGCGAAGGTCAATGTTAATCATGTTATCCCACATGCTTAACGTTACTTCTTCACAAGGTGCTTGAGTTAATATACCAGCGTTGTTAACCAGAATATCGATACCGCCTAATGCTTCTACACATTGGTTAACACCGGCAATAGCACCCGATGGTGTGCTCACGTCGCTTGTTACGGTGAGTACCTGAGCCCCTTCTTGTTGGCAGCAATGTGCGGTCTCGTTCAGTGCATCCGCGTTGATGTCGGTCAGTACTAGGGTGGCTCCTGCCTTGGCATACTCAATGGCAATCGCTTTACCTATACCGCTTCCGGCACCACTGATGACGGCGCGTTGGTTTTTAAGCTGCATTTATTTCTCCTGTTACTCGGGCCATTTAACCGTTAGACCGCCGTCGACAATGAAGGATTGGCCTGTAATGTAAGAGGCATTATCCGATGTCAAAAAGTCGATCAGGTTGGCGACTTCTGATGGCTTACCAACACGCCCTAGTGGAATAGATTTGGCGGCTTTAGCTAAACCTTCAGGGCCTAACGAGTTCTTTTTATCCAATGATTGAGGTGTTTCGATAAGGCCAGGGATAACCGCGTTGCAGCGGATATTACGGTGAGCTAACTCAACAGCAACACTTCTGCATATACCCGGAACGCCAGCTTTGGCAGAAGCGTAATGAACATGGTCTCCCCATCCATAGACACCGCCTGCAATGGAAGAGATGGCTACTAAGCTTGCGCCGTCCGACAAATGCTGGGTGCTGTCTCTAAATAATCGAAAGACACCCGTAAGGTCTACATCGATCATCTCGTACCACTGCTCATCTGACATGTCCGCCAGCGGGGAGCTACGTAGCAGGCCTGCATTCGCCACGACGATATCTATTTTTCCAAAGCTGGATACTGCCTCGTTGATGAATTCTTTAACTGATTCCTTAGATCCCACATCCAGAGGCAGCCACGTGGCATTATTGCTGAATTCGCCCAATGTAGCGGCAGCTGCTTCTGGGTCGTGTGGGTCTTTATCATAAAAGCCCGCGACTACTTTGTAGCCTTTTGCACAATAGAGTTGGGTCAATGCCAAGCCTATACCGCTAGCGGCGCCACTGATGAGAGCTACTTTTTCGTTATTCATACTTTTACAAACTTCCTTAAGCAGGCCTCCGGTGTGGGAGACCTGCCTTGACGATTTTATTTAACAGTTGCTGGGTCGACGTGTCGTGCAAACAGAATGATCAAGCCGGATAAGAAGCAAGGAACGGCGCCAAAGTACAAAGCCGATGTCTGCCAGTCACCACCGCTACTGAGTACGGCAGTAGAGCCAAAGCTTGCTAATACCGCGCCCACTGGGCCCATCGCATTGATGATGGCGCCTGCTGTTGCACGGATAGACGTTGGGAAACTTTCGCTGATAAAGAACAGTGCTGCAGCGTAAGGGCCGATAAGGAAGAACAAGCCTAGGCTGTATAGCGCAATCACGGCTAATTGGCTGCTAGGTCCGTACAGCATGGCACTGAAGGCCAAGCCACCCATTACCCAGCCAATCGCGATGGTGTTACGGCGGCCAATTTTGTCACCAAACCATCCGTGAGCCATGTAACCCAAGTAGCCTAGCAAGTTAGATGCAACGAGAATGATCAGCGAGTTTTCAAAAGACACGCCATGAACACGCGTGAGCACGGTTGTACCCAAAACGCTGAAGATTTGGATAGCAAACCAGTTCAGTAAGATCGCACCGCCCAATACCAGAGTTGCACGCAAAGAAGTGCCTTTGAATGCAGCTGAAACGCCTGCGCTTTTGTGCTCTGAGTAGTCTACTTTATGTTCTACGGCTAAATTTTTAGCGGCAATTTCGTCACCGGCTTCGCGTAGCTCGCGAATACGTTTATGTACCTGAAACTGTGGTGTTTCTTTCAACTTCATGGCGAAGAAGATAAGAATAAAAGAAGGAATAGCGGCGAAGATAAAATTGCCTTGCCAACCAACAATCGGTAACAAAATGGCGGTAATGCCAGCGGCAATTAATGCGCCAATAGGCCAGCCACCTTGAACAAGGCTATAAATGAAACCTTTCTTCTTTTGCAGCTCTGGGTCATCTACGGCTGAGTACATCTCAGTTAAATACGTAGCATTGACAGTTTGTTCTGCATAACCTAATCCGGCTATTGAGCGGATTAATGTTAAAGGGCCTTTACCTGCACTGGCACCAAAAGCAGTGAGCAAAGAGCATAGACCCGCACCGCCTACGGTGAAGATCAGCCCTGGTTTGCGTCCCATTCGGTCAACAATAGGACCGATAAGGAAGGCTACAACAGCGCCGCCTACGGCAACCCACGTAGCAATTTGTGCTTGTTCTACTTCTGACCAACCATAGTCGTTGCCCATTAACGGTAGTAACGTACCGAATAAAATAAAGTCATAAACGGCTAGTACCCATGCAATGAATGCAATCCACGTTGCAAACTTCACATCTTTCTTTTGCAGTTTGTTGGGTTGCCAATCACTTTTTGCGCTCACAGGCTTTGTGTCTTGGTCGAGCGTTTCTGATTTGTTCATGATAGAAGCTCCGTATTGTTATCGTTATTTTGGATTGCGTGTTAAAAAGTCATCTGCGATTTCGTCAAAAGTGACGAAGCGAACACCATCGTGGCTTTTCATATGCTTAATCAGACGCTCTAGCATTAAGAGGGCTTGCGGACGGCCCGAAACGTCTGGGTGGATTGTCATCGTGAATACGGCGTAATCGTTCTCGCGATAAACCCAATCAAATTGGTCTTGCCACATTTCACCCAAATGACGAGGGCTGACAAAGCCGTGGCTGTTCGGGGATTTTTTGATAAACATCATGGGTGGTAGGTCATCGAGATACCAGTTGGCAGGGATCTCAACCAAGTTGGTTTCTTCGCCTCGAACGAGTGGCTTCATCCATTCGTCAGGGTGTTTGGTGTAATCAATTTTGGTCCACTTATCGCCTACGCGAACGTAGTAGGGGTGGAAGTCGTTGTGCATCAAGCTGTGGTCGTACTTAATTCCTTTTTTAAGCAGTAACTCGTTAGTGACGTTACTGAACTCCCACCAAGGTGCTACGTAGCCCGTTGGTCGCTTGCCGGATAATTGAGTAATTAGCTCAATAGATTTATCCAGTACTATTTCTTCTTGTTCAGGTGTCATGGCAATCGGGTTTTCATGACTGTAGCCATGAATGCCGATTTCGTGGCCAGCTTCTGCCACGGCTTTCATTTGTTCTGGGAAGGTTTCTACTGAGTGGCCAGGAATAAACCATGTTGTTTTGAGGTCATGCTCTTTAAACAGTTTTAATAATCGTGGAGCGCCTACTTCGCCAGCAAAAAGGCCGCGTGAAATATCGTCTGGGGAATCCTCACCACCGTATGAGCCCAACCATCCCGCAACTGCGTCGACGTCTACACCAAATGCACATAAGATTTCTTTAGCCATGATTATTTCCTTTTGATTGTTTAATTAAAAGTGAGGCAATGGCCGGCTCAATGGTCTTGGCAAGGCTAATGAGCGCGTCGTCATTACCTGAGCACTGCGAGAGCAGTAAACTGGTAGGGAGTCCGTTCGAGTTGTATCCATTAGGTAAGGCGATACCGGGGCAATCTAGGTAGCTACCAATCATTGTTAAACGCAGAGCATTGATGTTGTGCTCGTTAAATGACTCTACTGATTGGGTAACCTGAGATAGCAAAGGAACGGTAGTCAGCGTGGTAGGCATCAAAAAAGCGCGACCTGCTAGCTCGTTTGATAACCGTTGTTGTAGTTTTTCACGCTGCTGATATAAGTAAGAAATTTGTGTGGCGGGCAATTGGTTGGAAGCGGCAAGTCGCTGAGCGACTAGAGGGTCAACCTGCCCAAGTTTATCGGTATTAACTAAGTCTTCGTATGTTAGGTAGGCCTCAATACTGCCTAACCATCCAATGTTTTTGATTAAATCTAATGTGGCATCAAGCGTACTTAGCCTTACGTCTTCAACGGCAATTCCAGCATTTTGGAGTGCATCTAGGGATAAATCAAAAGCGCGTCGAGTATCACAATCTAGGGGTAGTTGTTGGCAAAATTGCGCATCAAATACTAGACCAGAATGACTGGAATCGGCGGGTTGCTCCGTTGGCGAATACAGTACGCTGTCTACTAAAAGAATATCGTCAACACAGTGGCCGATGGGGCCTGTTGTATCCAAAGAAGGTGATAAAGGGGCAATACCTCTATTGTCGTAACGTTTACGAGAAGCTCTAAAGCCAACCAACCCGCAATAAGATGATGGAATGCGAATAGAGCCTGCCGTATCAGTTCCGAGTGTGAACGGCACGATATTTTCGAGCACCGCGGCGGCTGAACCGCAAGAGGAGCCACCTGTGATGTAAGCATTATCGTTATATGTCTGTGTGGGGGTTCCAAAATGAGGGTTAAGCCCCAGCCCGGAGTAAGCAAATTCGCTCAGGTTGGTTTTGCCGATAAGTACGGCACCGCTTTCTATTAATGCTAACACTTGTGGCGATGTTGAATCGGATAACGCGCTGTATAACGTAGAGCCTCTCGTGGTTGCATAACCTTTGATATCAAATAAATCTTTAACTGCAAAAGGGATTCCATCCAATTCACTGGCTGGTGTTCCGTGGCGCCAGCGTTGTGTTGATTCATTCGCTTGTATCAGCGCTTCTTTTTCACACACTTGAGTAAATATCTGTGAGTGTGCTCGCGCTTGTTTCAAAGCGTGCTGAGTCACATCCATCGGCGTGAAACGCTTCTCTCGAAAGCCTTTCTGTAGGAAACAAATGCTGTATTTAGAATCAGATGATTTCATATTTAATAACGTATTTTTAATTTAAAGTACGTTTTTAATGTATGTTAATACGCTTACAGATTGCAAATAAAATTTGATAAAATTTTAAATTGTTGTTTTTAAATAATTTATTATTTTTCTGTTAAATGTACAAATAATTAAAAATGCTTTAAAAGAGTGCTCTTTATAATCAAGCTTCACTGTTTTGGTGCAAGATGGGTTGGGCTACCGCTCGAATGCAGCCAGTGCTTCTACTGGTGAGTAGGGCGTGCTAGAAAAAGATGATGTGTTGCTAATGTCAGGGGTGAGTAGATTGGTTTGCCATGTATGAAGGCTGCTTTACGGGCTGTGTTACTTAATTGAATGGTTAGAGGGGCAGCTTATGCAGTGGTAAAAGATTGCTGAAAAGGATGTTGCTATGTTGACTTTTTGCAAGCGCTTGCATTAATGTTTGTTTGATCCATTAACACGACATAGGAAGTATAAAAATAATGAAGCTTCAACTATCAAATGCGCCTTGTTCATGGGGTGTCGAGTTCGCCGATAATCCTAGCAACCCTTCATGGGAAACTGTATTACAAGAAATATCACTGGCAGGTTATAAAGCTACAGAGCTTGGACCGTTAGGCTACTTACCTACAGACACGGGTGTGTTAGCGGCAAAGCTGGATGAAAACGGCCTAGGTCTTATCGCGGGTACTATTTTTAAGCATTTACACAAAGCAGAAAAACGAGCTGAAATTTTAGAGTATACCGAGGCGACCTGTAAGCTACTAAAGGCTCAAAATGCACAGTATATGGTTGTGATTGACCATGTTTCATCGCCGAGAACGGACCAAGCAGGCCAAGTAGAAACGGCTTATCGTCTGCCTGATGAAGAATGGTTTGAGATGATGAAAACCATTACTGAGCTGTCTTTAATTTGTCGAGAATACGATATTGTTCCTGTTATACACCCGCACGCAGGGACCTTTATTGAATATCGCGATGAAATTGATCGTGCTATGCAGGATTTGGATAGTGATTTGGTTAAGTTGTGTGTTGATACAGGGCATAGTAAATACGCGGGTATTAATCCGGCTGAGCTGATTGAGGCTTATCAAGATCGCGTAGCTTATATCCATTTTAAAGACATCGATGAAATGGTGTTGGCTCATACCGTGGAAAATCATGTGGATTTCTACAAGGCCATTGGCAACGGTGTTTTCTGTCCACTGGGTCAAGGTTGTGTCGATTTTTCCGCAGTAAGAAATACGCTGGAGAAGATTAACTATACCGGCTGGATTACCGTAGAGCAGGACGTCGACCCCACCAAGAACAATAGCTCTTTAGAGAATGCGCAAGAAAGCCTTCGCTTTATCAATCAGCATTTTACTAACTAAAGCGGTTCTCGCTCAGTGCTGGCAACGGGAGCATTGTTGATCTTGAATCAGCAGTGCTCGACAGTTGTTTTAATGCCTGAAAGTAGTTTTAAAGGACAGATATATGACCAATCCAGTGATTAAAGCTTTAGGTCGAAAGTTAAGGCTTGGGGTGATAGGAGGGGGGCCAAGCTCGTTTATTGGGATTGTCCACCGAGGAGCCTCGACACTTGAAGAGTACTACGAAGTGTCGGCAGGTGTGCTGTCATCTAACCCAGAAAAGTCGGTAGAGCACGCGCGCGAAATGGGGATAGAGCGCGGATATGCGACCGCGCAAGACATGATCTTAGCCGAAGCTAACAGGGATGATGGGGTTGATGTTATAGCGATTATGACGCCCAACAACAGTCATTATTCTATTGCTTGTATGGCGGCTGATCATGGTTTTCACATTATGTGTGAAAAACCACTAACCAATGATCTAGATGAGGCAATGGCTTTAGTCTATAAGATACAGGCAAGCTCGGTTGAGTGTTGTGTGGCTTATGCGTACTCGGGTTATCCCATGGTGCGGGAAGCGCGGGCGATAATTGAAGCTGGGGAGTTGGGAGAGGTTAGAATGGTTCAGTGCGATTATGTGCAAGGCCATTTAGCGGAGCTTACCGACTCCGAGAAAACGAATACCAATTGGCATATGGATCCGGCTATGGCGGGGCCGTCGTTGATCTTAGGTGATATAGGTACTCACTGTTACCACTTGGCTTCGTTTGTTACAGGTATGGTGCCAGCCGAGCTAAGTGCTGATTTGGCTTCGATTGTGCCGGGGCGTGAGGCCGATGATTATACCGGTATTCTAACCCGCTATAAGAATAATGCGCGTGGCTCTTTTTTTATTACTCAGGCTGCTGCAGGTGCTGATCATGGCTTGTATTTACGAGTTTTTGGTAGCAAAGGCGGTTTGGAGTGGCATCAGGAGCAGCCAAACCAGCTATTGGTGCGTCGCATTGGGCAGCCTACTCAGTTATTGCAAAAGGGTGGGCCTGGTTTGCACGAAGCGGCTAATCGGGTTTCACGAATAGCAGTAGGGCATCCAGAAGGCTACCGTGAAGCGTTTGCTAATCTGTACACTGATTTGGCTGAAGTCATCATTGCGCAAAAAACAGGTGTAAAAGAAAACCCCTTAGCCCGCTACTTTCCTGATATACAAGATGGAGCGCAAGGCGTGGCGTTTGTGAGAGCCGCTATTAACTCGCACCAAAAGAATGGAGAGTGGGTGAGTCTTGCGTCTAATGCCTAGCCGCTATTGGCCTGTTACGAGGTGTGCTTTTGCGATGTTTTGAGCGTGCCTCGTTCTATGAGCTTGCAAGGTAGTAGGCGTGTTTCCGTGGGTAGATTTGGCTCCTCAATGCGCTTAATTATAATGTCTACAGCGGCTGTCACCATTTCTTTGATTGGCTGTTTGATTGTCGTTAAGTTGTAGGCGTTCCATGAGGCCATCGACATATCATTAAAGCCTAGGACGCCGAAATCTTCTGGGCATTTTTTACCTAGCTCCCGTGCCGTGTCTAGTGTGGCTATCGCTAAGATATCATCGCCACAAAAAATGGCCTCTAAACTAGGGTTTTGTTCTAGTAATTCTAATGCTTTCTGCTTGCCTGCTTCGTATGAGTAAGTTTCACAATGTTCGATTGCAACCAGCTTGAGCTTATGGGCTTTTAGCGTTTCTATAGCGCTTTGTTTACGGTCAATGGTGGTGGTTGCATTCATAGGGCCGCCTAAAAATGCAATTTTTTTATAACCGCGATCGATTAATAATTCGATAGCCATTTTGCCACCATTATAATTATCAGCCGTAACCGTATTAATTGAGTCGCTATGGCTAGACCGGCCAAACATGATAGCAGCAGGGAGTTTTGCCTTTTCGCATACTTCAGCGAAAATAGTAGGCAGCACAGAAGATAAAAACAATACGCCGTCAACGCGGTATTGAAGTAGCCGCTCTAATACGTCTTCGGGTTTGGACTCTGTTGTTAGGTTTTCAATCAAGGATCGATAGCCTCTTGATTGGAGTTCTTTAGTGATTAGGTCGAGTACTTCAATAAAGGCTGGATTTTCAAAGTTGCTAGAAATAACACCCATTAGCCGCGTGCGATTGGTCATCAGTGATTGGGCTAAGATGTTTGTTTTATAGCCTAGCTCGTTAGCGGCTGCTTCTATTTTTTTTCGTGTTTTTTCTGAAACGCTTGCTCCCGGCGTAAAAGCTCTTGAAACGGCCGATAATGAAACGCCTGCTTTGTCAGCGACTTCTTTTTGAGTGATGTGTTTATATCGGCTTTGGTCCATAGGTCACCTGTAATAAGTTGGGCGATGCACGGGTTTTCTATCGTGCAACCCTTTGTTTAATAATACATTCCAGTTTGGATAAAGGCTATTTTTACAGAAGATTAAGTTATTTCTGGATTAGCTTTTAGCTCTGTTTTTCGTGCGTGGCCATACGCTGACTTTTATTTTTATTGTCTTTATAAACTATAGATTAAAAGTTTATTAAATACTTTTTGCAAGCGCTTGCAAAGCGTATTTCATATTGTTAATCTTCAGGTAAGCGGTTTCTGTATAGCTGGGAATCGCGGATCCTTATTCATCAATAAAAACAAAAAAGGACTGGATGCAATGATCAAGAAAACTCTATTAGCTGCTTCTGTTATCTGTTCGATATCGAGCTTCGCCATAGCAGACTCCTACGTTATTGGCGCTCCTATGCCAAGCTTTGCTGATAAATGGTTAAGTTACCTGTTTGAAGGTGTTAGCGATTTTGATGCTGAGCACGATAACGTCGATATTAAACTGACGGATGCAAATGAAGATCCGAGCAAAATGCTAAATGATGTGGATAATTTTATTGATGCTCAAGTGTCGGCGCTGCTCGTTGTTCCTACTGATGTGGCTATTGTGAAACCCATCGCTAAAAAAGCGAGTCGTGCGGGTATTCCATTGGTTATAGTCAATCGCCTTCCCGATAGTGACACCATGGATAATGTGGACGCCTATGTGGGTTCAGAGTCGATTCAAGCAGGCATTATCCAAGCGGAAAGTATCGTTGGAATGCTGGATGGTAAGCCTGGCAATGTGGCGATTTTGATGGGCGTTTTAGGACATGAAGCTCAAATAAACAGAACCCAAGGCAATAAACAAGTTTTCGATAAACACCCCAATATTAAAGTCGTGGCCGAACAAGAAGGGCGCTGGGATCGTGCCAAAGCTCTGCAAATTACAGAAGATTGGCTGCAGGCAAACCCGGATATCAATGTCATCGTTGCTAACAATGATGAAATGGCCATTGGCGCTTTGTTAGCTGCTAAAAAAGCAGGGAAAACAGATGCTGATCTTATTATTTCAGGCGTGGATGCAACGCCAGATGCGCTCGAATATTTAGGTAATGGTTTAGATTCTACTGTTTTTCAGAGTGCGAAAGGCCAAGGATATAAAGGGGCAGAAATAGCTTATAAGTTAGCACAAAAAGAAGAAGTCCAGAAAATGAATTGGATAGACTTCGAACTTGTAAAAGAAAGCCAAAAAGAAGCGTACTTATCTCAATATTAAATAAGTGTTAACGGCTTTTTTGCCATTAAACGCCAAGGTCGCTATTGATTTTTATTTAACGAATGAATGCCTTTTATAAGCAGTATTCAATAAGCGACCTTTCTATTTTATAACGCTATTAATAAAAATAATTAGGCTTATGAATAACTCAGATTGCATATTAGAAATGATTAATGTGAGTAAAACCTTTCCGGGAGTTAAAGCGCTGGATCAGGTTAACTTATCAATCAAAAAAGGCAGTATACATGCGCTAATGGGAGAAAATGGCGCAGGCAAATCAACATTAATGAAAATCCTATATGGGCTTTATACGCCGGATGCAGGCGGAGACATTTTCTTTGATGGTCAGCCGTTTACTCCAAAAGCCCCCATTGATGCTATCCGGTCGGGTTTGGCTATGGTTCCTCAAGAGATAAGCCCTTCTGCCAACCTTTCTGTTGCTGCTAATTTTTATTTGGGGCGCGAGATTAAGAAAGGCATTTTGATGGATCAAAATGCCATGAATAATCAAACTAATAAAATTTTAGATGAGCTCGGAATCCCCATGAGTGTGGAAACACTTATGCAGGATGTTTCCGTCGCTAAAGCGCAATTGTTGGCTATTGCTACGGCTGTCTCCTACAACGCCAAGCTCATTATTATGGATGAGCCAACAACGGCATTAACTGAATCAGAAGTGCATCAGTTGTATCGAATTGTCAAAAAGGTACAGCAGCGCGGTATAGCTATTATCTATATCTCTCACAAGTTAGGTGAGGTTTTTGAGCTATCAGATGAGGTATCGGTGATTCGTGATGGGCAGTATATCGGAACTAAAAAGACGACTGACATTAGTAAAGAAGAACTCATAAATATGATGGTTGGTCGTGAAATGGACGAAATGTTCCAGCGCGAAGATGTCACGATCGGAGAAACGTTGCTGGACGTTCGCCATTTGAGTTTACCTGGTAAGTTTGAAGATATTAGTTTTACTGTTCGTAAAGGAGAAATTTTCGGTATTGCTGGCCTAGTTGGCGCGGGTCGTAGCGAGGTCGTTGAAGCCATCTTTGGTTATAAAGCGGCTAAAAGTGGCGAAATTCATCTGCATGGTGAGCAAATTGATATTCGTAAACCTTCCGATGCTATACAGCATCGCATTGGTTTTGTAACAGAAGACCGGAAATTAACAGGCTTGATGTTAAACATGAGTGTTACCGACAACATGATCATGCCTGAACTGCACCCTTACGAAAAAAATCACCTTATTTCTGAATCCTTAGCCAGTGATGTGGCTAACACGATGAAACAGCAGTTACGTATAAAAACGCCAACGGTGGATACCATTATCGGCAACTTATCGGGCGGGAATCAGCAAAAAGTGCTCATTGCTCGTTGGTTGTTGTTAGAGCCTGAAATTCTGATTTTAGATGAACCCACTAAAGGTATCGATATTGGTGCCAAAGCCGAGATCTACAAATTAATTGTTGAGTTGGCGCGCCTAGGTAAAGCCATCATCATCGTTTCTTCCGAAATGCTAGAGCTCCTGTCGCTAAGCGATCGTGTAATGGTCATGGCGGAGGGACGAGAGGTAGGCATTGTTGATCGAGAAAATGCAACACAAGAGTTGATCCTAGAAATGGCAGCCGGTGGTGATGTGCCAGCGGTACACGAACAAGAAATGGCATCTCAATGTCAGATTAAAGGAGTGGCATGATGGTTAAGGCAATGGCTGCAACAGTGCGAAAAACACACTACACCGAGATTCTTAATAAGTATGGAATGCTGCTTATTCTGGTTTTATTGTTCGCCGCTTTATCGATAAAAATTGAAGGGTTTGCATCCTTACGCAATGTGTTCAGTATTTTGGAACAAGTTTCCATGTTCGGGATTATTGCGATAGGTGTGACTTTTGCGATAGTCACTGGCGGTATCGATCTATCTTCGGGGGCTGTAGTGGCGTTAGCTTCCGTTGTTGGGGCTACTATTGTGACTGGTAGTGAAGGCTATGGCATGGCTATTTTTGCTTTTGGAGCAGCCATGTTTGTGGGCAGTATTTGTGGGCTTATTAACGGTTCGATTACTGCTTTTGGACGAATCCCTCCTTTTATCGCCACGCTCGGCATGATGACGATGGCGCGCGGTGTCGCTCAGTTAGTGAGCAACGGCCGGCCTATTGATGCAAGCTCTGATGCTTTTACCTCAATTGGTGATGGTTCGGTTTTTGGGGTACCCGGGCTTGTAGTTATATATGTCATTGTGGCTGTGGTTTGTCACATTATGATGAGCCGCATGACCTTTGGTCGCCATGTCTTCGCGATTGGTGGCAACGTTAATACCGCTAGAATCTGCGGCGTTAATGTTGAGCTTACCTTACTTAAAGTTTATGTGTTGGCGGGTGCTTTGGCAGGGCTAGCTGGAGCGATGCTGACCTCACGAGCTTATGCTGGCAATCCTACATTCGGCAACATGTGGGAATTGGATGCGATTGCTGCCGCTGTAATTGGCGGCACGTCGCTGGCTGGCGGTGTGGGTTCTGTTCCTATGTGTATTGTTGGTGCATTGATTATCGGCGTGATGAATAAAGGCCTAAATATGCTGGGAGTAGACCCTTACTGGCAGCAAATCATCAAGGGCATGATCATTATCGGTGCCGTGTTATTAGATGCTCAAAAACGCAAGAAAGCTTAATCAATAGCTTCATAATTTCATTATCCATTTAAGAATAAAAAGAGAAATATTATGAATACAGTCCGTCTAACTGTAGCGGAAGCGCTTGTAAAATATTTAGTGGCCCAGCACATAGAAATTGATGGGCAAGTTCAACCACTGTTTGGCTGTTCATTTGCAATTTTTGGACATGGGAATGTGACTTGTCTAGGGCAGCAGCTTAAAAATGTGGAAGATCAGCTACCGACCTGGCGAGGTCAAAATGAGCAATCCATGGCTATGGCCGCGGTAGCTTATGCGAAGGCAAATAATCGTCAACGGATAGGCATTGCGGCTACATCGATCGGCCCTGGTGCCACTAACATGGTTACTGCTGCGGGTATTGCGCATACTAATCGCTTGCCACTATTGATGCTTTCTGGTGATGCGTACACTAGCCGTTTACCCGATCCAGTACTACAGCAGACAGAGCATTTTCATGCGCCGTCCATTACAGCCAATGACACCTTTAAAGCAGTAACGCGCTATTGGGATCGTGTGATTCATCCTGCTCAGTTATTGCAGACGTTACCTTTAGCAATAGATACGTTGCTAGACCCCGCTGACTGTGGCCCAGTTTTCCTTGGCTTGCCGCAAGATGTTCAAGGTATGGCATACGATTATCCCACACGTTTTTTTGAAACGAAGGTTCATCGTATTCGTCGTCCTCAACCCGAAATGTGCGATTTGGAAGCTGCCGCTGACATTTTACGTGCCGCTAAAAAGCCGCTTGTGATTAGCGGGGGCGGTGTTCATTACTCACGGGCAACTGACGCGTTAGCCTCGTTTATTGAAAACCATCAAATTCCAACCGTAGAGACCATTGCTGGTCGTGCTTCTCTCCTGCAAGAACATCCTTTAAATGGTGGCCCTATCGGAGCGACCGGCTCTGATTCGGCAAACTATCTGGCTGCACATGCGGATGTGGTGTTGGCGGTTGGCACACGTCTACAAGATTTTACGACAGGCTCTTGGTCGGTATTTAGAAACCCTAATCTAAAAATTATCAGTATTAATGTGGGCCGAACAGACGCCATTAAGCATTTAGCCATGCCTGTCGTGGCGGATGCCAAAGATACGTTGGTGCAACTCGATGCTGTTTTAGGCGATTGGAAAAACGATACCGAATGGGCGGCTACCGCGCAGTCGCAAGCAAGCGAGTGGAAGGCATTATGCCACCAGAGAGCTAAAGTGATGGGCGATGAAATGGCATCCTATGCGCAGGTGGTTGGTGCTGTTAACCGTGTGGTTGAGCCCGGAGACACCGTTTTAACCGCCGCAGGGGGCTTGCCTGCGGAGCTCAATATGAACTGGCAAAGCCAGCAAATAGGCAAGTTTGATATTGAGTTTGGTTTTTCGTGTATGGGGTACGAAATAGCTGGAGGGTGGGGAGCCAAAATTGCTAATCCAGACAACGATGTTGTTGTTTTAGTGGGCGACGGCTCCTACATGATTCTGAATTCTGACATTTATAGCTCTGTGTTAACCGGTCACAAAATGATTGTCATTGTGTGCGATAACGCTGGCTATGCGGTTATCAACAAGTTGCAAAACAACACAGGCAACGATTCGTTTAACAATCTTTTGGAAGACTGCCGTCGGCCCGATGGTGAGTTGGCTCGGGTCGATTTTGCTAAGCACGCCGAAGCTCAGGGCGCTATCAGCGAGAAAATTAGCAACATGCAGGAGTTTGATGCGGCATTTGCGCGCGCCAAAGCCGCTGATCGCACCTCCGTTATCGTTATTGATATTGATCCAACCAAATGGTCTAGCTGCGATTGCTGGTGGGAAGTAGGTCTACCAGAAATAGCACGAACAGAAAAAGTAGAAAAAGCAGTTGCTAACTTTAGCGAAGGTCGAGCACACCAACGCCCAGGCGTATAAGGAGAATAATAAAATGTTTAATGAAGAAATGCGTTCTGAACAACCTATTCGTTGGGCAATGGTTGGCGGCGGTCGTGGCAGCCAAATTGGCTATGCTCATCGCTCCAGTGCTACCAGAGACGGGCACTTCACATTAGTTGCCGGAGCATTTGATATTGATGCTGAGCGTTGCCGCGATTTTGGGACAAACTTGGGGCTTAATCCTGAGCGTTGCTATGCCGATTATCAAACGATGTTTGCTGAAGAGGCAAAGCGTGAGGACGGTATTCAAGCGGTTTCCATCGCAACGCCTAATTCCACACATTACGCTATTTCGAAAGCGGCTTTAGAATCCGGTTTACACGTAGTGTGTGAAAAGCCTGTGACCTTCACGGTAGCTGAAGCCGAAGATTTAAAACGTATCGCGCAGGAGCATGGCCGTATTTTTGGGGTTATGTATGGGTACACTGGGTTCCAAATGGTGCACCAAGCGCGAGAAATGATACAGCGCGGTGATATTGGCAAGGTCCGCGTTATCTCCATGCAATTCGCCCATGGTTTTCATAGTGAAGAAGTCGAAAAGGATAACCCTGGCGCTAAATGGCGCATGAACCCTGAAGTTTCGGGGCCAACGTACGTGTTGGGAGATATAGGCACACACGCCTTTTACATGGCACAGCTCATGACTGGCTTGGATGTTGAACGTTTGTGCTGCACACGCCAGAGTTTTATTGCCTCAAGAGCGCCTCTAGAAGACAACGCTCATGTCATGATGCAATTTTCAAATGGCGCAGTGGGTACTTTATGGGCAAGCGGTGTTAATGCCGGCTCTATGCATCAGCAAAAAATACGTATCGTCGGCGAAAAAGCAAGCATCGAATGGTGGGATGAGCGGCCTAATCAGTTAAGTTTTGAAGTGCAAGGCGAGCCAGCACGCGTGTTAGAGCGCGGTATGGGTTATCTCCATAACGACGATTCAGCCGTGAGTAGCGATCGCATAGGTGGAGGCCATGCCGAAGGCTTCTTCGAGTCGTGGGCCAACCTTTACAGCCGATTTGGTACTGTTATGAAGGCTGCTAACAGGGATGATCAAGCTACCGTTGCTGCAACCTGGTTCCCAGGTATCGATGCTGGTATTGAAGGGGTCAGATTACTCGAACGCTGTGTAGAGTCTGCTGATAATGATGCTCAGTGGGTGAAGTACTATGAGTAATCTGTCTATCCCAACTAGTCGCTCTCTCGATGTGATCTGTTTAGGACGTGCGGGTGTTGATTTATATGCCAGCGAAGAGAACGTCGACCTGACCAATGTATCAAGCTTTGATAAACATGTGGGCGGATCGCCCGCCAATATCGCGGTAGCTTTGTCTAAACTGGGGGCTAAAGCCGGAATCATTAGTTGCGTATCAGACGACGGTTTAGGGCATTACGTATGCGACTATTTACGCCGCTTAAACGTGGATATCCAAGGCATGTTGGTAGACAACAAAGGATCCAGAACCAGCTTGGCAATTACCGAGATGAAAGCTTCAAATTGTGAGGTGGTTATCTACCGCAATAACGCGGCTGATCTGACGCTATCAATTGAGCACATTGATAAGGCTTACATAGCGCAATCAAAAATCCTGCTGATTTCAGGTACGGCGTTATCGTCCAGCCCATCTCGCGAGGCTACGCTAGCGGCGATTCGTTACGCGAGAGAAGCAGGCACTCTGGTTGTCCTAGATGTTGACTATCGTGCTTATTCTTGGCGCTCAGAAGAAGACTCCTCTTTGTACTATCAAATGGCTGCGAGTATGTCGGATGTCGTGATAGGTAATCGCGAAGAGTTTGATGTGATGGAGGCTTTGGATAGAGATTCCGCTAAATCGGACGATGATCAAACCGCTGCGCGTTATCTCCAAGGAGCTACTCAAATACTCATTATAAAAGCCGGTGAGCTTGGCTCCACTGTGTATACCCGAGATGGGCAAAAGTTTGCTCAGGGAATTTACCCCGTGGAGGTTAAAAAGCCATTTGGAGCCGGTGATTCGTTTGCTGGTGCCTTTATGTACTCAATCCTGCAAGGGTACGACTTACAAGAGAGCGTGAAGATGGGCTCTGCCTCAGCGGCGATCAATGTGTCACGAAAAACCTGTACAGATGCTATGCCGACATTGGATGAGTTATTGAGCTTTATTGCAGTGCGTGAAGCGGCTTAATCCTGACCAGAGCAGGGTGCAGGTCGTGTATTACGTAGTCATTAGGCTAACAGCACCCCGCTTTTATTGATAAAAATTTTGAGTGAGACACACATTATGGGCAAACATATTCCAGCGTATGACAACAAGAATGAACCAATTATTGATGTAAACGACGACACAACGCCGCTTATCTATTTTAACCAAGTGTTTTTAGAAAAAGGTGAATCGTACCAATACCAACTCGACGGCTATGAAACAGCCGTGGTGTTAGCGGGTGGCACCTGTTCGATCAGCGTAGATGATAAGGTCTTTACCGATATCGGGAGGCGCAAAAACGTGTGGGATGGTAATCCGGCAGCGGTGTACGCACCTTTAGGTGCTTCGGTAACGGTTACCTGCACGTCTGAGAATGCGGATGTAATGATTGCGGGCGGTCGCTATGAAGAGGCACTAGAAGCGTTTGAGGTAAAACCAGAAGACAGCGATCAAGTTCAATACGGTAGTGATGACACAAAAACGCATCGTAAAATTAAGCATATATTAGGGCAAAAAAATGCTGATAAACGTGGCCGCTTGTTAGTCAGTGAGTTGTTTACGGTGGGGGCTGGTGGTTGGTCGGGTTTCCCCGCCCACAAGCATGATACGGAACGAGGAACTGATGAAACACGATACGAAGAGGTTTACCAATTTAGGTTTAACCCAGACCAAGGCTTTGGTGCTCAGTTTTTGTATGAGCACGAAGATGATTTAGGGCCTGTTTATCATATTAAAAACCGCAGTGTTATCGCGATCGATAAAGGGTATCACCCCTGTGTCGCAGCACCGGGTTATGAAATGTACTACTTCACCATTATTGTGGGTGAGCATTCTAAATCACTTATTCAACACTTTGATCCGCACCATGAGTATCAGGTTCATACCATACCCGGTATCAAGGACATGATTAAAAAATTTAAATAGGGGGTGTTGGAATGCTAGTCACGCTAAATGATATTTTGCCCGCAGCCGCTAATTCTGATTATGCCATACCCTGCTGTAACGTATTTGGATATGAGGAAGGGCGCGCTATTGTAGAAGCGGCTGAGTCGTTAAACAGCCCTATAATTTTAGCGGCGAATAAAGACATGGTCGATTTTATGGGGGTGGAGGCGTTAGCTAAAATGCTGTTGTCTTTAGCGAACGCGAGTTCCACCCAGGTTTGTGTGCATTTAGATCATACCTACGAAGAAGAGATCGTTTATAAAGCGATGCATCATGGCTTTTCGTCGGTCATGTTTGATGGGTCACAATTACCGCTAGAGGAAAACATAAAACGAACTAAGCAAGTAGCTCAGGTCGCTCATGCGTTAGGGGTGAGTATAGAAGGGGAGATTGGCTCTGTTGCTTACAAAGAAGGCAGAGATCATATTAAATCGATCAATACCTCACCGGACGATGCTTACCGCTATGCGAGTGAGAGCGACCTTGATGCGATGGCAATTGCTATCGGAAACGTACACCGGTTGACGACGCCTGATTCGGTTATTGATTACACTTTGCTCAATGCGATCACCGAGAAAGTCACGCATGTTCCTTTGGTGATTCATGGCACTACCGGTATTAAAGAAGACGATATTAAAAAACTTAAAAAAACACGAGTATCCAAATTTAACATTGGAACCTCACTACGTATGGCGATGGGATCAAATTTGAGGCGTCTAATGAACGAAGAGCCTGACAAGTTTGATAAATTGTATTTTATGCAAAAAGCGATGCCGTATGTCCAAGCTGAAGCGCAACGTATTATTCAGCTACTGCGATAATAGCACTATCCTCTTTTAGGGCCTTTGGGCCCTTTTTTTGTGGCTGTTAAACACGCAAGGTGTATTTTTCCTCATATTTTTTATTAAGACTAAACAGAGTAAACTGAGCCAAATTTTTTAAGGTTATGTATCCATGTCACTCACGCTTGCACTCGCTATGGTCGTCGCTATTGTTGATGGCGACTCTATTAAAGTTACGGATAAACAACAGAACCAATATGATGTTCGCTTGGCGTATATTGATGCGCCAGAGTTGAGCCAGCCTTATGGCGAAATGTCTAAAGAAATTCTAGGCAGTATGATTACTAACGAGCGTGTGACATTGCGTTGCCCAACACAAGATGCATCAGGTGAGTGGGTGTGCATTGTATGGAAAGAAGGCTACGACACCAGCCGCCGGATGATTAATAAAGGCGGTGCTTGGGTTGATTCAACCTCAGATGCTGGTGCCGCTTGGTATCGTGATGAGCAAAAAGCCCGTAAAGCTAAGAAAGGGCTTTGGTCACTCCCTGAAGAACAGCGTGTTTTGTGGTCATGGAAGCCTACAAAATAACTTAATTCGTATGTCTACATCGGGGCCGCTCGGCGTCTTCGCTGTAGAGCGGCTTCATAGCTTTATTGATTACGTGCGTTGCGCGATGCTGGCACAATAGCAGATTGATGGCTGGCAGATAACTTATAAATCCCCGCTAATTTTCTATCTCGCTTGTAAAGAAATGTAAAATAAGCATTTTTTTATTTAAGATTTCATCAAATAAGGTGATATTAGGAGCCTCTACCTGAGTGCTCGTGGCGAGCATATTGTATCAACAAGGAAAACTAGTTACGTGTTAAGTCCCCCTTGTCTACTTAAACAACCCAGCCTAACGATGGTTAAACGCGTTTGGCCTGCTGTAATAGCAAGCCTACTAGTTGGGTGTGCAGCTCCTCAGCCTTTATCGATTCAGCCTGATGCCATTGCACCTGAGCAATGGTCTTCAGCCCAAGGCATGCAGCTTGATGCACACGATAGTGCCAAAGGTCTTGATGCCGAGGCGCAGATGGCTAATTTCTTTGGGCTGCATACCCCTCAGTTACTGACGTTAGTTCAAGAAGCGTTAGCGCATAGTCATACGCTGGCATCGGCCCGGGAGAAAATGCTGCAGTCAGAGCTAGCGATGCGTATCGCTAAAGCTGATCGTTTTCCAACGGTGGGGCTTACGTCAGGTATAGATCGTGTGGAGGACAGTGGTAACACCGTGTCTTTAAGTGCTAACGCGAGTTGGTCAGTTGATATTTGGGGGGAGCTCAGTGCCTCGCAGAAGCAAGCTCAGCTTGAGTATGCAGCGGCGGTTGCGACTTTTAATCAAGAGCAAATAACGCTGATTGCGGATGTTTACCGTCAATGGTTTCAGCTTCAAGAAGCTCAGTTATTAGTCGATTTGTATAAAGAGCGCTCACAAAGTCTACAGTCTGATTTGGAAGTCATCGAATCAGGTTATCTAAACGGCCTCTATGAAGCACTGGATTTGTATTTAGCTAGAAATGACGCAAACGCTCAAGTCGCAGCCTTGGCAGAGCAAGAGCAGGTGTTAAAAGAGACTCAGCGCTCGTTGGAGCAGTTGCTTGGGCGCTACCCTGATGCGGCTATTGGTGCGGACGAAGCTTTACCGTTGATTCCTATGATGTCGGATGTGCCTTTACCGGCGAGTATTATTAAACAAAGACCGGATTTGCAGGCCAATTGGTTAACCTTGTTAGCAACAGATCAAGCACTTGCTGCAGCTCACCGTGCACGCTTCCCTAGTTTAACGTTGACGGGCAGTTATGGTGGTAGCAGCGATGCTTTATCGAATTTGGTGAGCAGTAATCTAGCGTGGAGTGTGGGAGCGTCATTAGCGGCTACCATTTTTGATGCAGGCCAACGTGAAGCGAATCAGTCAATTAAAGCCTCTCAACGCCGAGAGCAAGAGCAGGTCTATCTTGATGCGGTTTATACCGCGTTCACTGAAGTAGAAAATGCGCTCACAGCAGAAAGCTCGCTGCGTAAGCAATACACCCTGTACATAGAGGCACAGGACAATGCAAAACAGGCGGAGAGTTTGTCTTTTGAGCGCTACCAGCGAGGGCTTGAGGACTACAATACCGTTTTAGAAGCGCAGCGGCGCTCACTTGATGCACAGACCAATATTTTGTCTTTAAGGCGTGCATTGTTACAGAATCGGGTCGATCTGATGGTGGCTTTAGGTGGCCAGCTTGATCCGTCATTGACCGTAGAATACACCCCCGTTAACACTTCGCAAGTGGAGATTCCTCACTCATGATCAGGCGTATCATACCTGTTTTATTAATTGTTGTTGCTGGGGTTGCTAGCTACGTTATTTTAAATAATCCACCACAGCTTGGGCGAGGAGCACCGCAACGGGTAGCCAGTTTGAGCATTGATGTCGACACAATAAGCGCTAAGCCTTACTCCGTTACTATTGATAGCTACGGTAAGCTACAGCCCCGCACTGAGGGTGAGCTGTTGGCTCAAGTTTCAGGTCAAGTTGTTTGGGTGAACCCTGCATTTAGAGCCGGTGGTTTTTTTGAAGAAGGTGATGAGCTGCTTCGCATCGACGACCGCGATTATCAAGCGGAGTTGGCGACGCAAGAAGCCACACTAATGACAGCCTATCAGACATTAAGTGAAGAAAAAGCACGCAGTGCGCAAGCAAAAGCAGACTGGAAGCGCTTAGGCAATGGTGGAAAAATTCCAGATTTAGTGGCGCGGGCGCCTCAAGTGAAAGCAGCCGAAGCAACGGTGGCTTCGGCTAAAGCCGCCGTTGCTCAAGCTAAATTAAACCTTGAGCGCACACACATTCGTGCGCCTTATGCTGGTCGAGTATTAAGCAAATCTGTAGCGCTAGGGCAAATAATAACGACAAGTACCTCATTGGCCACTTTATATGCTGTTGATGTAATTGAAGTACGCCTGCCGTTACAAGCCAGAGATTTGGCCTACATCGACTTACCAGAGCGCTACCGTTTTAACGATAAAGTGGCAGACAATTTACCGAGCGTCACTTTGATTTCTACTTTGGTCAATAAGGAGGAATGGAAGGGGGAGGTTGTTATGACCGAAGGTGCAATCGATGAAGATAGCCGCCAATTGTACGTGGTTGCCCAGATTACAGATCCCTACGGCGAAGGTAATGAAGACAAAACCCCGTTAAAAATTGGCCAGTATGTACAAGCAAAGATTCAAGGAAAGACGCTTGAGCGCGCCATCGTCATTCCTAACCGGGTTATTTATCAAGGTACCTATGTCTATGTATTTGAAAACGATGCAGTGACGCGCCGGGAAGTCAGTATCGCATGGCAAAATGAACAAGAAGCTATTATTGCCTCAGGTTTGGTTGAAGGCGACACCATTGTGACGACGGCATTGGGCCAAGTGATATCCGGGACTCCCGCTCAGTTAAGGTCACAAGAACAGGAAGGTGCACGGCCTAACAAAACCGGAGGTAGACCTGAAGCGCGGAGTGCGGTGTCCGCTACCGGAGGGCAGGCGCAATGATCGCTTGGTTTGCGCGCAACCATGTCGCGGCTAATTTGTTAATGGTAACGATTGTGTTAGCGGGCTTAATGTCACTTAACTTTCGTATCCCATTAGAAATATTCCCAAGCTTCGAATCAGATACCATTAGTGTAAGTGTGAGTCTCAATGGGGCTACCCCCGAAGATGCAGAACTAAGCTTAGCCACACGTATAGAAGATGCCGTATCTGATCTAGAAGGGGTTAAAGAATTAAGCAGTCGCTCTGTTGAAGGGGGGACTACCGTCACTATTGAGGCAGAAAAAGGGTATGACGCTCGGGAGCTATTAGCGGATGTTAAGGCTCGTGTAGATGAAATTAACTCTTTTCCTGATGATGCCGAAAAACCCGTTGTCGCGCTAGCCACAAGGGTGCGGGAAGTGATCAGTGTGGCTTTGTCTTCGGATAACCTGACTGAAAAAGAACTCAGGTCCTATGCCGAAAAAGTGCGTGATGATCTATTACGCTTACCTAGTATTACCCAGGTTGAATTGGATGGTGTGCGAGATTACGAAATATCCGTAGAAATCGCGCAGGATAATTTACGAGAATACAACCTCACGTTGTCCGAGGTGGCCGATAAAATAGCCAATAGCTCACTGGACTTGTCTGCGGGTAGTTTGGATACGGATGGCGGAGAAATTTTAATACGCTCTAAAGGCCAAGCGTACAACCGTGACCAGTTTGAATCGATGGTCATAAAGAACAATGCTGACGGCAGTGTGCTGTATTTACGCGACATTGCCACGGTCAATGATGGCTTTGAAGAAAGTGCAATGCGCAGCCGGTTTAACGGCTCTTTGTCAGCTATGATCGATGTTTACCGAGTTGGTCAGCAAAGTGCGATTACGGTTGCTGATGAAGTTAAAGATTATGTGGCAGAGCAACAGGCATTGTTACCCAACGGTTTAAAAATGTCGTTTTGGGATGATGATTCCGAAATTGTTAAAAGCCGATTAGAAACGCTAATCGTTAACGCATGTCAGGGTGGGGTGCTTGTACTTTTATTGCTCACGCTTTTCTTGCGGCCCTCCATCGCTTTCTGGGTGTTTATTGGCATCCCTGTTAGTTTTATGGGCGCTTTTTTGGTGATGCCTTTGTTTGGTATTACGTTAAATATTATCTCCTTATTTGGTTTTATATTGGTGCTCGGTTTGGTTGTGGATGATGCCATCGTGACCGGAGAAAATGTATATACGCACCTAAAAACGTCAGAAAGCGGCCTAGAAGCCGCTATACGAGGTACACAGGAAGTTTCGGTGCCTGTCACCTTTGGTATTTTAACAACCATAGCGGCCTTTCTACCGATCGCGTTTGTGGAAGGGGATCGAGGCCCCATTTTTGCGCAGCTACCTTTTATTGTGATCCCTGTTCTGTTGTTTTCGTTAATCGAATCTAAGTGGGTTCTGCCGGCTCACTTAAAACATGTACGTATTCGTAAACATCAATCTGAAGGCCGCTTCGCACGTTTTCAGCGCCGCTTTGCGGACGGGTTTGAGTCCTTTATTCTCCGTTATTATCAGCCCTTGTTAGCTGTGGCTTTGAAAAACCGCCTAACAACTCTGATGTTGTTTATTGCTGTGCTCATGTTATCGCTGGCTATGATTTTTAGTGGTTGGACTCGCTTTGTTTTTTTCCCGCGTGTTCAAAGTGACACGGCAGTCGCTACACTCACAATGCCGGCGGGGACTCCTTTTGAAGTGACTGACCGTGTCGTGGTTAAAATGGTAGAAGCGGCCCGTAAATTAAAAGCGGATTACAGTGATGAAGAAACAGGTGAAAGTGTCGTACAAAATATATTTTCAGCGAGTGGACGTGGTGGCAGTGCTGAAAACGGCATGGTGCGTTTTGAACTAACACCAGCAGAGGATCGTGATCCGGCATTGACCACGACACGTTTAGTGCAAGAATGGCGGCAAATGATAGGAACAGTCCCAGGGGCTGAATCTTTAACTTATAGAGCGGAGCTTGGTCGCGGAGGCGACCCTGTTGACATCCGCATGAGCTCTAGCAATGTGGCTGATTTATCGGCCATGGCTGATCAGGTAAAAGCTCACTTAAAAACCTACCCCACGCTATTTGAAATAGTTGACAACCTCTCAGATGGTAAGGAAGAACTACAAGTAGAGTTGACTCAACAAGCATACGCGCTGGGGCTTACGCGCGGCGATATCATTCGCCAAGTGCGTCAAAATTTCTTTGGCATTGAAGTTCAGCGTGTACAGCGAGGCAGTGATGAAGTGAGCGTATATGTTCGTCTGCCTAAAGATGAACGACAAGCGATCAGTAACTTACGTAATATACAAATCGAAACTGATGCGGGCTTTGTGCCGCTCAATGAAGTGGCCTATCTTGTGCCGTCCCGTGGGGCTTCAGCTATTTATCGGATTAATCAGCAGCGCACTGTCAGTGTGACGGCGGATTTAGATAAAACGACAACTAATACGACGGTTTTGCAGCGTAACTTAGCTGAATTTATGGACGGGCTAGTATCTCAATATCCAGGTTCCAGTTATACCTTGGAAGGTGAAGCCCGCGAGCAACAGGAATCATTCTCGTCACTGATAATTGGGTTGGTTTTTGTGTTCTTTGCCATTTATGCCTTGCTGGCTATTCCCTTTAAATCTTACGCTCAGCCATTAATTGTCATGTCAGTGATCCCTTTTGGCGCTATCGGAGCCTTGGCCGGGCATTGGCTAATGGGGATGGATTTAACCATTATGAGCTTGTTGGGATTGTTGGCGCTGGTGGGGGTTATTGTTAATGATAGTCTTGTGCTAGTGGAGTACTCAAACCGACGTCAGCAGGAGCTGAGTATAACAATGTCGGCTTTTGAGGCTGTTGAACAAGCAGTGAAAACGGCTGGCGTTGCTCGTTTTCGTCCTGTTGCTCTAACGTCGATGACGACATTTTTAGGGCTAATGCCGCTATTGTTTGAGAAAGCCGTGCAGGCGCAGTTCTTAATTCCTATGGCCGTATCTTTAGGCTTTGGAATCTTGTTTGGTACGTTAATTACTTTGATTATGGTTCCTGTCAACATCATGCTGTTAGAGGACGCTAAACGCTTTTTTCGTAAGCCGGTAGAAGAGCAAGTGACCGTCAGCAGCTAGCCACAAAAAAGCCAGTTAGGCAGCAGCACGCGCTAACTGGCTTTTAACCGTGTGTAATGCCTCGTTACTTCACCGTAAATTTTACGTCTTCATCACGTAAAAGGTATAAGGCTAAACACGCCGCCCACATTGGCCATGCTGCAAAAAATAGCAAATTATTAAAGCCATCTAAGTATTTTCCAAAAGCCGCCAACGTTGAGGCGCCATGTAATAAAAAGATTAAACCATAAGTGATTCGCTTTTGTATGCCGCTTACAAATGCAAGTATTAACAACAACTGCACAGCGCCAATGACATAGACAACCATAGTGCTTGAGTTAATGCCGTAAAACACTTCAAACACTTTGGCTGAGTGGGCTGGGTTTATAAATTTATCCATTGTCCACATCAACATTACGATAAATACGCCTAGCCGTAATGAGAGTAAAGAGTACTGCAGCCTGTTTTGGGTTTCTGTTGATACTGCTTGCGACATACTGGGGTTCCTTATCGATAAAGGTTAGTTTAGTGTAAGTTAACTAAGACGCTTTTAAGTGGTTTTAGTTTCTAATATTGTTCCGTTTTGTGCCGATACTATAAGTAACCTCGGTGCATTACGTGTGAGTTATGCATCATTATCCTTAAAGGCTTGTTGTAGGTGCGAAATTGTCGTCATTGACACAATGGTTAGAACTGGTTTGTAAGATGGTTCCTGATACTCAGAGTGCCGTGTTGCAGCACATTAGTGAGCAGGCCAACACAAAGCCTGTGTACTCATCGTGGCCTAACTCTAAAAAACCATCCGAAAAACTATTGGAGACTCTTGTATTTTCCTCTCAGAGAGACGCCGTAGTGACGTCTTATTCGGACCCATACCTGATTGTATCTACTCATATTCCAACTCAGCAGGGTAACTATCCGTTTGCAATACGAGTAAAAGTGAAAGAAGACTCTGTAGAGGCGACTAAAAAATTAATTCAATGGTCCATTCGATGGTTGGCGGAGCTATTAAATCAAGCGGCAGATCCCTCAGCAGGGCCTAGCACAAAAACGGCAGCTGACTCTGTCAGTGATGCGTCGGTGCAAACGTCTTCTCTAGAGAACACTACCTCATCAAGCTCTTGGTACGTCAGATGGAAGTATGGGTTGTTGGCACTTATCTGCTGCGCCATTTTAGTGTTTGTTCCGGTTAATTATCGTGTAGCGGTCGACACTGTAATTGAGGGCAAGGTGCAAATGGCTGTTGTGGCTCCGTTTGACGGTTATATTAAATCAGCGACTTTAAGTGCTGGTGATACCGTCAATGAAGGAGATGTGCTGGCGATGTTGGATGATCAGCCACTTCGTTTAGAGCAATTGCGCCTTGAAAGTCAGTTGCAAGAGTATGACAAAGGTTACAGAAAGCATTTAGCGGGGCGCGACTATGGCCAAGCTAACGTAGCGAAAGCTAAACGCGATCAAGTCCAGGCGCAGCTTAACCAGGCATCTTTGCGAGTAGAGCAGGCTCAGCTTAAGGCGCCAATGTCAGGAATAATTATAAAGGGTGATCTCACTCGTCAGATAAATGCTCCTGTCGACAACGGCGATGTCTTATTTGAAATATCACCGCTTCATGCCTACCGAGCCATGTTGAGCGTAAAAGAAGCAGATATTCGTTTCATTAAAGAGGGACAGAGCGCTGAGCTTAAATTGGCGGCGCTGCCTAATCAGATTTTTACACTAACCTTGCTGCACGCAACGCCTTTGTTTGATGATCAAGACGGTGCGCCGGTGTATTTGGCTGAAGCACAACTGGAAGATGACGATTTAAATAATTTACGTCCCAATATGGAAGGGGTAGCGCGAGTCGAGGTTGGGAAAGCGCCCATTGGTTGGGTCTTGTTTCATCACTTTATTGATTGGTGCCGTATTCAGTATTGGCGGTGGCTACGATGACGGCGCAAGCGCCTCAGAATACGCTGTCCACGGGTTTGTTGTCTCGGTTAGCCGCCGCTAGTCTTTATGTGGCTAAAGAAGTGGAGTTCATCCCTCAAGCTTTGCACACTGACTATCCGTATCTACTCTATGTGAAAAACAGCGATGCTTATTTACGTTGCGCAGAGTGGGCACGTGAATTAATTGTCCGTTGCGATGGCGAAACACCACTCGCTTCTATACTCACCACGTTGCCTGATACAGAGGTTGAGCACCATCGGCGCGACGTTGAAGATACCCTGAGTTTGTTAATAAGCATGGGGGTATTGGCCATCGCCGATGAGGAAGACTCATCTTTGTCATGGTTGCAAAAATTGAAACAGCCCATGGCGGTTAAAGTTCCTCTTCACAATCCAGACCGCTGGTTGGCGTTATTAGGTCCGCTCAGTCGCGTGATTTTTAGCCTCCCTTTTATGTGCTTTTTTGGGTTGCTCTTGCTTTATTCTGTGTCTGTTTTTGCAATTGAATGGTCAGCGATTACTTTGCACTGGGAAAGCCGGTTTTTTGACCCGAGCAATGCATTACTCATGATCTTAATTTACCCATTGATGAAATTTTGTCATGAGCTTGGTCATGGCCTAGCGGTTAAACGATTTGGTGGGCATGTCTATGAATGCGGTATTGTTTTTTTAGTATTTATACCGTTACCTTATGTTGATGCATCATCCAGTTATCGTTTTCCACGCCGTCGCCAGCGCGTGATTGTTGGTTTGGCCGGTATGTTAATTGAGTTTTTTCTGGCCTTATGTGCTCTAAATCTCTGGGCTTATTCCTCAAGTGGCACTTTGATGTCTGATCTGTTGTTCGATGTGTTCTTTATCGGCACCTTTTCGACTCTCGTTTTTAATATTAACCCCCTTATGAAATTTGATGGTTACTACATACTGGCCGATGCGTTAGGTATTGATAATTTGAGTACGAAGTCTAAAAACTATGTTGGAGGCTTATTGGCGCGTTGGGTTTTAGGTTTGTCTGGCAGGGTCGAAAATTACAGCCGTAAAGAACAATACTGTTTTTTAATATACGGAATATTGTCGATACCGTATCGGTTATTTATCAGCCTGTGGATTACTCTGTATTTAAGTACTGTGTTTTTTGCGTTAGGTAGTTTATTGGCTCTGTATGTGCTGTTTCAGCAATTGTTGTTCCCGATTATCCGTGGCTTGAGTCGAGTCTATAAAGACGTAACGCTACAGCAGCAACAAGCACGTTTTTATACGGTATTAGGTATCGTGGTTTGTTGTGTTTTTGTAGTGGGTTTTATTTTTCGCTTCCCGGTTACGTTGCCCGCCTCGGGAATCGTGCTGCACGATAATAACGAGCGGGTTATAGCTAAAGCCAGTGGTGTTGCTCAGCGCCCATTGGTGCAAGCGGGTGATTGGGTTGAAAAAGGGCAAGCTATTCTCCAGCTAACTAACCCCGTTCTTCGTGAGCAGCAAACAAATTTAGAGGCGCAGTTATCCGGTTTAGAAGCGCGCTATGACCAATTTTTGTCTCAAGACCCGCTAGCGGCCGCCGATATGTGGGAACAAATAGCGAGTATGAAGAAACGTTTGGTTGAAGTCAGTGCTCAAGTCGACGCCCTTACCGTTACATCTCCAGTGAGTGGTTTTTTAGAAAAGGCGCGCTGGCAGGATATTTCCGGGCGTTATTTGGAAAGGGGAGAGGCCCTCGCTGCTGTGTTTAATGCCAATAATGTGCAGATAACAACGGTCATTGACCAGGCGGATATCAACAAAATAAGGCATGGTTTAAAGAGCGTACACATTTTATTTGATGCCTTACCTAGCCGGTCGCTAACGGGGAAAATCGAGCGCATTGTCCCTGCGGCGGCCGACCAACTTCCATCAAAATACCTAGGCAGTTTAATGGGGGGCGGTATAGCGGTTGATGATCGTGATGCGTCGGGAACTCGCTTGTTAAGCAAGCATTTTATTGTTGATGTGCAGGTCGAAGCCGCTTCTGTTTCTGACTTGGATTTTAAGCCAATTAATGCACGAGTAAAATTTGAGTTTGAAAATGTCAGTTTGGCTAATCGTCTACTAGACTGGCTATATGTGAATCTTTTGCGTACTTACGGTTGGGCTCTTTGAGTGTTAGTTTTGTAGTCAATGTCTTACGTGGTTGGGTTAAGAACGAGTGAATTTTCAAGGGACATTAATGAATTATAAAGAGCTATTTACAGGTTGGTTTTTTTATGGCGCCTCAGCAACGTTAATAAGTGCTGCCATAGTAGGCTCTAACTCTGCGTGGGCTTTGGATTTGCCAGCTGTGGACTGTGTGATTACTCCCAGTAAGTCGGTAGATTTAAGTGTGGCTACCTCAGGCGTGATCCGTCACATACATGCAGAGCGCAGTGAGCATGTTAAAGCTGGGCAGCTGTTAGTTGAGCTGAACTCCCGTGTGGAAGAGGCCAATTTAAACTTGGCTAAGTTAAAAGCGAACATGAAGGCAGAAATTTCGGCTGAGGAGATCAACCTTCGTTATGATCGCTTGCAAAATGAGCGTGTTCGTAATTTACAAGAAAAGAAGCTAGTGTCCGGTCAAAATATCGATGAATCAAAGCGCTCTGAGCAAGTGTCGTATTGGCGCTTACAACAAGCCAAAGATACTTATGCTGTTCGCCAGCTAGAGTTAGAGCGAGCGGCAGCTCAGTTAGATAATACTCGCGTATTTGCACCCTTCGATGGTGTCGTGACACAGGTATATAAGTCAGAAGGCGAGTACGTTGAAGACAGCCCGGTTATGCAATTGGTACAACTTAACCCGCTGCATGTAGAAGCGGTGCTAGGCATGGAATACTTCGGCCAAATACATAACAACATGTTGGGCGATGTTTACCCAGAGACAAACCAAAATACACCTTACAGTGCGCATATAGAAGTGGTTGACCCCGTGGGGGACACGGCCAGTGGGACATTTGGTGTTCGTTTAACCATGGACAACCCCGGGAACCATATTGTGTCGGGCGTGAAATGTATTCTAAAGTTAAGTGATGCGCTTTACACCGAACCTAATAACGCCGAACAGGCGCCCAGTGATACAGCCTCTGCCAGCGAAGCCCCCTTAACGGACAGTGCTAAGCTTCCTGATTCAGCAACATCCAGCGAAGAGTCGTCTAAAGCGCCAATGTCGCAAAGCATTGAGCTGTCAGGTGGCGTAATACCTAGTTATAAGTTTGGCCCTTTTGCCAGCGACAAAGAGCAAAAAAAAGCCGCGCAAATAATCGAGTCTTATGGGTTTGATCCTCAACGTGTTGATGCAGATTTTGATTTTATTAAAGGTTATTTGGTGTTGTCGGCGGACAGTTATCGTCAACCATCTTCGCAGCTACTAGCTCAATTTGGCCGTTTGGGGGTTAAAGATATGATGGTCATGCCACAAAAAACCTACCAAGGCCGTATTTCGTTTGGGGCATATAATGGCCCTCAAAGTGCCAATATGCGCCAAGCGGCATTGACGCGCATGGGTATTAAGTCCGAAGTGGTAGCGCGTACCGAAAAAGAATCAGCCACGTGGTTAGCAGTAGAGTCCATTAACGAAGCTAAACGAGAGGCTATTCTGCAGAAATTGGGTAGTTTATAAGCCTGCATTCCTCACTAGAGCTGACATGTAAGCTCTGTGTAGGGTGAGAAATAGAGGTGGTTGCGGCTATGATAAGTGATAGAAAACAGCGTTTAGTTCACAGAGCTTATCGTATAGAACGATTAGAGCCACGTGTGATGCTGTCTGCAGATCCGTTGGGCGTTGCTGACTCAGCCCTGGATTTATTAGTGCAGCAAACAGACAAGGTCAACAACCCCGTTGATGTCGATTTGTTTGTTGAGGAGTTCGCGCAGAACCAGCACTCGCCCAATAACTCAAATTTAACCCATGACGACTTCTCTGGGTTACTTGTCAGTGAAGCTGATACTTTGCTGGCAAGCGCCGATAGCTTTTTAGATCCCATAGATAAAACAGGCTCAGTTGAGCTTATTGTTATTGACGCGGGCGTTGAAAATCAGACTGAGCTGCTTAGCCAAATTACTTCTCATAATACGCCCACTGCCTACGAAATTGTCTATTTAAATGCTGATGAGAATGGCCTTGAGCAACTATCATCCATCGTGACAAATTATGAAGAGATTAGTGCTATTCACTTACTTTCTCACGGTAATAGCACTGGCTTACAGCTAGGTAACAGCTGGGTTACGCAACAGACCTTAACTGAGCAGGCCGATCTACTGGCTCAATGGGGGGCCTCTGTTACAGAAAGCGCTGATCTACTAATTTACGGCTGTGATTTACTATCGACAGATGATGGCGTGGCTTTTGTCGAGCTTTTCCAGCAGTTATCTAGCATGGATGTGGCTGCCAGTGATGATACAACAGGCGCAAGTGATTTAGGTGGCGATTGGCACCTTGAACGATCATTTGGTGCGGTTGAAGCCGTTAGTTTACAGCTGAATGACGATTGGTCATCTACATTGGCGGCACCTTCAGTCGGCCTTATTCTGGCTACCTCTGACGACATTGATGACTCCGAGATTGATGATTTGGAAGAGTGGGAAGCCGGTGATGTCCTCAGTTTATCGGACCCTAATTTGAAATTTGGTGATGACTCCGATGGTACGTTAAGTATTTATTTTTCGTTATCCAATTTAGGTGATGGTGATGTCACCATTTCGGGGCTGCATTATGTTACTTCGTATGTCGCTGTGGGGACCGACAGCAGTGGTGACCCTGTCACGTTGATGCCCGGTGATTTACTGTTTTCGACAGCTGACAATGAGAATTTTGATGATGTAGCCGTTAATAAAAAAGACATTGCTCTCTTTAGGCCTGACACCCCAGGGGATTACACCAGCGGGACCACCTCTGTGTTACTGGATGACCTGACCAGTAAAGATCTTTTTGATTTTGCTCTTATTGAAAAAACAGTAACCGTAGCGGGTGTGACTTTAAATGCAGGTGATTTAGTTTTTAATGATAGCGATGATAAAAATGGAGAAATTCAAGCCCTAACCATCGAAACCGTAGGTGAGGATAATACAAGCTATAGCAATAATTTTGTGCTCTTCGATTCAGGAGATGCTTTTTCGACAAGCACGGCTATTCGCGGCATTGAGGTGATCCAAGAAGATATCACTTTCGAAGGGGCGAACTTTACGGCAGGTCAAATGCTCTTCTCCTTTGAAAAAAATGAAAGCACTTTACTGGGTTTGATTCCAACGATCAGAGCCACTGATATTTATGCTCTGGATGCTACATCATCGACCAGTGGAACAGCAACCCTTGCATTCGACGGTTCAGATATTGAATTGGATGACCAAAAAGAGTCGCCCGATTCTATAGCACTCATCCCATATTATAATGACCCTGTCGGTGCACCAACGGTAACGGGTAATACGGTCGAAGGGGACGTACTATCGGCCGATTTGTCCACTATGTCTGACGACGATGGGATAGCCCCAGAGCAGGTTAACTATCAATGGCAAGTATCAACGGATGGATCTACTGGTTGGAGTGATATATCCGATGCAACCGAATCGACGTTATCCTTATTAGAAGAATACGCTAATCAATATATACGTGTAGAGGTTTCCTATATTGATCAACGAGGCCAATCCGAAGGACCTATCTACAGTGATGCTAGTGCTCAAATAGCCGCGTTAAACGATCCTCCGACAGTCTCTTTGACTCCACGAAACCCTGTGTTTTGGGAGGGAGATAGCCCAGTAGCCTTGTTTGCAGATGCCAACGTGGATTTAGGAGAGAGCTTTGATTCGGTAGCGGCGTTTACATTCAGCCTAACCAATGTTGTGGATATAGGCTCCGAGAAGCTAAGTTTTAGTGGCTACGATATTATATTAACGGGTGGAACTGCTGGCAGTATTGCGTCAGCGGATTTTAGTTATGCCTATAATGTTTCGTTGGTCGGTGGGACCGCGACAATAAACTTTACGGCGTCTGGAGTATCGGGGAGTGAATTGGCCGATGCCTTAAATGGACTTACCTATGAGAATACAAGCTCAGGCCAAACCGATGCCACTAAAGTGTTCACCTTTGAGTCTTTACAGGACTCTGGTGGAACCAGCAACGGCGGTACTGATACGATAAACCCCAATATAGTATCGACTATCACACAAAACTCAGTTAACTCGGCACCCACTAATAGCGGCCCTGTGGTTCTCAATAATATTGAAGAGGATAATTCGTTAGAGATTAGTCGAGCAAATCTTGTACAAAATACTACCGATCCTGAAGGTACATTGTTAGACGTACGTGACTTAACTATCTCGATAGGTGGGGGTAGCCTGCTCGATAACGGCAATGGGACTTGGTCTTATACTCCTGTTACTGACTACAACGGACCTGTCGAACTTTCATATACTGTTTCTGATGGTGCAAACGACATTTCAACCTCTGCTTCATTTGAGGTGACTGCCGTAAACGATAAGCCAGAGAGTACGGTTGTTGTATTATCCCCAATTGTCGAAGACAGTGGCGCCCGTACGGTTACCCAAGAGCAACTATTGGTTAATACGACGGATGTTGATAGCGCTGCATTTACGGCAAGTGCACTGGCTATTACTTCGGGTAGCGGAAACCTAAACGATAATGGTGATGGCACTTGGAGTTACACGCCGGCCGCAAACGATAACGGTACAATTGAATTTAGCTACACCATTAGTGATGGTACCGATGACATTGTTAATACCGCTTCGTTAGAGATTACGCCGCAAAATGATGCGCCAACCAGCACACCGGCTACGTTAACTCCCATTTTAGAGGATAGTGGCACTTACACAATCACGCAGGATGATTTGTTAGTAGGTTATGCCAATGATGTGGATGGTGACAGCCTTACGGCTAGCGATTTATTGATTACCGAAGGTAATGGTAGCCTTGTAGCTAATGCTGATGGGACATGGGACTACACACCTGCTACGAACGATAATGGTACGATTCTTTTTAGTTATACCATCAGCGATGGAACTGATAGCGTCGTTAATACCGCTTCTTTGGACATTACGCCGGTTAACGATGCGCCCACCAGTACCCATGTTACTTTGTCGCCAACCAATGAAGATGACAGTGGTTTAGTTTTCCATAAAAACGAGCTTACAAACAATGCCAGTGATGCGGAGACTACTGATAACCGAGACTTATTAGTTGAAAACTTTGTTATCGATTCTCCCGAGTGGGGCAATGTATATCGGGTAGGCAATCTTTTTTATTTTAATAGTGCAGAGAATTACAACGGGTTGGTAACGTTTAGCTACACCATCAGTGATGGAGATAAAACCACTGAAGGCACAGCGAGTATTTTTGTAAACCCGGTAAATGATGCGCCCGTTAGCACTCCCGCCACGCTTACTCCCATCGATGAAGATAACGGCCTTCGTATTATTACCCAAGACGATTTGTTAGTCGGCTATGCTAGTGATGTGGATGGCGATAGCCTAACTGCTAGCGATTTATTGATCACCGAAGGTAATGGTAGCCTTGTAGCTAATGCTGATGGTACATGGAACTACACACCGGTTGCTGATGATAATGGCACTATTAGTTTTAGTTACACCATTAGTGACGGAACTGATAGCGTCAGTAATACAGCCACGCTCGATATTATCCCCGTGAATGATGCGCCGGTCAGCACGCCTGCCACGTTAGCGCCGATAAATGAAGACAGCGGTGTTCGTGTGATTACCCAAGATGATTTGTTAGCCAGCTATGCCAGTGACGTGGATGGCGATAGCCTAACAGCTAGCGATTTATTGATCACTGAAGGTAATGGCAGTTTGGTAGCTAATGCTGACGGTTCATGGAACTACACACCGGCTGCTGATGATAATGGCACTATTAGTTTTAGTTACACCATTAGTGACGGAACCGATAGCGTCAGTAATACAGCCACGCTCGATATTATCCCCGTGAATGATGCGCCGGTCAGCACGCCTGCCACGTTAGCGCCGATAGATGAAGACAGCGGTGTTCGTGTGATCACTCAAGATGATTTATTAGCCGGTTATGCCAGTGACGTGGATGGCGATAGCCTAACCGCTAGCGATTTATTGATCACCGAAGGTAATGGCAGCTTGGTAGCTAATGCCGACGGTACATGGAACTACACACCGGCTGCTGATGATAATGGCACTATTAGTTTTAGTTACACCATTAGTGATGGAACAGATAGCGTCAGTAATACAGCCACGCTCGATATTATCCCCGTGAATGATGCGCCGGTCAGCACGCCTGCCACGTTAGTGCCGATAAACGAAGACAGCGGTGTTCGTGTGATCACCCAAGATGATTTATTAGCCAGCTATGCCAGTGACGTGGATGGCGATAGCCTAACCGCTAGCGATTTATTGATCACTGAAGGTAATGGCAGCTTGGTGGCTAATGCTGACGGTTCATGGAACTACACACCGGCTGCTGATGATAATGGCACTATTAGTTTTAGTTATACCATCAGCGACGGCGCGGCTAGCACGAGCAATACGGCGACTCTGGTGGTCAACCCAGTAAATGATTTGCCAGTGAGTACGCCGCTAACCTTAAACCCCATTAATGAAGACAGTGGCGTACGCGTTATCACTCAAAATGAATTGTTAGCGAACGCTAGTGATATTGATAGTGCGGGTCTTGTGGTAAGCAATTTAGCGATAACGCAAGGAGAAGGGCAGCTGGTCAGCAATGCGGATGGCTCTTGGAGTTTTGTGCCTGCTGAAAACTATAATGGCCATGTTTCGTTTAGTTATTTGATCAGTGATGGTACCGGCAGTATTACTAATACAGCTAGCGTAATGGTTACCCCTGTCAATGACGTGCCCGTGGGTTCAATAACACTGGTGGGGCAGCCTGTAGAGAATACGACCGTGACCATTGATGACCAGTTGTTCGATGCCGATGGAGTAACGAATCTCAGTTATCACTGGTTACGTAACGGCGTTTCCATTGGCGTCATTGGTGATAGTTATACATTGGTAGATGCTGACGTTGGGCAATCGATTCAAGTAGAGGCTCGGTACATTGATGGCTTGGGTAACAGTGAACGTTTCTTGAGTGATGAATTACGTGATATCGCAAATGTTAATGACCTGCCAACGGGTTCGTTTGAGGTGGCAGGAGATTTAGTTATTGGCTCAGTGCTAACAGCAAATAGCCAAATTGCAGACGAAGATGGCTTAGGTGACTTTAGTTATCAATGGTATCGCAATGGAGAAATGATCACAGGTGCTAATCAGCCAAGCTATACATTACAAAGTTCAGATGCAGGGCAACAGTTTTCAGTAGCGGTAAGTTACGTGGACGGTTTTGGCACCGCTGAGTTGGTCGTCAGCGCCAACACTGATGCTATCACCGAAGGCGACAGCATAGCCCAGCCCCCCGTAGTTACAGAACAAACTGAAGAACTGGCTGAACTGGTTATGTCCCCAGTGGCGCCTGTTGAAGCGTCCGAAACTTCGGCGGCAAAAACAGAGATTACGGCCTCTGAATCAGCCGATAGCAATGACGAGGTGAGCGAAGAACAATCGTCAAATCAGGCAGGTGCGGATGTGCAAGACCCGTCTTTGGTTCCATCAAATGAAGGGGGGCGTAGCTCCGCTGTGGCTGCGCAATTATTAACCGATGAAATAGAAGTGGTTGGCCAAGTGGCACTATCCGAATTGGCTAACGCAAAGATCAACATACTTGCGGTAGAAGTCGGCAAACAAATAGCGTTGAGTAATCAACTGCAGCAGAGTTGGGCGCAATTATCTGATCCGATGATGTTAATGAAGTCAGAGGGGTTAATGCAGAGTTTAGATACCATGAATAACCAGGTGGCTGAGCAACTGGCTTTGGATAAAATGGTCGTGGGTGGTGGTATCGCCGTATCTTCTGGTTTATCAATAGGTTATGTAACATGGTTACTACGTAGTGGCGTGCTTTTATCAAGCGTTCTGTCTTCGCTGCCAGCGTGGCGCTTTATCGATCCATTGCCTGTGTTATCGGGGTTAGGTGCAACGGATGCAGGCGCAGGTGACAACACCTCCCTAGAAGATTTAGTAAAAGAAACACCAGAAACGGCTGCAGGATCAGATGATCTAGATGCCCAGCATACAGAAGGCGAGACGCCGAAGTGATAGAGCGCATTTTTGGAAAGCAAAGTTCAATAGCGCGTATTGCTATTGGCCAAATCAGCATTGTTATTAGTATGGTCATGGTTGCCGCTTTATTGGGGCTTTTTCCCGATGTATCTAATTCGACTAGATTGCACCGAGTTACCTTAGCTGAAACCATTGCGGCTAACGGTTCAATTTTTATTACGCGCTCTGATTTACAACGAATGAATGCCACTTTAGAGGTAACTGTATCCCGCAATGAGGAACTACTCAGCGCTGGTGTACGACGTAAAGATGGACGGCTAATGGTAGATGTTGGCGATCATTCTCAAGTGTGGGAGCCTCTAGAAAATGATATTTCCAGTGATACTGAAATTATGGTGCCCATATGGGAAGGGTCAACTCAATGGGGGCAGATTGAGCTACGATTTACACCCATAGAGCATGAAGGCATCATTGGGTTCTTATACAAGCCTGTGGTTTTATTCACGCAGTTCTTGGCCTTGGGGTGCTTTGTACTATTTTTTTGGTATTTGCGTAGGATGCTCAAACAGCTGGATCCATCGCAGGCGATCCCTGATCGCGTAAAATCGGCACTCGATACCATGGCTGAAGGTTTGTTGGTCATGGATGTAAAACAAAATATCGTTTTGGCAAACCACGCATTTGCCACGTTAAGTAACATGCCCGCTGAAAAGTTAGTGGGTGTAAAAGCGGATATTTTTCCCTGGAGCCTACCTGAGGATGCCGAGTTTTCTGATTTACCTTGGTCGCGCGCATTAGCGTCTGGTGATCCGCTGATCAATAGCATTGTTAAGCTAGAATTGCCTGACCAACCTAAACGAACCTTTATGGTGAACTGCTCTCCCGTGCTTTTGCCTGGGGGAAAAGTGGGCGGGGTTTTGGTCAGTTTAGATGATGTGACAGCCTTAGAAGAAAAAGAAATAGAATTGCGTCGTTCTAAGGATGAAGCGGAGCAAGCAAACCGAGCTAAAAGTGATTTCTTGGCTAACATGAGCCATGAAATCCGAACGCCGATGAATGCTATTCTTGGCTTTACTGAATTACTGCGACGTGATCGAAATGGACTAGAGCCCGATCAGCAAAAGCACTTGAATACGATATCTTCAAGTGGTGAGCATTTGTTAAATCTGATTAATGATATTTTAGATTTATCAAAAGTAGAGTCGGGCCACTTAGATGTGGAATCGATCGACTGCAAGCCAGCACAGCTGATCCAGCAAGTGCTACAGGCCATGAAGGTGAAGGCAGACGAGAAGGGCCTAGCCTTAATTTTTGAAGCTGACACAGCGCTGCCCTCACAAATATTGACTGACCCAGGTAGGGTGCGGCAGATCCTTACCAATTTAATTGGTAATGCTATTAAGTTCACTGACACAGGTAGTGTGACCGTGAACGTTAGTGTGCTCAATAATGCAGTACCACAATTAAAAATATCGGTGATTGACACTGGTATAGGGATGACTGAGCAGCAAGTAAACTCAGTATTTGATCCATTTGTTCAAGCCGATAGTTCTATTACCCGTCGCTTTGGCGGAACGGGGCTTGGTTTATCAATTAGCCAAAAATTCGCACATGCTTTGGGTGGGGATATTGAGGTGAGCAGTGTGATGGGGCAGGGCAGTTGCTTTGCTTTAATTTTAGATGTGGTAGTGGCTGATGATGCTGTCATTGAATGGATTCAGCCAGAGCAAGTATTGGTAAGCTTAGACGATACATCACATCAAGAAGGAACGCGCTGGCAATTTAAGCCTGCCAACATTTTGGTGGTGGATGACGGTAATGAAAACCGTGAGTTGCTGCAATTGGTATTAGAAGACTACGGTTTTACCATTACTACGGGTATTCATGGTCAGGAAGGGCTTGAGAAGTCGTTGGCCGAGTCGTTTGATGTGATTTTGATGGACGTTCAAATGCCTGTCATGGACGGCTATACAGCCGTAAAAGCGATGCGTGAAGCGGGCTTAACCCAGCCTATTATCGCGCTGACCGCTCATGCAATGAAAGGAATAGAAGCTCGCTGTTTAGAGGCCGGTTATAGTCACTATATGACCAAGCCGATCAATATTGATGAGTTGTTAGCCACATTAGCTGATTTGTTGGGTGCAACCCAATCTGACGCAATTGATACACTGGTAGAAACTAACACTAATACCGCTACGCCTGAGCAGGTGAGCCAACCTACAGCATTATCGGGATCAATGACGCCTTTGATCTCTACGTTAGCTACTCATGAGCGCTTTGCCGGTTTAATTAAACGGTTTACCGATAAGTTACCAAGCCAAGTGTCAGCAATGGAGCATGCGTTAAATACTCACCGCTTTGATGATCTAGCTGATTTAGCGCACTGGCTAAAAGGCTCTGCTGGTAGTGTTGGCTTTGCAGACTTTACCGAACCGGCTAAAGAGTTAGAATTAGCAGCAAAAGCAAAAGATTACTCAAATGCGAATGCGCACCTAGAGCAAATTTCTGTATTAGTTAAGCGCGCTAAAATGGGTGTTGGGTCCGTTTCCGAACAAACTGCGCCAGTTTCGACAAATCACAACATAGCTAAGACTCCTATAAAGACAGCGGGGCTTGCTAAAACGCATCCTAAATATCAAGCAATCAGCCATCAAGTAACGCAAAGGCTGCAGCAGCATATGCTCTTCATGCATGCTGGGTTAGAAGCACATAATAGTGAGCCACTTAAAGAAGGGGCTGTCTGGATACTGAGTACAGCGAGTAGCTTAGGATATGCAGAACTGATTCAGCACGCAGAAGATTTAAAACACGCGGCTGACGCAGATAACCGAGCAGGTCAAATTCAAGCGTTTATGCGCCTGAAATCCAGTGTCCTTAAAATAGATGGTGTTGACACGCAGCATCTGATTGATGCGCTAAAACTTACCGATGATAACGTCGGTGAAAATGAGTTAGCCCATAAAATTCATTCCAGTTTATTAGCGAAGAATGAAAAATTCAGACCTATTGTGGAACGATTTGTTACGCGCTTGTCTGAGCAGGTTGGCTTAATGCAATCGGCACTGGCTGAGCAAGACTTTAAGACGCTAGCTGAGCTTGCTCATTGGTTAAAAGGATCGGCAGGTAGTGTTGGTTTTGATGAGTTTACAGAACTTGCTGAAGAGTTAGAAAACTGTAGTAAGAGTCGTGATGAGAAAGCCGCAGAGCACGCATTATCGATGATAGCTCACATGGCTAAGCATATTGATCTAGACTAGTACTATAGTTGTAGAATAATTCTTTTTTGACCTAATAGGCTTAACCAGCCGGATTACGGTTAGGACGCGGTACAAGATATTGAGGTAGGTAATGGTGGCTGAACAAGGAACCGTTTTAGCGGATTCTTTTATAATGATGGTCGATGATGAACCCATCATGTTAGATCTTATTCAAGTTTTCCTTGAAGACGCGGGCTGCGAGCATTTTATGGGCTTGAGCGAGTCGACTCAGGCCGTAGAACAAGTGACTAATAATCAGCCAGACGTTTTATTACTCGATTTAGTGATGCCGGAAGTGAACGGTTTTGAGGTACTTCGCAGTTTGCGTAACCAACCAGAAACCAAGCATCTCCCTATCGTTGTGCTGACATCTTCCAGTGATGGACCAACAAAGCTAGAAGCTCTTGAGTTAGGTGCGACTGATTTTTTAGCTAAGCCCGTCGACCCCAGTGAACTGGTTTTGCGAGTTCGCAATATATTAACTGTTAAAGCCTATCAAGATCAGTTGGCTTACTATGATGCGTTGACGGGGTTGCCTAATCGTATTCTATGTCGTGACCGTTTATCAGCGGCGCTGAGCGCTCCGTGCGCTGACGATAGTCGTTCAGCAATTTTAGTACTGCGCTTATCCGGCTTTAAACGAATCAGTGACAGTTACGGTTCACGTATTGGAGATGCGTTACTTAAAGCAGCCTCTAAACGTTTAATAAATACCTTGATGTCGATCGATTTTTTATCGACAGAAAATGTTGCTGACGTTCAGCGATTAGTGGCGCGCATTGGTGCTGAAGAGTTAGCTGTATTGGTCCATGATGTAGGCACGCCAGAGAATGCATCGTTTATTGCCGAGCAGCTCGTTAATGCATTTGAACGTGCTTTTCAAATCGACACCTTTGAACTTTTTATGAACATTAGTATTGGTATTTCGTTAGCCAAAGATGATGGTGATGATGCTGATACATTATTGAAAAATGCTAGCTATGCCGCCGACTTCCTTGCAGAAGAAGGTGTGAGCCATATTAACTTCTACAGTGTAGAGGCCAATGAAGACTTAAAAGAACGCGTGGATCTTCAGCAAGATTTGAGAAAGGCGTTACAGACTAATGAAGAGTTTTTCTTGCTCTACCAGCCTCAAGTTGATGCTCAAACGGGTGTGGTTAAAGGGGGAGAAGCGCTGGTACGTTGGCGTCATCCGGTCAATGGTATAGTGCCGCCTTTTCTCTTTATCCCGGTAGCGGAGCAATACGGTTTAATGGTCGCGCTAGGAGAATGGATATTTAGACGTGCTTGTACACAGGCAGCGCAGTGGCAGCAAGAGGGAATGAAGGACGTTTCCATATCTATCAATGTATCTGGAAAACAGTTTAGTGCCCCCAATTTTGTTGATTTTGTAGCCCAGTGCCTTGCCGAGACTCAAGTTGACCCTTCGGGCATCATCATAGAGCTGACAGAGAGTTTGGCAATGGATGATGCGGCAGCAACCATAAATTTATTGCATGAGCTTAAGTCGTTAGGTTTGCAGATATCCGTAGACGACTTTGGTACCGGCTATTCATCGCTCAGTTATCTTAAGAACTTCCCATTGGATGAGCTTAAAATAGATAAAGCGTTTGTCGATGGCTTACCTAACGATAAGGGCGATCAAGCGATCACCTCTGCCATTATAACAATGGCGAAAAAGCTGAGCTTTAAAGTGGTAGCAGAAGGGGTTGAACACAAAGAGCAGGCTGACTACCTTGCACAGGCCGACTGCGATTTAATCCAGGGATACTACTTTTCTAAACCGATATTACCTGAAGAGTTCATGTCGTTTTATCGAGAACATTCTTAGGGTGGTTCAGGCATTTCAAAAAACGCTTCTCAAGGGATTACTGCATCGTAGAGCATCGTATTGCTCCACTCGTTGATGAAGCGTCTTTGTTTGAGTTGGTCTAAATACACCATCAATGCAGGCCCGAGAGGGATGGGCTTAAAGCGTAAAGGATAGTCCTGAGTCAGTTTGCCGCTGGTAAAGGGGCCTTGTGCTTGCGGGTGCAACGCAATTAAACCGCTGTCATCTGCGATAATTTGCTGCCCTTCAATGGACAGCAGAAAGCGTAAAAATGCCTTAGCATTGGTTGGATTAGGCGCCTGCTTTGTAATAAAGGCGACGCGACTCATGACCAAGGTGTAATCTTGCGGGAAAATAACCCCGATATTGGGGTCGGTTTCGGCATGTTTCATTACGTAAGAGCCTAATAAATTGTAACCGAGCACTGATTGGCCATTGGAGAGGTTTTCGATGATTTGGCTGGTACAGCAATGCAGGTGGGTGACCACTCGGCCTAAATTTTCTTTTAAGCGGCTACTAATACTTGAGTTAATTTCGTCCTGCGAAGCAAATAAATAACCAACACCGGAAAGGCGTATATCGTAAGAGTCCACTCTGTTAGTGTAAAACTGGGTGTGGTTGCGTAATGAAAGCGCTAATTCCTCATGGGTTTCGGGAGGAATCAATCCAGTGAACGCTGCTTTATTGTAGGCAATAACGACGGGTTCGAAGGTGAAGCCAAAAGCTTCGTTTCTCCAGTTTGCCCATTGAGGAAGTGCTTGCGTTACTGGGTCGGTGAATGCCTGAGCATAACCGTCATTCACTAATTTGATTTGTAAGTCCATCGCAGAGCTAATAACTAAATCGGGCATTTGCTTTGACGTTAAATGTTGAATGCTATGGTAAAGCTCGCTCGTTTGATATTCCTGATAATCGACGGTGATGTGTGGCATGCGTTGTCTAAACGCAGCAATCACAGGCTGGATAGCTTCGGTGTCAGTCGCACTGAAGATAATGAGTTTTTCTTGGGTATTGCCATCCGTTAGCGCGCTGACAGGTGTGATTGTCAAAAAATAGCTCAATAAGATAAGTAACCCTGTTTGGCGAAGTCTTACTATCATGATGCAGTGCTCTTGGGCAGTTGAATCGTCACTGTTAATCCGCCTCTTGCGTTAGTCGACAAAGTCAGTATTCCATTATGAGCTTGGACAACCGTTTCTACTATGGCTAGCCCTAATCCAGACCCCGTTGTTTTTTGAGATAGCCGAGTAAATCGTTGCAGTGCTTGGCGGCGCATGTATGCCGGAATACCGGGGCCGGAATCATCGATTTGGATAATAAATTCAGCCGCCGTTTTATGAGTTAAAACGATATCGATATGGTTGTTGGGTGGTCCGTATTTGATGGCGTTGTCGAGCAGGTTCTTGATAGCTTCACGTAGGCTTATGTTGTCACCCAGTAATTTACAATCTGTTTCATCGGCGTGGTATGAAAACTCAATATCAGTATGGGCATGGTCGCGCACTACCTCTGTTAAAACGCTTTGCATGAGTATATTGATATCAATGATTTGCGGCTCTTGGGTGTCACTACGATGGGTGACCAGTGCATGAGCTAACAATTGATTGGCTAAACGCGTTAGTTGTTGTAGTTGATCCTTTATTTTCTTTAAACGTGCTGACATCTCGTGGGGATCGTCTGTTTGCAGTGCAATGTCGAGTTGTCCTTGTAATCCACCTAAGCTACTGCGAATTTGGTGCGAGGCATCAGCGATAAATACTTTCATAGTATCTAGGTTGTTAATGAGCTGCTGCTGATAGCTATTAATAGCGTCAACCAACGGTGCTATTTCGTGAATCGGTGTGGCTTCTAAATTATGGTGTTGAGTGGCGCTGTGCGATTTTAGTTTTTGTGACAGCGTACTTAAAGGCTCTAAGGCTCGCCTTACCCCTAACCAGACAAGTATTAATGTGAGCAGCAGGATGCCTAGCAAAGTGGCGATGGCGCTATAAAATATTTCGTCGGCTAGTTCTTGTCGGGCTAATCGGGTTTGGCCTAGTTTGATAGTGACCCAGCCATGAGCTTCGGGTGCAATGAGACGTTTGCTTTGTGCAACTAAACTAAGGGCTTCGCCGCGGTAATTTGCAGTATAAAACTCAGGTTCGTTGTGTGGGCGATAATCGTTAGGGGAGGGGATGTTTTTATGCCCAGTAAGGTGCTGTCGGTTATGGTCAATGACTTCATAGAACACTTTATCACTGGGCGCTAATTCAAGCATGGAAAGTGCCGCGTAGGGTAGGTCTAAATCAATTTGCCCGTTGCTGACGGTGACACGTTCTAAAATGGACAAGCTAGCGCTGTTGAGTAGCCTATCAAAAGAGATGTCAGCCGCTCGGCGAGCGTAATCCCATACGCCAGCACTGAGGATTACAAACACTAACGTCATTAGCAGAGCGGTGCGTACAATCAGTTGCTGACGTAATGAATAACCCGCTTTAGTCATCGATATGCCCTAAATAACCGAGTCCACGAATAGTCTTTATTAATAACGATGAATTGGCGAGTTTTCTTCGTAAGCGAGTTAACGTTTGCTCAATAGCGTTAGGTGTGTGTGCTTCGTCAAATGTGTACAAACGGTTGGCTATTTCTTCTTTCGTTAATACGCGGTCTAAATTATTTAGAAAAAGCTCCAGTAGCTGCACTTCGCGTAAGCGTAATTCGACGAGCTCGCCGTTCACTGTGACTTGGTGTGTCGCTAAATCAAATACAAGATTTCCGCAAATCAGGGCGTTGCTGGCTTCGCCTCGTTCACGACGAAGTAAGGCACGGCAACGGGCTGCTAGCTCACGAAAGTCGATGGGTTTTACCATGTAATCATCTGCGCCTAAATCTAAGGCGCTTACCCTATCATCGATTTCGGCACGTGCAGTAAGGATGAGTACCGGTATTGTTTTTCCTTTACTGCGTAACGATTGCAATAGCTGGTAACCACTACGCCCGGGTAGGTTTATATCTAAAATCAACAGGTCAAAGTCATCCCAGGATAGCGTGCGTTCGGCTTGCTCTACCGAAATAGTCCAATCCAGTGGATGGCCTATTTGACGGAAGTATTCTTGGGTGGCGTCTGCCAGCGTTTCATTGTCTTCTATGAGGAGTATTCGCATTCGCTAAGCATATCGGCGCCGATAAATTGCGCAATCTCTTTGTTATTTTTTCTGTGCTTGTCAGGTAGCTGTCAGCTTGAAGGATTATATTTCATGGGCGCTAAGAAGCGCCTATAAAACTAACAACAAAAAATATCTATTCTGGAGATGCTCCCATGAAGTTAAAACTTCACGCGCTAGCGATAGCGGCTGGTCTTGCAACGGCTATGAATGTTATGGCTTACGAACCTTCAAAACCTGAATGTATTGCACCGGCTAAACCGGGCGGTGGTTTCGATTTGACGTGCCGTATCGTATCTAACGGCTTTAAGGAAGCGGGTATTACCGACATCCCTATGGCGGTTACATTCATGCCAGGCGGCGTGGGTGCAGTGGCTTATAATTATATCAATTCAAACCGTCGTGATGATGGCAACGCTTTAGTGGCTTTTAGCTCTGGCTCGTTGTTGAACATTGCTCAGGGCAAATTTGGTCGTAAGTTAAGTGAAGATGATGCCCGTTGGGTAGGCGCGGCAGGTGTTGATTACGGCGCCGTTATTGTTAAAGCTGATGCTCCTTGGAATACATTAGCTGAGTTAGTGGCTGATGTTAAAAAAGATCCGACTAAATATGTATTGGGCGCTGGTGGTGGTGTTGGCAGCCAAGATTGGATGAAAGCCGCTATTTTGATGAAATCGTCTGGTGTGGATCCAAAAACAATGCGCTATGTTGCCTATGAGGGCGGTGGTGAAGCAACAGCGGCGTTACTGGGCGGACATATTCAAATTTATCCGGGTGATGTGGGTGAAATGGTTGGTCAGCTAGAAGCTGGCAAACTTAAAATGCTAGCGGTAATGGCTCCTGAGCGTTTAGAAGGTGAGTTTGAAGCCATTCCTACTGCCAAAGAGCAAGGCTATGATGCTGAGTGGACTATTCTACGTGGTTTTTATCTAGGCCCAGACGTGTCTGACGAAGCTTATGATTACTGGGCTGCCCAGTTTGATAAAGCGTATGAGAACGAGGCCTTCTTGCAAACGGTACAAGATAAAGGGCTTATTCCTTTCAAAATGTCGGGTGATGAGTTCGACTCATATGTTAAAAGTCGCGTAGGTTATATGCGTGATCTTGCAAAAGAAGCTGGCTTAATTAAGTGAGACTAGGCATGTATGACCGCATTTTTGCGGGTGCATTGCTGCTGCTGTCCGGACTGATTGTCTGGGCAGCGCTTAAGCTAGATGTACCCTTCCAGTACGAGCCTTTAGGCCCTAAAGCGTTTCCAGTAATTTTGGGTGTGATCTTAGCCATCACATCTGTGTGGCTACTTATTAAACCCAGTAAGAATGATTGGCATCCTTCCAAAGAGATCTTGGGGAAAATCCTAGCAGGTCTTGTGCTAATGACCGTTTATGCCGCTTTGTTTGAGCATGCAGGCTTTATTGTGGCGACATTCATTGTCGGTGGTGTATTCAGCTGGTTATTTGGCGAAAAGCCGATTCGCGCTGGCGTTTATGCACTGGTAATGAGCGTGGTTAGCTACTTCTTGCTGTCTTCTTTGTTGCAGCTCAATGTTCCTTCTGGCACTTGGTGGGCCGGCGTCTTCTAGGGAGTTGATCGATGGATGTTTTAAGTTATTTAGCGACCGGATTTTCCGTGGCGCTGCTCCCGCTCAACCTTTTATTGGTTTTGATGGGATGTTTTATTGGCACCTTGATCGGTTCTTTACCGGGGATCGGTCCTATTAACGGTGTTGCTATTTTATTGCCACTGGCTTATGCCTTAGGTTTGCCGCCTGAATCGGCATTAATATTGTTGGCAGGTGTTTACTACGGAGCCGAGTATGGTGGCCGGATCTCAAGTATTTTGTTGAATGTCCCAGGGGACGCGGGCGCGATTATGACAACGCTTGATGGTTATCCGCTTTCACGCAAAGGTGAGGGTGGTCGAGCATTGGCGTTATCAGCGGTGAGTTCGTTTGCTGGGAGTATGGGCGCCTTACTTTTAATGGTATTCACGGCTCCGCTTTTAAGCCAATTGGCGATTAAGTTTGGTCCATCTGAATACGTTTGGTTAATGGTTTTTGCCTTTACGTGCTTAGCGACTATGGTGGGTAGTCGTCCCGTTAAAACGTTGGTAGGGGTGGTTATTGGCTTGCTTTTAGCGACCGTAGGGATCGATTCAGGTACAGGCGTTTTACGTTTTACAATGGGTATCCCGAATTTCTTCGATGGCATCGACTTTTTAGTGGTTGTTATTGGGATGTTTGCTATCAGCGAAGTGTTTGTTCTTCTGGAATCTTGGGCACGTAATGATCTGAAAATAACACCTGTGGGTAAAAGCTTTGTGACCTTTGCTGACTTAGTTGCGGTTAAATGGGTTGTATTGCGCTCAACGCTATCGGGCTTCTTGATAGGGGTCTTGCCAGGTACGGGGGCTTCTATTGCCAGCGCCGTTGCCTACGGTACCGAAAAACGGTTTGCTGAGGGTAAAGACGAGCACTTTGGTGAAGGTGATATCCGCGGTTTAGCGGCACCAGAAGCGGCTAACAACGCATCTGCTGCGGGAGCCATGGTACCTATGTTGACGTTGGGAATACCGGGTAGCGGAACCACCGCTATACTGCTGGGCGCACTCATGATGTTTAACATTACACCTGGGCCACTATTGTTTGAGCAACGTCCTGAAATTGCTTGGGGCCTAATTGCATCGATGTTTGTGGGCAATATTGCGTTATTAGTCATGAACTTACCAATGATCGGTTTGTTTGTTCGCTTGTTGTCTATTCGCCAAGCTTACTTGGTTCCTGTAATCGTGATGCTTACCTTTATTGGTATCTATTCGATTCATGGTGATAGTTTTGATTTGTTCTTTATGGTGGTGCTGGGCGTTATTGGCTTTATCCTTCGTAAGCTTCACTTCTCATTGGCTCCAGTTATCTTAGGGCTTGTGCTAGGCGAGGTATTGGAAGAAAACTTACGTCGTGCATTGTCAATTAGTGGAGGCGATTGGAACATTTTACTCAATGGGCCAATGACCTATGGTTTAGCTGTTGCCACTGTGTTAGCTATTGTTGCCCCTCTGTCCATGCGCGTGCTTAAGAAGCGTAAAACGATGGCTACTGCTGCCGAAGTGGATGAGTAGTTTGTTGTAAAGGTTCTGTCGTTTTCTGCCTAGCAGGAGATTTTTGGGGTGGCCTTTGGTTGCCCCTTTTTTTTGGTTTAAGGAGATTAGCTCAGTATGTGGTTAATCATTAGGACACTGTTTATTGGTGTTTGCGGGTCATTCCTAGCTCATCTTGTTGGTTTGCCATCGGCGTGGCTAGTCGGGGCGCTGATTTCTGTTGTAGTGGTCGCGATCAGTGGCATTAAAGTCGCTATGCCTAAGTCAACCTCATCAATGGTCAGTTTGTTTTTGGGTATATCTGTTGCGCTTAACATCGAAGCAGATTTGATTGATCAACTCATCTACTGGGGACAGTCCGCCGTGTTGATGTGCGGTATGATGGCTGCGTTACTGGCAGTGACCTACCGTTATTATGCCCGTTTACCGGGCTGGAAAATGAATGAGGCTCTCTTTTGTGCGGTGCCGGGTAACTTAGCGATAATGTTGGCCATGGCACAAAACACTAATGCAAATGTGCGTCGTATTGCACTGACTCACAGCGTTCGTTTGTTGTTTCTTGTTTTTTTGGTTCCTCTTTTCTTACCTCTTGCCGAACGTGAAGTTACCCTTAGCGGCTTTTATATTGAGCATCCAGAACAAATGATAGCCACGGTGTTTTTAGCCGTTATCCTGGGCTGGATTTTGGGTAAAGTGCGAGTTCCGGCAGCCATGCTGGTTGGGGGGATTGCCGCAACACTCATTTTGAAACTGAGCTTTGGGTGGCATTGGAAGTTTCCGGAAATGATGCTTCTCACTCTACTGGTGTTTTTGGGCTGTGCGATCGGGTCTCGCTTTGATGGTTTGGTGCTACGAGAGGTTATTCCAGAACTAAAAGCGGCAATGGGCGGCTTGATTATTACACTCATTATTTCCGGGAGCTTTGCGGCTATTTTGCATTATTGGAATGACATTCCTTGGACGCAAGCAATGCTGGCTTATGCACCTGGAGGAATGGAGGTGATGGTCGCTATAGCGATGAATCAAGAGGTGGATGCTTTATTTGTTGCAACCCATCAAATGTTTAGGATGTTAACCATGAGTATGGTTATACCTGTGCTGATGTTTTGGTTGGATAAGAAGCGTACCCTCATGTGATTTTGCGATCATCGCTGAAACGATGATACCATCAGTGAAAAGCCCTGTTTCCCGCAGGGCTTTTTAGTTATACACCTGCACCTTAATGAAAATTAGTCTCTCTTGGAAGATTAGGGTATATGCCAGCCAGCCCATTAATCGTGTTTGAAGCACAGCTCTTAAAAGACAACTTTGCACGTGACCCCGTTCAATTAGCTGCCGTGAAGCGGTTGGACGACATTCATAAAGAGCTAACACTCCCGCCTAAAAGAAAGGGTTTGTGGGGGGCGACTCCTCCTGTAAAGGGGCTTTATATGTGGGGTGATGTGGGCCGAGGTAAAACGTTCCTTATGGATTTGTTTTACGATAGCTTGCCTGAAAAGGGAAAGTTACGGATGCACTTTTATCAATTTATGATGCATATCCATGCTGAAATGAGGCTGGTGAGTGGTCAGAAGAATCCTTTAGACGTTGTCGCGCGGCGTTTAGCTAAACGGTGCCGTGTTTTATGCTTTGATGAGTTTTTTGTCACGGATATTGGTGATGCCATTTTGTTGGGAGGTTTATTGAAAACCTTATTTGAAAGTGGTGTCACATTAATTACAACGTCTAACATCCCTGTTCGTTTGCTATTTATGGATGATTTACACAAGCATAAATTTGACCCAGCCCGGGCATTATTACAACAGTACATGCATGAGTTTCATTTAGACGGTAAGGAAGACCATCGCCTACGGCATATGGAGTTAAAAAAGACGTTTTTTAAAACGCATGAAGTACTACCCGATGCACTGTTTGATCAGCTTAATCAGAATGCGCCTTACGAAAAAAACAGCGCTTTACTCATTAATCATCGACAAATGATCCCTCAACGGTATTCGGGTCAGGTCGTTTGGTTTGATTTTAACGATATATGCTCAGGCCCAAGGGCGCCGCAAGATTATGTAGAGCTGGCGAACAAATTTTCCACGGTATTGATTACTGGCGTACATGCTTTAGGTGGAGAAATACGAGACTGGATTAAAGCGCGTGGCACGGAGGACGGCAGTTACGAGCCAACTGAGACAGGGAATAGAGTGGTAAAATATGCGCGTTTAGACGACGCTGCGCGCCGGTTTATTGCCTTGGTTGATGAGTTATATGATCGGCGTGTTAATTTGTACTTAGTGGCCGACGTGGCCTTTGAAGATCTTTACGGGGGCGGGGCGCTAAGCTTTGAGTTTGCACGAACTCATAGCCGTTTGATCGAGATGCAGTCTCTTGAGTATCTCAATCAAACGCCTATTCATCACGCTGTATAACGCGTCTTTATTGCGCTAGCTGTAGAGCCATTGGCCCATGAGTAAGCTACCGACATAACCAACGCTGTAGCAAAGCAAGAGTAAAAAGCTGTACTTCATATAACGGAAGAAGCTTAGGCCGTTCACTTTACTCATAGCGACTATACCAGCCGCAGAACCTATCACTAACAAGGAGCCGCCTACGCCAACAGCGTAAGTTAGGGATAGCCATTGCGCAGGGTTCATCATAATGCCTGCTTTTAGCAAAGCAGCGGTTAATGGCACGTTATCTACTAAAGCTGACAGTAACCCGAGGAAGTAATTGGCCAGTTCGGTTGGTAGTAAATCGTAAATTTTTACCATCTGATCAAGTACGCCAATATCTTTAAGCATACCTACCAGTAACAAAATGCCTAAAAAGAAAAGTAGTGTGTCGTATTCTATGAGCCGCACATAGTCGAGCAAGCTTTCACGCTTTTCATCTCGGTATAAAATTTGTCCCAGCAAAAACATAACTGATAAACCGAAGAGGAACGTAAGTACAGGAGGAACACCAGCTATCAGGTTTAAGAGAATGGTGGCTAAAATAGTGCATAAAAACAGAGCCGCAATACCGAGGCCCGTTTTATCGTATTCTACGTTTTTTCTCTGTAAGACAACGATATTGTTCGAGCCAATACTTAACAGGCTTGCTAGTAATAAGACACTGCAAAAGGAAGGAATACTGAGCCATAACAGGTTATCAATTGATGCTTTTCCTTCTAGGAAAATCATCAAAGTAGTGACGTCACCTGTGATTAAGGAAACCCCTCCCGAGTTAACAGCAAAGACCGATAGTACGGCTAATCGCATGGTTCGATTTTTAGGTAGGCCCAGTGACATGACTAACGTGATCGATACTAAAGTGGCAGTGATGTTGTCTGATAATGATGAAAACACAAATGCGAAAGCTGCGACTAAAAAGGTTACACGGCGCTCTGAAATTTGCTTTGGTAAGCAGCGGTGTATGATCGATTCAATCAGGCCTTTTTGGTTGAGGAAAGCCACAAAGGTCATGGCGGCCATTAAGAACAGCCACAGCGAAGCTATCTCCATAAGGTTTTCACCTAGAGCCTCGTTTAGCGATTCTGAACTTGCACCGTGGGGCGGCGACAAAAATAAAATTAACCAAGCCAACGTACCAAAAAATAGAGTAGTTTTGGCTTTATTAATATGAGTGACTTCTTCGAGTGCTATGAACAAGAAGGCTGCCAATGCGATGAGCAGGAGCAAGATGGTCATTGAAAGTATGATCCAAAATTATTATTAAGGTTGAACAAAAAAGGCCCTTTTATTTTTCCTGAGTCGAAGAAATAAAAGAGCCTTGCCTAAAAGAATGTGTTCACATATTTGCCGCTAAGCAAATAGAAACAAAACTATCGGCTTTGAGTGAAGCGCCGCCTATCAGTCCGCCGTTAATATCGGGTTGCCCAAATAACGTTGCTGCGTTATCTGCATTGACGCTACCGCCGTATAGAATGGATAAATCCGAACCTATAGCTTCGTTATGTTCACGCACTAGGCCTCGAATAAAAGCGTGTATGTGCTGTGCTTGCAGCGGTGTGGCGGTTTTGCCGGAGCCTATTGCCCAGACAGGCTCATAGGCGATAATTCCTTTGGAGAGTGCCTCTACACCAACAGCGTTAATAACTGCACTCACTTGCTCAGCAATCACTTGCTCTGCGTGGCCCGCTTCGCGTTGCTCAAGTGTTTCGCCCACACAAAGCACAGGTATAAGGTCTGCCTCGAGTGCAGCTGCAAATTTATTAGCAACCACCTGGTCTGATTCATTGTGCATAGCACGGCGCTCAGAATGGCCTACTAACACAAAACGCGTTTTAAGGTCTCGCAGCATGTCGCCCGATACTTCGCCAGTGTAAGCCCCTTCTTTTGCACAGCTCAGATCTTGAGCGCCCAATAATATGGGCCGACGGAAAAGCTTATCGCTAGTTTGCTGTAAATAAGGAAAAGGGGGGCAAATAGCCACATCAACTTTTGTCAGAATAGGGAGCTTAGATAGAATCCCTTCTATTAAGCGGCAATTGGTTATTTTGGAACCGTGCATTTTCCAGTTCCCGATAACATACATTTTAGGCATATTAACTACTCCGCTTAACGTTGGCCTGGTAGTTCTGATCGCCCACGATAAGGAGCGCTTCCTGCGGTTTCCTCTTCAATGCGCAGAAGGCGGTTATATTTAGCGACACGGTCGGAGCGGCAAAGAGATCCCGTTTTTATTTGGCCTGCACAGGTTCCAACAGCAAGGTCTGCAATCGTAGTGTCTTCTGTTTCACCAGAGCGGTGGGAAATGACGGCGCGATAACCCGCATCTTGAGCCATTCGTATCGCGTCGAGTGTTTCAGTAAGTGTACCAATCTGGTTGAATTTAATCAGAATGGCGTTCCCAATTTTCTCATCAATGCCGCGTTTAAGAATTTTGGTATTGGTAACGAATAAATCATCGCCAACGAGCTGAGTTGTAGCACCTAACTTACGCGTTAAGTAATTCCAACCAGCCCAGTCCGACTCATCCAAACCGTCTTCTATTGAAACAATAGGGTGCTTGTCCGTAAGACTGGCTAAATAATCGCTGAAGCCTTCGGCGTTAAATGTTTTCCCCTCACCGTTTAGCTGGTATTGCCCTTCGTTGTAAAACTCGGAAGCAGCGCAATCTAATGCTAGGGTGAAGTCATGACCTAAGCTGTATCCCGCTAGCTCGATAGCTTCGCGGATGACCACTAGGGCTTCTTCGTTGCTGCTTAGATCCGGCGCAAAGCCGCCCTCATCACCAACCGCTGTATTTAAGTTGCGGCTCTGGAGGACTTTTTTTAGTGCGTGGAAAACTTCAGCGCCCATGCGAAGTGCTTCACGAAAACTGGTGGCGGACACCGGCTGGATCATGAACTCTTGGATATCAATATTGTTATCGGCATGCTCGCCGCCATTAATGATATTCATCATGGGAAGTGGCATGCTGAACTGTCCAGGTTGTCCGTACAATTCAGCTATGTGCGCATACAAAGGAATGTTAAGGTCAGTAGCGGCCGCTTTTGCGCAAGCCAGTGATACCGCTAAAATTGCATTAGCCCCTAAATCCGATTTGTTCTCGGTGCCGTCCATTTCGCACATAGCATCATCTATTGCGCGTTGGTTTCTGGCATTTAAACCTTTGAGTACTTCGCAAACGCGATTGTTAATATTATCTACGGCTTTTTGGACACCTTTTCCCAAATAGCGACTCTTATCTCCATCGCGTAGTTCAAGAGCCTCGCGGGAGCCTGTGCTAGCACCTGAGGGCGCACAGGCGGTGCCAACAATACCGTTTGTTAGTATTACATCGGCTTCAACAGTGGGGTTGCCACGAGAATCCAATATCTCGCGGGCTTTAATTTCCTGGATGATGCTTGTCATTTTTATAAGTTCCGGGATCATTTTTAAAACGGATTTAGTGAATGTCGCTACCTACCTTAACGACTTTCATTGTGTTGGTGCCGCCCTGGGCGTTGACATAGTCACCTTTGGTAATGATAACGAGATCGCCTTCTTCAACCACGCCACGACTGACTAGCTCGTCGACGGCTAAGCGGTTGATTTGTTCGTTAGGGATATCGTCAGCATTAAACGGTACGGTTTTAACGCCGCGATAAATGGTGACTTTGTTTTGGGTACGTGGATGACGTGAAAAAGCAAAAATCGGTTGGCGAGATCGAATACGTGACATTAGCAACGGAGTTGCACCTGTCTCACTCATGCAGATGATCGCCTTAACACCCTCTAGGTGATTAGCTGCATACATCGCGGATAGGGCAATCGTCTCGTCTACGTAAGTAAACGCTTCATTGATTCGGTGCTTAGAGGTTTTACTGTGCGGGTGGCGTTCTGCGCCCACAATGACACGTGCCATCGCCTCTACCGTTTCGATAGGGTAATCACCGGCCGCCGTTTCGCCTGAAAGCATGACGGCATCAGTACCATCTAACACCGCATTCGCGACATCGAATACTTCAGCGCGTGTAGGAAGAGGTGCATGAGTCATCGATTCCATCATTTGCGTCGCTGTAATGACAAATCGGTTAAGTGTGCGCGCACGGTCGATGATCAGCTTTTGTACTCCAATCAGTTCGGCATCACCAATCTCTACGCCCAGATCCCCACGAGCAACCATCACACCGTCAGAGGCTTTTATAATACCGTCAAGGGTTTCTACATCGGCTACTGCTTCGGCGCGCTCAATTTTAGCAACTAGCCCAGCGTTGCAACCGGCTTCTTTCATCAAACGGCTGGCTTCTTCCATATCAGCGGCATCACGAGGGAAAGACACTGCTAAGAAATCAACGCCGATCTCAGCCGCAACATAAATATCGCGCTTATCTTTTTCTGTTAATGCTGCCGCGGATAGGCCACCCCCTTTGCGGTTGATGCCTTTATTGTTTGAGATAGGCCCGCCCACTAATACGTGACAGTGAATCTCTTGGCCTTCCACAAACTTAACCTCAAATTCTAAACGGCCGTCGTCTAGCAAAAGGATATCGCCAGGACGAGAGTCAGCGACAAGCTCTTTATAATCGATACCTACGCGCTCTGACGTGCCTGCATCACGATCAAGGTTTGCATCTAGAATAAAGTTTTGGCCGTTCTTGAGTATCTCTTTACCATTTGCGAAGCGAGAAATACGAATTTTAGGGCCTTGCAGATCGCCTAAAATGCCGACAAAGCGTTTATGTTTAGCCGCAAATTCGCGTACCAAGTTAGCTCGCTCTTTGTGGTCTTCTGGGCTTCCATGCGAAAAATTCATGCGGACTACATTAACGCCCGCAATGATCAAGCCTTCAATAGCCTCGGGGGAGTTAGTTGAAGGGCCTAACGTAGCGACAATTTTAGTTCTGCGTTGCATGAGAAACCTCAGTGTGATGCGTTCATCAATGCTAGGGTATTATCCAGCATGCGGTTAGAGAAGCCCCATTCATTGTCATACCATGACATGACTTTGACTAAACGGCCGTTAACTCGCGTTTGGCTCGCGTCAAAAATAGAAGAGGCAGGGTTGTGGTTAAAATCAACAGACACTAGCGGTAGAGAGTTGATTTCTAAAATGCCTTTTAAAGCGCCGTTAGCGGCCTTGCTTAGAATCGAGTTCACTTCTTCTACAGTGGTGTCGCGGCTTGCTACAAAGCTTAAGTCAACCAATGAAACGTTGATGGTTGGCACGCGAACCGCCATGCCATCCAATTTCCCGTTAAGTTCTGGCAACACTAAACCAACGGCAGCGGCAGCACCTGTTTTTGTTGGGATCATTGAATGGGCAGCTGCACGAGCACGATACAAGTCTGTGTGATATACATCGCTCAGTTTTTGATCGTTAGTGTAAGAATGGATAGTGGTCATTAAACCGTTTTCTATGCCTAACTCATCATTTAGCGGTTTAGCGATCGGGGCTAAACAGTTAGTAGTGCAAGAAGCGTTAGAAATAATGTGGTGATCGGTATTTAATAAGTGGTGGTTGATGCCGTGAACAACGGTTAAGTCTGAATCATTAGCAGGTGCAGAAATGATTACCTTTTTAGCACCGGCTTCGATGTGGGCTGCGGCTTTTGCTCGGCTTGTAAATATGCCAGTGCACTCGTATACGACATCGATGTCGTTTTCGCCCCAAGGAAGATCGCTTGGGTTGCGTTCAGAAGTGATTTTAATGATGTCACCATTGACGATGATGCTGTTATCGCCAAGCTCTACTTCACCATTGAACCGGCCATGCACGGTATCAAACTTTAAGAGATGTGCATTGATCTCCGCATCGCCTAAATCATTGATAGCGACGACTTGGATTTGTTCACGGTAGCCAGACTCATATAAAGCTCGCAACACGTTACGACCAATACGTCCAAATCCGTTAATAGCAACTTTAATTGTACTCATGGTGACTCCTATTATTTTTTTTGATTCACGCATCAGTGTGTTGAGAGACTGATTTGTGAAACGTTTATTTTATATAATACATTATTGGAATTAGCATTCTAATAATTATGTGATTAGTAAACGCACTTTTGGGCTATAGCCGATTTTAAGAAAGCCACTGAGTGCTTAATATGTAGTAAAATAACATAATAAATGTTCTTTTTGTAAGCGCTTAAGCTTAAATTTTTGTTTTATTACGAAAAGATTTTGTTTGAGTTACAAGTTTCATGCAGTGGCTTGTTACAATGGCTTACGGGAATAAATATTTCATTTTGAAAATCAAATGCTTACAATCGAACATTAATGAAAACAAATAGACATTAACGAACGTCTGATGCATACATGTTGAAAAGAAGGGAATTGTGAATCTAACCAATGCTACTAAATCAGATTGCATTCTAGTGTGCGTAACCTTGCTCGCCGCTGCAGGGTGGATCTTTTCAAAAGAGGCTCTTTCTGGTTTACCTCCTCTTTTTTTTATTGGCTCGCGCTTTTTGGTCGCTGGTCTAGTCTTAACGGCTTTCGGATGGAGGCCTTTATCGAGATTGGGGCGTCGAGGCTTACTCAGAACAGCGTTGGTCGGGTTATCGTTTGGCGTAGCGATGATTTTTTGGATCTTAGGTTTACATTACGCTAATCACATTGGTGTGGGGGCTTTTATTACCAGCTTGGGTGTTATTTTAGTACCTGTTGTGGCGCTGTTTTTTGGAGATACACCCAGCAAGGCTATTTGGCAGTCATTACCTTTTGCCATTGCGGGCTTGGCAGCCTTATCACTGGATAGCCACTTTGTTATCGGGTTTGGTGAGTTTTGCTTTCTTTTGTCGGCTATCTTTTTTGCGTTCACTTTTAACCTTAATAGCCGCGCCGCTGCTAAAACGTCGCCTATAGCATTAGCGGCGATTCAATTAATAGTGGTGGGTCTCGTTGCTCTTCCCGTTTCGTATGTAAGTGAAAGCTGGGCATTTGATGTGAGTACTTCAATTTGGGGTTGGTTTTTTGCCAGTATCTTTATTGCCACTAGCTTACGTTTTTTTATGCAAACATGGGCGCAAAGCTTATCAACCGCCAGTAATGCTGCAGTTATTATGACATTAGAACCCGTCTGGACAGCCATGCTAGCCGCGTTGTGGTTCGGTGAAACTATGTCGTTTATGCAGTTATTAGGTTGTTTGTTAATTTTTAGTGCTTTATTAGTCAGCCGTTGGCGTAGTGTTCGGCAGGTGTTGAGATCTCTGCTCAAATGAAATTGATGACGGCGCTGCCGTAAAAATGACACTCCATTTATTTGAATTACCTTGTGGGCCAATGGCTGTATAATCCGCGCGTTTGTACGGCGTAAACCAAATGGACGTTATGATGAGCGAAGCTAAAAGACCGGTTCAAATATGGGTAGATGCTGATGCATGCCCAAAAGCGATGAAAGAGATTCTGTTTCGTGCAGCAGAGCGCGTGGGTATTATGACGACACTAGTTGCTAACCAGTCTCTACAGGTGCCTCCGTCTCGATTTATCAAAGCGAAAACGGTGCCAACAGGTTTTGATGTAGCGGATAACGAAATAGTGCGCCAAGTGCTCAAAGGGGATTTAGTGATTACCCAAGACATTCCGTTGGCTGCTGAAGTCATGGAAAAGGGAGCCGATGCGCTGCACCCGCGTGGTGAGATGTATTCTCGCGAGACTATCAAAGCAAAAGTGACTATGCGTGATTTTAATGAAACCCTAAGAGCCAGTGGTATTCATACTGGAAAGACGGCAACGTTAGGGCCAAGAGAAAAGCAACAGTTTGCAAATCAATTAGATAAATGGATAGTTCAGAATTTTTCTCATCGTTAGTCCTTAGTCTATGTGGTGTTTAAATTCTATGTCAGTTGTTTAAATAGAGTACAATGGAAGCCTTGCTCAACGGTTAAGCTTCACTGAAAGTGCGCTGGGCTTCTCTTACCTTTAGGTACTTTATGTCCTCTCCACGTGTTAAGTATCAAACAATCGAGTTTGATAACACGGATATTCACGTGCGCTCTCTACGTGATAACCAAGAATTTTCCGATGATGATGGCATTGCCGAAGCATTAGGTATTTCGTCAGCTTCTTGGCCTTTATTCGGCGTTTTGTGGGATTCGGGTTTAGTCTTGGCGCATCAAATTAATACTCGTGAGTTCGCTGGTAAACGTATTTTAGAAGTCGGCTGTGGGTTAGCTTTAGCGAGCCTGCTGCTTAATCATAGAAAAGCCGACATCACAGTCACAGATTATCATCCCGAGGTGGGTGCTTTTTTGGATGTGAATACTGAACTTAACGGCGACCCTAACATACCATTTTACCGTGTTGGTTGGGCTGACGCCGCTAATGATATGGGTAAGTTTGATATTATCATTGGTAGCGATCTGCTGTATGAAGCTGAGCATATTGAGTTGTTAGCTGCATTTCTAAATCAGCATGCTAGTGAGCAATGCGAAATCATTCTTATTGATCCCGGTAGGGGGAATCACGCTAAGTTTAGTAAGCGAATGACGCACTTAGGCTGGGTGCATACTCAGGCTCGTCCTATCGAGTGTGACTACACGGTAAAGCCATTTAAAGGGCAAGTTCTTAATTATCAGCGATAGCGATATAGGCAGTGTGCAGTTTACTCGCCGCTATACCTTGGTTACTATCGACAGCCTTTTTATGGCCGTGCTGCCATTGGAAAAAGTAACTTTTGATGGAAGCTCTATATATGCCCGAACCTCGCGTTAGTATTGGCCTTGTTAACCCCAAAAGCCCAACCAATGTTGGGGCTGTGTTGCGGGCGTCTGGTTGCTTCCAAGCGGAGGCTGTTTTTTACACGGGCGAGCGATACGATAGAGCCGAGCGTTTCCATACCGATACTCAAAACAGAGCTCAAGCGATACCCTTGCAGCGAGTAGCGAATCTTATCGAAGCTGTCCCCCCGACCACTAAGGTGGTTTGTGTTGATTTGGTGGATGGTGCTGTGCCATTAACTCTGTTTGAGCATCCGGCTGAGGCGCTTTATATTTTTGGCCCTGAGGATGGAACGATTAGCCAGGACATTATTGATCGTGCTGATGATGTCGTTTACATCCCTGCTAATGGATGTCTGAATTTGGCCGCAACGGTCAATGTGGTCTTGTATGATCGCATGAGTAAAACGGAACATGATTTGGCTAATAATGATCAAATTCTAGCTATTCGGGACAGGAATAATCGTGTACGAGTAAAGTCGTGATTCAAGGGGATCGTATGCAGGTTGATATTTCGTTAACGGACGTTATTGCAACGGATGAAGTTATTGCTTTGTATCAAGCGAATGCTTGGTCGGCGGCTGATAAGCCTGAGTCGTTAATGGCCGCCTTACGCAATTCTCACTCATTAGTAACAGCCAGAATATCAGGGCGTTTGGTTGGGTTGGGTAATGCGATATCAGATGGGCATTTAGTGGTGTATTACCCACATTTTCTGGTTCATCCCAGTGAGCAAGGCAAAGGTGTCGGTAGGCTTATGATGGCAGCCTTACAAGACGTTTATGCTAATTTTCATCAGCAAATGCTAACGGCTGATGGTGACGCTGTTCGGTTTTATGAATCATTAGGGTTTGAGCGGGCGGGTAAAACGGAGCCTATGTGGGTATACGCAGGAAACGATCACTAACCTAATTGATCTGAAGAAAACCAATTTTGTATGCCTTGTGGAGATTTTCTGATCGTTAATCTTCATTAATACGGGTAAACACTCAATTCTCACTTATAGTTATTAGTAAGCTTCACCGGTTGTGATAGGCTCTTTTGAGGAACTATTACAAGGAATGTGACATGTTTGGGGCTTACCGTGCTTTTTTGGCGATGGCCGTTGTTATACAACATCTGTTGTTGGTGCCCGTTATTGGGCAATATGCGGTACATGGCTTTTTTATTTTAAGTGGCTATCTAATGACCTATGTGATGCAGCACACATATGGTTATTCTTGGGTGGGCTACAAGCGTTTTGGTGTTAATCGTTTTTTACGTTTATACCCTGCTTATTGGGCTATTTTGTCGCTGTCGTTGGTGATTATTCTTATATTGGGTGAAGATATTACTCGAAGCTATCGCCGCTTTATTTATCTGCCATCGTCAGCACAAGAGTGGTTTCAAAACATTTCCTTGTTGTATTTCAACGCATTTCCTGGGCAGGTCGAGCCCCGTTTTTCCCCTCCAACGTGGGCGCTAACAATAGAGTTGATTTTCTATGTACTCATAATGTTGGGTATCTCTAAAAATAGACAAATTACATGGATATGGTTTTATACAAGTGCGTTGTATATGGCGCTTACTCATATTCAACAGTGGGGTGATAGTGCTCGTTATTCATCAATATTGGCTGGCAGCTTACCGTTTGCGGTAGGTGCGTTGATTTATCACTATCGCCAACAATTAGAGACTAAGAGCATGTTCCTAGCGTCTAATTATGTAGTACTGGCTTTGCTTTTGGCTTTTATTATCAATGCCTTTTTAGCCGCTAGTATCCGATATGAAAGAGATGAGAGTGTGCTAATGGAGCTGGCTCACCATGTTAGCTTCTACCTTAACTATATGGTTAACGCTTTGCTGGTAGTTATGTTAATTAGAGGTCGATTCCCATTAGTTAACCGGCGAGTTGATGGCTGGTTGGGGGATTTAAGTTACCCTACCTATCTCTTTCATTGGCTGGCAGGGCTGGCTGTGTCGATGATGATTTGGGGCGAGCCGCTTAGAGGAGATTCGTATCAAGGGATCATTACTTTTGTGGGGGCTTGTCTATTGTGTGTTGTGTTATCGGTATTCATTACTTACGTTGTTGATAGGCCGCTGAAGCGCGTTCGTGCAGCCGTAAAAGCGTCAGCCTAGCGTTGTTGTGAATAAAAAAAAGCCCATCTAAACGATGGGCTATAAAACCACTATCAATGATGTGGCAACAGAGCATTACTCTTCAGGCATGGAGAGCAAGGGACAACTTATTTCATGGTTGGCATTGAAAATTCAGCTCCAGCACGTAAGCCGGTTGGCCAGCGAGCGGTTACAGTTTTCATGCGCGTGTAAAAGCGAACGCCATCTGGGCCATGCATATGTAATGGACCAAATAACGAGCGTTTCCAGCCACCAAAGCTGTGGAAGGCCATCGGGACTGGAATTGGCACGTTTACACCGACCATACCAACTTGGATTTCCTCGCAGAACTGACGGGCTGTATCGCCATCACGCGTAAAGATAGCGGTACCGTTGCCGTATTCGTGCTCATTGATCATTTGCACGGCTTCTGCATAGCTTTCGGTGCGGACTACACATAGAACGGGGCCAAAGATTTCTTCTTCGTAAATGCGCATACCGCGTTTTACGTTATCAAATAGGGTAGGGCCTACAAAGTAGCCATTTTCGTTCCCTTTGCACACAAACTCGCGGCCGTCGCGTAATAGGGTTGCGCCTTCTTCGACACCAGAGGTGATGTATTCTTTTACTTTGTCAGCATGGACTTTTGAGATAACAGGACCCATATGTGCTTCTTCTGGTAAGCCTACCCCCGGGCCCACACGCATAGTGTCTATTTCTTCACCGATACGTTTTACTAGGTTGTCTGCCACTTCATCGCCAACGCACACGGCAACAGAGATAGCCATGCAGCGCTCGCCAGCCGAACCGTATGCGGCTCCCATAAGTGAGCCAACCACTTGTTCTGGATCGGCATCTGGCATAACAATCATGTGGTTTTTAGCGCCACCGAGTGCTTGTACGCGCTTGCCGTTGGCTGATGCTGTCGAGTAAATGTATTCGGCAATAGGCGTTGAGCCTACAAAGCTTACGGCTTGTACACGATCATCGGATAAAAGCACATCTACCGATTCTTTATCGCCGTTCACTACGTTGAATACGCCTTCAGGTAGGCCTGCTTCTGTTAGCAATTCAGCCAAGCGCAATGGCACAGAAGGGTCTTTTTCTGATGGCTTCATCACGAAGGTGTTACCGCAAGCAATGGCAACTGGGAACATCCACATAGGCACCATGGCAGGGAAGTTAAACGGTGCGATGCCTGCACAAACGCCAAGAGGCTGCATAAGTGACATGCTGTCCACACCACGGCCCACATTAAGGCTATGCTCTCCTTTTTGAAGGTGTGGTATACCGCAAGCAAACTCAACTACTTCTAAGCCGCGTGTTACTTCACCTTTAGCATCGGAGAAAACCTTACCATGCTCAGCCGTAATCATTTCTGCTAATTCATCGGCGTGCTGCTCTAGTAAAGCCTTAAATTTGAACATAACACGTGCACGATTAAGCGGTGTAACAGCGCGCCATTTAGCAAAGGCTTCTTGTGCAGAGGCGATAGCTGCTCGCGTTTCATCAGCGCTGGACAACACGACTTGTCGGGTTTGTTCTCCCGTTGCGGGGTTGAACACCGGCGCTACTCGGCCGCTATTACTCTCTGTGTGTTGGCCATTGATGTAATTGCCTAGTGTATTCATGGATGTGTTCCTTCTTATTTGGGTAGCGCTGGTTTTTCGCGCAGCACTACTTTCATGATAAGTATCGTTATCTGCATTAATCGACGAGGTTTAATCCGGATTCCGCGCAGAATTTTTTAAGATTGTTAGCACCTAATGTCGCGTAGGTGAGCGGGTGTGCGACGGCAGGGTCTTGTTCGGCCTCAACAACTAACCAGCCTTGATAGTTCGAGGCTTTAAGTCCATTAAAGATGCTTAGATAATCAATAAAACCATCTCCAGGGACAGTAAACACACCGTTTAACATCGCATCAAGGAAACTCAAATCACGGTTCTTGGCATCTTTGAGAACGGCTTCACGTAGGTCCTTACAATGAACATGGACGATGCGATCGGCATGTCTTTTTTGAACGGCGATTGGATCACCACCGGCAAATGTTAAGTGTCCTGTGTCCAGCAGCAGTCCAACGGCGGGGCTGGTGTACTTCATTAAAAGATCCACCTCGGCTTCGGATTCAATAACCGTCCCCATGTGATGGTGGTAGGCAATCTGGACACCTTGAGACAAGGTATATTCGGCAACCCTAGTGAGTTTTTCGCCTAATGCTGCTATCTCTGCTTCACTAATACGTGGGCGATGAGAGAGGGGAGTGCCCTGTTGACCATGAATACAGCCTGTTACCTCGCAATAGACCATTACTTTTGCACCTAAGGTTTTTAATAGATGCAAATGATCTTCGATAGCTTCGATCTCTTCTTCGACGCTACGGGTTAGTAACTCACCGCTAAACCAACCAGAAACAAGATCTAGTTGGTGGCTGTCTAGAATGGGACCAAGCACTTCGGGTTGGCGTGGAAATTTATTACCTAGTTCAAAGCCTGAAAAACCAGCTTGTTTACCTTCACTTAGACAAACTTCTAATGGCGTTTCTGCACCCAGTGTTGGCAGGTCATCATTGGTCCAAGAAAGAGGGTTTATACCGATGCGTACACTCATTATTATTCTCCTGCAGCACTTTTATGGCTTACAAAATTAAGGCTTATAGTTAGATTGTTCGGTTTACATCACAAATTTTGGAGCTGGCGTGCTTTAAAGCTTTCGTAGCGTTTGCGGGCTTCGTTGACATGATCTCTTTGGGATACTTCAGCAACAGCAACATCCCACCAAGTACCACCGTCTTCCCACTGCGGCGTCACATCAGTATCTAGCGTGATTAAATAGCTGATATCCGATGCTTTCGCACGCTCTAAGGCGGCTTCAAGTTCGCTAATATTGTTGACCTTTTCGGAGCGCGCTCCCAGTGCTGCTGCATGGGCTGCGAAGTCAGTTTTAGGGGCGCCGTTTTCTGTGGTTAAGCAATCATCAAGCAAGTTGTTAAAGCCCGGACCGCCGCACGATTGCTGTAGACGATGAATACATCCATAGCCGCGGTTATCAAGTACAACCATAATGATCTTTTGCCCAAGCATGACGGAGGTGGCAATTTCGGAATTGAGCATTAAATAGGAGCCGTCTCCGACCATCACGAATACTTCGGATTGAGGCTTAGCCATTTTTACACCTAAGCCGCCGGCTAATTCATATCCCATGCATGAATAGCCATATTCCATGTGGTAGCCTTTGTCATATCGTGTGCGCCAGAGCTTTTGTAGTTCGCCAGGTAGGCCGCCAGCTGCACAAACGACAATATCGTTTTCGCCAGCAGCACGGTTAACGGCTCCTACGCATTCAGCATCCGTAGGGAGGTTTGTTCCACGGTCTGTAGTCGCGATATCGACTGATTTCTGCCATTGCGCACGCAACTGTTCCGCTTTCTCAATCCACTGGCCATCAGGGGCCCAATCGTCGAGTGCGTCAGTGAGTTGTGCCAATGTCAGTTTTGCATCACCTACTAAAGGTTGAGCTTTGTGCTTGATGGCATCGAATGAAGCGACGTTTAAACAAATAATTTTGGCATCGGGGTTCACTAATGCTCTAGAGCCTGATGTGAAATCCCCTAGGCGAGTCCCCACGGCGATAATCAGATCGGACTCACTGCATAACGCATTGGTAGAAGCGGCACCTGTCACACCGATACTGCCCATGTTTTGCGAGTGATCCCATGGCAAAGCGCCTTTGCCCGCTTGGGTCTCACCCACCGGTAAATGATAAGTGCTCACAAATTGATCAAACTCTTTCAGTGCACCGGAGTAATGCAAGCCGCCCCCAGCAATGACCACTGGCTTTTTCGCCTGCTTGATCATAGTAATGGCGTTTTCTAGCTCTCTGTTGTCAGGTGCTTGACGGCGCAGATGGTGCACTTTTTCGTCAAAAAATGAGGCAGGGTAGTCAAACGCCATTGTCTGAACGTCTTGGGGCATACCCAGTGTCGCTGGGCCACATTCGATGGGGTCTGTGAGTACACGAATAGCTTGTGGCAATGACGTTAACAGTTGTTCCGGTCTTGTTATGCGGTCAAAGAAGCGGCTAACAGGTCGAAAACAATCGTTTGATGTGAGTGTTTGGTCATGGAAGTTTTCCACTTGCTGCAAAACAGGATCAGGCATGCGTGTTGCAAATGTATCGCCCGGTAAAAACAAGACAGGTATACGGTTCACATGCGCAACGGCGGCTGCTGTTACCATATTTACGGAGCCAGGGCCAGCGGATGCTGTGCACATCATCATTTGTTGGCGATTCATGGTTTTAGCATAAGCAATGGCTGAGTGTGCCATTGCCTGTTCGTTGTGCGCACGGTAGGTAGGGAGTTCCTCTTTTACGTGATACAGCGCTTCGCCTAAACCGGCGACATTTCCGTGGCCGAAGATTGCCCAGCATCCCGCAAACATGGGTTTAATTTCGCCTTCGATTTCTACTTTTTGAGCCATTAGATAGCGGATTACCGCTTGTGCCATGGTGAGTTTTATTGTTTTCATATCCTTGCCTTGTTAACCGCGCTGTAAATGATTTGGCTTTAGCTGCATAGACTAGCTAGATTGGCTGTTTCGTAGTTTCCAAGTGGCCACTAACTCAAGGTAGTTTTCGACAATAGCGTTGATGAATTGCTCGTCGTTATATTCGCCACCTAACCACTTTCGGCTAGGCTCGCTGAAGATAGTGCGTCCTATAGCAAAGCCTTTGCAGATATCAAACCCTGCGCTATCCATAAATCCTTTCTTAAGCTCTTCAGCGGGAGCATCGAGCCCTAACATTACAACACCACGACAATGAGGAGCCCTGTTTGCAATTAAATCGCTGATTCGCTGCCAGTTGGCTTTTGATTGAGGTGGTAATTTCCACCAGTCAGGACGGACGTTGAGGTTGTAAAAACGCTGCATGGCGTTGATGTATATATCATCATTAATTTCGCTATCTTTTGGCGGAATTAACTCCAGTAATAACTCGTGGCCGGATGCGCAACAGGCATTGTATAGCTCAATAACTTGGCGTTCTTGCTGTGCGCGCATATCGATTTGGTCAGCGGGGTGATAAAACACCAAACATTTAACAATATGCTCACGAGGCCAGTTTTTTAGCCGTGATCCGATGCTGCGTCCACCTTCTAATTCAATAGGGCGGGAGCTTGGAAACTCGACAGGGCGTCCAATCCACCAATCGCGACCCGTAACATCATTCAATGCGGCTTGTCCGTATGTGTCATCACAAAGGACACCCACTTGGCTTGAGCCAATGCGCTGAGAACCGATTTCCGTAGCTTTGACCAATAAACGTTTTAAATCACTAATACGGGCAGGATCGGCACCGACTTCGCGCGCCATGTCGAATAACTGCTTGCGGTGATCAAACGCTAATATGCATAGGTCTTTCCATTCTATGGCCTTTCGCTGGGTAGTCACGCGGTGCAAATAATTGAGTTCGTTGTCTAAATCGGGGCGCGGAATAGACTCAGCTCTAGCGATATAGGCATCTAACTCTTCTGCGCTAGGAATGGCTGGCGCACAGCCGTGTCGGGAAACGACTAAGGCGCCGCATGCATTGGCGTAGGTACAAGATTGCTGATGCGTTTCGTTGCGTAGCCAGCCACGAAGAAAGCCGCTTAAAAATGCATCTCCGGCCCCAAGTACATTGAGCACGTCCACTCGTACACCGGTGAAGACATCAAAGTCACTTTCACTGCTTGGAATATCGTCATCCAAGACGGTGCAGCCCAATGCGCCTAACTTTAACACTATGGTTGCAGGGGTTAGCGAGCGGATAGTTTTAAGTGCTGTAATCGTATCGGTACTGCCACCTGCTATATGAATTTCTTCTTCAGTTCCGACAATCAAATCAAAATCCGGCAGGATACTTTGAAGGTGTTTGCTGATGCTTTCGTTGGAGACAAAGCGTGTTTCACCATCACCTAGGCTTGTTAAGCCCCAAAGTACCGGCCGGTAATCGATATCCAGAACACACTTTGTACCGTGTGCTTTGGCGTATTCTAGTGCAGTTTTACTGGTGGTTAGTGTCTGTTCCGTAGATAGATGGGTGCCTGTTATTAATAGTGCTTTTGAAGAAGCTATAAACTCAGGCGAGAAATCGCTCGAGTCGACGGCCATGTCGGCACAGTCTTTGCGATAAAAAATGAGTGGGAACGTTTCCTGGTCTTTAATCCCTAGAAGTACAAGGCCAGTTAAGCGCTCTTTATCAGTAATAACATGGCTGGTATCAACGCCAGCACGGGCTAACTCTTCGCGAACAAAGCGCCCCATGTGCTCATCACCTACACGAGTGAGCATGGCGCTTTTTAGACCTAGGCGGGCAGTGCCAAAAGCGATGTTCCCTGATGAGCCACCTAAGTATTTTGCAAAACTATTTACATCTTCAAGTCGGCTCCCAATTTGTTCGCCGTAAATATCCACTGCCGCACGACCGAGGCAGATCAGGTCCAGAGTCTTTTCAGTACTCATAATTATTTTTCTCCTGTAACACATGCGAGCATGTGCTGTACTTCGAGTCCCCTCGGCCTGGGCAAAAACAACCCTGCAACAGTGCCGACATTTCATTTCACAAAAGAATAGAATAAAAATTCTAAAACAGCAATACGATAGAAAATATTTTCTTTAATTTTTCAAAAATAGAATTTTTGTTTCATTAACAAGCGCTGATAAATTTTTTATGTCGGTGCTAGAGAAAATCAAAAGTTCTTTATCTATACTTGAATAAAAATTCAGCTTTTGTTCATTTTGACTGGGTTTAGAAAGTGCGCTACGGATGGTGTCGGATTTTTGTCTGGTAGTCGTAGTGCTGTTTAGTTGTAGTTTTTAACCAAGGATGGCTCTTATGCTCCTCAAAAGGTTTTTCGCAGTCGCGTGCTTTGCGCTATTTTTTTCAGTTCCCTCAATCGCTGCTCAAATAAAATTGGGTGTATCCATACCGTCGTTTGAAGATAGATGGCTTACGATTTTACGCAATGCTATGCAAAATCATGCACAAAATTCTGATATTGAACTGGTTTTTATGAATGCAGAAAACCAAGTGGATATGCAGTTCTCGCATGTAGAGGCATTTATCGCTGACGGGGTAGATGGCTTAATCGTTATTCCTGTAAACACGGATGCCACTGTTCAAATAAGTGATGATGCATCAAAAGCGGTTACCCCTTTGGTTTTCTTAAACCGAATGCCAATTAATGTGGACTCGTTGCCGAGTCTGCAACGGGTCGTTTTACCTGATGAGCAAGAATCAGGTGAGCTGCAAGCTAATCAGGTATGTAAAGTCTTAGGTGGGCAAGGGGCTATTGGGATCATAACGGGTGATATTTCCTCGGCTTCGGCGCTAATGCGCACTAAGGATATCCATGATGTTATTTCTATCCGTCCCTGTAATCAGTTAATCCTAAGAGCAGAGCAAGAGTCTGATTGGACAAGGGAAGGGGGTTATCAAGTAATGAAAGGCTGGCTGGAGTCTGGTATAGAACTAGACGGAGTGGTCGCTAATAATGATGAAATGGCTTTAGGGGCTATTCAGGCGCTAAAAGAGGCACAAGTGCCCATGGAAAGTATCGTGGTAGCTGGGATAGATGCTACACCCGCTGCATTAGCCTCGATGCAAAAAAATGAACTGGATATATCGGTCTATCAGGATGCCAACGCCCAAGCCGCAACAGCGATTCAAGTGGTAATAGATTTGTTGCTTACAAAGATAGATCCCGGTGGTCCTATTGTTACGTGGATTCCGTTTAAGTTGGTAGTACCCAGTAATTTGGGGGAGTTTACCAGCCAATAGAGCGTCGAACTCTTAGCCCGTATCCAATAAACACGCCCTCGCTTTCAAACCTGTTATAGGCAAGGGCGTCTTTGTTCTATTTATTGGTTCAACGGTAGAACGCCGGTTGTTCAGGCATGGTTATCGGTTCTATTTGTTGGCTTTGTTGTGCTTTGACGCACGCATCGCTGGCGATAGAGGCTGCCATTCCATCCCAAGCGGATGGCCCGGTCAGTTTGTTATTAGAGATGCCGTTAATGAACGCTTGTAGCTCTACATCATAGGCCGCTATGAAGCGATCCTTCCAGTCCATTAAAATATCATTAGAGAGTTTGGCCTCTTTGCGCAGTAATAGGCTTTGTGGTTCAGGCAAGTTTGCGACGCCTTCTTCGCCCACCACAGAGCATTGAATGTCGTATCCATATTGGCAGTTTACAAATACTTCGACATCGATTCGGACGCCTTTTTTAGTTTCTAATAAGATGATCTGCGGGTCAGCCAGTGCGCTGTGCGCGTATTTGGTCTTGCGAGGGAATACAACTTGGGCTGAGACAAACTCGTCATTTAATAACCAGCGAAGTACATCTAATTCATGGATCAGCGTGTCATGAATAGCCATTGGGGTGTGGTAAGTGTCCGGTACGCTTGGGTTGCGATGTGCGCAATGAACTATTAATGGTTCGCCAATTAGGCCTGAGTCGATCGCATTTTTTAGCTGTAAGTAACCCGAATCATAAGGGCGCATAAACCCAACTTGCACAAGGCGTTTTTGAGCCTGCATTTCGGCCTCAATTATATTTCGACAACCCTGTGCGCTGGTGGCAAGCGGTTTCTCACAAAACACATATTTACCGGCGTTTATAGCGGCCACAACAAACTCTTCGTGTGTGGGGCCCCATGAGGTAACTAATACTGCATCGACGCCGTCATCATGGATTAAATCATGGCCGCTATTGTGAATGGTAGCGCTCAAGCCCAGTTCATCAACAAGGCTTTGAGCCTGGCTAATATTTACGTCATTAACCGCTACTATTTTTCCGCCGATCAGCGTTTTGGAAATGCGCCGGGCATGGTCAGCACCAATGGCACCTGTGCCTATAACACCAATATTAATTGTCATAAGTGGTTCTCTTTATTTTTATGAGGAAAAAGCCTCGTCGCCGTGGAGGTGTGTCGAGGCAGGTAATTGGTTGTGTGCTCTTATTTCCAGTATTTATCTACGTAGGTTTGTATTTCGTCTCGCATGAAGCGTGATGAGTCTTCTGCGCGTTCTTCCCAGGCAAAAACACAGCTGGATAACACGCCATCAAAACCAATTTCGCTGAGAGTTTTAAAAAAGGTATCCCAATTAATTTCGCCCTCACCCATATCTAAGTGTTGATGGACGCGCGCTGTCGATCCTGGTGGGTTAACAATATATCTAAGTTGGGACGAAGCTTTGTGGTTGAATGTATCCGCAACGCGAGCATGAACTAGCTCACCTTGGGTCATACGAATGGTCTCCGCTAAATCATCGCCATAGTAAAAAGTATGCGGCGCAATATACGAGGCTTTAACCGAGGTGGAGTTGATTGTGCGGATAATATCTATGGCTGGCTCCATTGTCTCAACCCAGTCTTCAGGGTGAGGCTCTATGCTTAAAACCAGACCTTCGCGCTCCAGGATAGGTACTAGCTCATCCATTGAGCGCCAAAAGGCATGTTCACACGCTTCAGCGCTATGAATGCCAAGAGTATCGTTGAGTGATCGTTCTGGTGAGCCGCCGCGGCCAAACTCGGAAATTAGCAAAGGGGAGTCTAGCTCTACCGCTATTTCGATCGTTCGTTTCCAATTGTCTATTGCCATTTTACGCTCGTCTTCAAATGGGCTTGACCAGCGATACATAGGCTGCAATGTTGAAACCGTTAATTCATGATCTTTCAATGCTTTTTTAAAAGCGTTTAAGCGCTCAGGGTACACGCGAGGTCGGGTCCACCATTGTAGAAAATCAGCTCGGGGCGATAGTTCTATATGATCGTATCCCATCTCTTTTGTGGCTTTGCATAACTCACTGAGTGATAAGTGACGATGCATATAAGGGTCAAGTGCGATTTGCATAGTTACCTCTCTTTCTTATTGTTGGTCTGACTAAAGCGTTATCTGTTGAGAGCGTCGTTTAGGTAGTGAATGCTATCGAGGACAGCGGTGGCGGGGTCATTCAGCCCCCAAACCTGTTCAGAAAAAGGCTCGAAAGAGACTGGACCGTTAAAACCAGTTGTATGGAGTTGATGCAACTGCTCAACATTTCCAAGACGGTCTTTAGGACCTACTAGTAATCGATGACTGTCTAGCATGTCATCAAAAGAAATGTCTTGATCTTCAAGCCCTGAGATATGAACCAGCCCTGTATGGTTAGGGAAATAGTCATTCTCGCCAGAGCCTCGATGATGGAAAGTGTCATGCACTAGCTTAAAGCGGCTGCTTTGGCCAATAGCTTCTATGGCCTCAACGGCCTCGCGTTTTGTGCGCAAAGATGAGATAGGAAAGCCAAGGGGTTCAATAAAACCTATCAGGTTGTGGTCTTCTAAAATAGGCGTGATGGCTAGTAGCGCCTCTTTCAACATGTCAAAACGTTGCGGCGTTGCTTGTGTGTAAGATCCGTCATTTAAGGGACACATGACCAGGCCAACAGCGCCGCAGGCTTGTGCAACCTTGGCCATTTCTACTGCTTGGGTAGCCCGATCAGTATTCCAGATGTTAAAAGGGTACAGAGCGTTAATGCTGAGAACGGTAATTCCGAGTGATTTTGCTTGCTCTCCAGCTGCTTTAGCTGTGGCGAAGTCAGTTAGGCTATTGGTGCCGATATCGTTACGAAACTCGACGGTTTCAACACCTAATTGATGTGCGGTTTCAATAAGTTGTTGAATAGTTAATGATGGACAAACCATATGGTTTAAGCCGTAGCGTGGAGATACTGTAGACATAGTTTTTTCCTGCGGTGATGATAACGCCTTGTCGTTTATAAAAAGTGAGGCGTTAATCTGCTTTGTTAGAGTTATTGTGTGGGCCGATAGTAGTTTTCTAAAACGAAACCAGTCAACGAAACCTTTCTTTTTTTGATGAAATCACATCAAAAAACATCATTTTCAGCATATTTAGAATTATTTGATGTTTTTATCGCAATAGAACAAATAAAAAATGGAATATTCTATTTTTCTTGTTGGTGGTATTTTTTTACCAAGATCTTTCTCGATAAATGTACTTATTCATCGGTTTTAGCTGCGATGATCTAAAATAAAGGGGCTTTACCTATTTAGGGGCGGGGGAGTATCTGGTAAGCAGGCTGTCAGACTCTTTGCTGGCCTTCTATTTAACAATTTAGGGTTGACAAAAGCCCCTAATCGGTTCAAATTGGAATGTATGTTCTAACTTATGCTTTTATTGGAATGAATGTATTGGGTTTTGAATATATAAAGAGCCACTGTTGCAGTCACTTGCTTCTAAGGATCTCTTGTAAGCAAGTCATGCTTCTCCGGTTCTAATAATAAAAATATAGGTGCAACCGGGCATCTAAAAGAGGATAAAAATAAGATGAAAAAACTAGCTCTTACTGCATTAGCTACGGCAATTATCTCTACTTCTGTGTCAGCGGCTGATTTAAAAGTCGGTGTATCAATGGCATTGTTTGATGATAATTTTTTAACCGCTCTTCGTAACGGCATTGAAGATGCAGCTGAAAAGCAGAACGTTGATGTTCAGATCGAAGATGGTAAAAATGAAGTCGGCACTCAGCTTAACCAGATTCAAAACTTTATCGCTTCCGGCGTTGACGCCATCATTGTTAACCCCGTTGATACAGACGCTACGGTTTCTATGAGTAGTGATGCAGAAGCCGCTGGTATCCCTTTGATTTATGTAAACCGCCAACCTATTAATATCGATATGTTGCCGGACAACCAAGCATTTGTTGCTTCAAACGAGGTCGACTCAGGCACTTTCCAAACCCAAGAGGTCTGCCGCTTGCTGGGCGGTAAGGGCAAGGTTGTGGTGATGATGGGCGAGCTATCTAACCAAGCAGCTTTGCAACGTACAAAAGATATCCATGATGTGATTGAAACTGAAGAATGTTCCGGCATGGAAATTGTTGCAGAGCAAACGGCTGAGTGGTCCCGTGTAGAAGGTAATGATTTGATGACCAACTGGTTATCAGCGGGCCTTGAGTTTGATGCAGTAATTTCCAATAACGACGAAATGGCAATTGGTGCGATTCAGGCACTTAAAGCATCCGGTCGCTCTATGGATAGCGTTGTTGTTGCAGGTATTGATGCAACACCTGACGCCTTAGCGGCTATGAAAGCCGGTGACTTAGATGTAACGGTTTATCAAAGTGCTGTCGGTCAAGGTTCTGGTGCTTTAGAGGCGGCTGTTAAGCTTGCTCAAGGTGAAGATGTTGATCAGAAAGTTTGGGTTCCATTTGAGCTAGTCACACCAGCTAATCTTGAAGAGTACCTCAACAAGTAAATAACAATAATAAAATGGAGGGATTGCGTTATGACTAGCGCATCAGTAGTGGGATTGGTGTCTGAAAGCAGCGCAATTCCTGCATCATCACAGACTGAATATGTTCTAGAAGTGGTTAATGTCCGAAAAGAATTTCCGGGTGTTGTAGCTTTAGATGATGTTCAGCTGAAAGTTCGTCCAGGCACAGTGCATGCTCTGATGGGTGAAAATGGTGCCGGTAAGTCTACCTTGATGAAAATTATTGCCGGCATTTATCAGCCAGATCAAGGTGAAGTGCGCTTGCATGGTAAGCCACTTAAATTAGAAACCCCTTTAATGGCGCAAGAAGCTGGGATAGCCATGATTCATCAAGAACTTCTTCTTATGAATCAAATGACAGTGGCAGAAAATATATGGATACGTCGTGAGCCAAAAAATTCGTTTGGTTTAGTGGACCACGATGAAATGAACCGCATGACACTTGAGTTGTTTGAGCGGTTGAATATCCAGATTGATCCTGAAGTTGAAATTGGTGAGCTGACTGTTGCAAACCGCCAAATGGTCGAAATTGCAAAAGCAGTGTCTTTTAATTCGGATGTACTCATTATGGACGAGCCGACATCTGCAATTACTGAAACTGAGGTCGCCCATCTTTTTGAGATTATTCGGGGTCTTCGTGAGCGTGGAATAGGGATCGTTTATATCACACACAAAATGAATGAGCTGTTCGAGATTGCTGATGAGTTTTCAGTTTTTCGTGATGGGCAATATATAGCGACTCATTTATCAACTGATGTAACACGTGACGATATTATCAGAATGATGGTTGGTCGAGATGTTACTCAGATGTTTCCTAAAGAAGAAGTCGAAATAGGGGATGTTGTTTTATCCGTAAAAGACTTAACACTAGACGGTGTGTTTTCTGATATTTCGTTTGATGTTCGCGCGGGAGAAATCCTAGGCTTTGCAGGCCTTGTTGGCTCGGGGCGTTCAAACGTGGCAGAGGCGCTTTTTGGTGTTACGCCAGCGGATAGGGGGAGCATTTCCATTTTGGGTGAGAAGGTGAAAATTGCTAATCCTCACGATGCCATCTTGCAAGGAATGGCTTTTCTTACTGAGGACCGCAAAGAAACGGGGTGTTTTCTTCCTTTGGATATACAAGAGAATGTCCAATCAGCCGTGCTTCATGAAAATTTCGTTAATGGTGGTTTTGTTTCCGAAGCGGAGTTGGCTGTTAAAAGTGAGGAAATGTGCAAAAAATTGCGCGTTAAAACACCCAACATGGAAGAGACTATTGAAAACCTTTCTGGTGGTAACCAGCAAAAAGTACTGATTGCGCGCTGGTTGCTGACTCACCCTCGCATACTGATTTTAGATGAGCCTACCCGCGGTATTGATGTGGGCGCTAAAGCTGAAATACATACACTTATTACACAGTTAGCCCATAAAGGGGTAGCCGTAATCATGATCTCATCTGAGCTGCCCGAAGTGCTAGGGATGAGTGATCGGGTGCTCGTTATGCATGATGGACGCATAACAGGCATTGTCGATAGGGAACAGGCTGATCAGGTAACTATTATGAACCTGGCTGCTCAATAATCCGCCTTATAAGAAATATAACGAGGTTAACATGACTACAACAACAAGCAGCCCTTCGATGGCAGGTAACGAGCCGCAAGCACCAAAAGTAACAAAAAAGAAGTTGCCCGCAGAGGTTAGTATCTTTTTGGTTTTGGTGGGTATTTCTGTTCTGTTTGAAGTGCTAGGTTGGTTTTTGGTTGGGCAAAGCTTTTTGGCCAACATGAGCCGTTTACAAATTATTATTCTACAGGTGTCGGTGATCGGGATCATCGCAGTTGGTGTAACACAAGTCATTATCACTGGGGGTATCGATCTATCATCGGGCTCTGTGGTTGCTATGTCGGCGATGATTGCCGCTACTTTCGCTCAAAGTAGTGACTGGCCAAAGATCATTCATCCATCCTTGGTGGACTTGCCGTTTATTGTTCCTATTGTGGTAGGTTTGCTGATCGGTGCGCTTGCAGGCTTTATTAATGGTTGGTTGATCACGAAAACGAAGATTCCACCCTTTATTGCAACCTTGGGTATGATGGTATCGGCACGTGGTGTAGCGCGTTGGTACACAGATGGCAGCCCTGTATCTGGCTTTACCGATAGTTTCGCAATGTTAGGTAATGGTTTAGATCGCTGGATGCCTGTTGTTGTTTTCCTTTTTGTGGCTGCTTTTTTTCATGTTGTTATGCGTTACACCCGCTTTGGTAAGTTTACGTATGCGATTGGCGCTAACCCACAAGCTGCTCGTGTTTCGGGTATTAATATCGATGCGCACCTAATTAAAGTTTATATGATAGCGGGTTTGCTAGCAGGCTTAGCGGCGATGGTTGCCATTGCTCGTATCAAAACCGCACAGGCCGGTATGGGGCTAATGTATGAATTGGATGCGATTGCCGCCGCTGTTATCGGTGGTGTCTCATTGTCTGGTGGGCGTGGACGCATTACCGGTACAGTGATTGGAGCCTTGATATTAGGGGTTATGCTGTCTGGTTTCACGTTCTTACGTATTGATGCTTACTATCAAGATATCATTAAAGGTGCAATTATCGTGGCTGCGGTTGTAGTTGATATGCATCGTCAAAACAAACGTAAGAAAACAACCTGATGTCATCTGGATTTGGCGATGCTTTGCGCGCAATGATAGATACTTAATGAAACAACATATGTAAACCGGCTTTATAGCCGGTTTTTTATTGCGTGTATGTTGGTCATATCAATAAACAAGTGAAGATTGTCGAACCTAAGGGGGGGCTTAACCGCGGTTAGGCGAGTGCGGCGGCTAACAGTTGTTGGGTGTAGGCCTGTTGTGGTTGCTTGAAGATGTTATGGGCACTTCCTTGTTCAATAACTTTGCCTTGCTGCATGACCATAACTTGATGGCTCATGGCACGTACAACAGTAAGGTCGTGGCTAATAAAGATATAGCTGAGGTCGTATTTAGCTTGTAAAGAGCGAAGTAGGTCCACAATTTGAACTTGCACGGTACGGTCTAAAGCTGACGTGGGTTCATCCAGAATAATGATTTCAGGCTTGAGAATTAACGCGCGGGCTATGGCTATACGTTGGCGTTGACCGCCAGAAAACTCATGGGGATATCGACAGTGGACATTATAATCTAGCCCCACTTCCGATAAAGCGTTAGCAATCTTTGATTCACGTTCTTGAGGCGAGCAGATGCCGTGGATATCCAACCCCTCTGCAATACACTCACCTACTGTCATGCGCGGGCTAAGGCTTCCGTACGGGTCTTGGAACACGACTTGTAGATGTCGACGCATAGGCTTAATCTGTTTTTGATTTAAACAGTCAATAGGGCGTTGGTGAAACTTAATAGATCCTTTGCTGCTGATAAGTCTAAGTAGAGCCATTCCTAAGGTTGTTTTCCCCGAGCCAGACTCCCCGACAATACCTAATGTCTCACCTTTGCGAACGTGCAGCGATACGTCATTAACTGCTTTAATGTAACTATTTGTACGCCCAAAAAAGCCGGTTTTAATCGGAAACCATACCCGTAGATTGGTCGTTTCTAATACTGTGGGGGCATCTTCATCGACTGGCGCAGGAGCACCTTTGGGATCAGCGTTGAGTAATGTTTGGGTGTATGTGTTTTCGGGGGAAGAAAACACGCCGTCAACAGGGCCTGTTTCAACCACTTTTCCCTGATACATCACGCACACGTGGTGAGCGTAATGCTTCACTATGTTGAGATCGTGTGTGATTAACAAAATTGCCATACCCAGCTTTTCTTGTAGCTCTTTTAGTAGCTCAAGAATTTGCTTTTGTACGGTGACGTCCAGTGCTGTGGTTGGCTCGTCTGCGATAAGTAGTTCGGGTTCATTGGCTAGCGCCATCGCGATCATGACGCGCTGGCGTTGACCGCCAGATAGCTCATGAGGATAGCTTTTTAGTCGTGATTCTGGGTCACGAATGCCAACCAATGATAATAGTTCAATAATACGCTCTCTAAGCTGCGTGGCATTAAGAGGTTTATGAAGAGTGATACTTTCGCCAATCTGCTTTTCTATTCGATGTAACGGATTCAGCGAGGTCATCGGTTCCTGAAAGATATAGCTAACTTTGCCACCGCGAAGTTGGCGCAATGTAGATTCCGTAGCGCTTAAAATATCAATGCCGTTAAACCGAATACGTCCAGAAGGGTGGGATGCTTTGGGGTAGGCAAGAAGTCTCATGATCGATAAAGCGGTAACAGACTTTCCCGAACCAGATTCTCCAACTAACGCGGTTGTTTTTCCGGGCTCTATCGTAAAACTAACAGACTGGACTGCATCTACGGTTTTCTCGCCTTGAGTAAAGCGAACGCTCAGGTCTTCGACTTCCACTAGAGGCCGTTGGTTGTCAGTTATCTGAGTCATGATAGGGTCTTCCTTGGATCAAACGCGTCTCGGACGGCTTCGCCGATAAATATAAGCAGAGTGAGCATGATCGATAAAACAACAAAGGCGGTTATGCCAAGCCAAGGAGCTTGTAAGTTATCTTTACCTTGAGCGATTAGCTCGCCCAAGGACGCTGAGCCAGGAGGTAGTCCAAAGCCTAGGAAGTCCAGTGCGGTTAATGTCACGATGCCGCTATTAAAAATAAATGGCATGAAAGTTAATGTAGCAACCATGGCGTTAGGTAAAATATGCTTGAACATAATGGTCGAATTGGACGCTCCTAACGCTCTTGCGGCTCTCACGTACTCTAAGTTTCGGCCACGCAAAAACTCTGCACGCACAATATCAACTAAATTCATCCACGAAAAAAGCAGCATAATGCCCAGTAGCCACCAAAAGTTAGGTTCGACCAAACTGGCTAAAATTATTAAGAGGAAAAGTACCGGTAAGCCAGACCAAATTTCGATAAAACGCTGAAAGAATAGATCAACCTTACCACCATAATAGCCCTGAACAGCACCCGCTATTACGCCAATGACAGAGCTGACTATGGTTAGAACCAGTGCGAAAAGTACTGATATCCGAAACCCATATATCACCCGAGCAAGCACATCGCGGCCTTGATCATCTGTACCTAGCCAGTTTTCGCTGGTTGGAGGTGAGGGAGCAGGGACGCTAAGGTCATAATTAATGGTTCGATAGTTATAGCGGATCAATGGCCAGACTATCCATCCCTGGCCTTCTTGTGTGATTAGGTCTTGAATATAGGGGTCTTTGTAATCGGCCGGAGATTCGAAGTCTCCACCGAACTGAGTTTCATAATAATCGTACAAGACAGGGACATAAAGCTCGTCTTTGTATTTCAATAGAAGCGGTTTATCGTTGGCCACAAGTTCTGCACCCAACGCAAATATAAACAGCGCGAGAAAGATCCACAGTGACCAGTAGCCCCGTTTATTGGCCTTGAAATTGGCTAAACGACGTTGGTTGATCGGGCTCATGGTTATGACTCCCGACTTTCAAAATCAATACGTGGATCCACGGCAACATAAGTCAGGTCACTTATTAACTTCATGATTAGACCTATCAGCGTAAAAATATATAAGGTGCCAAAAATGACGGGGTAGTCACGATTGATGACGGCTTCGTAGCCTAACAACCCTAGGCCATCAAGCGAAAAAATAACTTCTATCAGCATAGAGCCGGTAAAAAATATGCCAATCAAAGCGGCAGGCATCCCAGCAATAATAAGCAGCATGGCATTCCTAAAGACATGCCCATAAAGTACTTTATCTTCTGATAAACCTTTGGCTCGTGCCGTTAGGACGTATTGCTTGTTAATTTCGTCTAAAAAAGAGTTTTTAGTCAACATGGTTAGCGTCGCAAAACTGCCAACAACTGAAGCTAAAACAGGTAATGATATATGCCAAAAGTAGTCTGCTATTTTGCCCCCAAATGTTAACTCATCAAAGTTGGGGGATGTTAAGCCTCGCAGCGGAAACCAGTCTAAATAACTGCCACCAGCGAATAGTACGATAAGCAGAATAGCGAAAAGAAAATTGGGGATTGCGTAGCCGATAATAATGACACTGCTGCTCCAGACATCAAATGGCGTACCATCTTTGACCGCTTTGCGTATGCCAAGCGGAACAGAAATCAAATAGGTGATAAGCGTGGTCCATAAGCCTAACGAAAGCGATACAGGCAGTTTCTCGATTATTAAATCGGTGACGGGTTTGTCACTATAGAAGCTTTTACCAAAATCAAAAGTGAGGTAATTGCCCAGCATATGGAAGTAACGTTCCCACGCGGGTTTGTCAAAGCCGTATAGTGCTTCGATCTCTTTGACAAGCCTATCATCAAGTCCTCGTCCGGCGCGGTAGCCACTTTCACCGCCAGAAGCCATATCGCCAGAAGCAGAGCTGCCGGGAATGGCGGAATTAGCCATCCCTTCCATATGGGCGAGCGTTTGTTCTACCGGGCCTCCGGGGGCGGCCTGTATGATGATGAAATTGATCGTCAGTATGCCTATCAACGTTGGAATAATGAGGATCAAGCGCCGTAAAATATAGGCTGTCATTACTTCGTTGGTTCCTTAACCCACCAGGTATCAAAGCCTATGTCATATAACGGTCGAGTTTTTGGCATGCCAAAGAAAGGTTTATAAGCGATGCGGTAACTAGTGCTGTGGAATTGGGGGATCACATAGTAATTCCATTGCAGCACTCTATCTAGTGCACGGGTGCGGTAGACTAGCTCTTGGCGGCTAGGAGCTTCTATGATTTTTTCAATTAACGCATCAATAACTGGGTTTTTAATACCAATAATGTTTCGGCTGCCTTTCATGTCCGCGTTATAAGACCCCCAGAACTCTCGTTGCTCGTTGCCGGGTGATGACGATTGTCCAAATGAACTGACGACCATGTCAAAATCGAAGTCGCGAAGGCGGTTGATGTATTGAGACACGTCAACAATACGGATGTTGGCTTCGATACCCATCTGTTTGAGGTTTTTAAGCATTGGCGCCACAATACGTTCAAATTCTTTTTGCACTAGCAATATTTCAAACGTAAATGCTTGTCCGGTTTCTTTGTTGAGAAGCTTGCCGTTCTTTAACTCCCATCCTGCAGACTTGAGCAAGCGCAGAGCGGTGCGTAACTCTCGACGGTTGTTGCCCGAGCCATCATATACCGGTGCTTTAAATACATCGGTAAAGACTTCGGAAGGTAACTGGTCTTTAAATGGCTCTAGAAGGGCAGTCTCTTGCGGGGTTATGGGCTGTTCTGCTGCCATTTCTGAGTTGGAAAAATAGCTGTTAGTACGAGCATATGCGCTGTAAAAAAGATTTTTATTTGTCCATTCAAAGTCGAATGCATAGCTTAACGCTTTACGTACATCTGGGTTGCTAAAAATATCACGGCGCGTATTGAATACAAATGCCTGCATCCCCGTAGGGCGGCTGTGAGGTATTTCGGCTTTAATAATTTGCCCGTTATCAAACATGGGGCCAACGTAACTAGTTGCCCAGTTTTTAGAGGAGGTTTCTTGGCGAAAATCATATTCGCCGGCTTTGAAGGCCTCTAGAGAAACCGTGGTATCGCGATAATAATCGTAGGTAATGAAGTCGAAATTATAGCGGCCTTTATTGACCGGGATGTCTGCACCCCAGTAATTCGGGTTACGCTTGTAAGTAATAGATCGGCCGGCTTCATAGCTATCTAGCATATACGGGCCAGAACCCACAGGTTTGTCTAATGTAGGCGCATTAAAGTCTTTGTCCTTCCAATAATGTTCCGGCAGTACAGGTAGCTGACCAATAATGAGCGGTAATTCAGCATTTTTAGTGCTCTTAAATTCAAATCGGATCGTATGCTCATCAACGATAACCACGTCTTTTACATCACCGTAGTATATACGATAAACCGGACTACCTTCGGTGGTCAGAGTCTTAAAGGTAAAGGCTACATCGTTTGCAGTAACCGGCTCGCCGTCCGAGAATGTAGCGTTTTTATTGAGTACGAACGTAACGCTGCTGTTATCGTCAGCGACATCGATAGTTTTTGCGATGAGCCCGTATTCAGAAAAAGGCTCATCAGTAGATTGCGAGGTAAGGGTGTCATAAATAAGCCCTAAGCCGTCAGCGGGAGTCCCCTTAATAATAAAGCTATTAAAACTATCAAATGTCCCCAATGCCCATTGCTTCACTGAGCCCCCTTTAGGGGCGTCAGGGTTTGTGTAGTCAAAATGGGTAAAGTCACTTGAGTACTTTAAGTCGCCATGCATGGCGATACCATGGGAAGGAGCGGCAAGAGTAAATGAGGAATAGCAAACCAACCCAGCTACAACAATTAACTTTTTCAATGAATACGACGGCATAAATTCTTTTCCAAACGATCCTTGCAGGGATGAGGTGAATAGTTATATCAGTGGATTCAATGTTTTACCATACCGATATGGAGTAGGAAAAAAAGGAATAGTTCTACTGAGCTTGCTGGAGAGGCTGTCAAAACGACAGAATGGGCAGGGTTAGGAGGCTTTTTCTGTGGTTGGTAGCTTAAGCTGAACAACCACAGAAAAAGTAATAGAGATATGTTTAATCAACAAAGAGGGTTAATTCTTGACCCGCTTTGATGGATGTACCCGAAATTTTATTCCAAGCTAAAATATCATCGATGGAAACGTTATAACGTGAGGCGATAACTGATAGAGAGTCGCCGTTTTGTACTTGGTAACCGATTTTGCGCAGCGCTTCTGCCTCATCTCGTGCTATTGAGGAAGGTAAGCTACCGATACGTAATGAACGCCCAGCGACCAAAGTATCGCGTGTGCCCATATTATTCCATTGCGCAATTGTGCTCGGCTCTACACCGTATTTACGCGCAATAGACCATAACGTGTCACCCGACTTAATTTTGTACTGGGAAATGCTGTTGTCATTAAAGCGCGTTGTTGAAGAGGCGCTAGCAATTTTCTGGGTGGCGGAGCTGGTTTGCGTGTCGTTAATTAATTGAGGAATGATTAGGCTTTTTCCTGCAATCAGTAAATTTGAATTAAGTTCGTTAGCTGATTTTATGTCGGCTACTGAACTTCCAAATTTATCTGCAATAGTACTGAGCGAGTCGCCGCTTTGGATAGTGTAGCTTGCCCACTCTGTGATTTGTCCTGTAGAGGTACCATTGAGGGCCGCGATCATTTGGTTGGCTTTATTGACGGGCACTAGCAATCGGTGGGGGCCAGCAGGGTCTGTATTTAACTCTGAAAAGCCTGGGTTCAATAGCTGCAGTTCAGCTAGTCGCGTGCCAGATAACTTGGCCGCTTGTTTTAAATTCACAGCCCCTTTTGTTTTTACAATATCAAAATACGGCTCATTCTGAATGGCCGGTAACTCCATATTATGTTCATCTGGGTCGCTAACGAAGGATGCTATCGCTAGGATTCGAGGTACATAAAGGCGTGTCTCTTTAGGCAAAGGCAATGACCAATAGTCGGTTGGCTTCCCTTGGTTTTTATTTTTACGAATCGCTTTAGATACGGTGCCGCCGCCAGCGTTATACGCTGCCATTGTTAACAACCAGTCGCCATCAAAACGCTTATTTAGTTTTTCTAGGTAGTTTAGTGCAACCCGTGTAGAGTCGATTAAATCACGGCGGCCATCGTACCAGCGTGTTCGCTTGATACCGAAGTATTTGGCAGTGCTTGGGATGAACTGCCAAATACCAGCGGCATGCCCTTTGGAGTAGGCATCTGCATCAAAGTGGCTTTCTACGGCTGGTAATAAAGCGATCTCGGCTGGCATGCCGCGCTCGAGCACTTCGTTGAGTATGTAATAGTAATAGCGAGATGCATTTTCTGTGATGCGGCGCATGTGCCCAGGGTATTTACGATACCAGTCTATCTGGATTTGTACGGCATCATGTTGAGCTTCGTTGTGAAGAGCTAAATGGCTGCGTGTTATGTCCCAAAGATTATCACTCTCGGGCGGGTGGTAGACGGCATCAACGGGTGGTGTAGCTCTGTCGGGGGGAGAAATTAGAGTGCCTGAGGCGAGCTGATCTATGGTCTGGATAGAGGCCAGCTTTTGACCTGGTGGATTCTCTTGGGCACTTTTAGCCGTTATTGAGGTCTGAGGTGTTTCGAGATCATGATTAAGAACACCAGCGTCAGTCGGTTGTTCAATAGGCTCAAACATCTGACAGCCAGACATAAATCCAGCTATTACTAGCAGAGGAGCGAGTGTACGACTACGCATAATGAGTTAATCCATCAATTTAAACGCGCGATTTTATCAGGGCGCAGGTTAAGGTCAATGTTAGTAGCTATTTTTCCATTCGCGGATCGCCGAAAAAACAGCAACTTCATCCATATTTGAAACTTCCTTGTACGCCTTGGCTGAGGCTACAACGCTGGGTTTGCGCGTCCTCATAAAGGGGTTTATGGCTAACTCTTGCTCTATGCTAGAAGGTAGCGTGGGCTTATTTTGCTCACGAAGTTTTTTGCATTGGTTCAGTGTCTGAGTAATTTTTCCGTTATTGGGTTCAACTGCGTTAGCAAAAGCTAGGTTTGCTAACGAATATTCGTGTGTGCAGTATACTTCTGTTTGGGGGGGGAGTTCACGAAATTTATCCATTGCGGTTAACATTTGAGCAGGCGAGCCTTCGAAAAGTCGGCCGCATCCTGCTAAAAAAAGGGTATCACCGCAAAATAGTTTGGGCGTTTGGGTGCTGTTGGTATAAAAAGCGATATGGTCCAAGGTGTGCCCGGGCACAGCTAATACTTTAAAGCTTTCGTTTAAAATCATCAGCGTGTCCCCATCACTTAGCGTTTGGGTTATACCTTTGTAAGGGGAGTTTTCAGGCCCATAGACAGGTACTTTATAACGTGATTTTAGCTCGTCTACACCGCCAGTATGGTCGTTATGATGATGTGTAATTAAAATGCCGTTAAGTATCAGTGATTCTTTAGTTAGCTCGTCGATAACAACGTTTGCATCACCTGGATCTACAACGACACAGTGTTTCCCATCGTCGTGCTTTAGTAGCCAAATATAGTTATCCGTAAAGGCAGCTAAGGGTTTTACAGTCAACATGTTGGGCTCTCTTTAATTTTAATTAGCTAGAGATTACCCTAAAGCGAGTGGGCTGTTAATATGTGGAAATCTTTACAGGTAATCGCAATACAGGGCTTTCATGAAGTTTAAACAACAGCTCAGCAGTGATGAGTTAACAGACCCGCTTCGCTCTTGGCTATCCAAAGGCCTGGGCAATGAGCTTTGGGAAGCAGAACAAGATGTCTTAAATCGCATTTTGTCTGGTCTATATGGAAGCCATATGGCTCAAATAAGCTTAAATCCGCTAGTAGATGTAGCCGAAAAAAGTACGGTTCCGCATAAGGTCATTGTCTATCACCGTTTAGAGCTCGGAATGCATCCATTTAGCATTGTTGCGCAAAGCAATGAGCTACCGATAGAGCATAACAGTATTGATGTTGTGATTTTGCACCATGCTCTGGATTTCTCTTCTACGCCTCATCAGGTATTGCGTGAGGCTTCACGTATATTGCGCCCAGGTGGTTACATAGTCATAGTCGGATTTAATCCATGGTCTTGGTGGGGGTTACGCCGCAAACTTAGTCGTAAACAAACAAAGCCAATCTGGCATCATGCGCATTTCATTGGTCATGGCCGTTTAAGTGATTGGATTAGCCTTTTGGAGCTAACGGAGGTTAAAGCCGAAAGTCATTACTTTTACCCGCCTTACCAAACGGATACTATTCGCCAGCGTTTTAAGTGGGTCGAGCCAGTATTAAAACGATTTGTGCCAGGAGCCGGAGCGTTTAATGTTGTGCTTGCTCGAAAAGATGTAGGTAGTATGCGGGTGATTCAAAATAGAAAACGTTCCCGTCGTTTTATTAAATTACCGGTAGTCGAACCGGCAACAAGAGGTCAAACACGTGGAACCCGTTAAGATTTACACCGATGGCGCTTGTAAAGGAAACCCAGGCCCGGGGGGCTGGGGAGCCCTTTTGCGTTATGGTGAGAAAGAAAAGCAGTTATGGGGTGGAGAGTTAGACACTACCAATAACCGTATGGAATTAATGGCTGCTATCAAAGCGTTGGCCGAACTAAAGCGCAATTGCCACGTTATTTTAACCACCGATTCTCAATATGTTCGCAAAGGTATTACCGAGTGGATCACTGGGTGGCGAAAAAACGGTTGGAAGACTGCCGCCAAAAAGCCGGTCAAAAACGCAGACCTTTGGCAACAATTAGATGCGCTAACACAGCAGCACACTATCGATTGGCGCTGGGTAAAAGGCCACTCGGGCCATCCAGAGAATGAGTTAGCTGACGAATTGGCTAACCGTGGTGTTGAAGAGATTATTCAAAAGGCATAAGCACGATGCGTCAAATAGTATTGGATACAGAAACAACGGGTTTAGAGTGGTCACAAGGCCATAACGTAATTGAAATTGGTTGCGTTGAAATGGAGCGTCGCCGATTAACAGGACGTACTTACCATCAGTATATAAAGCCTGATCACGAGATAGATGCTGAGGCTATGGCTGTGCACGGCATTACCAATGAGTTTTTGGCGGATAAGCCCAAATTTAGTGGTATTGCCCAAGAGTTTTTAGACTTTGTGACCGGTGCCGAGCTAATTATTCATAACGCAGCATTTGATATTGGCTTCTTGGATGCTGAGCTAGCGCGTAATGGAATAGACATTAAGATACGTGATGTCTGCTCAGTGATTGACTCATTATTAGTTGCGAGAAAAAAGCATCCGGGGCAAAAGAATAACCTAGATGCGTTATGTAAACGTTATGGTATTGATAATACGCACCGCGAATTGCATGGCGCGTTACTCGACTCCGAGATTCTGGCCGATGTTTATTTAGCGTTAACTGGTGGGCAGCGATCTTTGATGCTCGCGGATGAGGATGGAGACGGTGGTGACGATGTTGTTGTACTCAAACGAGTAGGAGAAGAAGCGCAAGGTTTAACAGTGCTAAAAGCGGATGACAGTGAGTTGCAGGCCCACGAAGCTTTTTTAAGAAAGTTGGATAAAAAAGTAGATGGGCAATGCTTGTGGCACACGATTGATGAGGCTTCTGTCGTTAAAGGTTAGCACAACAAAACACAAAAAAGCGGGCGTAAATGCCCGCTTTTTTGTGTGTCTGTATTAAAGAGCTATAACAACAGCTGAATAGCCGACTAAACTCATCACGATTGTATATGGCAAAGCCATAACGACCATTTTTCCGTATGACAAACGAATTAATGGAGCAAGTGCAGAGGTGAGCAAAAATAAGAATGCTGCTTGACCATTGGGAGTGGCAACGCTCGGGATGTTGGTCCCTGTATTGATGGCAATGGCAAGCGCATCAAAGTGCTCGCGAGTAATTTCGCCTGCATTAAGCGCTGCTACTACTTCATTAATATAAACGGTTGCTACAAATACATTGTCACTAATGGCTGATAAAACGCCGTTGGCGATAAAGAATAGACCGGGTTGTGCATCAATATCCATTGAAAGAACAGCATGGATGATAGGTTGGAACAAGTGCTGATCGTGTATGACAGACACGATCGAGAAAAAGACAACCAGTAGTGCTGTAAAGGGTAGCGCTTCTTCAAATGCCTTGCCGATTTGGTGCTCTTCTACTACGCCGTTGAAGGCTGTAAGCAGAATAATAATAGTGAGACCAATCAAGCCTACCTCGGCTAAATGAAGTGCCAATGCAAATACAAGAAATATAGAGACTACAATCTGAACACCTAGTTGGGCTTTATCACGTAATGTGCGTTTAGCATCTTCTTTAGCCGCAAAGTCTTCCAGAATAGCGCGAACGTTATCGGGCAGTTTCGCGCCATATCCGAAGGCTTTTGTTTTTTCGAGTAAGACACATGTTAGCAAACCTGCAGCGAGAACAGGCATGGTGATAGGGGCCATTAGTGTGAAAAAGGTAATAAAGTCCCAACCCGCTTTTTCTGCAATAAGCAGGTTTTGCGGTTCCCCAACTAGGGTGCATACACCACCCAACGCTGTGCCGACCGCCCCATGCATGAGTAAGCTGCGTAAAAAACCGCGAAAGTCTTCTAGCTCGCTGCGATTGACTTCGTGGATGGCGTCATCGTTTCCGTGATCATGCGCATGGTCGCTATGCTTGCCAGAAGCTACTTTGTGATAAACAGAGTAAAAACCAACACCGACACTAATTAGAACTGCTGTTACAGTCAGTGCATCTAAAAAAGCAGATAAAAAAGCCGAAGAAATAGAGAATAATAAAGAAAGGTAAATCTTAGAGCGGACGTTTAACAAAATTTTTGTAAAGATCCACAATAACATCCCCTGCATGAAGTAAATCCCTGCCACCATAAACATAAGTAAAAGGATAACTTGCAGGTTGCCACTGACTTCATGGTATACGCTCTCAGGTGACGCTAACCCAATAGCAATAGCTTCTATGGCCAGTAAACCGCCGGGTTGAAGAGGGTAGCATTTAAGCGCAAGAGCCAATGTGAAAATGAATTCAAAAATAAGTACCCAACCAGTAGTAACAGGGCCTGCTACCATTAATAAAATTGGGTTAAGGATTAGAAAGCCAATAATAGCTTGCTTATACCAGACAGGCGAATTCCCGAGGAAATTCCGCATAATTGCCTGAGAAAAAGTGGTGGTCATGGGTCATCTTCCTATTAATGAACAGACTTTTGTTCACTTGTTGAACATAAAGCGCGAGCTAGCCTAGCAGTAGATGGTTGAAACCTGAACAATTTTCTGTAAAAAGAGCTAAGCTCGTGCATCATAAGTAATAATTTTGAATTGTCATTTAGGCTTTTGTCCATAAATGTTAACTATTTGATTTAGAACAAAAGTATTGGTTTTGGGGTGTGTTTTGGTTAATAAGTATTTTATGGCAGTCAATGGCGCTTTGCTGGAAACGCAAACGGGGAGTGCTGTTGTAGAACTTTCCAGTGCTCAATTAGCGGAAGCTGAAGCCGTCTACGCCGTCGGGGAGTTAGAGAATACCCTTTACAGTGTGGTTGTTTTAAACGAGATGGGCAGTCAGCTGTACAGCCCTTTGAATCTGCGCAAGCTTCTGGGTGAAGCTACTAGTGAAGCTGAGTACATTATTTTTTCGCGCGCTTCACAAATTTCGGTGTGGCATGATCAGCATCGTTTTTGTGGGCGTTGTGGCGGTGTTATGGAACACCATTCAGTTGATTTGGCGAAACACTGCGCTGCCTGCGGGTTAGTTCAGTACCCGCGTATCTCTCCGTGTATTATTGTGCTGGTAACTGATGGGGATCGCTGTCTGCTCGCGCGCTCACCTCATTTTCCACCTGGGCGTTTTAGCACCTTAGCCGGTTTTATTGAGGCAGGTGAAACAGCCGAGGCAGCGGTGCATCGAGAAATAATGGAGGAAGTGGGTATTCAGGTAGAAAACGTGCGCTATCATCAAAGCCAATCTTGGCCTTTTCCTCATGCTTTGATGTTGGGTTACTTCGCTGAATACGCAGGCGGTGAGTTAGCGCCTGATGGTGTTGAAATAGAAGAGGCGCATTGGTATCACCGAGATCATATGCCCGACTTGCCTCCGTCATTTGCAATATCATATGCCTTAATCGAACATTTTATGTTAGGTAAAGTGTAATAACGGTTTTATTGGCTGTGCGCGGAAAATTGCGGCTACGGTATTTACGCGCTAGGCCTTAAATAGCTTACTGAGTTTAGTCGCCAATATGACATTCCCTTCAGCCCGTAAGTTACCTTTGAGAAAAGCACTCATGCCGTCTTGTTGCCCTGTAACTACCCGTATAAATGTTGCACTGTCCATGCGAAGCACAATAGAGGGGTCGTCATGTTGTCCGTATTCTGGTGTGCACATTTGATCATCGATATGAATGAAAAAGTCGTCGCCATCTTCTAAAACAAATTGAAAAACACTGCTCATGCCTTTTGCGGCATCGGGTTGAAAGCGAGATGTTAGCTTACTGATTACTTTTTCAACGGTAATATCGCTACTCATTACAAACTTTTCCTTAAAACATCAACATGAGATAGTGCGGAGTATATCAGGGTCTAGGCGGCTTTTGTGTCATTGCTTATCTCGCTTGTGTTACATTACGCGACTGATTGCTGGAACCCAGCGCAAAATTTTTTGGAGAGTGGAAGTTGTCTGAATTTTTCTTTGAGTACGGTCTGTTTTTTGCCAAAGCTCTTACCGTATTGGTAACTATATTGATTGCTTTAGCAGGGATTATCGCTATTAGTGCACGTGGACGTCGTGATAACAGTGATGGTGAAGTTGAAATCACCTCGATGAATGACGTGTATGACGATATGAAGGATGCGGTTGAAGCGGCTGTGCTAGATAAAGATCAATACAAACAACAGCTTAAACTTCAGAAAAAGCAAGAAAAACAAGAAGCTAAACAGCGCAAAAAGGAATCAAAGAAGGCTCCGCCTTCTAATGACCAAGACAATGTAGAAAAGAAACGGGTCTACGTGTTGGATTTTGATGGTGATGTGCATGCTAGCGATGTTGAGCCAATGCGTGAAGAAATTTCTGCCATTTTAACCTTTGCTAGACCAACAGATGAGGTTGTGCTTCGTTTAGAAAGTGCAGGAGGATTAGTCCATACCTATGGCTTAGCCGCGTCTCAGCTTGAGCGTATTAAAGCCAAAGGTATTCCGCTAACAATTATCGTCGATCAAGTGGCTGCCAGCGGCGGTTATCTCATGGCGTGTTTAGCCGATAAGTTGCTAGCAGCGCCGTTTGCTTTGGTTGGTTCGATAGGTGTAATCGCTCAACTACCTAATTTTCATCGTGTGCTTAAAAAGCATGATGTTGACTTCGAAATGTTCACGGCGGGTGAATACAAACGCACCGTAACCATGTTTGGTGAAAACACTGAAAAAGGTAAAGAGAAGTTCGTAGAAGAGCTTGAAGATACACATGCATTATTTAAAGAGTTTGTAAGCCAGTATCGTCCTTTAATGAACATTGAGGTCGTCGCTACGGGTGAAGTGTGGTTTGGTAAACGGGCCTTAGAACTGAAGTTGGTTGATCAGTTAGCAACCAGTGATGATTACATCATGGCTGCTTGCGAAAACGCTGATGTCTACAAGGTGCGTTATGAAGTTAAAAAATCTTTGCAAGAGCGCTTGAGTGAGCTGTCAATTAAAACAGCGGATGGCGTTTTTTCTAAAATTTGGGAGCGCGTCTCAAATAGCCGTTTCTTGTCCCGTTAATAGTTGATTGCATACGTAAATTTGGTGTTTTTTTAAAACATGGTCTATTGTTTTTTATGTATGTTTAAAACAACTATTTGATCGGAGACTCGGGCTTGTCGCAATCCAAAACTGCTCGGCAAATACAAGCTGCCGCTGAAACCCTTTTTGCAGAACAAGGCTTTGCAGAAACGACGATGCGGCAAATCACAACAGCAGCTGATGTAAACCTCGCTTCGGTAAATTATCACTTTGGTTCTAAACAAGGGCTTATTCAAGCGGTAGCGGAAAGTTACTTGCATCCTCTTTGTCAGTATATTGAAGATGCTATTCATGAGCGGCTTTCATTAAACAGTGGCGATACCGTTACGCTCAACGAATTGATAGAAATGCTAATGCGTGGGTTATTGCAAGTGCATAACCATAACACTCATGCTTTATCGATGTTCTCGCGGCTGCTTGATCTGGCTTACATGAAAAATCAAGAAGAGCTGCGCACCTATTTGTTGGGTTTGTATCGTAGCCGTTTGGCTGTTTTTTTGGAACTCTTGCGTCAAGATTCCTCGCCAATGGATGATGATGAGTTCTTTTGGCGATTGCATTTTTTATTAGGTTCTATGGTATTTACTTTTTCAAATATTCATACCATTGCGCGCATTGAAAAGAGCGATTTAAACAAAGATATAGAAATCGAACTTATTTTCCATCGTATGATTCCCGTGATATCCGCCGGATTTATGGCGCGTTCGGAACAAACACATTTTTGCAGGCTCTGATAGAATCCACCCTATAGTGGATTAAACAGGGATTACTTGATGAAACTGCATCTTAATATAAAAGAGCAGCAGCTAACCTTAATTGAGCCGGGTCGAACGACCCGGTTTTCTATTTCAACCGCCGCTAATGGCGCCGGAGAACAAACCGGTTCCGGTTGTACCCCACGTGGTTTACACATTATTCGCGCTAAAATTGGTGCGGGCCTTCCAGAAAACGCTGTGTTTATTGGCCGTCGATTTACAGGGGAAATTTACTCTTCAGCACTTGCGCAATCTAACCCTGGACGAGATTGGATACTGACACGTATTTTGTGGCTCAGTGGCTGCGAGCCTGGCGTTAACCGCTTGGGTAATGTCGATTCAATGCGTCGTTATATTTACATACATGGTACGCCGGAAACAGAGCCTATGGGGGTTCCTGCTTCGCATGGTTGTATCCGTATGCGCAACAATGATTTATTAACATTATTTAATCGTGTTTCAGTGGGGACACCGCTGTTGATTGAGGAGTCATGATGAGTACCGGTTGTGTCATGTTAGATGTGGCAGGTCATGAGTTGACCGACAAGGAGCGCCAGCGTCTACAGCATCCGCACGTGGGTGGATTAATTTTATTTGCGCGCAATTATCAGTCCAAACAACAATTGCGCTCATTAGTGGCCGATATACGTCAAGTAGCGCCTGATATTGTGATTGCAGTTGACCAGGAAGGGGGGCGGGTACAACGATTTAGAGATGGATTTATGCGCTTGCCCGCCATGAAAGTTATCGCGGATCGCTGGCTAGATAGACCTAAAGAGGCTGTCGCATTATCGGAAATGATTGGCTGGCTAATGGCCGCTGAGCTGATTGATCTGGATATTGATATCAGTTTTGCGCCGGTTTTGGACTTGGATCTTGAGCGTAGCCAAATCATTGGCGATCGCGCTTTTGGTTCCACACCAGAACAAGTTATGGCCTTAGCCTCTGCTTTTATGAAAGGAATGCACTCGGCAGGCATGGCTGCTACCGGTAAGCACTTTCCTGGGCATGGTTGGGTTATTGCGGATTCGCATTTGGCGGTTCCTACAGACGAGCGTCCGTTTTCTGTGATTGCCCAGCAGGATATGCAGCCGTTCAAATTCATGATTGAGCAAGGCTTAGATGCCATTATGCCCGCCCACGTGATTTATACGCAGGTAACGGAAAACACCGCAGGGTTTTCGCCATTTTGGTTGCAAGAGGTATTGCGTCAACAGCTTGGGTTTGAAGGCGTTATTTTTAGTGATGACCTCAGCATGGAGGGAGCATCTGTCGCTGGTGGATATCCAGAGAGAGCCGCGGCCGCTTTGAAGGCCGGTTGCGATATGGTGTTGGTCTGTAATAAGCCGGAGGCTGCTGATCAAGTGCTGGGGTATTTGGATTCGCTGGAAGATGGCGGCCTTTGTCACCGTAGTTTACGTATTTCACGGATGCGTCATAAAAATAAAGTATTAGATCAGCTGAGAATAGCTGATGTTAAACAGCAAGTAGAAATGGAATTAGCGTAATGGAATTTGATGGTAAAGAGATAGCGCAACCCATACAACAATGGATAACTGAATCTTTCTCATTGAATCAGGAAAATGCTTGGATTGTCGTTGTTTTTGCTATCGTGCTGGTGACACTCATTGTGGCATTTATTCTGGGACGTTTTTTTAACCGTCTGCACAAGTCCTTAGCTAGAACACGAACAATTTGGGATGACCTGCTAATAGAGGCGATGCGCAAGCCCGTTATTATTCTCGTATGGGTAATTGGTGGCGGTTTTGCCTTTGATGTCATTGATGCTTCTACAGGCACTGTACTATTAGATGTTGTAACTCCCATCCGAAAAGTCTCCGTTATTATCTTAATTGGTTGGTTCTTAGTACGTTTTGTCGGTTTAACCGAAAAAGCACTGATTGATCCGGTTGGAATTAACACCAGTATGGACGAAACCACCGTAAGCGCATTGGGCAAGCTAGTAAGGTTGGCGTTAATCATTACTATTGGTTTGGTGGTTTTACAGACCTTTGGGTACAGTATTTCGGGGGTTTTAGCCTTTGGTGGGATTGGTGGTATTGCCGTTGGTTTTGCCGCGAAAGATCTGTTAGCTAACTTTTTTGGCGGGCTTATGATTTATCTTGACCGGCCCTTCAAAGTAGGTGACTGGGTGAGAAGCCCTGATAAAAATATTGAGGGCACAGTTGAAGACATCGGTTGGCGTTTAACGCGCATACGTACTTTCGACAAGCGTCCTCTATACGTTCCGAATGCGACTTTCACAAGTATCTCGGTCGAAAATCCATCACGTATGACGAATAGACGTATCTACGAGACAGTAGGTGTTCGTTATTGTGATGTTGCTACGGTTCGCCAGATAGTCACAGATGTTAAGAATATGTTGAGGGGGCATGAGGCTATCGATCAAAACCAAACAATGATTGTTAACCTCAATACATTTGCGCCTTCCTCGCTCGACTTTTTTATCTATACCTTTACCAAAACAACTGATTGGATTGAGTATCATGAAATAAAAGAGGATGTTCTGTTGAAGGTGATGGAGATCATTGAGTCGAACAATGCGGAGGTGGCATTTCCAACATCTACTGTCCACTTGGTGCCTGAAGGAGAGTTTCAGGTGTCATCTGTTGGCGTACAATCTGCTCCTCAGTCCTAGAAATCAGGGATGTCCATCCTTGGATATCCCTGTTCGTTAATGTCCGTATGGTGCTTTACATCACCCTTTAGGGGTTAACGCTGTCAATAAGTCCTCGATGGCGCTAAAGCGTGACTCTGTGTCGTCCATAGGCGCGGTAAAACGAAGGTGGCTTGCACCTTCTAGCTTGTAGCGTTTAGGTTGTTTTTGAACCAGCGTGACCAAGGTGAATGGATCAATTTTGGTGTCGCTGCCAAACTCTAGTCGCCCACTGCCGCTTCCTGCGTCCAGTTTAACGATACCTAGATCATTAGCTATGAGCTTAAGACTTGTTAGCCTAAATAAGTTCTTAGTCTGCTCGGGTAGCATGCCAAAACGGTCGATCATCTCGATTTGTAGCTCTTTAATCTCGATATCATTTTTCGCACTCGAAATCCGTTTGTACATGATGAGTCGGTTGTGTACATCCGGTAAATAATCATCGGGGATAAGAGCGGGTATGCGTAGATTGATTTCTGCCCCGTGGTGCAGAGGTTTGTCGAGGTTAGGCGTTTTGCCATCTTTAATGGCTTGGATCGCTTCTTCAAGCATTTCCATGTATAAACTGAAGCCTATGCCTTGTATCTGGCCGCTCTGTTCTTCACCTAATAACTCACCGGCACCGCGAATCTCTAAGTCATGAGTGGCTAGCGTAAAGCCTGCACCCAGGTCTTCCGCTAGTGCTATAGCCTCCAGTCGCTTTTGGGCGTCAGTTGAAATGCTTTTGGGCGGCGGTGTCAGCATATATGCGTAAGCTTGGTGATGTGAGCGCCCAACGCGTCCGCGTAACTGATGTAGCTGTGCTAAGCCAAATTTATCAGCACGGTCGATAATAATAGTGTTGGCATTAGGAACGTCGATACCTGTTTCTATAATCGTGGTACACAGCAAAACGTTGTGACGCTTGTGGTAGAAGTCTGACATGACTTGCTCCAGCTCACGTTCTCGCATCTGGCCATGGCCTACACCTACACGCGCTTCAGGAACTAATGCGCGCAACTCTTCAGCGACTTTTTCTATGCTCTTTACTTCGTTGTGTAAGTAGTAGACTTGTCCACCGCGCAGTAGCTCGCGCAAAATCGCTTCTTTAATGGTTGGGTTGTCTGATTCGCGGACAAAAGTCTTCACGGCTAGGCGTCTAGCGGGTGGTGTAGCAATAATTGATAAGTCTCGCATACCACTCATCGCCATATTCAGTGTTCGAGGAATAGGCGTGGCTGTCATGGTAAGGATATCGACCTCAGAGCGTAGTGATTTAAGCCGCTCTTTTTGTTGGACGCCAAAGCGATGTTCTTCGTCGATAATAACGAGTCCAAGGTTCTTAAACTCTATGTCGCCCTGTAGGAGTTTATGGGTGCCTATGATGATGTCGATTTGGCCATCATTAAGCTTTTCTATTACGGCAGATTGTTGTTTTGCCGTTCTAAAGCGCGAAATTAATTCAACTGTTACGGGCCAGTCAGCAAAGCGATCTCTAAAGTTCTCGAAATGTTGTTGTGCTAGGAGTGTGGTAGGTACCAGCACTGCCACTTGTTTGCTGCTTTGTGCGGCCATAAACGTAGCTCGCATGGCTACTTCGGTTTTGCCAAACCCAACATCGCCACAAATTAACCGATCCATGGGCTGAGGGGATGTCATATCACGCAATACAGATTGGATGGCCGTTTCTTGATCTGGCGTTTCTTCAAAAGGAAAGCTGGCAGCAAACTGTTTATAATTTTCCTCCGGATCATCGAACTGAAAGCCTTTGCGGGCAGCGCGGCGGGCATAGATATCTAATAACTCTGCTGCCGTATCACGGATTTTTTCTGCCGCTTTTTGCCGAGCTTTGCTCCATTGTTCGGTGCCTAAGCGATGGAGAGGGGCGAGTTCGTCGGTTGTACCGCTATAGCGACTGATTAAATGGAGCGATGAAACGGGTACAAATAACTTGGCATCGTTAGCATACGAAAGCGCTACAAACTCATTCTTCTGTCCGTCAAGTTCGATGGTTTCTAAGCCAAGGTAACGACCCACACCATGATCAATGTGGACCACAGGAGAGTTAGGTGCTAGCTCGGCTAAATTGCGAATAACCAAGTCGGACTGATCTTTTTCGCGGGCGCGACGGCGACGTTGAAATACTTGACCGCCAAACAGTTGCGACTCTGTTATCACTTTTAGGCGGTCGGGGATGTTTAAACCGCGATCAAGTGGGAAGACCGTCATGCCTATTGTGCTGCTTCCTGTTTCGAAATCAGCCCAATTCTTAATCTGATCTGGCTTTATATTGGCCTTGGATAGCAGCTCCAGCAATGATTCTTTACGCCCGGGTGATTCGGCGCAGAATAACCATTTTTGTTGTGGGTTGTCATCCATATAGTGGGTGAGTTTTCCCAATGGGTTGGGTGATTGGGCGTTGACGCCAAGGTCTGCCGTGGCTTGGCTGGCAAAGTTGCTGCGGCCCGCATTTATCTCCAGTTCTTGAGCGCAGAACTGGAGCCGCTTAAATGGTTTCAGGGCGCTGAATAACTCATTCTCCGGCAAAAATACGCGGTTTGGAGAGAGGATAGGCTTTTCGATATCATGGCGACGGTCTTCAAAGCGACTATTGGCATCGCTCCAAAACTGTTTGCAGGGTGTCTCAAGCGATTCCTCTGTAATGATGAGTGTATCGGCTGGCAAAAAATCAAACAGTGTTGCTGTTTCATCGAAAAAGAAAGGTAAGTAATACTCGATACCTGCAGGCGCTAATCCTTGGCTCACATCTTGATAAGTTGGGCAGCGACGGTAATCAACATCAAAGTTAGCACGCCAGTTTTGCTTGAAAAGGGCGATAGCCTCTTCGGTTAACGGAAATTCACGTGCAGGTAGCAATCGAATTTGGTCTATTTTGTCGATTGAGCGTTGTGATTCCGGATCAAAAGTTCTGAGGGTGTCGATCTCATCATCAAACAAATCGATTCGAAATGGGGTGTCTGACCCCATGGGGTATAGATCGATAATAGAGCCTCGAACGGCAAATTCACCGTGCTCGTATACGGTTTCAACGGCGCGATAACCGGCATTGGTTAATTGTTCGCGCAAGCGATCAATATTCAAACGTTGCCCTGTATCTAGCAGCAATGAATGGGCTTGTAAGAATGACGGGGGAGCAATGCGATGCAGAAGCGTACTCAGTGGAACGATAACGATACCGCGTTCTATCTGTGAAAGGCGGTTGAGTGTACTTACACGCGCTGAGGTTATATCTTGATGCGGTGAAAATGAGTCATAAGGTAGAGTTTCCCAGTCGGGAAATGGCAGTACTTCTAATGCGTTATCAGCAGTGTAAAAACGAATCTCGTTTTCGATCAATGCAGCGCTATCACTGTTTTTGGTAATGACCAGTGTTAATCGTTGGTGCTGTTGAGCCGCTTTGGCAACAACCAAGCCGGCTGCGCTTTCATGAACATTGCCTAGCCATTTAATATCGCCGGCTTTTGTCGGCATTGGAAAGACCCAATCGGTCACTCGCTTTCTCCCCATATCAACGATTTGTTACAACACAGGCGCTAATGGTACAGACTCAATTACAAAGTTTCGACAATAAAAAGTAGGACACCAAAAGCCTCTTTTTCTTGCAAATGAGGCCCACTAAAGTACTTAAATCAACGTCCGGCTAAAGTATAGCGAGACTGATTTGCCCGATTGTGTGTAAAAAGTGATAATACGCCCCACATTTTTAAATGTGCGTTGATGTTAAGTTGGAGAAACCTGTGAGCCAAAATCAAGTATTCGCTGATTGGAAAGAGCGCGAAGCAACTGCAGAAGCCATGGTTCCGGTCATTGGTCGTTTGTACCGTGACCGTAACGTAGAAACTTCTGTTTATGGACGTCTTATTGTTAAGCGTTCTGTTATCGATATCCTGAAGGCGCACCGTTACGCGCGTCAGGTTGAAGCCAGTGAGTTATCTGTACTAGATACTTACCCGGTGATTGAAGCGTTAGATACACTAAATCTAAATAGCGCTCATGTTGATATCGGAAAGCTGGCGGTTAAATTCCGCACAGAAGGCAATGGACGTAGCATGAAGGCTTTTCTTGAGGAAGAGCTGGATTCAGTAATCGGTAAAGAAGAGCATCAGGGTACTGATGTGGTGCTATATGGCTTTGGCCGTATTGGCCGTTTACTTGCACGTTTGTTAATCGAACGCACTGGTGGAGGTCAGTCGTTACGTTTACGTGCCATCGTTGTCCGCAAAGGAAAGGCGTCTAACGATCTGGAAAAGCGTGCAAGCTTGTTGCGTCGTGACTCTGTTCACGGTTCATTCAAGGGCACTATTCAGATTGATGAAGAGCGCAATGTGCTAATTGCTAATGGTAACGAAATTCAAGTTATCTTTTCTGACGGGCCTGATCAAGTCGACTACACGCAGTATGGTATCGATAATGCATTAGTGATCGATAACACGGGTATTTGGCGTGATAAAGACGGCCTTGCTTTACACCTGAAATCGAAAGGTGTTCAGCGAGTGTTGTTAACGGCACCTGGTAAGGGTGTTAAAAATATTGTTATGGGCGTTAACCATCATGACATAACGCCTGACGATAATATTTTGTCAGCGGCGTCGTGTACCACAAACGCTATCACTCCTATTTTGAAAGCGGTTAATGATGAATACGGTGTTGAAAACGGTCATGTAGAAACCGTTCACTCGTATACAAATGACCAAAACCTAATAGATAACTACCATAAAGGTGATCGTCGCGGCCGTGCGGCAGGTCTGAATATGGTTATTACCGAAACAGGTGCAGCAAAAGCTGTATCTAAAGCTCTGCCGGTTATGGAAGGCAAGCTAACCGGTAATGCTATTCGTGTACCTACACCGAACGTATCAATGGCTATTCTTAACCTTAATTTGGGTAAAGAAGTTGAGCGTGAGAGCTTGAACGACTATTTGCGCACTATGGCATTACATTCGCCATTGCAAAAGCAAATTGATTACAGCAACTCTCCTGAAGCTGTTTCTACTGATTTTGTGGGCTCTCGTGCAGCCGGCGTTGTGGATGCATTAGCGACAATCGCGACTGGTAATCGTTGTGTATTGTATGTGTGGTACGACAATGAGTTTGGCTACAGCTGCCAAGTTTTACGTATGGCGCAGTTTATGTCTAACGTTACTTTACCTGCCTTCCCGAAGGCTAGTAAGTAAGTTGTTGATTTAGTGAGAAAGCCGCGAAAAGCGGCTTTTTTTTGGTCTAATCTTTAATATTTCCTATAATTATATAGATATATTGAAAGCGTCTAGCGAATTTCCTGCCGTAAAGGGTGTCTTCTGCCCGAATAATCTAGCCTGTTTGTAGATATGCGGTATGTCGCTCAGGTATACTTGTCAGGTTTTTTGGTGGGGTAGTAGGTTTTCCGAATAAAAATATCAGAAACGGATGCAATCTAACCACAGCGTTAGTTGAAGTTTGTTATCTGTGTAAAACGAAAACTTAGCCTCAAAATTTTTTTTAATAGTGTTTTGGGTGAGGTGTATGATCAAGATCAATAAAGGTCTGGATCTACCGATTACGGGTGCTCCGGAGCAAGTAGTGTCTTCTGCTTCTCCTGTGATTCGTTCGGTCGCCGTGAGTGGACCAGATTATGTTGGTTGTAAACCAACAATGGCCGTCAAGGTGGGTGATCGTGTCAAACTCGGTCAATTGATCTTTACCGATAAGAAAACTGAAGGTGTTCAAGTTACTGCGCCAGGTGCTGGTGTAGTCACTGCGATTAATCGTGGTGAGCGACGTGTACTCCTTTCGGTCGTTATCGAATTAGACGCTGAAGAAGAAGCGGTAGAATTTGCGCGCTATGATGCCGCGCAATTGGGCAGTCTGACACGTGAACAGGTCGTAGAAAACTTGCAGGTGTCAGGGTTATGGACGGCTTTCCGTACTCGTCCATTTAGTCGAGTCCCAGCCGTTACTGCAATTCCATCGTCTATCTTTGTTACCGCAATGGATACTAATCCACTGGCTGCTAATCCTGAGCTGTTCATTAATGAGCATGCACAAGCGTTTGAGCAAGGCCTTGGATTGTTAACAAAACTTACCGAGAATAAAGTGTTCTTGTGTAAGGCACCAGGAGCCGCAATACCGACCGCTCCAGGTGTAACTGTCGAAGAGTTTGATGGTCCTCATCCTGCTGGTAACGCCGGTACTCATATACATCACCTTGATCCTGTTGCACGCCAAAAGTTTGTTTGGTCTATCAACTATCAAGACGTTGTTGCCATTGGTAAGTTGTTTACAGAAGGACGTTTATTCACTGAACGCCTAGTTTCTGTAGCCGGCCCTGCTGCTGTTAAGCCAGCAATTATTAAAACGCGTGTGGGTGCAGCATTATCTGATTTGCTTGACGGGGCTGTTGCCTCTGATAACGCTCGTGTTATTTCGGGTTCTGTATGGAACGGCCGAAAAGCAGAAGGCGGTTTGGCCTACTTAGGCTATTACGCTAATCAGGTATCAATACTTGAAGAAGGTAACGTGCGTGAGTTTATGGGCTGGATTTCTCCAGGTGCTAATAAGTTCTCTGTACTTAATATCTTTGCTTCTTTCCTTTCATCTGGCAAAAAATTTGATTTCACGACCACTACTAATGGTTCTGAGCGTGCAATGGTTCAAGTAGGGCAATTTGAACGCCTTGTGCCAATGGATATTTTGCCAACTCAATTGCTGCGTGCTTTGGTCACGGGTGACATCGTTTCTGCGATGCAGCTTGGCTGTCTGGAACTTGACGAAGAAGATTTAGCCTTGTGTACGTTTGCCTGTGCAGGTAAGTACGAATACGGCCCGATCCTTCGCGATAACCTGACGCGCATCGAGAAAGAGACTTAAGAGAGGCAGCGAATGAACATCAGAAATGTTCTAGATAAAATGGAGCCGCACTTTCATAAAGGCGGTAAGTATGAAAATTGGTACGCGCTTTACGAAGCGGTAGATACCATTTTCTATACGCCTGGCGCGGTGACTAAGTCGGCATCACATGTGCGTGATGGTATCGACCTTAAGCGTATGATGATTACGGTATGGCTATGTACATTCCCAGCGGTTTTTGCCGGTTTGTGGAACGTAGGTTTTCAGGCTAATACCGCTATGGCAACGTTAGGCTTAACAGAAGCCGAAGGGTTGCGTGGCGCAATTGTAGCTTCGTTAGCAAGCTTTGACCCCACGAGTATCTGGGCAAACATCGTGCATGGCGCGGTGTATTGGATTCCTATTTATGCCGTAACTTTCGTAGTCGGCGGTTTTTGGGAAGTCCTGTTTGCTATGAAACGTGGACACGAAGTTAACGAAGGCTTCTTTGTTACTTCTATCTTGTTCTCATTAATTCTTCCTGCCACTGTGCCTTTATGGCAAGTAGCACTGGGTATCACATTTGGTGTGGTAATCGGTAAAGAAGTCTTTGGTGGTACAGGTAAAAACTTCCTAAACCCAGCCTTGACTGGCCGCGCGTTCTTGTTCTTCGCATACCCTGCACAAATGTCTGGTGATGCAATTTGGACCGCTGTCGATGGTTTCTCAGGTGCGACACCGCTTGGTTTGGCTGCAGCTGGTGGCGTAGACGCTATTCTAGCGACTAACCTAACTTGGTTTGATGCGTTCTTTGGGCGTATTCAAGGCTCTATTGGTGAAACATCCACTTTAGCTATTTTGCTTGGGGGTGGTGCATTATTACTGACCCGAATTGCCGCTTGGCGAATAGTCGCCGGGGTATTGGCAGGGATGGTCGGTATGTCCTTGCTCCTCAACATGATTGGTTCTGAAACCAACCCTATGTTTGGTATCCCTTTCTGGTGGCACTTTGTGTTGGGTGGTTTTGCGTTCGGTATGTTCTTTATGGCGACCGATCCGGTATCGGCATCTATGACCAACACAGGTAAGTGGTTCTTCGGAGCTCTTATTGGTGTGATGGTGGTGCTGATTCGAGTGGTTAACCCAGCATTCCCAGAAGGCATGATGTTGGCAATTTTGTTCGGTAACTTGTTCGCACCGCTGATTGACAACTTTGTTATTCAGGCAAACATTAAGCGGAGGTTAGCACGCAATGTCAGCTAATAAGGACTCGATCGGTCGCACGATTCTCGTCACCGTTTTGCTATGTGTTGTCTGCTCTGTTGTAGTATCTGCTGCGGCTGTATTATTAAAGCCTCAGCAAGTCGCTAACAAAGAGTTAGACCGTAAAACTAATATTTTGGCGGCGGCTGGTTTGTTAGACCCGTCAAAATCAGTTGATGAGCTCTTTTCTCAGATAACAACTAAAATTGTTGATACTGAAACGGGTAAATTCAGCGATGCTGTTGATGCTGAAACCTATGATGCGCTTAAAGCGTCTAAAGATCCTGAGATGTCTCGTGCATTGTCGCGCGAAGAAGATATCGCTTCGATCAAGCGTGAAGCACGTTATCAGACAGTGTACCTTGTAGAAAAAGAAGGTCAGTTGGATAGTATCATCTTACCGGTTCACGGTTACGGCTTATGGTCTACCTTGTATGGCTTCCTTGCTTTAGAAGGCGACTTAAACACCGTCGTTGGTTTAGGTTTCTACTCGCATGCAGAAACACCGGGACTTGGTGGCGAAGTTGATAATCCAAAATGGAAAGCATTGTGGCCGGGTAAGAAAATCTATGAAGAAGGTACTTGGTCTCCTGAAATCCATTTGATTAAAGGCAATGTTGACCCTTCGTCACCATCTTCTCAATATCAAGTTGATGGCTTGTCTGGTGCCACTCTGACGAGTAACGGTGTTACACATCTTGTTCAGTTTTGGATGGGTGAAAACGGTTATGCACCCTTCTTGAAAAACCTGAAAGCAGGGGAGGCGTAAGCTATGTCGACTACTAAAGATGTTTTGGTAACCCCAATCGTTAAGAACAACCCAATTGCACTGCAAATTTTGGGTATCTGTTCTGCTTTGGCGGTTACAACAAACTTGAATACAGCGGTTGTTATGACGCTTGCAGTAACGGTTGTTACAGCATTCTCTAACTTTTTTATCTCGCTAATTCGTAATTATATCCCTGGCAACATCCGCATTATCGTGCAGATGACAATTATCGCTTCTTTGGTAATTGTGGTTGATCAAATATTGAAAGCTGTTGCTTACGATGTCTCTAAGCAGTTATCGGTTTTCGTTGGTTTGATCATTACCAACTGTATCGTAATGGGCCGTGCTGAAGCCTTTGCTATGAAGAACCCTCCTGGTGTGTCTTTCATGGATGGCATCGGTAACGGTTTAGGTTACGGCATGGTGTTGATATTTGTTGGTTTTGTTCGTGAATTGTTCGGCTCTGGTAGCTTGTTCGGTTTCGAAATTCTGCCACTCATCAATAACGGCGGTTGGTATCAAGCTAACGGTCTGCTGTTGTTGCCACCGAGTGCTTTCTTCATTATTGGTATGTTGATCTGGATTATCCGCACTGTGGATAAGAAACAGGTTGAAGCACCTGAGTTTGAAATGGCGCCTAATACGAAAAGGGAGACTGCATAATGGAACAGTATATCAGTCTGATTGTTAAAGCGATTTTCGTTGAAAATATGGCTTTGGCGTTCTTCCTAGGGATGTGTACATTCCTAGCGATCTCTAAAAAGGTACAAACAGCGTTGGGTCTAGGTATTGCGGTTATCGTCGTACTGGCTATTACAACACCTGTTAACAACTTACTGTATAACGGCTTGCTGCGTGAAGGCGCGTTAGCATGGGCTGGTTATCCAGAAGTAGATCTGAGCTTTTTGGGGTACATTTCTTATATCGGCGTAATCGCAGCGATCGTTCAGATCCTTGAGATGGTGTTGGATAAGTTCTTCCCTGCGCTATATAACGCGTTGGGCGTATTCCTTCCGTTAATCACTGTAAACTGCGCCATTATGGGTGCGGCACTGTTCATGGTTGAGCGTGACTACAACTTTGGTGAAAGTGTTGTTTATGGTGTTGGTGCGGGTGTTGGTTGGGCGTTGGCTATTACAGCGCTGGCCGGTATTCGTGAAAAATTGAAATACAGCGACGTTCCAGCAGGATTACGTGGCCTTGGCATTACCTTCATTACAGTAGGTTTGATGTCTTTAGGTTTTATGTCTTTCTCTGGCGTACAGTTGTAGTTCTGCTCAGACATGATCAACAGAAGGATTTAACCCTATGGAAATCGTTCTAGGCGTTGTCATGTTTACCGCTGTAGTGCTTGCACTTGTCGCGGTAATTCTGGCAGCTCGCTCAAAGTTAGTAAGCTCCGGTGATGTGACAATCCACATCAACGAAGATCCAAAAAAGGCAATCACGGTTCCTGCTGGTGGTAAATTGCTACAAACCTTGGCTGAAGCTGGTATTTTTGTACCGTCAGCTTGTGGTGGCGGTGGTACGTGCGCACAGTGTAAGTGTCAGGTTCTTGATGGTGGTGGTTCTATGCTACCAACGGAAGAATCTCACTTCACAATGAAAGAAGCTAAAGAGGGCTGGCGTTTGTCATGTCAGGTTGCTGTTAAGCAAGACATGAACATTGAGCTAGAAGAAGAAATCTTTGGTGTACAGAAATGGGAGTGTACGGTTGAGTCTAACCCTAACGTTGCTACCTTCATTAAAGAGTTGACCCTGCGTCTACCTGAAGGTGAAAACGTAGACTTCCGTGCCGGTGGTTATGTGCAGCTTGAAGCGCCACCTCATGAAGTACACTACAAAGACTTTGATATTGAAGAAGAATATCGTGGTGATTGGGATAAGTTTGATCAATGGCGTTTTGTGTCTAAGGTTACTGAACCAGTAATCCGCGCATACTCTATGGCTAACTATCCTGAAGAGCGTGGTGTTGTTAAATTCAACATCCGTATCGCGTCTCCACCTCCGGGTAAAGATGTGCCGCCAGGCTTGATGTCTTCTTATGTATTTAGTTTAAAACCGGGTGATAAAATCACTGTATACGGGCCGTTCGGTGAGTTCTTTGCAAAAGACACTGACAACGAGATGGTCTTTATCGGTGGTGGTGCAGGTATGGCGCCAATGCGTTCTCATATCTTTGACCAGCTCAAGCGTTTGAACTCTAAGCGTAAGATCTCGTTCTGGTATGGTGCTCGTTCATTGCGTGAGTGCTTCTACAACGAAGAATATGATCAGCTTCAAGCTGAGAATGACAACTTCACATGGCATTTAGCGCTGTCTGATCCGCAACCCGAAGATAATTGGGACGGTATGACAGGCTTCATTCATAACGTGTTGTACGAAAACTATCTGAAGGATCACGAAGCGCCTGAAGATTGTGAGTACTACATGTGTGGACCACCGATGATGAACGCGGCTGTTATCCAAATGCTTGTTGATTTGGGTGTTGAGCGCGAAAACATCTTCCTTGATGACTTTGGTGGTTAATCAATGAAGGATGCCTTAAAAAGTATCCCACATTGGCCGGCAGCTTTGCTGCTGGCCTTTTTGTTTTTAGTGGGATGTAGTCAGCAAAAAAACGATGTCATTGTCTCTACAGCGGGCATGACTATGGGTACAACCTACTCGGTAAAATGGGTCGATAGTGACGATAACCGAGTAACTGATATCCATAACAAGATTGAAACACTGCTAAAAGCTGTTAATCAATCGATGTCTACTTATATCGATGACTCGGAGTTATCGACATTCAATAAAATGCCTGCTGAAAGTACAATTACGGCTTCTGATGGACTGTTTCACGTACTGTCTCTAGCGCAGCAAATTAGTCAGCATTCGGACGGCGCATTTGATGTAACAGTGGGACCTTTGGTTAACCTTTGGGGGTTTGGGCCAGACGGCCGTATTGTTAAAGCTCCAAAAGAAGACGAGATTAACAACTTACGTAACCGTATTGGTTACGAAAAGTTAGAGTTGATTCCAGAGAGCCGGCAAGTCACTAAACACGCTAATACTTATGTTGATCTTTCAGCGATAGCTAAAGGGTACGGTGTCGATGCCGTGGCGCAGTTGTTAGAGGAGCAAGGTATCCAACGTTACTTAGTCGAGATAGGCGGTGAATTACGTGCTTCTGGGCTAAAGCCTAACGAAGAAACATGGCGGATCGCTATAGAAAGTCCTGCTGGGGCTGAACGCTCGGTACAACGCATTGTCCATGTTAGTGATACTGGGATAGCCACCTCAGGTGATTACCGAAATTACTTTGAAGAAGAGGGGGTCCGGTATTCCCATACTATTGATCCGTCAACAGGGCATCCAATTACCCATAAGCTTGCTTCTGTAACGGTATTGAGCGCAACGTGTGCTGAAGCTGATGCGCTGGCCACTGCATTTACGGTGATGGGGGAAGAAAAAGCCATGGCTTATGCTAAAGCGCATAAGGTAGATGCTTTTTTTATAGTAAAATCAGAAAATGGTTTTAAAGAAATGATGACACCGGGCTTTGAAGCACGCTTGGTGAAGTGAGGTTAATGTGGAAATTTTTGTTTTTGTACTGGCCGGTTTGTTGCTGATTGTTATTGCAATGTCCGTGGGTGTACTGATGGGAAGGAAGCCAATTAGTGGCTCATGCGGTGGCATGGCAGCATTAGGAATGGATACCGCGTGTGATATCTGCGGCGGCGATAAGGCTATTTGTGATGATGAAGATGAAAAGCAGCGCCGTATAGCGGAGCTGGCTGATGCAGATGCCTTAGGTTATGAGATTAAAACAAGTCGTTAAGTTCTGCCGTTAGAAGTTAACGCTTGAATACATAACCTATATCTTGAAGTACAATGTTATAAATAATTGATATTACAGATAATTAGAGCAACAGAGACCAGCAAGGGGAATTGAATGGCTGTTTATGACTATGATGTGGTGGTGATTGGTTCTGGCCCAGCGGGTGAGGGCGCTGCGATGAATGCAGCAAAGCATGGCCGACGTGTCGCTATCATCGAAGAGCAGGAAGCGGTAGGTGGTAACTGTACGCACAAAGGTACTATTCCTTCTAAAGCGCTCCGTCACTCTGTTAAACAGATCATTGAATTTAATACGAACCCTATGTTCCGAGATATCGGTGAACCGCGTTGGTTCTCTTTCTCTAAAGTATTAAATCGTGCCGAAAAAGTGATGGCGAATCAGGTAATGCTGCGCACTAATTTTTATGCACGTAACCGCGTTGATGTATATTTTGGTAGTGCGCAATTCAAAGATCAGAATACAGTACTGGTTAAAGGAACAGCGAAAGGCGATGAGGAGCTGCGTGCTAAAAATATCGTGATAGCAACAGGTTCGCGTCCTTATTGCCCGCCTGATATCGACTTTAACCATCCGCGCATTTATAACTCTGATACTATTCTAAAGCTTAGCCATACACCTCGTACCATGATTATTTACGGTGCTGGCGTTATTGGTTGTGAGTATGCTTCTATTTTTAGTGGGTTGGGCGTAAAAGTCGATTTGATTGATACGCGAGACCGTTTGTTGTCCTTTTTGGATGGCGAAATTTCGGATGCACTGAGTTACCACTTGCGCAACACCTCCGTTAAGATTCGTCATAACGAAGAATACGATAGCGTTATTGGTGACGGTCATGGTGTCATCATGAACTTAAAATCAGGCAAGCGTATTCGAGCTGACTCTTTCTTGTGGTGTAATGGCCGCACAGGCAACACGGATAAACTCAATATCGAAGCGGCTGGTTTAGAAGCGAACAACCGTGGTCAGTTAGAGATTGATGACCACTACCGCACGAAAGTTGAAAGCATTTATGCCGTTGGTGATGTAATCGGCTGGCCTAGCTTAGCATCAGCGGCACTCGACCAGGGCCGTTCGGCGGCAGCAGATCTTGTTGGTGCGGACAATTTCCGCTACATCAATGAAGTGCCGACTGGGATTTATACGATTCCTGAAATTAGCTCGATTGGTAAAACTGAAGAAGAGCTAACTAAAGAGTGTATCCCCTATGAAGTGGGGCAAGCGTTCTTTAAAGACACCGCTCGTGCGCAAATCTCCAGCCAACCGGTAGGTATGTTAAAGATTTTGTTCCATCGAGAAACGCTAGCAATACTCGGTATTCACTGTTTTGGTGACCAAGCATCAGAAATCGTCCACATCGGCCAAGCGATTATGCGTCAAGAAGGCAAAGCTAACACGCTTGAGTATTTTGTAAATACAACCTTCAACTATCCGACCATGGCAGAAGCTTATCGTGTTGCTGCGATTGCAGGTTTAAACCGAATATCCAATCTATAGGTTTGTAGGCCGTTCAACAGAAGCCTCTGTGTGTTTCACTCAGAGGCTTCTTTGTATCTAGTATTCAATCGAGAAGGTGTGCCTTAGCGAGCCTAAACTTATCCATATTAATGCTGCCAGACGGTCAGTTCAGCAAACCAAGATGTAGATGATAATGCGGCATTGAGTTGTTGGCTTAAGTCTCGCGTGCTGATCTTGTCTAATGCCAGTTGTGCTGATCCTGTGTCTGGGAGTTTTAGATCAATCTCAATTAAATCATGATGATAATGGAGTGTTAGATAGTAATCTTTTAGATGAGGTGCAATGTTTGCTAAGTGCTGGTTAAGCTCTCTCTGCACTTCGGCTCTTAATGGCAATATTCGACAGAAGTGCTCTTCTTCGTCATTATAAGTATCAATATGAAAGATCACATGCCCTATATCATCGAAGCGTTGTAATAAGGCCATAACGGCCAAGTCACCCAACCAATGACCCTCTGAGGCGCTTAGATAGGGGGCAACCTGTATATGCATCTCTAACTGACTTTTACCGCCCATATTTCGGCTCTTAAAGCTATGAACGTTGATAATGCCGTCAACAGATTGGGCGGTCTCTTTAAACGCCTGCACGCGCTCCTCAGGCAGGGAGGTATCGACTAGCTCTTTAATACTAGCCCAGGTTAAGTCCCAACCTATTTTGGCGACAAAACACGCTACGGCAATCGCTGCGACGGCATCAAACCAACTAATACCAGCCATTGTGCCTATTATGCCTATGAGCACAACGATAGATGAGAACGAATCCGTTCGGCTATGCCAAGCATTTGCGATGAGTAAATCAGACTTTAAACGCTTACCTGTTGCTAGTGTGTATCGAAAAATCCATTCTTTCGACAATATAGACAAACCCGCTACCACTAATGCGGGCCATGTTGGGCTGGCTAAAGTTTGACTGTTGATTAGGTTTAAGATGCTATCGAAGGCCATTGCCCCGGCAATAGCGATAAGAACGCCACCTAAGATAACAGTGCCTATTGTTTCGAATCGGCCATGCCCCCAAGGATGGTTCTCGTCAGGTTCTTCGCTTGATATATGAAATACAAATACGACTACAAAGTCGGTTAGTAAATCAGAGAAAGAGTGTATCCCATCAGCAACTAAGGCGCTTGAGTTAGAGAGGAGGCCGATAATGATTTTAGCAAAGCCCAAGCAGGTATCTAAAATGGCACCAATAATCGTTACTTTCTGTGCTTCACTTTTTCTTTGCTCACTGATAGGGCGTGTCATATTTAAGTGCCTTCTGTTTGGGCGAAATTATGTTTCGTTATGGTGCGATTTTTTGACGGTTTAGCGTTAGTAAACGTTAAAAAAATATCGTTTTTTCACTTGACATAAGCATTCTCATTTAACAATTGGATATTATCATCAATTGAGCAAAAAACGGGTGATATCTTGACTTGTTTTTTAATAACTTGTTGATTTTTAAAGGATAATACATCTGGTTAAAAAATGATCAATTTAAGTAAAGTCTCGGTATTATAGGCTCTACAAGACGTTTTTCTTACAGTGTTAACAGAGTTATCCACAGGAACCGTGGACACCTTGCTAGACGCTAGTTATAGCGTAGCTTTGACCAATATTATGTATGGGTTTGTTGCGCTGCACAATGAAAGCGCCTTGTTTGTTTTGAGTCTCAACTAAAAAAAATCGCATATTTTTTAAAAAATAGTATTTGGAAAAGTCAGTACTCTGAGATGATTATTACTCTCAGTGTAGTGTAGACCTATTAAAAAGGGTAATACGCGCTACACAGTCGGTTGGTTAATCGATACCAACAATCTTGTGAGTTTGTAAGCTCATTTTCCAACGAGGATGCCGCATGCAATACTCGACAACCTGTTGTAAGTGATCTTTTTGGTTGTCGTCATCGAGTGCTTGCAGGTATCGGTGGGTAAAATCAAGATGATCAAAGCGATCGGGCATGGCCAATGCTTGGGGGTAAACCAACTTTAGTTCATGGCCTTGGGTTATTATGACCTCTGCATCCGCTTTGGGGCTTACACAAATCCAGTCAATGCCTTCGGGTAGAGGTTTGGTACCGTTAGTTTCAATGGCAATCTCAAAACCGGCATCATGCATAGCATCCACTAAGGCTTTATCAAGTTGTAAAGCGGGTTCGCCGCCAGTAAAGACAACAAATGGAACTCCTTCAGGTGAAGGCCAAAAGGATTGAATACGCTGTGCTAGCTCTATAGCCGTTTTAAATTTACCGCCGTTTTGACCATCAGTACCGACAAAATCGGTGTCGCAAAAGCTGCAAACAGCGTTATTGCGATCTTGCTCGCGCCCAGACCAGAGATTACACCCGCTAAAACGACAGAATACAGCCGGACGGCCAGCATGTGCGCCTTCGCCTTGTAGGGTATAAAACATCTCTTTAACGCTATACATGAGGGTCTCGCTATAAAAAAGGGGCTAGTCTACCGTGGCATAACTAGGTTGCAATCATTATAGCGATAAATCCGCGCTATCGCTTACGCTAGCGCGGTGATAAGACTGTTGCAAAGCGAGTTAGCGTTGAACTTCGCCGCCAAAGGCGTCCATCAGTTGAGGGTATAAACGTTGACATTCTAACGCTAAGCGCGCGGTATCACTGTCTAAGCGAACTAACGGGTCTTCTGAGCTTTCTTGATTTAACGTTTCCGATAACTCATCACTGAGTTTTACACGCTTGATACTCAAATCATCTTGTAGCATAAACGATAATGTTTCATCCCACTCCAATGCTAGTTTCACCACTTGCTTGCCCGTATCTAAATGGGCAATCATTTCATCCGAATGTAGGTCATCTCCTTTAACGCGAATGGTGCCGCCTTCGTCAGTTGGGTCTTTCATTTCGCATTCGTCTTTGGGAGTAAAGCCAATGGCTGTCTTGGTTTGTCTAAGCCATTCAGACATGACAACGGCAGGCGATTGATGAACATCGGGTAATATAATGGGCAAAGTGCCGAGACTATTGCGCAATAGGTTTAGTAGTTCTTCAGCACGTTTATGGTTGGCGCTGTCCACTACAACCAATCCTTCGCGGGGTAACAACAGTGCGCTAGTCTGCTGAAACTTGCTGAATGCTCGCGGTAGCAAGTCGATGACGATCTCATCTTTAAGTTGTAATTTTTCTTTACGGTAAACTTTGCGTGCTTGCTCGCTTTCAATTTGGCTAACGCGCTCATTTAGCAAACGTTTGATAACATTTGCAGGTAGCATCTTTTCTTCTTTTTGTGCGGTGATTAGAAAGCCGCCACCAGAACTAAAAATCGTTTGCTGGTCGAGTGCTGAATGTGGGGGAACCCAACCGTAACGGCTCAGCTCTTGGCTTTTACACGGGGTAAAAAGGTGTTCTGCAAAGGCTGTTTCTAGCTGGTCTTGTGTGTAGTCGGTGGATTCGGTGTAACGATAAAAAATTAAGTTCTTAAACCACATAGCGTGTCTCTAAATATCCGTAAAAACCGCCATAGCTTAGAGGTAAATGCTTAAGAATGACAGGTATAAAACGATTAAGCGCCTGCTTGGTAAACATGCTTTATGGCATCTATTAATAGGCTGGTAATAGACGAAACTATATCGCACTATACCGCTCTACAGTGACCTCATATTTTTTGTAGAAGTAGCCAGTAACATGACCAGCTTTTTTGCACACTCAAGCGCTTATTTTAATACACGCCGATTTCAACTTTCTTTTCTGATAATAACGTGTCTGTTCGGTGTTAATGCTCCGCTAGCGTTTGCGGACAAAACAGATGAACTCGATTCGACATTAGCTCCGTTAATGGCGCAAGTCAGACAATCCGCAAAATCCTCTGTAATGGTAGAGGCCTCTATTGAGCGGCCCGCTATTCATATTCGTGAAGACATGCCGTTGTTACCTGCATCAACACTTAAAATACTAACGGCCTATTTGGCTATTCAGCGTTGGGGGTTGGACCACCATTTTACGACTGACTTTTATGTAGAGGGATCTACCTTGTGGATTAAAGGTTATGGTGATCCTTATTTAGTATCGGAAGAATTATTGTTGATTAAGTCTGCGCTCGCGCCTTATTTAAGGGATAAAACTATTCTACAAATAGGCATAGATACCAGTGCATTTCCCGATGTGGATCTGGGGCGCGGCGATAGTGATAACCCTTATGATGCAGGAAATGCGGCGCTAGCCCTTAACTTTAATAGTGTCAATTTGATACGCCAGCAGGGGGTTATACAGTCGGCAGAGCCACAAACGCCTATCACGGCTTTAGCCCAAACCTTGGGACAAGAAATGGCTGTGGGCAGTAAAGCAAAACGGGTTTCACTTCCTGGTGGGCGGGAAATGTCAGCGCAATATTTTGCAGAGGTGTTTAGCCAGATAGTATTTGATCAGGATTTACCTATTCGCATTGGCCTCTTACCACAACAAGCACAGCCTATCTACCAGCACCATAACTCTAAAAATTTAGAGCAGGTTTTAATTGCGATGCTTAAATACTCGAATAACTTTATCGCCAATCAATTATTTTTAATGATGGCTTCAGATCAGTTAGGCACAGCGCTATCCGCGACTGAATTGGTCAACAATGCCCGCCATTATGCGATGACAGAGTCAGCTGAAGCTTTTGGGTGGAAAAACTATGCGGTTGTTGATGGTGCTGGTTTGTCGCGTGATAATTATCTCAGTGCCGAGCAGATGATGGTGTTGTTAGAGCACTTTCGTCCGTGGCGTTATTTATTACCGCAGCGAAACAGTCGTGTACAGGCAAAAACAGGCACCCTTACGGGGGTTAGAACCTATGCCGGCTACTATCAAGATGCTAGCAACGAGTGGCGTGCTTTTGCGTTGATGATGAATGAGCAGATCGCTTGGCGTTTTCGCTACGCCTTTGCGGATGCACTCGCAAATTGATTGGTACGCATTCGTTAACGATATCTAGCAAGTAATAGCTCATATCTAAACAGCTAGAACGTTTACGGGGCCTCATGGCAAGGAGGTCTGAAGGGGGCGGATGTGAGCTGTATAAAATTTGTGCTACGGTTATTCTCGATAATTATCGATCGAGTAGTCATCTCTAATGGTTTGCGCTGTGTAGCGTAACCTCATGTTCGGTCGTGTTTCAAAGCTGAGGCGTATCTCGATTCAACAAGGAGGATGTATGAAAGGTAAGTGTCTGTGTGGAAATATCGAAGTAGAAATGGCTGACCATAATGAAGTGGGGTTATGTCATTGCTCTATGTGTCGTCGCTGGGCGGGTGGCCCAATGTTTGCGGTGCACGGCGGCTCTGATGTTAGCTTTACAGGAGAAACACCAGCTAGATACAAATCGTCTGACTGGGCTGAGCGTGGTTTCTGCCAAAACTGTGGTACGCATTTATTTTATTATCTGTTACCCGCTAATGAGTACATGCTTCCTGCTGGTCTATTTCAAGATCAAGAGTTTACTCTACTAAGTGAAATCTTTATTGAAGAAAAACCTGAGTATTATGAACTCCGTAATGAAACGGACAAGTTAACAGGGCAACAAGTTTTTGAGCATTTTGCACCTAAGGCATAAGCCTAGGGGCATCTGAAAGATGCTCCGGTGCTAGAAGCCGGAGCATCGATCTATTAAGCGGAAAGCTGTTTAACAATTGCTTTCCCAACGGCATGAGCGCTGCTTGGGTTTTGACCGGTAATCAATCGGCCATCCTCGATGACAAACTCACCCCATGGCTGTACCTTGCTGTATCGTGCGGCTGTGCGTGCTAATGACTCTTCTAGAAGAAACGGTACGTCGTTAATTGTGCCGTAATCGATTTCTTCTTCTCGAGTAAACCCCGTTACTGATTTAGTAGCTAGTAGAGGCTCGCCAGAGCTTAGTGTGATCGGTAATAACCCCGCTGGGCCGTGGCATACGGCGCCAATAATACCGCCATTTTCGTAGTGTGTGGCGCTGAGTGCGGCAAAGGCTTTGTCAGTGGCTAAATCAGACAGCAAACCAAAACCACCTGGATAAAAAACCGCATCGTAATCATCAATATTGATTTGCGTAACAGGGATCGTGTTATTGATACGGTTTTGGAAGCCCTCATCAGCTAAAACGTTATCATTGACAGAATCGTCTTCAATGTCAGTTCCGTAAAGGGGAGCCTTACCACCTTTTATTGAGGCGATATCATATTCGATCCCATTCTCCATAAATACATGAATGGCATGTGTGATTTCGGGTGAATACGTGCCGTTAGTTTGGTCAGTGTCGCCCAATGTGGCGTGATTGGTCACGGGTATGAGTATCTTTTTCATGATATTCCCTCAATGAATTATGAGTTTCAAAATTTACGTTGTCATTACTGTAAAGCATCTCCAAACGGGTGATAATGGGTCGTATTTGATAATTACAATTGCTGTATAGCAATAATAAGGGATGTGATGGACAGTTTTGAGGGCATCATTGAGTTTGTGGCGGTTGCCGAGAGTCGCGGCTTTTCGGCAGCGGCTAAGCAGCTAGGCTGTAGTACTAGTCATGTTAGCCGCCAAGTCGCTCGCCTTGAAAAGCGGCTGGGGTGTTCTTTGTTGGCACGCTCGACCCGTTCAGTTAGTTTAACTGACAATGGCATGGCATATTATCAGCAAAGCAAAGAGCTTGTGGTTGGGCTGCAGCAGGCCAATGAGCAAATAACTCTACAACAGTTCCATTTAAGCGGTACATTGCGCGTTAGTGCTGCGGGTGGTTTTGCTGAACATTTTGTCGCCCCAGCGTTGATGGCCTTTGGCCGTGAGCATCCTAGTCTATCCATTGATTTTGATGTGAATAGTAACGTGGTGAACTTTGTTGAGCAGGGGATAGATTTTGCGATCCGCTATGGTGATTTAAACGACTCGAATTTAATTGCTCGCCAGTTAGTAAAGCGGCCCATGATGGCGGCCGCCAGTCCGGATTATTTAGAACAATATGGCACACCTAATAACCCAAAACAGTTAAAAAGCCATAGTTGTATTATCTCTAACAACGATCATTGGTTGTTTATTAATAACGGTGCTTACGAGAATATAAAGGTCAGCGGGCGTTGGCGCAGTAATAACTCAAATATTGTTGTTAACGCGTGTGAAAGAGGTTTGGGTATCGCATATATGCCAAAAAGTACATTTGATAGATCGCTTAGTAGTGGCCGCTTAGTTCCTGTGCTTGAGTCTTTTTGGAGTAATGGCGCTAGTAGTTGGATTGTTTATCCCAATAGACAGTTTCTTCCCTTGCGTGCACGGCTAGCAATTGATTATTTACTGGACCATTTTTCTGATTGGCAGGAGTAAAACTTGATTGTAGCCGAGCAAGGAAGCTTGAGTTCTAGGATGAAGAGAGATGAAATATGGGTAAGCGATTGATAGTTAATTGTTGCGTGGTAAGCTCTTGTTATCAAATTAAATACTGATGGAGTTACGGTCGCTCTTATGAAAAGTTCTTTAACTAAGTTGTGTTGGCCTGTTCTCAAATTTTTTGAGACCGGTATAGAATCGGCAAACTACAAAAAGTCTCACCGTGTGGCGTTAAACGTGTTGGGTTCTTTATTTATCATACTGTCTTTTGGTGCCGCATGGGCTGCGATCGCTAGCGGTGGGCTAGGTGGTTTCATCCCTGTTGTTGTCTTTTTTGGGCTGGGAGTCGTCGCTGTGATTGTTGGTACTTTGGGGTCTAGTCGCGCCGTATCCAAAATTTGGGGCACTAAGTAGGTGATGAGCAGGCGCAGGTAGTACCAAAACAGGCTTAGATGTTTTAAAAGTACCTTGGGTTTAATTCAGTACAGGCGCATACTGAACTCAAGTGGTGGTCTGCTTGCAAACTTAAACAACACACATAGGTACTTATGAAGCGCTATAAAATCATTCACCGTACCTACTATAATTATACGGATACTGTTTCTTTAGGGGCGCATCATTTATTGTTACGTCCTCGTGAAGGTTACGAATTACGTATCGAATCTTTCGCGCTTAACATTTTGCCTGCCGCCCAAGTTTTTTGGCACAGTGATGTGGAAGGTAACGCAGTGGCTATTGCTAATTTTTCTGAGTCAACTCAGCGGCTAGCGATAGAAAGCGAAGTGGTTATTCAGCAATATAATGAGTCGCCTTTGGACTTTATAGTCGCTAACTATGCGATTAACTATCCTTTTTCCTACGATGAAGCCGATCAGTTTTTATTATCTCCTTATCGGGTATTACCTGACCAAGAGACTAGAGAGTTATTGAATCATTGGATCTCGTCCACTTGGCATGCCAATGATCCAGTTCAAACGTATACCTTATTACAAGGTTTAACACAGACTATTAATCAAACCTTGATATACAAAGCGAGAGAAGAGCCGGGCGTTCAGTCGGCGCAAGAAACGCTCGCTTTAGGTTCTGGGTCGTGTCGAGATTTTGCCTTACTCTTTATGGAAGCGGTTAAATGCTTGGGCTTGGCTTCTCGTTTTGTGAGCGGGTATCTGTATGCGCCGTTGATGTCTAGCCAAGTGGGCTCTACACACGCGTGGGCCGAAGTGTATATACCGGGAGGTGGTTGGAAAGGGTTTGATCCGACCATTGGAGATATTGTGGGGGCGGACCATATACCGGTAGCCGTTTCCCATCGGGCTGAGTCTGTACCTCCTATCTCAGGATCCTTCGCGGGCTCGGCTACGGCAAAGATGGATGTCGGTGTGTGGGTGAGTGAGTGTTAGCTGCTTGAGTCTAACTAGATTGACTAGAGCCCATTGCCCGTTTCGTTTGGTGCGTGGCTACCGCCGTTAACGGGTCATCTGGCCACGGGTGCTTTGGATAACGTCCCTTCATTTCTTTTTTTACTTCGGGGTAGACATGCTTCCAGAAGTGCGCCAAATCTTGTGTAACTTGCAATGGTCTTCCGGCGGGTGACAGTAAATGTAATTTGACGGGCGCGCCACATACGACAGGCGTGCTCGTGCAACCGAACATAGATTGTAATTTAACAGCCAACACGGGAGGGGTTTCACTGTAATCAAGGGTTATAGATTGCCCTGACGGTACTGATACGGTGTTAGGTGCGAGTTGATCGATTGTTTGCAGCTGTGACCAGCTAAGCTGATTTTTCAGCAGCGATAGGAGGTCTATTTTTGCTAGCGTATGCTGGTTGCGCACTTTTCCTAGATAAGGGATCAGCCATGAATCTACCGAGGCTAGCAAACCTGCATCACTGTAATCTGGCCAAGGCTCTTCCCTAGAAAAGCCGTTAATAGAGCGTTCATTGGCCGAGTTTATGAGGAAACGCACTCGTGCTAGCCATGCATGTGTCGTGGCATTCCATGGAAGTACTTCCAGTCCTGATGCTTTAATCCAGCGGCTTATCGCTGCTTGAACTTCTTCATCGGGTAATTGGCTAAGGGCATTACGGGTGAGGATGATTGCACCTACCTTGGTTTGCTCTTCAGCAACTAGCCGTCCATTTGTCGTGCTCCATTCAACGGCCGTTTCATGTTTTACTAATGGTTTGAGCATGCCGGCTAACAGTAAAGGGTCAAGCGCCAACGCGAGTGTAATACGATCACCAGACGTGGTTTCTTGTTGTATCACTTCTGCAATGGCTAACCATTCTGATTTATTAAGCGGGTCGGGCGAATAAAAGCGTGCTCGGCGGCCATTGGCCAGTTGATAAACTTGTTGTGTGCCATCATTGTTGATGCGTTTCGCAATGCGATCTGGCCACGCGGAGGCTACCAGTAGGCTAGCACGCTGTGCTATGTCCATTGGGGCCGTTAAGTGATTCTCGGCTGGCGTTAGATCACGCTCTTGTGACGTGATGAGTTGCTGAAAGCGTTGGCTTTGTTGTTTGACCGAGGAGCGTAAGTGCTGACTTTCTGGTGTATTAGCCCTGAGCCATGTAAGGCGCTGATGGATGTCGGCTGTGTTCGATTTAAGCGGATCCCTTTCGCTGAGTAAGGCGGCCAAATCGGCAGCAAGCGCGAGGGCGCCTATCGATTTTCCTGTGATTAGAAGGTGAGCTAGGCGGGGGTGCATTGGTAGCTGTGCCATATGCTGGCCATAAGGCGACAATCTGTATGTGTTGTGTGTTGTTGCTTCAAGTGCGCCTAGTTGCCGCAGTAAGTCGCAAGCCTGTTGGTAACGGCCGGCGTTGGGCGGGTCTATCCATTGTAGTTCTTGCGGAGTGTCGCACCCCCATTGGAATAGCTGCAATGCAAGTGGTGCTAAATCGGCTTGGCTTATTTCTGGCGGCGTAAAAGCGCTCAACTGCTGCTGTTGGTCTTGGCTCCAAAGGCGGTAACATACGCCTGGCTCCAAGCGACCTGCGCGGCCCGCCCGTTGATCAGTCGCTGCACGTGACGCTTTTTTTGTCACAAGGCGGGTCATGCCGGTTATTGGGTCATAAATGGCTTGGCGGCTGAGTCCCGCATCAATCACAACACGGATCCCTTCGATTGTTAAACTAGTTTCGGCAATGTTAGTGGCCAGTACTATTTTTCGCTGACTATTGGAGCTGGGCGCAATGGCGCGTTGTTGCTCTGCAAAATTAAGGTTGCCGTATAGCGGCGCTACAATCACACCGGATGATGAAGGCATTTGATCTGCTAACAGCGATTCGACTCGACGTATTTCACCTTGACCCGGCAAAAACACTAACAGGCTACCGTGCTCATCTTGCAGGGCTTGTTGGATAATACGTACCACGCGTTTTTCGATGGGCTCTGGATAACCACCGGTTTTTGGGGGAGCAAAGTAACGGATATCCACGGGGTAAGATCGCCCCTCGCTGCAGATTACCGGGGGGTTATCCAATAACTGGCATAATGCTTGGCTGTCTAAGGTGGCAGACATGACTAATAGTTTAAGTGGTTGTTCTTCATCTCGAAAGTATTCACGACTTTGTAGCGTAAGTGCTAAACCCAAATCTGCATCTAAACTCCGTTCGTGGAACTCATCAAAGATGACCAAACCCACGCCTTCCAGCGCCGGATCGGTTTGAAGCATGCGATTAAGTATGCCTTCCGTGACAACCTCTATTTTTGTATGCCGGCTGACTTTTGTGTCTAACTTAATCCGATACCCAACCGTGTGGCCGACGGGTTCGTTAAGCAATGAAGCCATGCGCTCCGCTGCGGAGCGGGCCGCCAGACGTCGAGGTTCTAACATGATGATTTTTTGCTCGCCAAGCCATGGTTCGTTCAACAAGGCTATGGGTACTTGAGTCGTCTTACCTGCGCCGGGAGCGGCTTGTAGAATCGCCGTATGGGATTGATTTAGCGCGGAAATCAGTTCGGGAAGTACGTCGAAAATTGGCAGCGTGTTCATCAATTAACCTTGATTACACAAAAAGGTAGGGAGAAAGCACAGTGGCTGGTGCTGCCGCTGTGCTGAAGTGGCTTAGGGAGACTATAAACCTTCGTAAGCTAACATGGTGTAAACAGGGAAACCGGCATCTTGTATACGCATCGAGCCGTTTAGGTCAGGCAGGTCGATGAGTGCAGCGCATTCAACGACTTCAGCGCCCAATTTTTTGATTAAGGTGCAAGCGGCTAGGATAGTCCCGCCTGTTGCGATTAAATCATCAAAGACTAAAACACGATCACCGGCTGCTACCGCGTCTTTTTGCATTTCTACAGCAGACGTTCCGTATTCTAGTTTGTATTCTTCGTGGATGGTTTCGCCGGGTAGCTTGCCTTTTTTGCGCACTAACACCAACGGTTTCTGCATTTGATAAGCCATGATTGATGCGATTAAGAACCCGCGTGCATCGATGCAGGCAATGTGTGAGACATCAGCGTCCATGTAACGTTGGATAAAGGCGTCCGCCACCATGCGTAGTGCTTTTGGCTCTTTGAAAATAGGGGTGATATCACGAAACATCACACCGGGCTCTGGCCAATCTGGCAAGGTACGGATAACCGATTTGACGTAAAACTCGTCGTAAGACATGGATGCTTAGCTCCTGGGCTTGCTTAAAACAGAAAAGCGCTTGTGTACCACACAAGACATAAAAAGAGATTATATCGTTGAAAGGCAAGGGCGGCAAAAGTAGCCGCCCTTAATTACGTGGTTTTGAAACGAAACTGTATGCAGTAGCGTTCGCTAGAGAATGGTTTGCTGTTGTCCGGTTGGGCCTATTCGGATGGCTTGGTAGGCGCATTCTCCATACTGTCGCATGAACAAGGAGTTGGCTATTAACCACACACGCACGACGCGTGTGGCGGGTCCATTAATGATCGTTTTGTAGTCGTCATATAAATTACGTTGCTCTGATACCCATTGGCCTAACTGGGTTGTTCCGCTTCGTTGAACAACATGGGTTTCTACTTGATCCCATCCCGGTATGGGGCAGCGGAACACTTTTCCTACGGGTAAACTGGAACTCCACATATAGGTGATGTCTTGCCCGTCATCAAACTCGACCGCCATGGATAGGTAATCGTGAGCAAGGAGTGTATCTTCAGGCTGTGTGGAGGGGAGCTGATGAACAATCCAATCCCAATCTAGCTGCAAGTTGCTCACTAAGGGCTGATCTGCAAGAGGGTACTGCAAAATGCCTACATTCTTGTGTGTCTCGCAGTCTATGTGTCCTTTGGCGTTTTCGGTGTAGATGCTTCCATCGCCAAACATGAAAATATTGCTCCAGCCTTCAGGCATTAAACTTAACAGACGTTGGCGCTGAAGTTCGGCTTTTAGCATGCCTTGCACATCCCCCGCACTCGACAGCTGAGTCAGGCCTTTTTTGGGGTCGCCTTCCCAGATGATGGCGATGCCTTCCACGTGGCCTTCGCTGGCTTGATACTGCTCAATAGGTACCCATAAATCACCTTGTGGTGATGCGAATTCGCCAACCGAGCGGGCTATTTCTAAAGAACCGTTACGGTCAGCATAAAAAGTCCCTGTGTTTTGCATGGCGTTGTAAATAACACTGCTACCCGTCTTGTTTGTGGTACGTGCGAAAAATACAAAACCAGGTTCAAGCCAGCGACTTTGTTCTTTAAAAAACCACCAGTGTCCAGTAAGCAAAAACGTGACTGCTTGGCCTTGCTCTAGTTTCCCTAAACTTTTTTTCCAGGGTAAATCGGTTGGTGCTAGTTGGAAGCGTTCTATCCGTTTGATCGGTGCATTGGATAGGGTTTGGAGTTGGGTTACGGATTCTTGAAGGGACTGGCCGCTGACTGGCGAAGGTGGTGGTTCCGGTGCGTTAGCGAATGCGCTAGCGCAAGGGGCGAGCAAAGGAGCGGCGGCTAGGGTTTTAATGGCATTGCGTCGGCTGTGGTTGCAGCGATGAGTTTCTGACATGGCTATTATCCTTATCATTATGTCGTTGATGGCGGCAGTACTGACCGTTTCTCCACGATAATAAAAGGAGCGAGGCGCTGAAGTGTCAGGCTTATGTAAGATTTAGCAATTTAGGCTGTAACCCAGCCCGCGGACGGTAACAATGTATCGATGCTCGTGTGATGTGTCGCGTAACTTATGCCGTAATCCGACCATATACTGATCTAACGCGCGGCTGTTAGGCAGGTAGTGCTGGCCCCATACAAAGTCATACAGTTCGTCTCGCGTGACTACTCGGTTTGTGCTTCGTTGCAGGCGCTCTATTATACGGGCTTCTTTAAGTGTTAACGTTTGAGTGGAGCCGTCAATAAACGTCACTGTATGCGTATTTAGGTCGATTATTGTATCGCCTAGCTTTAGTTGGTTTGAAGGCGGGGTAGGGATAAGGTACGGAATTCGGCGGCGTATTGCGGCTAAACGAGCAAGCAGCTCCTCAGGGTTGAAGGGTTTGGTTACATAATCATCGGCACCGCACTGTAGTCCTCTAATTTTATCAGAATCGCTGTTTTTGCCGGATAAGATCAAAACGGATAGGGCAGGATGTTGGGCTTTGATTGTTTGGCAAAGTTTATCTCCTGACATTTTGGGGAGTTGGCGGTCTATTATGCAAATATCTGGTTGATTAGTGGATAACCAAGTGACGGCTGATTCAGCGCAAGAAAAATCATAACAGCGGTACAGCGAGGCTTGCAGTAAATTACATAAACCCTGGCGCAAGGCGGGGTCATCCTCAACTATTAAAACGCGATACATGAAGTGTCCTGTTGGCGTTTTTTAAGGTTGGTCTGTTTGGGTAGTGTGAGTGTTACAGATACAAAGCACTCATCGCAATCAATTAATAAGTGCCAACCAAATGCTTTGCATAAGGATTTACAAGAGGCGAGCCCTGTACCATCGATAATTGTTATCGGCGTTTGTACATGCGGCGAGCATCGCTCATTTTTTAACAAAAGAGACAGGCTGTCATCGTCCTGATTGCAGTGATAGATGAATAGCCCTTTGTTTGAGTGTTGAACCACATTATCCAATAAATTAGAAAGAATACGGTTGAGTGCTTGAGTTGCACTGTGCGCATCATCGCGTCTGTATGACGTGGCGCTGATGGAGTCGACGGTGATCTCCATAGTACGACGTTGCTGCAAGAGCGTCGGTAAATACGTGTGTATGTGCTCATTTATGATGTCGATTGGAGTAAAAAGGTCGCCGGGTGTGCGGGTGGTGCTGTAATTGATGGGTGGGTTAGCTTTAGGGTGCCTTAGTGATGGTCGTCTCATAAGGTGGTTGAGTTGATAGAGAAGATGCTTAGCTTTGTTCGTTTCTTGTTGTAACGTGTCCAGATAAGGTTGAGGCGAAGTGAAACCGATCTGTTGACCCAATAGATAGGTGTATAGGTGAACATTTGATAAAGGCGATGCAAGGTCATGTATTGTCTGGATTAGTTTGTCGTAGTAATTCAGAACAAGACGTATAAAGCCGATGCACGAGAATAAGATCGCCAACCACAGTGTCGGCATAAATAAGGCTGTTGTGGTGTATGTAGACCAAGTGCAGACGGTGTAACCATTCTCCCAACAATGATATTGACTACTGTTGATTATCAAAGGGTGAGAAGTCTGTGACTTCAACAATTGTTCGAAATACGGGAGAGCCATTTTTAAGCGGCTCAATTCAGCCAGTGTGTTATCTAAACCCTCACCCGGATAAATAAGGTCATTATCCTTCCAGAGCGTGATTAATGATAAGTCGGGTTCCTGATATAACAACCGCCTAAGAGACTGTTCTATGGGGTAATCATCTGATAATACTTGATCGATTGTCGCTTGAAATAATTGCGTACGCTGCATGTTATTAATAACCAGCGCATAGCTACAAAGTGCGGCTAGCAGGGCTAAACTAAACCACAGGCGATATTGGCTAAGGCATTGTAGACTGATTAATTTCATGGTTATCCCTTGTGAGCTAAGAGCGCGCACGTACGGTTAACGGTATGGCGGCGTTAACTCTGTTTCTGTAACCATGATTAGTTGAATAAGGCCGGTTGTCTGTCCTTCAAAAGGAGAGTTTTTGAGCGCAATTAGTGCTGTTTTTATTTGAAAGGGCAATGCCGTTTGAGTCCGGCATTGCAGTATATGAGGTCAGCCCTAAAGAAAGAGCAATGATAGAATGCTTTATATAGATAACTCTTGCGTATCGGTTGGCTCTGAAGTGCCAGGGCATTCGCCGGATATTTCATAGAGCTTGTCGATACTTAACAGCTCAATTTCTTTGCCATCAACAGCCAGAATTTCGCTTTTCTGGAAACGTGTAAAGATACGGCTCACGGTTTCGACGGCTAAGCCTAAATAATTCCCTATTTCATTGCGTGACATGGAAAGACGGAATTTGTGCTCGGAGTAGCCTCGGGCTTTGAAGCGTTGCGATAGTTTTAATATGAACGTAGCAATACGAGCTTCAGCGTTCTTTTTAGAAAGCAAAAGCATCATTTGCTGGTCGTCCTTAATCTCTTTACTCATGGTGCGCATAACTTGGCGACGTAATTCCGGCAGTTGGCCACAAAGGTCATCTAAATTATCAAACGGAATTTCGCAGACGGCAGTTGTTTCAAGCATTTTAACCGAGATCGGATAAATGCCATCGTCATACCCGCTTAGACCGACAAGTTCACCAGGAAAGTAAAAACCGGTAATTTGCTCTTCGCCTTGGTCCGTAATTGTGTAGGTTTTGACGCTACCGGCGCGAATGGCGTATACGGATTTAAAAGCATCGCCTTGGTGAAAAAGGTGATCGCCTTTCTTTAGCGGACGGCTTTTTTCGATAATATCATCGAGACGGTCCATTTCGGTCATGTTGAGTGATACAGGCAAGCACAAAGAGCTCAAACTGCATGTTTTGCAGTGTGACTGATGAATACTATGAACTTTCCCTTCTTTACCGCAATCTGTCATGACAATTTCCTGTCGTAATTAGCCAATACTGCCTCGTTTACAAAGCAGATTATGGACTATTTAGGAAAGCGGGTGAAGGCTATATTAGATAATTCTTGAATAACCGAGAGTGGTATGCTCCTTTGGTATAAAGGCATCGAAGGCCATGCATATGCGCCTGATCAATAATCGACCAGCAGGCGAAACAATAATTTTGTCTTTTTTAACCGATAACAGCTTGTCTTCTTTAAACTGATTGATTTCAGGTAACACATCATTGAAATAGTCAAAGAAGTCGATGTCGTATTTTGTCTCTATCGCGGTAGTATCCAGTGAAAAATGACAAATAAGTTGGGTGATAACATCACGACGTATATGGTCGTCTTTAGTCAGCTGTATGCCACGCCTAATGGCACGGCCTCGATCCTCAATGGCTGCACTCCACGCCGTAATATCGTGCTCGTTTTGATAATACACGTCTCCTACTTGGCTAATAGCCGATACGCCCATGGCGATTAAATCGCAATCGGCATGTGTGGTGTAGCCTTGGAAGTTACGGTGTAATTTGCCTGTTTGTTGAGCGATAGCTAGTTCGTCTGTCGGCTTTGCGAAATGATCCATGCCAATATAGACGTAACCGGCATTGAGCAGTTTTTGAATCGTTGACTGTAAAATAGCCAATTTTTCATTGGCGCTGGGCAAGTCGGCTACATTGATATGTCGCTGAGGGCGAAACCGATCAGGCATGTGGGCATAGTTAAATACCGATAAGCGATCGGGGCTCATGTCGATAACTGTATCGAGTGTTTTATTGAACGTTTCGAGTGTTTGGTGCGGTAATCCATAAATTAAATCCATGTTAATGGATTTAAACCCCAATGAGCGAGCCTCATCGAGAATGCGCTGTGTATCTTCAGTTGACTGCACGCGGTTAACGGCTATTTGTACCCGAGGATCAACATCTTGGATGCCTAAACTAATCCGGTTAAAACCTGTAGCGCGCAATGTTTTTAGTGTGTTTGAAGAAGCTTCACGCGGATCTATCTCGATTGAATAATCGCCTTTATCGTCATTGCGCAGAGCAAAGTGATGACGTAAATGTGTCATCAGTTCTTGCATTTGCTCGTCACTGATAAAAGTAGGCGTGCCGCCGCCCCAATGCAATTGGTTTACAATACGCTGGTTACCGTACCAAGCAGCGGCTTGTTCTATTTCTTTGTAGAGAGTGTCTAAGTAAGGCTGGGCTTTATCGCGGTTGCGCGTAATCACTTTATTGCAGGCGCAGTAGTAGCAAACATGCGCGCAAAAAGGGATATGTATGTATAAAGAAAGCGGTGCATGAGCATCACTGGTTTTCAATCCGGTGCGAATTAAATCAATTTCGTTATGCTCAGTATCAAACTGTAAAGCCGTTGGGTATGAGGTGTATCGAGGGCCTGCTAGGTCATAGCGCTTGATTAAATCTGTATTCCAAGCAAGTTGAGTCGGTTGAGCCACAAATAGATCCTCTGTACATCATCATAGTATTGACGCCATGTTAGAGGATACGGATGTGTGTTGTTTTGACAGGGGTCAAGCTAGTGCGTTAATCCCGTCCATGGAATGGTGTAAATGCCAAAGGCGATAATCACGATACCAGCTACAGTATGAATCCATTGGCGCTGGAGTAATTGTTTGATCTCATTAGCTAATAACCCAGTTGCAAGCATGGCAGGTAGGGTACCCAAGCCAAAGGTAAACATGAGTACAGCACTTTCTAACGGATGTTGTGCAGAGGCACTCCAAATAAGCGTGCTATAAATAAGACCGCATGGCAGCCAACCCCAAAAGAAGCCAAGCAGTAGAGCTTGGCTAAGAGTCTGAACGGGCAGTAGTTTGCTGGCGGCGGGGCGGATGATAGACCATAACCCTTGCCCCAATTTTTCGATTCGGGTTAGCCCTTTCCACCATTGCCCGATATAAAGCCCCATGGCGATTAACAAGAGACCTGCACCCGTGCGCAGTATAAGTCCGGTCACGGGATCTTTGATCATGAATCCAAGACTGCCCACCAAAAAACCAGCCAAAGCGTAACTGAATATTCGCCCAACGTTGTATGCAACCAAGTAGTAGCGACGAGACTGCGTCATGGCAATAGAGGCTGCAATACCACCGCACATACCCAGGCAATGAGCACTGCCAAGCAAACCTAATATAATAGCCGTGGTGAGTGTGAGGCTGGTGGGCACGTTATTTACTTCTTATCTTGTTTTGCTTCGTCGGGTATGAGGTCGTCATCGTCGTCATATAAAATGCTGTGCGCGGGTGAATCAAGATCATCGTATTGGCCGGTATTTACACTCCAAAAAAAAGCCCAAATAGCAGCGCCCGTTAAAATAACAGCAAGTGGGATAAGAAAAAAAAGAATTTCCATAATTAACGACTCTTCTGGCCTGAGTGTAGCGGTTTACGACGGGGTAACCGAGTGAGACGCAAAGCGTTGCCTACAACAACCAGTGAACTTGTAGACATGCCAATAGCTGCCATATAAGGAGCCACAAAGCCCAAGGCTGCTAGGGGAAGCGCCAGCAAATTATAGCAGATTGCCCAGCCTAGGTTTTGACGAATAATGCGCTGAGTTTTACGTGCTAGGACAATAGCGTCGACTAAGCAGGTTACTTCACTACTAATCAGTACAGCATCTGCATTCGTTTTGGCGAGATCGGTTGCACTGCCCATCGCTATAGAGGTTTGAGCACCGGCTAACACGGGAATGTCGTTGATTCCATCGCCTACCATGATAACTTGCGCCCCTTGGCGCTGTAGTTGCTGTATGTGCGCAAGCTTATCCTGCGGAGAAGCATTGCTGATAATGTCTGTGATAGCGAGTTGTTCGGCTACTGCGGATACAGCCGATGAGCTATCTCCGGTGAGCATGCTAACGCTAAACCCTAGGCGCTTTAATTGCTTAAGGGCTAATGGAACGTCGTTTCGAATTTGATCACTCAGGCTAAACCAGGCTATTGGGGCTTGATCGTTACATAATAATAGCCACTGCTGTTCTTGGTCGGGAGCGTCACGGTAACTGATCGATTGATTGCACAGTTGAGAGGCGAATTCAGGCTTTCCTAAACGGTACTGTTGTTGGTTATATTCGCCGCAGATACCTTGTCCTAAACTCGCCTTTATGTTGTCGGCTGATTGGGCTCCGAAGCGGTGAAACGCTTTAGCGATTGGGTGTTCAGAGTGGGCTTCTAATGCGGCCGCTACCGTTAACGCGTGCTCAGTATCGTAATGCCCGAACGTTACTGTTTGCTGTAGAGAAAGGTTACCTTCTGTCAGTGTGCCTGTTTTATCAAAAACAATATGCGTTGCCGTTGAGAGGCTTTCGAGCACATGCCCGCGAGTAATGAGTAAGCCATGTTGGCGCAGTGTACCGGTAGCCGCTGTTAGGGCGGTTGGAGTGGCTAATGATAGAGCACAAGGGCAAGTGACCACCAGTACTGAAAGAGTGATCCAGAATGCGTTCTCTGGAGCGATATGCCACCAAGCGTAACTCACAACAGCAGCGGTAATGAGTACAGCGGCTACGAAATAGCTGGCTACTTTATCAGCTATTTGTGCAGCCTTTGGCTTTTCTTGTTGGGCACGATCTAATAAGCGCACAATGGCTGATAATTTTGTTTCTGTCCCCACGCTTGTGAGCTGTATTTGAATGGGGTTCTCTACATTAATTGTGCCGCCGACAACAGGGTCGTTGATATGCTTGCTTAATGGGCGATACTCGCCAGTTAATGCAGATTCATCTACCGATGTGCCGCCCACACAGATTGTACCGTCCGCCGGAATTATATGGCCGGGTTTGACTAACACAACATCGCCAACGTTGAGCTCTGTTGCTGGAACCAATGTTTCATTGCCGTTGATGATACGAGTGGCACTGGAGGGTAAAAGGTTGAGTAATGCGTTTCCGGCGCGACCTGTACGGTGGCGCGCTTGCATTTCAAGGTAGCGGCCAATCAATAAGAAGAAGGTAAACATGGTAACCGAGTCATAATAGACTTCTCCGGTTTCCAGCAGGGTAGCGGCGGCACTCGCGAGGTAGGCTCCTCCCACTGCTATCGATACAGGCACATCCATACTTAAATGGCGGGCTTTCAAATCTCGTAAGGCAGCCACAAAAAAAGGTCGGGCAGCATAAAACACGACAGGGGTGGCGATAATCAAGCTGACCCATCGAATAAATGCTTCGTAGACCGGCTCTATGCCTTGTAAAGCACCTGCATATAACGCCATAGCCAACATCATTGACTGCATCATGCCTAAGCCAGCGACACCTAAGCGGCGAATAGCACGTTTCTTTTCAACCTCAAGCAGCTGCTCTTCTTTATCTGGGTGATAAGGGTGGCCTTTGTAACCGATACGATAAATGGACGACATTATATCGCTGAGTTGTATATCGGTCTCTTTCCAACGGATACGAGCGCGGTGGTTCGTTAAATTGACCGAAGCTTGGATGACGCCCGCTTGTTTCGCTATATGATGCTCTAATAGCCAGACGCAAGCGGCGCAGGTGATCCCTTCGATAACGAGAACGGCTTCTTTGATTCCAGGCTCTACTTCAGAAACAAACTCTTTTTGAATAGAAGGGTTGTTATAGAGAAGTAGCTCATCTTGAACACTGCTAGGTAACTCTTGCCCAACGAGTTCAGGAGGTAGGACCAGTTCACCTTGACGATGCTTGTAATAATGCGTCAAGCCGCTGGAAACAATGGTTTCGGCAACGGCTTTGCATCCGGGGCAACACATAGGTTGCTCTTTATCGTTAATAAGCGCGCTAAAGTGTGTGCCGGATGGAATTGCCTGTCCGCAGTGAAAGCAGCGTTCGTTGGTAGAGCTTTGCATGTTTAAGGGCTCTACTGCTCTGGTTTCATATCAACTGTTTTTTGATCGTAGGGCGGCTGCATTTCTTCATGGAGATGCCAGCTTTCGTCTGCAGGGAATAAAAACAAAAAGCGTTTGCCGGTGATTTTTCCTGTTAGGGAGCCCGTGTATAAGTTTTGAGCGCCAATGGCTTTTAACGTAATTGCTTGGTCATATTTTTGGTGCGTGGGGTGAACAATATCGAGGGTTAGCGATGCAGGAGCCGGGTTCAGGTTTCCAGAAAGCGAAACCATAACATCACCGGTAATAGTATCTAGTTTGACTTGAGCTTCGATATTTTGATCCAACGCTCGTTGGTTCTTTTCTGATTTTACTTCGTAGCCACGGGCGATACGGTAATAATCATCTTTGACTACGCCGTCCATCGTTACGATTGACAGGTATAAAAAAGAAAAGCCGTAAATAAAAACAGCAATAAGAGGGGTAAGGATGAACCATAACCAAGGTTGTTTGTACCACGGTGCTATTACTTCGTTTTCTTCAGTCATATCTCTACTGCTTGTATAAAAATAGCTGCCATTAAGTGTGGCAGCCATTTTACCTGAATTAACGCTTGGGTCGACTATCTGCGTGGGGCAGGGCCGATAAAGCGATTCTCTTTCGTTATTTCAATACCGCTACCATCGGTAGCCTCCGCTGTTATCTTAATGTCATAACTTGGGTGCTCTAGGTTAGCTGGATCAACGCGCAAGCGAATTGTTTGGTTGATGAGTTGGCCTGCCTCAACCGTAACGAGCTCTTTACCTATGAGTTCGATACCTTTAATTCCGCTTACCGAGATACGGTACTGATGAGCAACTTGTTCTTTATTGGCAATTTTGAGTGTGTAAATATTCTCAATCATGCCATTGTTTGTTTCTTGGTACAGCTGTCCTCTGTCACGAATACATTCAAGCTCAATTGGAACACGTGTACCAATAGCGTAAACGAAAGCTGCACACATCAGCAGGAGCACTGCAAAATAACCGATTAGGCGAGGGCGTAAGAGGTGTGTTTTTTTACCTGTTAGCTGATGCTCAGTTGTGTATCGGACAAGCCCTCTTGGGTAATTCATTTTGTCCATGATTTCATCACATGCATCGATACATGCACCACAAGCAACACATTCGTACTGTAACCCATCCCGAATATCGATTCCGACTGGGCATACATTGACACAATGTCCACAATCAATGCAGTCGCCTAAGCCTTCAGCTTTATAATCTGCATTTTTTTTGCGCTTACCTCTTTTCTCTCCGCGCTCTTCATCGTAAGAAATAATGAGGGTGTCTTGGTCAAACATAACACTCTGAAAGCGAGCGTATGGGCACATGTAGATACAGACTTGTTCTCGAAGCCAGCCTGCATTGGCATAAGTCGCTACAGCAATAAAGCCGATCCACCACATTTCCCAAGGGCCAAGCGAGAAATTAGCAACATCCTGTACAAGCTGTCGAATAGGTGAGAAATAACCCACAAAGGCTATCGCGGAGGTAATGGCAATAATGAGCCAAAGAAAGTGTTTTACCGCCTTCTTGCGCAATTTGCTGGCATTCATGTTGCTTTTGTCTAGCTTCATGCGTTGGTTACGGTCACCCTCTGCTATGCGCTCAGCCCAAATAAATAACCAAGTCCATACAAATTGCGGGCAGGCATAACCGCACCATAAGCGCCCAGCAAAAACAGTGACAAAAAATAATGTAAACGCCAATATGATGAGTAGCCAAGAGAGCAGCATAAAGTCTTGCGGCCAGAACGTCATTCCAAATACATGGAACTGACGATTAGGTAGGTCAAACAAAACGGCTTGCTTGCCATCCCATTGAATCCAAGAAAAGCCATAGAACATTATTAACATAATGGCGCCGCTAATAATGCGTAGGTTTTTAAAAATACCCCGGTAGAACTTTACGTAGATGTGCTCGCGTTTGGCGTACAAATCATAGCTTTCAGTTTCTGGTTTTTTGGGGTTGGTAACATCTTTTATAGGTATCTGGTTCATGCCTGTGCTCGCAAGCCGAATAGAGAATTGGGGTCGTGCTAATTAGCATGTGCTAATGTTTATTAGAAGATCTTAATATTACCATGGTTTCTACAAAAAAAGGCGACACGGTATTAACCCTATCGCCTTTTGATTGATAACCGTCAATAACTACTTAGACAAGCTATATACATACGCCACGATTAGCTGGATTTTATCTTGGCTGAGTAGGTCTTTGTGCGCCGGCATTACACCAGCACGACCTGCACGAATAGTGTGCGCTACATCAGCAAAGCTATTACCATACAACCAGATATCATCGGTCAGGTTTGGCGCCCCCAGCATTTGCATCCCTTTACCGTCTACACCGTGGCAAGCGGTACAAAGTGATTCAAATGACTTCTTACCGTTGGTCACCGCTTCAGCGTCAACTTCTTTACCACTTAAGGAAAGAACGTAGCTTGCCACATCACGAACACCGTCTTCACCTAAAACAGCGCCCCATGCAGGCATGGCTCCTTGGCGGCCGTTAACGATAGTTTGAGTGATTGTTTCTGGTTCACCACCATACAACCAATCGTTATCGGTTAGGTTAGGAAAGCCGTGTGCACCTTGTGCCGCTGTGCCATGACAAACCGAGCAGTTGTTGGCAAACATACGCTGACCCATACGCAAACCTTCTGCGTTTTCAGGTTTTTGTAAGTCTTCAACACTCATGGCCGCATATTTAGCGAACACTGGTTTGTAAACCTCTTCAGCGTGGGCCATTTCTTCTTCCCACTGATTGGCAGAAGTCCAGCCTAGTAAGCCTTTGAAGTTTCCTAGACCAGGGTAAAGTGCTAGGTAAACAAGACCAAATATAACGGTGCCAAGGAATAACATGAACCACCAGCGAGGTAGGGGGTTATCGTATTCCGCTATGCCGTCAAACTCATGCCCAAGTGTTTCTTCTGTTTCCTCTTTAAAGCTTTCGCTTTTACGAGTTTGCAGGAGTAACCAAGTGCAACCAAAAATTACTGCTAAGGTAATGACTGATACCCAAGCGCTCCAAAAAAAGCTCATTTTTCCACTCTCCTGTTTGGATCCATCGCCTCTTCGGTGGCTGCCTCTTCTTTATCGTCTGCAAAGGGCAGTTGAGATGCTTCATCGAATCGCTTTTTGTTACCAGGTAATAGCACCCAGATAAACAAGCCAACGAAAGTCAGTAGCATAATTACCGGAATAAATGGACCGTAAACATCGTAACTCACTGTAATTACCGCTTATTGTTGTAAACAGAATGTGTTTTACCCAACGCTTGCAGATATGAAACCAATGCGTCGATTTCATACTTGCCAGCCACGTCGTCTTGCGCGGTTTCCATTTGCTCTTCGGTGTAAGGAACACCTAACTTTTTCAGAACAGCCATTTTAGCAGCGGTATCTGATCCTGTTAGCTTGTTCTCGAATAGCCAAGGATAGGACGGCATTTTAGACTCAGGGACCACATCACGTGGGTTATACAAGTGAGCACGGTGCCAATCATCAGAGTAACGACCACCCACACGGGCCAAATCAGGACCGGTACGCTTCGAACCCCATAGGAACGGGTGCTCCCATACGTGTTCGTTGGCAGTAGAGAAGTGACCATAACGCTCAGTCTCTGCACGGAAAGGTCGGATCATCTGCGTATGGCATACATGGCAGCCTTCGCGGATATAAATATCACGCCCTTCAAGCTCTACAGCACTATAAGTACGTAACCCTTCAATAGGCTTTGTTGTTTGTGCTTGGAAGAACAATGGAACTATCTCTGCAAGACCACCACCGCTGATAACGAGGATGATCAGCAAAATCATTAAGCCAATGTTCTTTTCAATAGTATCGTGTTTAATCATCTATTCTGCTCCTTCGCTTAGGCTGCCTGCGCAGCAGCAGTCGCTACTGGGGCGTTGCTGTTCTTGCGAACAGTCTGCCAAGTGTTGAAGGCCATCAGCAGCATACCGGTTACCCAGAACATACCGCCCATCCAGCGAACCATATAGCCGTAATGTGATGCCTCAAGTGCTTCAACGAAGCTGAACATCAATGTTCCGTCTTCATTAACAGCGCGCCACATTAGACCTTGCAGAATACCGTTAACCCACATCGCACAGATGTAAAGTACAGTCCCGACAGTAGCCAACCAGAAGTGAGCATTGATTAAACCGACACTCCACATTTGAGCTTTACCAAAAATCTTTGGCAGCATGTGGTAAGTCGCACCAATAGAGATCATCGCAACCCAGCCTAAAGCGCCCGCGTGAACGTGGCCGATAGTCCAGTCTGTGTTGTGAGAAAGGGCGTTAACCGTTTTGATAGACATCATCGGACCTTCGAAAGTCGACATGCCGTAAAACGAAAGAGAAACAACAAGGAAGCGAAGTACAGGGTCGGTACGAAGCTTATGCCAAGCCCCTGATAGCGTCATCATACCGTTGATCATGCCACCCCATGAAGGAGCAAGAAGAATCAAAGACATCACCATAGCAACAGACTGGGTCCAGTCAGGAAGGGCTGAGTAATGAAGGTGATGACCACCAGCCCACATGTAAGTCGCGATAAGCGCCCAGAAGTGAACGATGGATAGGCGGTAAGAGTAAATTGGACGTTCCGCTTGCTTAGGTACAAAGTAGTACATCATGCCCAAGAAGCCCGCCGTTAGGAAGAAACCTACAGCGTTGTGTCCGTACCACCATTGAACCATGGCATCAACGGCACCCGGGTAAACTGAGTATGATTTCCACATGCTGACTGGAATGACCATGCTGTTTACTATGTGCAGTACCGCCACGGTAATGATAAAAGCCATGTAGAACCAGTTACCTACATAGATGTGGGATGTTTTACGCATTTTAACTGTGCCCAAGAACACAATTGCATAAGAAACCCATACCACTGCAAGTAAAATGTCGATTGGCCATTCAAGCTCTGCATACTCTTTTGATGAGGTCAGGCCCATCGGCAGTGTGATTGCTGCCAGCACAATAACGGCTTGCCAACCCCAGAAGGTGAATGCAGCCAAGCCATCTGATATCAGACGGGTTTGGCATGTACGCTGAACAACGTAGTAAGACGTTGCAAACAGCGCGGAACCACCAAAGGCGAAAATAACCGCGTTGGTGTGTAGTGGGCGTATACGACCATAGGTTAGCCACGGAGTATCGAAGTTTAGTGCAGGCCATACCAGTTGGGCAGCGATTAAGACGCCCACTGACATACCGACTATGCCCCATACCACCGTCATAATGGCAAACTGGCGCACAACTTTATAATTATAAGTTGGGTGTTCAGTTACAGTGCTCATGTCAGGCTCTCATCAAAAGCTTAGTTTTACTATCTTAGTTTACAATAGAGTTCCACGGGCAATTATCTTGGAATAGCCCTGCAGTTTCAACGTGATTCCATTGTTGAATGGGGCGTATTGTCGCACATGAAGTGTGGGAAATATATTCCCTGTAAGTTCTATATGGATAAAATGTGTTTTTTTAAGTAGTTGTTTTTTAAGGTTTTTAAAATAATATTTTCGATTCTTTATTCGAGGCGCTACTAATGTCTGCGTACAATAGGCCTTTGGTCGAGGGGCTTTGGTAGCGTGGAACCCTATTAATATTGTGGCTTTACTTGATTTGCATCAACATGGTGGAACGAGTGGCTTTCAAAAATGAACGAGAAATATGACATTCCTAACCCACGGTACACCTAAAAAGGCTCGTATTCTGTTTATGCATGGTGCTGGTGCGCCAATGGATAGCGAGTTTATGAACGAGATGACACTGGCTTTAGCATCCGATGATATTCAAATAATACGATTTGAGTTTCCTTACATGGCCAATAGGCGCGTAACCGGAAAGAAAGCACCGCCTCCAAAAGCCGAAAAGTTGATAGATGATTGCCTAGAGGTGATAGCTCGTTATGATGATGCTCCTCTCTTTTTGATGGGGAAATCCATGGGAGGGAGAATTGCTTCGATGGTATTGGAGCAAACTTCTGCGATAGCGGCGTTTGCGTTGGGTTATCCTTTTCATCCATCTGGCAAGCCAGATAAATTACGCATATCACATTTTGAGAGCCTGTCTAAACCCATGGTTGTTATGCAGGGCACGCGTGATCCTTTAGGCAATAAAGAAGAGGTAGAGGGCTATTGTTTGCCTGAAATCGTGACGGTTCACTGGTTTGCTGATGGTAATCATGATCTAAAGCCGCGTGTTGCATCTGGGTGTACTCAGCGTCAGCATCTGGAGCAGGCCGCTGTGTTGATCCGATCAGAGATCCGTAAACTTTTAGCCGATTGAGGACACGGCTTCCGCTAGGTCCGTTTATTTGCGACAATAGGGGCGCATTGAATATGGAACTGAACATGATAGATATAAAAGAAGATAGCCTGTTAGATGCGACAGGGCTCTACTGTCCAGAACCTGTAATGTTGTTACACAACAAAGTGCGAGAGCTGGAATCAGGGAATGTATTGATGGTTGTTGCCACCGATCCTTCTACTGAGCGTGACATTCCGAAGTTTTGTACATTCCTCGGACATGAATTGTTAGAGCAGATCCATGAAAACGAAACATTCAGATATTATATTCGCGTTGGCGAATCCTAAGGTGACTGAGTGGGTCAGAATGTAGAATCAGTCATTGCCTCTACTCTGTCTTTAATTGATGAGTGTGAGTCAAGATTAGATCGGCTAGAACAGCAGGCCGAAAGTACGAATACACGTGTTATTGAGCGAGTTATTGAGAGAAAAGTTGTGAACGACGAAGTTACCCCAAAGAACAAAACTAAAACTAAAAACCGCGCGGCAAACCAAGCAGCACTTAAATTGTTGATGGAAACCTACCCTAAAACGTTTAACCGTGAAGATGTTAAACCGCTTAAAATTGGTATCCAAGATGATTTGTTAGCGGAAGAAAAAGTAGCAAAGAACAAAATCAAACGAGCACTGGCATCTTATGTTCGTTCGCCTCAATACTTCCGTTCAATGGTTGAAGGCGCTGACCGCGTTGATTTGCAAGGTGAAGCTGCTGGTAAAGTGACGGCTGAAGAAGCCGAGCATGCCAGAAGCCAGTTAAAAGAGTTTCATCAGCGTCGCCGTGAAGCGGCTCGCGAACAAGAAAAGCAAAAGCGTGCTCAAGAGCGTGAAGAGCGTATTAGCAGCAAGCTAGATCAATTAGTGGCTTTGAACAAGCGCTAATTAGGACATGTACAGCTCAACCGATGGGTGTGTTTATAGGTAAGCTCTGCTTAGTCTAGTAACCCAAAAGGTGAGCTTATTCTAAAAAGCCCGATTACAGTAAAAGTAATCGGGCTTTTTGCGTGGCTTTAAATAAAAATTGATTGCTAATTGAGTGCTTCGGGTTGCCCATAAAGGAAGCCTTGTGTGCCATCAATTTTAAGTAGGTTTAATTGCTGAACCTGTTCATTGCGTTCTACACGCTCGGCGTAAACTTGAATATCCAAGCTATGTGCCGCTGTAATCAGGCTGCTGATCAGGAAGCGGTCTTCTGCGCTGGTATCCACCTCACGGCTTAATGATCCATCTATTTTGATGTAGTTAGGCTGAACCGAGTATAGATAGCTGAAACCACTCGGATGCACACCAAAATTATCGACACCAAATTGAACGCCTGTTGGTCTTAGTAGGTTGCGAAACCAGACAATGTGCTCAATATCATTCAGCGCAGCGGTTTCATTAATCTCAATATTTAGTCGGTTACCTGGCGCGTATTGTTTGAGAAGTTGAGTTATCCATGTGCTAAAGCCATCCTCGTGGATGGTTTGCTGGCTCAAGTTGACCGTCAGAGGGCCGCCTTCTGGGTATTCAGCTAAATGTATAACTGCTTTTTCTAAAATAGCGCGGTCCAAAGCTGAAATTAGATTTAAGGATTTTACTACATGGATAAACTCGCCAGCAGAGCAAGGCTCTCCTGCCTTATTCAGGATGCGAGCAAGTAGTTCGCGTTGCAAAATAGTCGGGTTGTCTTGGGTGGAATGCGATGAGAATACTGGTTGGAATTGTATGAAAATATTCTTGTTCTGAATGGCTTTGGCGACATGCTGTTGCCATGATTCAGAAGCGACTGTAGAACCGGTAAACGTGTCGGGTAACAAGAGAGCCGTGCTTTGTTTTTTGGCTACCTGTATAGCCAGTTTGGCGTCTGACATCACGAGATTAGCACTTGCTAGTGTATCGAAAGTGGTGACTGCGATGTGGAATGGCATACCGTCATCTTGCGGTGAAATAAAATTACTCTGTGTAGTGAGTTGTGCAGCTAGCGCATTAAGTTCTCTTTTTATGAGTTCTTCATCAACGGTCGGAAGAATTGCGGCAAAGTCTGACCCTGTTAATCGGCCTACAATATTGGGGTCAAAACGCATAGCAAGTTTAGACAGTGTGCCGCCAATATGCTTCAAATAATTATTGGCTTCTTCTTCGCCTAAGGCTGAGTTCAGAGCCTGTAAATCGTTAACATGCAGGTAAATACAACATCCAGGCCCAAACTCTTGGCGGTTGTCTAACCAGTCACTTAGCAACGCCATTGTAGATCGTTGATTAGCTAAGCCCGTAAGGTTGTCTTGGTAGGCCGTTTTGCGCAATTCTTCAATATGCAGTGATTGTTCGGCAAACATTTTTTGTACGCGCTTAACCATGCTGTTCATGGCTAGGACAACCCGCTTAAGTTCTCGGGTTTTGGGGATGTTTTCTTGTTCTATGTACTGCCTTTCTGCCAAGGCTTGTGCCTGCTCTTCTACGCCACGTAGAGGGCTTAAAATATAACGGATGAGCGTACTTAACAGCAGGACACTTAACAAAGATAAAGAGACGAAAAGTATTAATGTATTCTGTGCCCCTTGCCATAACTGAGAATAGGCGTAATCGGCTCTGCTTTGAACGAGTACAGAGCCAACTTTACGCCATTGAAAGCTGATTTCGCGACTCATTGAGGGTGGCGTTAACTGGACTAAGCTGACGAACCAGTCTGGCACGCTTTTCCCTGATTGGGGGAGGGTGCTGGTTTCAAACAGCGTTTCATTGTCGGCAGAGCGAATCACTATTTTTTGATAGAATCCACTATCAAAGATAGCGTTAACGGTTGCTTCGATGGTCGCTGTATCTTTGTCAGCCACATAGGGGGCTAGATAAAGTCCTAGGTGAGTTGCCGTATCCTGACCATGCGATTCTAATTGAGTAAGAAGCATATTTTTGGAGCTGTCTGACATAATAAATAACGTACCCGCGACAAGCCCGATCAGCACGGCAAATACGGCAGCAATAAGCTGATTAACCAGTGACATAAAGATCTCCTAGGTATGCTGTTGTGTATAGGGTGTTGTAGTTAGTTAACATTAACATGCTTATTCTCTAATCGTGACTGCAGTTTAACCCAAGGGCCTAGTCGTTCTGATGTACCTACTAACTGTGCGCGGCGTCCTTTTTTTGATAGCCATAGATTATCACCATTGAAACTATAAACGTGAAGTAAATCAGGGCGTTGCGAGGCTGGTTTAATATCGGCTATCAAATTATCTAACACCAATGGTACCGAGCTGGGGGTGTCATAGTAGGTTAAAACCATGTGGGCTTGATTGAGTTCTAGCGCTTTAACATAGGCGATACTCATTTTGTCGATGTCGACGCCTAATTCACGCAACGTGTAGTATTTAGCAATGGAAAAGTCTTCACAATCACCACCATTACTGATGAGGAACTCCAGTGGTGTGGCCCAGTAATCTTTCTGTTTCCAATGGTCGATGTCGTCTAAAAAGCGTACCTGATTAAAGAAGTTGTTTACTCGTGTGAGTTTCTCTTTTTCGGGTAGGTCTGCGCTTTCTTTGATCAGGTTTTGCCAAGCGATTAAACGCCTTTTCGCTTCCTCACCGTATTCGTTGCCTAGCTGATTTATGTAGGCTGTGGTTAGCTTTACACTGATATCGCTTACCGCTATCAGTGAAAAGAAAGAGAGACCAGCCAGTACTACTAAGCACATAAAATAGCTCTGTAATGTGCGAGAGGAGCGGTGCTTGGGTATGTTGATAAGCTCTGTCACGGTTGACTGCGTATCCATTAGCTGACTGATGTTTCGTGGTTATCAATAAGCATGGTTCACAAAACGCGATACAGCAAACTCTCTTAGCGATTATTTGCGTTGGGCATGAGGTTGCATTGGCTAAGAATATGTTGCCATGCCTGCGTATGCCTATTTCGAGCATTTATGTATTGATTCCAGAGACTTATGTCGGTTGCGCGAGTAAAAACTTTAGCGTCATAGAGGCGTGTGCTTGCCGGTGGCGAAACAAATTCACGAATCTTTGTATGAGCGGAAAACCATTGCTCTGACAATCGATGAACCGTGGCCATGTAGGGTTGAATAGTTGTCGCATAAAAGCGTGTAAATACAGTTTTAAGTATGTCTGCTTTTGGGTTGCTCATTTCATTAAAGCACAAAGGCCGGCGTTGTAGCCGCGCTTCGATAACATCAGCTGTCGTATTGAGATAGTGTGTTAGTAGCATTAAAGAGCGTAGTAGTGGTGTGCCGGCCGGGTTTTTATACAAATCTTCCATGTGCTTTTCGATATCAGTGAGCATCTGATTCGCACGAGAGTAATCCTGTTGCTTCAACATTTGGGATAATTGTGCAAAATATTCCCAGCTAGTTAGTGCATTTTGGATGGGGTGTTCATTATTCACTCCCAAAGGCAGCGTGGCTTGATTGAGAGCTAATGACTCGTCGATCTCCTGTCCTGTGTAGAGGGCGTTCCAGAGATACTTAGGCTGTTCTTGCAGTTTAACGTGCGCAATGTGGTGCAAACGAGCGATGGTCTCAGGTTTGGTATCTGGATTTTTTTCCAATATAGGGACACACTCGATAAGGCGCTGATAAAAAGTTATTTCATAAATCAGTATTTGGCTGGGAGAGGAAACTTTACCTAAGGAGCTGTTTCGTTTAGCAATTAAGGGGATTAAGTTGCATTCGCTTAGCTCTAAAATATCAAGTAGTCCCTCGCGCAGGTCAATGGTTGGTTGTAATCGCTCACGCAAAGCAGGAAGGGCAGGGAAGTTAGTCTGCGGGGGTGGGCTAGCTATTGGTTGATCTAGAACGTTTGCCACACGTTCTTGATAGGTCTGCATGACAGCCTGTTCTTCGGGATGGTTATCACATCCCGTTAGTAGGATGAATATGCAGATGCTTCCCATGTTGCATAACGTGTTCGCTAAGTTCGACAACAAACATTGACGCATGGTTAAAGCCTTATGTTTTATGCATGTGCTAGCTTAGCGCTACTGGATTAAGCTATTGCATTGCGAGCCACGCTACGTATACGAATGATCAGTAACCCTGCCGAAATGCTTAGGGCAATGACGAGAGCATACCAAAAGCCGGCGGCACCCATCGAAGGCGTGATGAGGTCCGTCATACCTAAAATATAGCCTAATGGTAAGCCGATCCCCCAATAAGCAAAGCAAACGATAATCAGCGGTATCTTTGTATCTTTATAGCCACGTAAAGCACCTGCCGTAGTCACCTGAAGCGCGTCGGAAATTTCAAAGAAGGCAGAAATGATTAGTAGGCTGGTTGCTAATTCTATAACGGGTAGTTCATTACTAAAAATGTCGGCAATGTTCCATGCAAATAGCCAAACACCGATGCTTGTAAATATAGCTAAAGTAGCTGCTGTACACAGGGCTATTCTTGCAACAATCCAAGCTTTTTCTGCTTGTTTTGCCCCCATTAGGGTCCCTATACGAATAGTGCTAGCCATCGCGATACTTAGCGGAATCATGAAAACCTGACTAGTAAAGCTCAGTGTAATTTGGTGGGCAGCAACAATGGTGGTACCTAAAGGGGCAAGCGCCAGAGCAATCACACTAAACATGCTGGTTTCAATCATGATGGACGCCCCAATGGGAAGGCCTAGCATCAATAGTTGCTTTGTGACACCGGGAACCCAGAGGCGACGCTTTTCAACCTTAGGAAGCTTGAGTGGGTGGCTGGTTTTTAATAAAAAGATCCCACTAAAAAGCATAAACCACATAACAATAGCCGTGGCCCAGCCACAGCCTTCGCCCCCCATTTCTGGGAGACCAAAATATCCAAAAACAAAAATAATATTGAGCGGGATATTTAGCAAGAGAGCGGTGATAGAAATAATTAACGCTGGGCGTGTTTGACTGATCCCATCACAGTAACAACGGATAACTTGGTATATAAACATTGCCGGCAAGCCAAATGAGACTGCTTTTAAATAGGCAAGGGTTTCTTTTGTTAGGTCGGGCTCAACACGCATTAAGTCGAATAAAGGGGAGGCTGATCGCAATAATAAGACGCTAACAATTCCAAGAATAAGCGCTATCCAGAAAGCCTGTTGGACTAGACCCGGGGTTTTATCTCGGCGTTTTTCACCTACGCTGTGGGCTACTAACGGGGTGGTAGCCATAAGCACGCCCGTAAAGGTCAAAAAAAGTGGAAACCACAAACTCGTACCTAGTGCAACGGCCGCCAATGATTGGGTGCTGTGCTGGCCTGCAATAATAGTATCAACGAATCCCAAAGATGATTGCGCAATTTGGGTGAGCATAATGGGCAAGCCAAGAGCGAAGAGATAACGAAGCTCGTTGATGAAAAGTAGTTTTTTCACGAAAGAATCACTTAATCGGAGGTGTAACAAAAAATGCCATATGTGTTGATGGCATGCGTCCATTTTTCCGGGGTATAGTAACAGTAATAGGAGCTAAGCAATTACTAAATTTGTAGGCTTTATCCATAAAAAAGCCTCTGTTTTACAGAGGCTTTGTATGTTTTTGGAAAAGTGTTAGTCGATTCTTACGGCAACATAGCGGCCCGGTGCGGGTTCGATAGGTTTAAAGGAAGCGTTGCCATAATCTTTAGGTGCTTCGATTTTCTTGCCGGCACGACGACGTAACCATTCGTGCCAGTTTGGCCACCATGATCCTTCCACTCGCTCCGCTGTTTCTAGCCAATGATCAGCCCCTTTACCTTGTTCTCCTTTGGTCCAGAAATTACGGCGATTTTTAGAGGCGGGGTTAATGACCCCAGCTACATGACCACTCGCGCCTAAAACAAACTCTATTTTCGATCCGAAGGTTTCAGTTGCCTTGAAAGTGCCTTTCCAAGGAGCGATATGATCCTCGGCCGTGGATAAGAAATAGCATGGGATTTTGATTTTTCCTAAATCAACCGGCGTACCGCAGACCTTTAGCTTGTTGGGCTTAGATAGGTTGTTTTCGAGATACATATTTTTTAAGTAATATGTGTACATCGCAGCAGGAAGGTTAGTTGAATCGCTATTCCAATACAAAATATCAAAGGGTGCTGGTGTTTGGCCTTTTAAGTAGTTATTGACGACATAAGACCAAATGAGGTCATTGGAGCGCAGCATATTGAAAGAGGTGGCTAGCTCGCGGCCCGATAAATAACCTTGAGACGTTACCTTTCCTTCCAGCTTTTTAACTTGTTCTTCATCAATAAACACACATAGGTCACCCGCATCTTCGAAATCAGTAAGGGTGGTTAAGAAAGTTGCGGATCCTACACTGTCATCACCTTTGTCTGCCATAACAGCAAGTGCTGAAGATAATAGCGTGCCACCAATACACCAAGCCACGGCGTTAATCTTAGGAGTCTGAGTTATGTCTTTAACCACGTCTATGGCTTTGAATATACCCTCGCCCACATAGCTATCCCAACCGATATCACTTTGCTCAGGTGTTGGGTTTAGCCATGAAATCAGGAATGTATTTTGCCCTTGATCGACGCAGAATTTAACAAACGAGTTATGCTCTTGTAGATCTAGAATATAAAATTTGTTGATACAAGGCGGGATGATTAGGGTTGGCTTTTCATAAACCTCTTCACCGCTGGGTTTGTAATGGATCAACTGGAACAGTTCGTTTTCAAAAACGACGGCGCCTTCAGTGGTTGCTATGTTTTCGCCGAGTGTAAAAGCACTTTCATCCGTCATCGAGATACGGCCTTTCTCGATATCGGACAGGAGGTTCTGCAGACCATCTATCAAGCTTTGGCCTTGAGTGTCTACGGCCTGTTGTAGGACTTCAGGGTTCGTAGCCGCGAAGTTAGTCGGAGACATCGCATCAATGTACTGCTGTGTGTAAAAGTCGAGCTTTCGCTGTTCTGTTTCGTCTAAGTTAGCGTTTGATGCCATGCTTTTTAGCAGGTTAGAGCTTAGAAGGTACGACTGTTTGAGGTAGCTAAAAACAGGGTTAGTTGTCCATTCCTCGCCGTTAAATCGACGATCTCCTTTTTCGGGGTTTGCAACAGGCGCTGCATCTGGCTGGCCGCTAAAAAAACTCTGCCATAAAGACATATGAGCTTGTTGGTATTCGGTAAAGGCTTGAACCCAAGTAGAGGGGTCTTCCATTGAGCGCGTTATCAAGTCAGTCCATGATCGGCTGAATTGACTGAACACATCGTCACCGCCGGCCGCTGTATAGTTTTCGAGTATTTTCTGTGTTTCGTGATTGATAAACTTAAGGAATTCTTGAGGGTCGTTCAGTGCCGTACTAGAGTCATTTTCCATGTGAGTGCCTTTTCCTAAAACTGCCTGCCGCTTAAACCGGGTGAGCGGGGAGCTACGTGTTAATGTCAGAGTAACTCTTGTTATATGCTGCTCTCAGAATAGCCTTGAGCAGGGCGGGCTTGCAACCCCGTTACGCCCTTGTTTCATAGCACTTTAGGCCAGTGCTTTTTCACAAACTGCGCTTAATTTTTATGCCTTGGTACTTTTATGACAAACCGGTGCGCCATGGCGCTGTAATGAAGCTCAATAACTGCAATAATGGTTTTTTGGTCACGATATTAAGCAGGGAAATGGTGCGTACATTTATTTTATATGGATCTGAAGGTTGTCACTTATGTGAAGATGCAGAAGCGTTATTGGTCGCGTGCTTGAACCCGGAGAAGCATCAAGTCGACCTGATTGATATAGCGTATGATGATCGTTTGATGGCTCGTTTTGCGACGCAAATACCCGTACTTGAAGATGAGCAAGGGGACGTGCTGAATTGGCCCTTTTCAGCGGAACAGTTGCGGGCATTTGTTGGTTGATGTGGCAGCCTATGATTGTTTGTATTTTAAGGTCAATTGCTATTCATTAAAAAAGGCCCCGTAGGGCCTTTGTTAAGGAGAAAGCTCACCGGTAAAAATAGGTGATGCTTACTGTATTTGTGTGCTCGGTACTTTAGTCTCTAAAGGCCCTTTTTTAAGGTTGAGACTAGACAGGGCGAGTGAGGCTGTTTCTTTATCATTGAGCAGCCGGCTCGGGTTCGAAGATAGTACGTCATAGATAACGCGATATGTCAGCACGTTTTGGACGTATTTGCGTGTTTCGTCAAATGGAATAGTTTCAATCCACGCATCCAAAGGCAGATCACCGCGTTGCTCTAACCAGCGTTTAACGCGATGTGGACCTGCGTTATAAGCCGCTGTTGCATACACCGTGTTGCCATCAAATCGTTCTAGCATTTGAGATAGGTAGGCAGTTCCAAGCTCTACGTTCGTCCTTAGCTGAAACAGCTCATCAGGGTTTTTGTAGTCTATATCGTATTTTTTAGCCGTTTCCCGTGCAGTAGCAGGCATAAGTTGCATTAAACCTCTGGCCCCAACGCGAGATCGAGCTGTTTGGTGATAGGCGCTTTCTTGACGAGCGATGGCGATAGCCCATGTTCTATTAATATTACGTGCAGTAGCTAACTCGGCAAAAAGCGGAAGGTGTGGCTTTGGAAAACGGATGTCTAGATCGTCCCATGCTTTAACTAAGGCTGCACCACGTATGGCTTGGTCGTACCAGCCCCAATCATAGGCGATGTGTGCGGCGGCGTGTTTGTCAGACTCGTCTAGTTGCTTAACTAAAGCATTCCATTCAACCCGCGCATTATATTCCAAACCAAAAGATAGTAACTCACGCATGCGTTGCATAGCGGGTAAGCCTAGGATACGTGCTTTTTGCTCTTCGGTGATGTTAGCCGGGCGGTGGTTCATACGAAACGGGTCGTTAGATAGCTCGGACGCTAAAAAGCCATAGAAACTACGCTCTTTTACAACCTGTGAGTAGTCGGGCGTATAGTTGCTGTCGAGACGCGCTTTAAGCGTTTCGCGCCAATAACGCCAGCGGTCACTACTGCGCATGTCGTCAGGTAGCAATGTAATTAAGCCTAAAGCGCCTTTCCAGTCTTTATCCGCGAGCTCTAAGCGAATGCGCCATTCAGTTAGTTCGCCTTCTTTAAAGTCTGGGTCAAGCTTAGCTAGAACTTGTTTGGCGTTAGATCGAAACCCTTTAGCGTAACGTTTACCAAAATAGTCGTTTAGGGCATGTTGTTTTTCGGGAGTTACGGCTAAGCGATGGCGGTCACGAATCCAGACATCGGCTGCTGCATGGATATCTTTTCGGGCTAATTCGCGAACCGCGTACGCTAAAATGATGCCGTGTTCTGGTTTGTTATCGTGAAGTAGGCTTTTATCTTCAATCAGAGAAAGATCATTTTGTACTTTCCAAAAGAGAGCGGCGTCTTGTTTATCGGCTGTATCAGTAATGAATTTTTCAGCGTACTTAGCAATTGAAAAGTTTTTGCTCGAAACGGCGTTCCAGAAACGAGCCTTCCCTTGGTCTGATGTTGGGTGGCCTTTTTTCATCCATTCTGCAAAGAGTGGATCGCATGCGCTATCTTGGGAGTAACCAACAACCCACATTGAATCGGCAAGGGTCATGGCTTCTTGGATTTTACCCGTGGCTAGCGTGGCGTAGGCTTTATCGCATTGGTATTTGCTTTTGGAGAGTGGGTAGTCTTCAAAGGCCGATAAGTAAGCCGCCCAATTTTGTTGGCTTTTAAGGTTGTTTAAGCGCGCTATTTGAACGTCATCACCAAAAGGGGTTGCTCTATTTGCTACGACAAACTGTTTAACAGACTGGTCATCCAGGCGGCTAATATCGCGTTTGATTTGACGCACGGTCAAATAGGGAACGAGAGGATAGTCGCCTAATTGTTGTGTAAGCCGGTCGGCGAGTACGGAATCACCTTTGTTAAAAGCGGCTTTGGCTTTGGTGTACAGAGCACGTTGTTGGGCGTCAGTGGCGGCGTATACTGAAGGAGCCGAAACTAACAGCTGTGAAACGCCTAAAAGTGCGATGAGGTGGAAACGAGGCTTTAAAGAGAACGTCATTGTATAAGTGCCTACAGTAGATCAGTTAATAGCCGTGTAATTGAGCTATGGGAAAATGATAGATATGCCGCCAAAATGTTTATGTTGTTGGCACGCCTTATGTTTAGGCTATCGGTGTATTGTATGAATTCTTTATCCAAAAGCCTCGTTATTTTTTTGGGTTGAATTAGGTCTTGTGGTCATTGGGTCGTCTGCACGTATTGCGCTTAATTTAAAAATAGAAAAGGGCAAACTCATAAAGTTCCACTCAACTCCTGCAAAATAATGCGTGCATTTTTTAACGTTACGGTGCTTGGCAGTTAAAATGGATGCTGTCATCTAAGTCTTCAGAAAGAATAAGCGTGCTAAATGCAAGATTATTCATCGTATCGCATAGTGCTTTTCTTGCGGAAGCACTGTTGACGTAGGTGCTATTGTACTCTGCGGATAGTACCGGTTTGTTGGCTTCAATAAACGGCAGGAGCAATTCACATTCATTGAACTTCGTGCATTGCTCATTGACCGCGAAGTCGAAGTAGCTAACTAAGTCATTCACTTGCTCTAGGTCGTTTTTTAAACCGATAGCCAATCCCAATCGATGGGCTTGGGTGGCTAAAAAACGGTTAAAGGTGAGTTGGTCTGCCGCTGTTAAATTAAAACCCGAGTCATTAGCGTAGCCGTCGACGTTGTCTGGTTCAACGCCATCACATCCTTTACTAGACGCTAATTCAAGACGGCTTTGCATGAGTTGAGTGACTTTATTTGATCGGATATCTAACCAGCGCTCGTCTGGCCATCCATCCATGGGGTAACCTAGGTCTGCTGGCTCAAATTGATCCGCGTCTGGTCGCCATGGCTCGTATGACCCTGCCGAAAAATAACAAATAACATGATGGCCTGACATGTGTAGCTCAGAAATGAGCTCGGAGCTGGTATCGAATAGATCAATATCATAAATGTCGACACTGTATTCTTGGTTAATAGTTCCGGTAAGTTGCCATTGCCATGAAGCTCCTGCTTGAGGTTGGTAATGGCCTTTTACCGTAGTTTCGTCCGTCTTGCTACCACCACCGCATCCGGTTAAAAAATAAGAACAAGCCAAAACTCCTAATATTGAGACTGCCTTGTGTGACGATTGATTTCTCATCTGTGTCCCTAAACGTTCGTGTTTTTACCTAGTAACTCTTCATACTTAACTATACTGGTTAAAGGCGAGCGTCATTTTTGCCATTGAAAGCCCAGAATAGCCAGCATTTGATCAGGTTAACATGGTTGTGAATTGTTAGTGATCAATATTTAAATTAAACGTTTGTATGTTTGTAAATTGTTGATTTTGTACTATCTTTTATGTGATTTGGATGTTTTGGGCTGCATTTTTGAAGGCGTGTTTGTTTAAAATTCTAAGTTTGCATGAGGTATTGTGAGGGGTTGGTACTACCAAATGTTTGAATGGTAGATCAGTAATGGATCAATGTTTTGGTTAATGGGTAGGTAATAATGTCGGTGGAAATACCAGAAGAAAAAAAGTTAACGGTGATTTGTCGAGTTGAGGCGGGATGTTTGGGGCCTGAAGGAGATAAACTCGTAGCACGGTTTTGTGGTTTTGCTTTAGATAACTTTGAGCGGACATTACCTGCGCATATTGCTATTAAGGTTCTGCCGCGCATGGATAAAATGTTGCCCGAGATGGATTATCAAGTGATGGGGCGAACGTTGAGTCGAGAACAGTCGACTAAATATTTACAGCTCTTTGATGATGACACGGATCAGTTAGAAGAACGCTTAAATGCCCAATTAATTGAGCTGATTAATCAGTATCTAGGCCGTTAACGGCAAACTCCCCATCCTGTTTTTCCACGCTGAGCTTGGTCAAAGTGGAAGTGGTCGGCATGTGCGGCGTTGTATTCTGGAGATAATACCGTCGCATAGACATCACAAGCGCCATCGCGAATAGCCTTAAGAAAGTTAGATTTCTGTCCCGCGTTTTTCCAATCACGTTTAATACTAATCCGCTCACCGTTTTTTAGAATAAATCCAGCAATATCAATGGCATTGCCTGTTGCGTGTTCACTCCAACGACCGCTAGCTTGTCCGTACATGCGTCGGCAATTATAAGATCCATAATGCTCAATGCCAGTAACCGGCTGTTGGAAAAACTCTAAAGCAGCGGTTTGCACAATTTGCTGCTCCCAAACAACATAAGCAGCCACCACTGAACAAGCAGGGGCTACATTAGGTGGGGCTAGTTTGGATACAAGAGGCTCAGAAGGCAGTGTTTTAATTAGGTCGTTTGCTAAGCATTCAGCACCGCCGCGTGAGGGTAGGCGCTGATAATGAACCCCCGCTTCTTCGAGCAGCGTTTCACATAGGTTTAGGTCATCCCTCAGTGCGACTAATTTCATGCGAGTTGATAAACCTATTGGTTTACTTAAATCTAATCGTGTCCAAGGGAGATCAGTTTCATAGCGCTTGTAAAAGTTAGCAATATAAGGATCGTAAAAGAAGTAGGCCCCTGATAAGCAGGTGAACAGTAAAATAATAGAGATACGTTGTTTCAAAGAAAGGGCCTTTCTACTCAATAATACTTTGCCAGTTTACGAGTAAACACATAACCAGCAAAGTATTGAGGTTCGTTACGCTGCTTTATACCGATATTGTAATCAGTTATTTAACGTTTGACGAAAAAAACGAACAACCTTGCGCTGAGATTTAATTGCTTGTCGTAAGTTGGGAGTAAACGTAACTTCACAGCCCGACCCTAAACATGCATAGGGGTCGGTAACGATCATCTCGGGTTGTAATCTGTCCCAAGCATGAGTTGCGCCGCGATATTGGCGGTGTGCCAATACCCCTTGCGCATCGTTTGGTAATGAGCTGACCAGATTGCTACATGTATCTGGTAGATCGTAGGTGTCTAGTTCACCTGATTGGATTAGCACTGGAGCACCTGTTAAGTGGTAGAACTCATAACCAGGGACAGTGTTGTAAGCCCAGCAAACTGGATAATTAGCGATATGACTAGCAAATCTAAGATCCTGCCCAAACTGGTCTGCATAGGGTTGAGTTGCCGCTAGCATGGTAATGACGCCTCCCCAAGAAAAGCCTAATAAGCCGATATTATTAGCATCAATTCCAGGTTGCGTGGATAAGAATTTTAGCGCGCCAAAGGCATCCGGGACTGTTTCGGGAACGCCGCTCGGTCGCCCGCTAACGCTGCCTGTCCAACCACGAGCAGCCCAAAGATCAACCTCCAATGTCGCTATGCCTGCTTCATTAAGAGCAAGCGTATAAAGTGAACCGCGGCTGTCTACTCCGGCGCTGCCATGCATGATAACGACCGCAGGAATTTTTTGGCTTTCATAGCCTTTTGGGATACGCAGTTGAGCTGATATCTCAATAGGGTTGGCTTCTGTTGCTGAAGGGAAATTAACGTATGATGTGTAAGGTAATTCAGGAAAGCTAAATTGGTGCTGTTTTAAGTGGGAGGGGCCTGCGAAGCTGTTAACAGTTAATAAAGTACTTATCAGAGTGATAAAACACCGTAATGTAATGGCACAAAAGCGCATAAAATTCTCCTTTTAAAAGCGCGTTTTGAATAGAACAGATAATATGAGCTAGTCCTGCACTCTTCGTATGGTCGGCCAAAAGCCAAGCTCTATTCTTGAGTTGGTAATCGTGAGCTTTCATGTATAGCTTGTCAAACGCTTGTTTAACTCAAAAGCAAGCTTAGCTTTATCGGATAGTTATAGCTTGGTAGGCGTTAATAATTGGCTCGATTTCTTGCGAGGAGTTGAGCTTTGAGCGTTGGTAATGGCCGATGGTTTTGGCCAGATACTCGGCGGCAATTTGTTTTTGTTCAGGAGAGGTTGTTGTCCAGATACGTTCGCCAACAGGCGTTATTGTGTTGCTAGATAAGGGCGGCTTGTTAGCAACCAAAAGTAGCTCATAAAAACGTTTGTTCTCTTTGACTAATTGCTCCTCAATCAAGGCAAAGCCTAAGTCTATCAGTGTCTCTCTTAGTTTAAATTGATGATGAACCGGGCAGAGTAAGTAATCTATTTCAACATCCGAATTTTTTTGGTTAATCGCAGCGATAAGGTCAGCCATTAAATCACCACCAATACCGGCAATAATAATTAGGTGTTTTCCGGTCTGTTTTGGAATAGTGAGAGTCGCTACATCTTGGCAATGAACCTCCCATACAGAAGCACTTGCCGTGTTTATTTTCTTTGGGTGGAATTGCTGTAACTTCCGTTCAACTTCATTCATTAGCTCGGGCAATATATCTACGAAATGCACAACCTGCGCAGCTTGTCGGGCGAGTAGAGAGGCCCCTAGCAATCCATGATCACAGCAACAATCCCAAATTTGGGTGTATTGATCAGTGACTAAGCTTTCTATTGCTGATAAACGTTTGCCGAGTTTCATGTGGGGAACTGCTTAAGTGATATCAGATGTGTCTTGTTGTTTTAAGTTGTTTATCAATTGGTTAGCAGTCTGTTTGAATGTGTTTAATTGGTCTTCTGATAATCCGTTTGTCATCGTTTTAATGATGAGCTTCTCTTCTTGAGCAATTAATGTCATGAGTGACTTACCTTGATCCGTCAATGCGAGTAGCTGGCTTCGTTTATCGTGAGGGTTAGGTGTTTTAATAATCCACCCATTGGCAATGAGCTCTTTGATTAACCGGGTAATTTGGCCTTTGTCACGATTTAAACCGACCGACACATCCAAGGCTGTACATGGTTGCTGTTGCTCGATTAGACGCAGTGTACGCACATGCATACCATTTATATCTTTTGTGTGTTCGCGAATGACATGACGTAAGCGTACTTTGAATACATACATGAGGGAATAAATGGTTTCGCTAAAGTCGTTTGAGTCCTGCATGTGGCTCCCTAGGGTGTGATAGATCAAGGGCTATTGGTCAACAAGAATACTGAAAATGGTTGACTTTATCAATTAAAATAATATGATTGATAATGTCAACTAAGTGCTAGAGTATAGTTATGACTTAGCACTTCTTATAAATCTAACAAACGTGATGGGGTAGAGGGTTAAGGCTCTCTAATAATTATTGTTGTGCCTCTGTCATGGTGAAGGAAAAAGCATGGTAAATAAAGAAATACAGACAGCTAAACAGAATGCCCCTGAGCAACGTGGTAATGGTCGTCGTGGTGGAAGAGGTGTGGTGCGCGAAGTGGTGGTGTCAAGAATGCAGCAACTGTCTCCTCACTTGAAGCGGGTTGTTCTAACGGGCGATTCGTTGAGTGATTTCCCAGAAGATCAGCAAGGTGCTTATGTTAAGTTGCGAATCGACCAAGGCTCTGAAAAGTTGATTATGCGCTCTTACACTATACAAGCGTTTGATCCCTCTACACGAGAGCTGGCACTTGATTTTGTGGTTGGTCAGCATGTTGGGCCAGCGACCGATTGGGCTGATACGGTATCGGTGGGTCAAAAAGTATCTATTGGCGGTCCTGGGCCGCGTAAAATGGACTGCTTTGGTGCATCTACTTACTTGCTGGTGGGGGATTTAACATCCATTAATGCCGTAACTGCCTACGCAAACCTCATTGATTCTAGTGCCACGGTTCATGCGTTTTTAGAAGCGCCTAGTTCAGAAGACTTTTTAGTGATTGATTGGCCTAAGAATGTTCAAGTGAGCTGGCACTTAGCTGAAAAAGGAAAGCATGACAGCATAGTTGAGGCTGTAAAACAAATGGAGAGCTTACCAGTAGATACTCATGTTTTTATTGCATCAGAAGCGAGTGTGTTTCGTGAGTTACGCCGTTTCGTTCGCGATAATGTAGGTTTGCCGAATGAGCAGCTTTTTGCTTCGGCGTATTGGAAGGAAGGTAAAGATAGCGACCAATTATCGATGGATAAGCTACAGGATACGATTTAATCCATTTAATTTGCGGTAATTCAGGACAGATATGGTATTAGCACTGCATAGCGAGGCGCTTTCCGTTAAAATGCCGAGCTGTTTTTACACCAACTTTCATTGAGTTCATTATGCCGCTAATTCGAATTGACAAAGCCTCGCTTGCTTTTGGTACACGCCCACTATTAACAGACGTTGAGCTTAACATTGAACCTGGCGAACGAATTGGCTTGGTGGGTTTAAATGGAGCGGGTAAATCCACGTTGATGAAAGTGATCAACAAAGAAGTTGCACTAGATGGTGGCGACCTTTGGATCGATCCTGCTTGCCGAATTGCACAGTTGCCTCAGGCCTTACCTGCAGCCGACGAACGTCGTGTTTGGGATGTCGTTGCAGAAGGTTTACAAGATATTGTGAATTTACGTCGAGAGTATGATGAAGTGGCATCACAAGACGATATTTCAATGTCTAAATTAGAGTCACTTCAGCAAAAGATTGAAGCCTTGGATGGCTGGCAGCTAGAACAAAATGTAGAGCGAGTGCTGACTCAACTGTCGTTAGATGGCGAGGCGTTAATGTCGTCATTGTCTGGCGGTTGGCGTCGTCGTGCCGCATTGGGCGCAGCGTTGGTTCAGAACCCTGACTTGTTGTTATTGGATGAGCCAACAAACCATTTAGATATTGGCACCATTGAATGGATGGAGCAGCAACTGATTGAGTTTAGAGGCGGCTTATTATTTGTATCGCATGACCGAGCATTAGTAGATCACCTGGCTACACGTATTATTGAATTAGACCGAGGTGTGTTAACCAGTTTCAAGGGTAACTACACGAGTTATGTAGAGCAAAAACAAGTATTGCTTGAGAACGAAGCCCGTCAAAACGCATTGTTTGATAAAAAATTAGCGCAAGAAGAAGTATGGATACGCCAAGGTATCAAAGCACGACGTACCCGCAATGAGGGCCGTGTTCGCACGCTGGAAAAGCTACGTAATGAACGTGCTGAGCGGATGAATCGGCAGGGCAAAGCGAGCTTTAATTTAGAAGAAGCTCAAAAGTCCGGCAAACTAGCTGCCGAGCTAGAGCATGTGAGTGTTGCTTTTGAGGGTAAGCAGGTTATTCGTGATTTTTCTATGACGCTACAGCGGGGAGACCGGGTTGGATTAATAGGCCCGAACGGTGCTGGTAAAAGTACGCTGTTAAAATTAATTTTAGGTGATATCGAGCCTGATTCGGGCAGTATTAAACGAGGCACTAAATTAGAAGTTGCCTATTTTGATCAGTTGCGTGGTCAGCTGGATATGGATAAGACGGTTATTGACAATATTTCTGAAGGCCGTGAGTCGATCGAGATCAACGGGAATACTCGTCATATTATTGGGTATCTAAATGACTTTTTATTTTCGCCGGAGCGTGCTCGAACACCAGTAAGAGCACTTTCGGGTGGCGAGTGTAATCGCGTTTTACTGGCTAAATTGTTTAGCCAACCTGCTAATTTACTGGTACTCGATGAGCCAACCAATGACCTTGATGTAGAAACTCTTGAGCTACTGGAAGAGATTCTGATGGAGTATAAAGGCACGGTATTGCTGGTAAGTCACGATCGGGCCTTTCTTGATAACGTGGTAACGAGTACGGTGGCTTTTGAAGGTAATGGTCGCCTTAAAGCTTATGTAGGCGGGTATAAAGATTGGTTGCGCCAACGCCCTGAGCCAACCGCTGTAGGTAAAGAAGCGGGTAAAAATGCGCCAAAGCCTGCAAAAGAAGCTGCAAAAGTAGAGCCAGTCAAAGCCGCTCCTGCACCCAAAAAAGCATCTGTGAAACTGAGCTACAAACTGCAGCGCGAGCTGGAAAGTTTGCCAGCTGAAATAGAAGCGGCCGAAAACTCATTGGAAGCTTTGCAATCTGAAATGGCTGATCCAGCTTTTTACGAGCAAGATCACGCCAAAGTTGCAGAAAAAGTGGCTCAGCTATCTGAGCAAGAAGCGACACTAGAGCGCTTGATGGAGCGCTGGGTTGAGTTAGAGGCAATGCAAGAGGGCTAAAAAAGCCCTCGATGTTTAGTCGGTTACTTCGATGCGAATAGCGAGTACATCACAAGGTGCTCCATGTAAAACGCTGTTGGCCGTTGAACCCAGTAGTAGGGCAAGGCCATGACGCCCGTGGCTACCTACAACGATTAAATCGCAGTTTTTAGCTTCGGCTATACGATGGATCTCTGTTTCGGTATGGCCTACTAAAACCATTTGATCCGCTACGGGAAAATCAAGCTTTTTAGTAAAAGCGGCTAGGTTAGTTCGAGCGTGTTCATTGAGCTGATCTTGAACGGTGGTTAGGTCCATAGGGACATCGCCGCCATATGCAAAACTCAGAGGTTCTATAACATGTAAAACCGTCACCGTAGCGTCGTTGTTACGAGCTATAGCACGTGTTTTTTCGATGAGTTGATCCGATTCATCGGATAGGTCAACAGCAAGTAGTATGTTGGAATAAACGCCCATGATCTGGTTCCTTATTCGTATGACGTGACTTGAGCTTACCACAGGCTATTTTAAATTTGCATGATGCTTATCAAAGGTCACATATCTATTTTAACAGTAGGGCCTATACGGTTCTTGGCAGAGGTTGATTGATGGAAGTAACAATCATAGTGTTTGTGGTCATGTCGCTTTTAGGCTCCCTCATGTGGATGATGCCTTCTAAGCGTGAAAAGTTGTTAGCCACATTGCGACTAGACGCTCGTAAGGCGGGCTTTACTGTGCAATTAGTGCATGTTGAGCCACCCCGAGCCGAAGGCGAATATGAAAGTGACACTATTAATGTCGCGGCGTATCGAATGAGCCGCAATAACTCTCATAAGAAACAGCCCGAAACAGTGCCATGGCAAGTGTTCCGTGTAAAAGCAATAAGTTGTGATGGTTTGACTGAAGGCTGGAGTTGGAAAATAGGTGAGCGGATGCTGTCTTCTTCTCATCTAGCTGTGCTTAACGAGGTTATTAAAGCCCTACCCGATGATGTGGTTGGTCTGGAATCTACTCCTATACACGTATCCGCCTATTGGAAAGAGTTATCGGGTATTGAGTCAATGGAAATCATTAAAAACGAGCTAGAGAAGCTAAAGAAGGCAAATTTATGAATACGCAAGCAGATAAACCATCAGATTTAATTAAGCCTATTCTTGCTGTAGGAAGGTATCAGCATTATAAAGGTGCTGAATATCAAGTAGTCGATGTTGTTTGTCACTCCGAAACTCAAGAGTGGTTAGTTTTGTACTACCCCTTGTATGGTAATCGTCAGTTATGGGTCCGACCTTACGATATGTTTATCGAGTCGGTAGAGCTATCAGACGGCACTACGCAATCAAGATTCACACTGGTTGAGCCAGAGTAAAGCCGGAAAAGCGGTATGATAAGTCCTTAACTGAAGCGTCTGCGCGTCCTGCGGTGGTGTTGGATGGTTACTTAGCGACGAGAGATTTCGCGCATTAAGCCAGAAAGATCTAGCCCCATTTCCTCTGCCATTTTCTTTATATCATTACTTGTTCTGGGTGGTACTTTGATTGCATGAGCGCGACGTTCTTTTTCTTCTTTTTTAGCAGCTGCCTTCGCCTCAACCTTTACAAGAAGGTCCGAAAGCTGCTCTAAAGAAAGCTCGCGTAGCCGCGTTAGATAATCTTCTTCTGTCATTAGCTGAAAATAGCCTGTGTTTTATAAAGTGCTTGCTGTGTTTTGGTAAAACGAATAAGTGATTGCTGTACAGGAAGTACATCCTCATAATAGCATAAATTTTAGTGATTATTAGAGGGTAATGTTAAGCCACAGCCACTCAATACCATCTTGGTAATCAGTTCGGCAGCGGTTTGATAATCATTCTTACTTAACTTCTTTTTGCCTGTCACTCGCCCAATCTGCCAATCAAAATCGGCATATGTTTGTGTTGATGCCCAAATAGTAAAGAGTAGGTGGTGCGAGTCTACTCTATCCATCTTTCCTTCATCCATCCAAGCGTTTAATCGCACGGTAGTACTGACGGTTTGTTGCATAAGTTTATCGGAAATATCAGCCGGTAAATAAGGTGCGCCATGCATGATCTCGCTAGCAAATACCTTGGATGCATGTGGGTGTTCTTTTGAAATACGAATTTTAGTATGTATATATGCCTGCAGCGCTGCGGCGGGGTCGTCATATGTTGCAAATGGGGTGGAAGCTTCTAGTAAAGGCTCGATAATTGACTCGAGAACACAACGGTATAGGTTTTCTTTACTTTGAAAATAATAGTAGATGTTGGGTTTGGGTAATTGTACTTTTTTAGCGATATCGATAATTTTAGTGGCGGCAAACCCTTTATCTGCAAACTCTATGGCTGCAGCCTCTAAAATACGTTCGCGGTTACGCTCGCGGATTCTACTCATTGTGGAGAAAGTTCTGTACTGCTCAGAAGGAGAGTCATAGTAACGGCCTTTATCAGTTAGCTCAAGTTTGCAGTACAGGACTTTGGTCACTGTTAAAAAACACTTCAATACAATTATTGCCAGAGCCAGAGCGGTCAACGACTAAAAACTCGTCATCATTATTTAACGCAATAACAGGGTAATGCCATGTCCCTTTGTGATAATTAACCCCTTGTAATCCATTGGTAATAAACGCTTTTAAGTCGTGGGGTGTTACGGTATCGCCAGGCGGAGCAACTACCACCAGAAAAGCTTGTTGGTTTAAAGGGATGAAAGCTTGGCTGCCAAGCGGGTGTTTTTCCATCATATTGATCTGTAACGGGCGAGGATAAACCTGCGCCCTAAAAATGCTAATGATGGCAGATCCGTCTTTGTCTGTATCGACGTCGGCTAAGCGGTGATAACGTCGAGTATAATCCTGATTAATGAGAAAATAGTCGCGATCAGCCGTTTCAATTACATCGCCATAAGGTGCAAATGCTTCAGCCGTGAGTGGCTCAGGTTGTAATAATTTATCCGAAAGAGCTGTTGTCGATTCAGAACTTGTCATGACTTTATTCCTCTTTAAGCAGGCAGTTTGCCGATTACACGTATACGGCTGATGCCACCATCTGGGAAAATATTAAGTTTAATATGTGAAACTACGCCGAGGTCATTCAGCTCGCTGTTGAAGGTATGCTCACGATCCATTTGTAGCTTTTGAGCGGGTAGTAGTTCTCGCCAATATAGGCTACGAGTGGCTACCTGTTCATCTGTAGCACTTTCAACAAGGGCCGCTTGTATTGAGCAGCTATCGGGATAGTTACCTTTAAAAAAGTGGGTGTCCACGATTATTTCTTTGGGTAGGCATGGCTTAGCTAGTTGGATGATAACCCAGTCGTTTCCGGGTACTCTTCGACGAGCAGTCTCCCAGCCGTCACCCATGTTAATACCGCGTCCAGGGTTTAGAATATTGCTCATTTTTCCATAGTGCTCGTCACTGCAGGCAAGAGAGCGAGCTCCAAGAAGAGCGGATGCAAAGTCGTAGGTTTGATCTAGGTTTTGAGACCAATCAACAAAAGGTGTCCCATAAATGCGCAAACGAGCAACACCGCCATCAGGGAAAATGTTAAAACGAACATGGGTCCACGGTTGGTCAGAGTCAATATCAAATAAATTGTTGCTATCGCCTTGAAGATTGACAGGCGCTAGCACTTGAGTCCATTGCGTAGAGTCGTCCGGTTCGGCCTCTGGGCTATAACAGGCTTCAAGTGAGGCAGAAGGAGGATAATTTCCGGTAAAAAAAGTGGTATCAATATCAACACCTTTAAACACGCCTGCAACCCCAAGTTTTATAATGGCATGATCATAGCCTTCATAGCGTTTGCGGCGAGATTCCCATCCATCCATCCACTTGCCATTGTCGTCAAATACCCCTTCTTTCCAAACAGGTGGCTGTGGCTGAAGCATTCGGTTTACGTCTGCAAACCAGTCGTCGGTGACAAAAGTAGCGATGGAGCCTAGTCGTGCATCCGCTAGGTTTAAGAGGTGTGTAAATTCAGTGTTGTTCGTCATTTGTTTGTATCTCGTCAATAGTACTTGGTCTTGATAAAGCACTTATCATTAAAGGGTTTCTAAGCGAAAACGTGCAATTTTATTGATCTCTTCTAGTGCTGTTTGAAATTCCACATCAGGTGCATTCGTGATGCGTTGTTCAAACGCGTCGAGTATCTGGTAACGGTTACTACCTTTAACGGCTTTAATGAACGGAAAGCCAAAACGTGTTTTGTAGGTATAGTTAAGACGAGTGAAGCGATCAAATTCTTCAGGGGTGCATTCGCTAATGCCCGCGCCTGACTGTTCTGCCGTGGAGGAGGCCGTCAACTCTCCTCTCATAGCGGCGCGACCGGCTAGGTCAGGATGAGCATTTATTAGTGCTAGTTGCTCGTCATAACTGGCGTTTAATAAGCACTGCGACATCGCTTGATGTAAAACATCAATTTCATCGAATTGGTTAAGCGGGCCTAATAAAAAGGCCTTTTCGGCAACCCATGGAGAGTGCTCGTAAATGTCCGCGAAGGTTTCTACAAATTCATCCAAGCTCATAGTGCTGGGTTTGATATGGGTAAAGCATTGTTTTGTGTTCATCGCTTAACCCTTAACCCTTAAATGGATGATGTGTGTGCCAGTGGGTAGCGATATCTTCGCGCCGCGCATACCAAACACCTTCAAATTGTTTGGTGTACTCAACGAAGCGTTTAAGTGCTGCAAGCCTGCCAGGACGGCCTATTAGACGACAATGCAAGCCGATAGATAGCATTTTGGGCGCAGTATCTCCCTCTTCGTAAAGCGTGTCGAAGCTGTCTTTTAAATACTGGTAAAACTGCTCGCCTGTATTAAACCCTTGTACTTGCGCAAAACGCATATCGTTAGTGTCGAGTGTATAAGGGATGACGAGGTGGCCTTTCCCATCGTTATTGACCCAATAGGGGAGGTCGTCATCATAGGCGTCTGAGTCATATAGAAATCCGCCTTCTTCCATTACTAGATCACGAGTGTGGATACCGTTGCGGCCGGTGTACCAACCAACTGGTCGCTTGCCAGTAATATCAGTCAGTATTTTAATAGCTTGGTTAAGGTGCTCTCGTTCCTCGTCTTTGTCCATGAAGGCGTAATCTATCCAGCGATATCCATGGCTACAGATTTCATGTCCTTCATTCGCCATAAATTTGATGATATCAGGATAGCGCTCAGCGGCCATTGCCACTGCAAAAATCGTGAGCGGGATGTCGTTTTTCATAAATAGGTTAAGAATGCGCCAAACACCAGCACGGCTGCCGTATTCATAAATGGATTCCATGCTCATATGTCGAGCATTTGGAAATGGTACGGCGGATGGCATTTCTGATAAGAATGCTTCTGATTCTTTATCTCCATGGAGTATGTTCCGCTCTCCACCTTCTTCGTAGTTGAGTACAAAAGAAAGAGCGATCTTTGCATCATTTGGCCATTGTGGATGGGGAGGTTTTCCGGCGTAGCCGATCAAGTCGCGTGGATAGTCCATGGCAGCCTCTTTAAATTTAGCATTGTATACAATTTATAATTACCTTTATAAAGACAAATGATTATAAAATCGATATCTTTAAGGAAATAATCGTTATATTTTTAGCATAATCACATTTTTGCTCTTTTTTGGTTCGATTTTAGATGGTCTGTGATTCAAAATTGTGCACAATTTTTTCGTTTGGCGATGTCTACTAATGTTTGAAGAAAGAGTCGCTAAAGTGAGAGCTATAAGTTGCCACTGGGTTGAGCCGAGAATAAACAAGAGGAAGTAACTATATGGGATACTTAACAACACATGTTTTAGATACAGCAAAAGGGTGTCCTGGCAGTTCTATGCAGGTCCGGTTGTATCGTATTGTTGATGGTCAATCAGAGCTGTTAAGCGAGATTGTGACCAATAGTGATGGCCGTTGCGATTCACCTATACTTGCCGCTGATGATTTTAAGATGGGTAAGTATGAGTTGGTCTTTGAGGCTGGTGATTACTTTAGACGTTCGGGGACTTTAGGCTCAGGGCCTTCATTTGTAGAAGATGTAGTGATTCGTTTCGTGATTTCTGATGAGTCCGATCATTATCACGTGCCGTTAATTGTTTCGCCTTATAGCTTTTCAACGTATCGTGGCAGTTAACGTTATAAGTAAGCGCTATGAGAAATGATTGTTTTGGTTAAATAACAAACAAACTACTGCTTTTTATAGCTAAATCGCTCTTTTTGGGGACTAAAATAGAGGTTTTACCTGTTTTTTAGTCTTTAGGTGTTTTAGTGCGTGTATGTTAATAAAGCATTTAATGGTTGTTCATTGCTTCTCTTTGACGTTAAATCGGCGAGCTATTTTTTAAAAAGAATGGAAACATGAAAAATACAATGGCTTCTCCTCCTGAACGCAAACGTGCTCAACAAGATGAGGCAATTTACAGCCATATTTTTGATGCGATTTTAGAGCAGAAGTTGGCACCGGGAACACGCTTGAGTGAAGAAAAGCTTGGCGAGTTATTTGGTGTCAGTCGTACGATTATTCGTCGTGTGCTTTCACGTTTATCATCAGAGCAAATAATAGAGCTGCGTCCTAACCGAGGGGCGATTGTTGCTTGCCCGACTGTGGATGAAGCGGTGCAGGTTTTATTCGCGCGGCGTATGGCTGAAAAGGCCATCGTTGAACTTGCCGCCGGCCGTTGTTCTGCTAAACAAATTCAACAATTGCGTGATCATGTGTCACATGAAGATGATTTATTTTCAAAAGGTGACCAAGGCGCCGCTATCCGTATGTCTGGCGAGTTTCACTTGTTATTGGCAACAATGGCCGGTAATGCGCCTCTCGAACATTTTATGCGCAGTCTGGTGTCGCAAACCTCGTTGGTTATAGCCTTGTACGAAATTAGGGGTAGAGAGCACTGTGCAGGGGATGAGCACAGCCAATTGATTGATGTTCTCGAACAGGGAGATAAGGCTAAAGCGGTTGAGTTAATGGATGTGCACATGGACCACATTGAAGCCAAACTGCGTTTGGATAAAGCGCCCGACACGTTAGATAGCGTATTCGGGCACTTGCAGGCTTAACGCTTAGCGTTGATGCACGCATCGACCACCACTGTAAGTGGCTTTGATGCTGCGGTCATCTCCTAGCATCATTAGGATAAATAGCTGTTCAGATATGCTATTTGCGTTGGCCATGCGTGCTTTTATTAATGGCGTGGATTCAAGATCCAAAACGACAAAATCAGCTTCGCTCTTAGGTAGTAACGTGCCGATCTTATCGCTTAGTCTGAGCGAGCGCGCCCCACCTAGTGTTGCTAAATAAAAGGATTGTATGGGATCAATACGTTGTTGTTGAAGTTGAGTCACTTTGTAGGCTTCTTGTAAGGTTTGAAGCATCGAAAAGCTTGTGCCACCACCCACGTCGGTTCCTATGCCTATATTCACCTTATGCGATTCTAGTTTCTTTACATTAAACAGCCCGCTGCCTAAAAACAGATTAGAGGTGGGGCAAAAAGCAACCGATGATCCGGTTTGGTGTAAACGGCAGCAGTCCTCGTCATTTAAATAAATGCCATGTGCAAAGACTGATCTCTCTGTCAGGAGTTGGTGTTGGTCATACACGTCTAAGTAAGAGCGGCTTTCAGGAAATAGCTCGGCTACCCATCCACATTCATTTTTGTTTTCAGCTAAGTGGGTGTGTAAATATAAGTCTGGGGCAAGCTTAAGTAGCTTGGCGGCAACATCTAATTGTTCTGGGGTGCTGGTGGGCGCAAATCGGGGCGTCACAGCATAAGCTAAGCGGTCTTTGTTATGCCATTTTTCAATCAGCTGCTTGCTTTCGTCATAGCTGCTTTGGGCTGAGTCGGTTAAATAGTCTGGTGCATTGCGGTCCATCATAACTTTGCCGGCAATCATCCGTAATTGTCGTTTTTGCGCTTCATTAAAGAAAGCGTCAACGGACTCCGGGTGAACGGTGCCGAACACCAGAGCGGTCGTGGTTCCGTTTTTCAGTAGTTCGTCTAAAAACAACGAAGCTACACGCTGGGCATGCTCGGGATCACTAAACTGCTTTTCAGTTGGGAAAGTGTAGTTTTCAAGCCAATCCAGTAATTGTTCGCCGTAAGACGCGATCATTTCGGTTTGCGGGTAGTGGATATGCGTATCAATGAAACCGGGGGTAATTAAGCTGTTGGGTAGTTCTACGACCTTGATATGGGGCGGTAACTCCTTGAGAAGGCTTTCAGCGTCGCCGCAGTGGGTTATTGTGCCGTTCTCGACGACTAATAGCCCGTCAGCAAAATATTGGTGAGCCTCTCCTGCTGGTTGGTGAGCAGGGTTATCGAGTGTATGGAACAATGCTGATCGGTAGGCGGTTTGGGTATCGGTCATAGTTTGTCAGTAGCTCGTTTAGTTCGCTAAAGGAATAGTAGAAATCCACTTAGCCAAGGTGGTGTATTTCGGCGTGGCTAGAGGTGTTTTGTGTGCCTTGTTTGCACGCAGTAGCCACCTGTTGTTGATAGGTCTGAATCAAGTGGGCGGCAACGGATACGGCAATTTCCCCGGGTAGTTTGCCGCTAATGCTTGTTAATCCAATCGGGCAAGTTAACTGCATAATCTCTTGTTCTGTAAAGCCTTTGTGGCGCAATCGGTGTTCGCATTTTCGCCGTTTTGTGTCTGATCCGATCATACCCAGATGCAGCGCGTCTTTGCGAGCTAGCACAGTCTCAACAATAGCTTGGTCGAGTTGATGGTTGTGTGTCATTACCAGCACGTAACTGTTTGGAGGTAGATCTTGCACGTCATCAGTCAGTTGCTCACTAATAATGGGCTGAGTGTTGGAGGGTATGATTGACGGGAATTCGTGTTCACGAGAGTCTATCCACCTTACTTGGCAAGGCAGGTGCCCGATAATAGGCACTAGCGCTTTAGCTACATGACCTGCACCAAAAATGGCGACTGTTAGCGCGGGCGGGTTGATCGGTTCGAATAGCAATGTGATAGCGCCTCCACAGCATTGGCCTAGCGAAGCGCCTAAAGCAAAATGTTCTATCTGCGACCGCTGTGCACGATTCGCTAAAAGCAAACGAGCATGTTTAATTGCTTTGTGTTCTAAGTGCCCACCGCCAATCGTATCGTAGCACTGCTCTGAGGTGACAATCATTTTAGCCCCAGCTTCTCGCGGCGTTGACCCTTTATGTTCTGCCACCGTAACTAAAACCGCTGATTCGCCGGCGGCCGTGATTGTTGCTAGTTGCTGGATCCAGCTCGTCGATGTCATGCCTTACCACCGGCCGTGGCTTGTTGGTTGGCAGATTGCGCATGACGCAGCTTGTTGATGCCCATCAGGATGCGTTCTGGTGTTGCTGGTGCATCGATAGAAGGGTGAATCGCATAATCCGCTAAACTTGCTACAGCGTCTTTTAATGCACACCAAACAGATATTCCTAACATGAAGGGGGGTTCGCCAACGGCTTTGGAGTGGAAGACTGTATCTTCAGGGTTTTTCCGATTTTCTACCAGTTTTACATTAAAAATAGGAGGGGTATCGGCAATGGCGGGGATCTTGTAGCTGGCTGGTCCGCTCGTCATTAGCTTTCCTTGGTCGTTCCAGACAAGTTCTTCTGTGGTCAGCCAGCCCATACCCTGAATGAAACCACCTTCAACCTGCCCTATGTCTATTGAGGGGTTTAATGAGGCTCCTACGTCATGAAGGATATCAGTGCGTACAACACGGTACTCGCCAGTTAGCGTATCGATAACGACTTCGCTGCAGGCAGCGCCATATGCAAAGTAGTAAAAGGGGCGACCAGCGGCTTTGTCACGGTCATAGTAAATTTTGGGTGTTTTGTAATAGCCAGTGCTCGATAACGATATTTGCCCAACATAGGCTAGGGCAATGAGCTCATCAAAACTGATAATCTGCTCGCCTGCTTTAACATGGTTATTGTTAAATGAGACCGCTGTTTCGTCACAGTTAAAATGCAAAGCGGCAAAGCTGATGAGCCGCTGTTTTATAGTCGTTGCTGCGGCTTCGGCCGCCTTACCGTTGAGGTCTGTCCCGGAGGAGGCCGCCGTTGGTGATGTGTTGGGTACTTTTCCTGTGTTGGTTGCCGTGATTTGAATACGCTCAAGGTCCACCTGGAATACTTCGGCGACGATTTGCGCCACCTTCGTGTTTAGGCCTTGCCCCATTTCAGTCCCACCGTGGTTAAGGTGAATACTGCCGTCGGTGTAGATGTGCACTAGAGCGCCTGCTTGGTTAAGGAAGCTACTCGTAAACGAAATGCCAAACTTAACGGGCGTCAGGGCTATCCCTTTCTTCATTAACCGGTTACGGCTGTTAAATTCTTTAATGTGTTCGCGTCGTTGTTGATAATCGCAACTGTGCTCCAGCTCGTTGATCATCTCGTCAAGCAGGTTGTCTTCTACCGTTTGGTGATAGTGGGTAATGTTTCGCTCGGTTTTTCCATAAAAGTTGCGCTTGCGGATCGTCAGAGGGTCTGTTTTCAGGTGGTGTGCTATGGCATCCATTATTTCTTCGATGACGACCATACCCTGCGGGCCTCCAAAGCCTCTAAAGGCCGTGTTTGAGGCGAGGTTTGTTTTGCAGCGATGTCCTGTAATTACGGCATTGCCAAGAAAATATGCGTTATCCGCATGAAACATGGCGCGGTCGACGATAGCGCCTGATAAATCAGGTGAGTATCCGCAATTACCGGCCAGCTCAATATCAATGCCTTGGATGATGCCCGAATCATCAAAACCCACTGTGTAGCGGCTATAAAATGGGTGCCGTTTACCCGTCATGGTCATATCTTCATGGCGCGGCAGGCGCATTTTAACTGGTCGACCTGTTTTTAAAGCGGCTACGGCACATAGGCAGGCGAGTGACGCAGATTGTGTTTCTTTACCTCCAAACCCGCCTCCCATTCGGCGCATATCAACAACTACTTTATTCATAGGCACGCCAATAACCTCGGCTACCAGTTTTTGCACTTCTGTCGGGTTTTGGGTTGAGCTGTATACGATCATCCCACCGTCTTCCGTCGGCATGACGCTGGCAACTTGTGACTCTAAATAAAAGTGCTCTTGCCCGCCGATATGCAATTCGCCTGACAGCGTATGAGTGGCGTCATTGAGGGCTGCTTTTGCATCGCCAATCCTGTGTTCATGGCTTTCTTGAACAAAGTGTTTCTTAGCTAGCGCTTCTTCAATATCAATAATAGCGTCCAGAGGCTTGTACTCGATCAATGCGGCTTTAGCGGCTGTACGAGCAATCTCCAAGCTAGTGGCAGCAACAGCAATAACGGGTTGGCCTAAAAACTCGACTTTGCCGTCCGCTAATAAAGGATCTCCGGGAAATACTGGGCCTATATCTAATTGGCCGGGCACATCTTTCGCCGTTAATACACAAGCAACACCGGGTTGGTAGCAACCGGACAAATCCATGTGGGAGATTTCAGCATGGGCGTGAGGGCTCATTAGCGCATAGATGTGCAATTGGTTTGTAAAGCCAAGCCGATCATCAACGTAAGTGGCTTCGCCTGTGACATGGCGTTCGGCGCTTTCATGAGGGATTTTTTTGCCGACACCGGTTTTTAAATCCTGCTTAAAGCGCTCCAGCATGGCTTCATGCGATAACGTAGGCGTTGGTGTATGGCTCATGATGCATCTCCTTGGGCTGAGGCGGTTGTCCCGACATCAATAGCTAAATCATAGGGCGCTAACAGCGATGCATCTGTAATACGTGTGCTGGCTACTGTTTTGTCGGTGCTGTGGGTGGACTCTATCCAGCACTTTTCAAGTAAGTTTTGGGCAATGAGTAGTCGGTATTGGGCGCTCGCTCGAAAATCACTGAGCGGCGTAAAGTCATCAAGCAGGAGGTCTTTCGCGGCTAATGCGTTCGCTTCATTCCATTCTTTGCCTAGTAAAAATGCTTCTGTAATCTGAGCCCGTTTGGGGGTTGCCGCCATTCCACCAAAAGCTAGACGACAATCGACAATGACATTCCGGGAGTTGCAAACAATTCTAAAGGCGCCTAGTACAGCTGAGATATCGTCGTCTAAACGCTTAGAGATTTTATAAATTTTGTAAATAGCCTGTGGCGGTTGTGGTGGAATGTGAATAGATTCTATGTATTCTCCGCTGGCTAGTGCCGTTACTTTGTAATCGACAAAGAAGTCTTCAAGGTTGATTGTACGGGAGCCACTGGCTGATCGAAGTGTTAGGGAGGCGTCAGCGGCGATCAAAGCGGGTGGGGAGTCTCCTATTGGAGAAGCATTGGCTATGTTTCCGCCAAGGGTCCCTTGATTGCGAATTTGCAGAGAGGCAAATCGATTAAGTAGTTCGGCAAAATCAGGCAAGTGTTGCTTTAGTGCGTTTGCGCTGTTTGATAACGTAGCGGCAGCGCCAATGACGAGCGTACCGTTTGCCCAACGAATGTGTTGTAGCTCCGCTATTGAGCCTACATAAATGATAGTGCTGAGTGCTTCGTGAAACTGTGTGATAGAGAGGCTTAAGTCCGTTCCACCGGCTAATAGGTTGGCTTCTGGATAAAGGTTTAATAATTCACACAGTTGCTCGGTGCTGGTGGGCGAAAAAGCATGGTGTGTTCCATCAGAGAGAGAATGTTGCTCGGTGGGCTTAATGCTCAGCAGATCTTCGGCCGTTCGAGCACTATTACGCGAAAACTGATCGGTGTTGGATAAGGTTGATAAGGCTTTGGCTGCATTAAATATAGGTTGGTAACCTGTACAACGGCATAAATTACCACCTAGTGCGAGTTCAGTGGCATGACGATTATAAGGGGTGTCTGCAGTCGCGTTCTTGTAGTGAGCAAATAGAGACATGACAATGCCAGGTGTACAGAAACCGCATTGAGAACCGTGCTCATCAACCATGGCTTGTTGAACGGGGTGTAATTGCTCGTTATGTTTAAGGTTTTCGACGGTGATAAGCTGCTTACCATCTAATGCGGGTAGTAATGTAAGACAGCTATTGATGGTTGTGTAAATCAGTGGCGGTGTTGACCCATGGTTGTTCGGGTTGAGCTCCGCTAGCACCACTGTACATGCGCCGCAATCGCCAGAAGCGCATCCTTCTTTTGTACCTGTTTTGCCAAGCGTAAGCCGCAAGTAATCGAGTACGGTTGTGTTGGGATCTACATCGTTGAGTGTATGGACTTGCCCATCTAATAAAAACCGTATCACGTTTTCCCCCTGAGAGCGCTGATGGCATCTGGTTTTGTCATGTTAGGATATTAATTTTCTGACTTTTGAGTCAAGTTTTATTCGTCGACATGTCGCTAATCAGTAAATTGAGCAATCAATATGCCAGCTTTGCTTTTTTAATCAGTTATCAGGTTTTCGGGAGCTTACTGGACTGTTTGTTTTTCTTTAATCATGGCTTTGGCCAATAAACCTAGCTGTTCAACGGCTTTGTCGGAGCGTTCGTCACCGCGTTGGGCAAAGTTGAGTCGCATACAGTTCCTGTATTTTCCGCTAGCAGAGAACAGTGTGCCTGGAGCAATGCTGGTGTTAAACAACTCGGCCCGCTTATTCATTTCAACCGTATCGATATTCCCTGGTAGCTCAACCCATAAAACAAAACCGCCGAGTGGGTAACTCATACGCGTGCCGTCAGGGAAGTGCTCTGTAATGAGGCGTATTAAGTAATCACGGTTGTTCTGATACTGCTGGCGCATTTTGCGTATGTGGCGTTCGTAGCCACCTTGTGCAATAAACTCTGCAATGCCTAATTGAGCTTGTGTCGATGTACTTGCCGTGACAACGTACTTCATATGCATTACTTGGTTGAGGTAGCGACCGGGAGCGACCCAGCCAACACGTAAGCCCGGCGCGAGTGTCTTTGAAAAGGATGAGCAGTATAGGACACGACCTTCTTCGTCCATCGATTTAATAGAAGGAGGGCGCGGCGATTGATAGGCAAGGTCGCCATAAATATCATCTTCAATGATCGCTAGATCATAAGGTTTAGTGAGTGCCAACAGCTTTCTCTTGTGCTCGGTTGGCATGGTGTAGCCCAGCGGATTGTTGCAAGTTGGCGTTATTTGTAAGGCTTTGATGGGCCATTGTTCGAGTGCCAGCTCTAAAGCTTCTAGGCTGATGCCTGTCTCAGGATGCGTGGGGATTTCCAGTGCTTTTAAGCCTAGTGCTTTGATGATCTGTAACGACCCATAAAAATTAGGTGAATCCACTGCAATGATATCACCGGGTTTACAAAGCGCGAGCAAGCTTGAGGAAAGCGCTTCTTGGCAGCCGTTAGTGATAACTAGATCGTCGGGATGTAATTGGCAACCAGAATCGACCATTAATCGGGCAATTTGAAGCCGTAGCTTGTCAGAGCCTCGTAGTGTTTCATAAGAGAGTAAATCGCGCGTGGGTAGTTGTCGGTTAATATCGGCGAGTAATTTGGTTAATGGTTTAATAGAGGGGGCATCTAAGTCAGGTATTGCTCGGCTTAATTGGATGCTGTCGGGTTGATAATTTGCGCATAACAGGTTTAAAACCTCCTGCCAGTGAGTAACTTCTAATGGCCGTTGAGAAGGGCGAGTGATATTAGGGAGATTAAGCGGCGTGTTCTGCCTATCCAGCACGTAATAGCCTGATTTTGGGCGTGACTCAGCCCACCCTTGATCTTCAAGTAACCGATAAGCCTCTTGCGCGGTTGAAATGCTGACCGAATGAGATTGGCTAAGCTCTCGTATAGAAGGAAGTTTATCACCTACTAGAAAATAGCCTTTTTCAATACGCTCGCTGATCTGTAGAGCAGTTTGTTCATAGAGTTTCACGTGCAGTTACCTTTTTGCGTCGGTTTTTCATAGTGCAGTGACAGATTCACGTTTTTTTAGCAGTACAGATCAGTTTTTGTTTATCTGTACTGTTTTTAAAAAATTGTATTTGGATCTGTAATGGTTTCAGTTTACTCCGTAATCTATACACATCGCAACGAGAAAACATACGGAGGTTTCTTATGGTTATTATAGGGTTGGTTAAACGTGTAGTAGACGAATGTCTTCGGCTACTCAATCGTCAGAGAACACGTCGACAATTGTTATTACTCGACCAAACATCTTTAAAAGACATAGGGTTGAGTCGAAGTGATGCATTAAAAGAGGGGACTAAACCTATGTGGCGCAGCTAATAAAACGTCAGAATAAAGGTAGACAGGAACCGTTCTTCGAAACACCGGTAGGGAGCAAAAGCATGCAGTCATTAACGTACTACACTTTAGATGTATTCACTCACACTCAATTTGGTGGGAACCCCTTAGCCGTTTTTACTGATGCTGTAAATTTGCCTACTCATGTAATGCAACAAATAGCTAAAGAACTCAATTTGTCAGAAACCGTTTTCTTAGGTGAAAAGTCATCCATTACCAATCGCTGGCCTGTTCGCATCTTTACCCCCGATCGTGAATTGCCGTTTGCCGGTCATCCTACAATAGGGACGGCATGTTTGTTACGTGAATTGAGTTGGTTAGATATGTCGAGCCCGCTCGTGCTAGATGAGGGTGTAGGCCCTGTACCTATAGAGTTTGAGCCTATTGAACATGGCGGCTACATTGCGCGTTTCCAATGCGCCGTTGATCCCATAGTTGAGGCGTCTAAATATGATCTGCATCAGGCTGCAACTTTGTTGTCATTAGATGAACAGACAATTGCAGATCTACCCTATATTGCTGACTGCGGTATCCCTTTTTTAATGATTCCGTTAACGCACTCAAAAGATGTTGAAAATGCTGTTTTTAATTTCAATTTTTGGGCAGATCATCTAAAAGGTAAAAGAGTTGAAGATGTCTGTATCTATGCGGTCTGTAGCGATAAAAATGATGTAAAAATGCGCATGTTTGCACCAGCATCAGGTATTGCAGAAGACCCCGCCACAGGCAGTGCTGCGGCCGCATTATCGGGAGCCTTAGCGCTACGTGAAGAGCAGAAAACTGGGCAAAGAAAAAGCCATAATCGAATGATATATCAAGGGGCGGAAATCGGGCGGCCAAGTTATATCGGAACTTTCGTGAAGCCCCTTGAGTCTAGTGGCTACAGGGTTGAGGTGTTTGGGCAATCACAATTGGTTTCTCAAGGTACTTTTTACTTACAAAGCACAGTCTAATGGCCCATTTAGATTTTAGATTGCGACTGGCAGGTTTTAGGGAGCACGCCTCAATTTTTTTAACTCAGTCCCCTAAGGAGGCCGGCGATGTTAAAAGATTTTCGCCAAGTTCGTTTGCAAGATATCGCTGATGTTTCAGAAGTTGTTACCCCAAAAATTGTCAGTGAACAAATTACATTAGCAAGCCCCGCAGAAAAAGTTATGACCGACTTTAATAGGGTTATGCCAATTACCGCATCAAAAAATATGCAAGTTGATCACGCATTACAGTTGATGAAAACTCAACATGTGCGCTTATTGTTGGCTACTAATGATCAAGGCGAGTTTGTGGGTATTATCACAGCACGTGAGATTTTAGGCCGCAACGTTATGGCTTACATGAAAAGTAATGACATTCCTCGAGAAGATGTTTTGATCAAACACGTGATGATTGCTAAATCCCGCCTAAAGGCTTTAACCATGGAGCAAGCACGACAGGTTAAAATTGGTGATGTAATGGAAACCCTTAAAGGTTCTGGTGAGCAGCATGTATTAGTGGTTGATAATGCCACGAGTACTAAAAAGATCTGCGGTATCGTATCGGCTAGCGATATTTCTCGCCAGCTGAAGGTTGGCTTTGATGTACTTTACGAAGCTAAATCTTTTGCTGATATCGAACAAATTGTGACACACGGTCGAACCATTTAGATAGGAACAGGTCTTTGTGGTCAGGCTGCTTTTGATCTATACTCCGCAGCCAATTGAAAGCTCGTAATGTTACCCATTACGGGCTTTTTTATTAATTGTTTTACTGAAAGATAGATGAGGTTGATTCAATAGTGAATGCTCGTGATCAAATAGCTCCAGCGTTTTGGAAAAGCGTAAAACACTTAGCCGAGACTAAAGAGGCTCCTTTTCTGGTAGTTGATTTACAAACTATCCAGCAAAAATATCTAGAGTTGGTCAAAGGTTTTGATTACGCCAGTATTTACTATGCCGTCAAGGCGAATCCCGCACCAGAAGTGGTAGGGTTGCTAGCAAGCTTAGGGGCTAACTTTGATATTGCGTCAATTTACGAGCTGGATCGAGTGCTTCAATTTGACGTTGAACCCCATCGTATAAGCTACGGAAACACCATTAAAAAACGCAAAGATATAGCCTACTTTTACGAGCGCGGCATACGTCTGTTTGCGACAGATTCTGAAGCCGATTTGCGTAACATTGCTGAGTTTGCTCCGGGATCTCGTGTGTATATACGTATCTTAACGGAAGGTGCTGAGGGGGCTGACTGGCCGTTGTCCCGCAAGTTCGGGTGCAGCCCAGAAATGGCTATTGAATTAGCAGTATTAGCAAGGGATCTGGGCTTACAGCCCTACGGTGTCTCATTCCATGTAGGCTCCCAACAGCGCGAAATAGATACGTGGGATGGGGCAATAGCCAAAGTCAAAGTTGTGTTTGAGCGTTTATTTACTGAGCATGGCATAGCTTTGAAGATGATCAATATGGGAGGCGGATTTCCAGCGCAATATCTCCAAAAGAACAATGATATATCGGTATATTTGGAAGAGATTTCTCGCTTTTTAACCGAAGATTTCCCAGAAGAAGTTCCCGAAGTGATTCTAGAGCCAGGCCGTTCGCTTGTCGGAGACTCAGGTGTAATGGTCTCTGAAGTCGTTCTTATTTCACGAAAATCGTCAACGGCATTAGAGCGTTGGGTTTACACCGACGTGGGTAAGTTTAATGGGTTGATTGAAACCTTAGACGAATCAATAAAGTACCAAGTGCTTACTGATAAAGCAGGTGAGACAGAAGAAGTAGTGATAGCCGGTCCAACATGCGATAGCATGGACATCATGTATGAAAATCACAAGTATGCATTACCCTTGTCACTAGACATCGGTGATAAGCTTTATTGGATGTCTACTGGTGCTTATACAAGCAGTTATTGTGCCGTTGAATTTAACGGCTTCCCGCCGCTACGTACTTACTTTATCTAGTGGTCAGGCCATTGATCAATAAAACATAACCCATGTATGTTTTATTGATCATGGCCAGTAAAAAGTACTATTAATGTGGAAGGATCAGGAAAACTGAGTATTATTTAAAGTACAGATAGGCGGAAATTTAAGATAGGTTTGGAATTTTGAAAAAGTACGCAGGCTATTTTCTAATTTGGGTGGAATGATAGATGAGTACTGTAAAATCGACGTTACCAAGCAAAGATTCAATAGAAATCATTTTCTTTATATCAGGGTATTATCAACCTGAAGCTGGTATTTTTTCTGTCGATGCTGACTCAGACCCATTTTTAGGCTTTATTCCTAATCAGTGGCAGCAACCTCACTTCATTGACAGCTTAATTCATCCTGATGACATGCAAAGCTGGTCTCAACTCACCGCGCAAGGCTCAGAATCTGGCACTAAGGGTTCCCGAGTTCTTCGGATAAAAGATGCCAGTGCTCAATATTGCTTGGTCACTTTGCAGTTGACTTGCGAAGTGCCCTCAAACCCCCGTTTATTATTATCTATCCAGTCTTTTCCTAAAATGGAGCAGGCTATTCGGTACAGTCTCTCTGAAAATTTACCTGTGCTAGTTTCAGAGCAAGCCAATCATTATTTGAATATTGTTGGTGTCATTATTTTTACGCTTGATAAAGCAGGTTGCATCACGTTGTTAAATCGATTTGCCTGTCGTTTGTTGGGGGTAACGCACCAAGAGGCGATCGGCCTAAATTGGTTTGATTGCTTCATTCCGGAGGCCGATAGAGATGCTGCCCGTTTAGCGTTTTCAAATTTAATGAAAGGGGAGCACGCGCCTAATCAAGAGGTTGAGCGCCCTATTGTAAACAGTAGAGGGGAAACCCGCTTGATTCGCTGGTATAACCAAGTGCTCACGACGGCTGAAGGCGATCGGTACGGCATTTTATCATCAGGGACTGACATTACTGAGCAGCGACAATCAGAGCAGGCGCTGGCAAAAGCGGAAGAGCGATCTCGTTTATTACTCGAAAATAGTAAAGAAGGTATTTTTGGGATTGATTTAGATGGGCTTATTACCTTTATCAACCCAGCGGCAATCAATATGCTGGGCTTTTCGTTTGATGAACTCATCCTGCAAGATGGACATGCTCTTTTTCATCACTCAGACCGTTTAGGTCGCAAAATTAGTGCTGATGAGTGCATGATGCTAAGCGCAGCTAGAGATGACCATAGTTATCGCGTGGATTCTGATGTGTTATGGCGCAAGGATGGAAGCTACTTTCCTGTAGAGTACTGGAGCTCTCCGATTAAACAACAGGATAAAGTTATAGGGTCTGTTGTTACTTTTCATGACATTACTCACCGCAAGCAGGCTGAAGAGCAGATTCGCTACTTGGCGTTTCATGATGCCCTGACGGGTCTGCCTAACCGTCGATTATTCCAGGATCGGTTTGAACACGAGTTGTTATTAAATCGCCGTTCTGGCCATATTTGTGCGTTGCACATGATGGACATCGACCACTTTAAAGAGATTAACGATACTCGTGGGCATCCAGTCGGTGATGCGCTTTTAGTGGAAGTTTCCCGCCGAATATCTAAATTGCTGCGTGCCGAAGATACCTTTGCACGTTTGGGAGGTGATGAATTTGCTATTTTGCAAAGTGATGTTCGTGACCCTGTAGATGTTGCGGCAATGGCGGAGAAAATTATTCAGTGTTTCTCAGTTGTCTTTGAGCTCAATAGCCATGTCATTAAAACCTCAATTAGTTCGGGGGTTGTTGTTTGCGATAAAGACTTATCGGTCGATGAGTGGATTTCCAGAGGAGATATCGCACTCTATCGAGCAAAAGAGAACGGTCGCTCGTGTTATGCATTTTATCAAAGCGAAATGACCGATTTGGTAAAGAGGGATGCCGAGCTGGCTCACCTGCTAGGGAGCGCGCAAATCCGTCAGCAGCTTTACGTCGAATATCAGCCACAGTACTCATGCCGGACGCGAGTCTTAGAAGGCGGGGAGGCGCTTTTGCGCTGGCGTCATCCTGAGCAAAAAATAATTAGTCCCCAAGTGTTTATTGCTATCGCAGAAAAGCGTGGAATGATCGATGACATCGGCTTATGGGTGGCGCAGCAAGTGTGCAGTGATGCGTCTCGATGGTTCTCAAACCAACTCGAATTTGGTCGCATATCGTTTAATTTATCGCCTGTCCAGTTGCGCAGCGAAGAGGGCATGAAAGCATTGCTGCAACAAGTTGGCGAGAGCAAGGTGCCGCTGAGCTGTTTTGAAATAGAAATTACTGAATCGGCTTATATGGATGCATCGCCGCAGACATTAGCATTACTTGACTCCTATGTATCTGAAGGGATGGGGCTTGCTATCGATGATTTTGGTACGGGGTATTCTTCTTTGGTGGCTTTGCGTAAATTAAGTGTGAGCCGCTTGAAAATAGACCAAAGCTTTGTGAAAGATATGTTGCTCGATCCCAATGAGGCGCTGATTGTCAGTGCAACGGTATCCTTAGGCCATGCATTGGGCTTGAATGTTGTCGCTGAGGGAGTAGAAGCCGAAGAGCAATTAGAGAAATTATGCTCGCTTGGCTGTGATTCTGCACAAGGTTATTACTTGAATCGCCCTATGTCAGCCGAGTGCTTTGAATCCTTGTTACAACAAAAAAAGCAATAACCCTTGTCATTTGGTAAGCCTTCATCGTTGTTTGAATATCCTTTGTACCATTTCGTTTTACAAAGACGATTTTGTGGGCAATGACTGCGAAAACCACTGAATAAACTCGTCAGGTGGAATAGGTCTGCATATATGAAACCCTTGTGCATGTTCGCAGTTCAACGCTGAAAGCGCTTCAAGCGTGTCTTGGTTCTCCACACCTTCTGCAATTACGGTTAGTCCGAAACTGTGTGCTAAGCCAATGGTAGAGTGGACTATCGCTGCATCTTGCTCATCTTGGAGCATATCGTCTACAAAGCTGCGGTCAATTTTTAAGGTTTGTATGGGCAAACGTTTTAGGTAGCTCAAGGAGGAGTAGCCGGTACCAAAATCATCTATCGCCATCGAAATACCCAATTGATTAATATCATTCACTACTGATTCGGCCCGGCCCGGGTCAGATATAAAAGCGCTTTCGGTGATTTCTATTTCTAGCCACTTACTCTCAACGTTATTTTGCTCGAGTAGCGTTTCAATTGTGTCAGGCAGCGATAAATCTACAAGGTTGCGGGCTGATAAATTAATAGCAACAGGGATGTTTATATTGACGGATTGCCAAATCTTTATTTGTTGTATGGCATGTTCGATTACCCAATGACTTAACGCGTGTATTGTTTCGCTCATCTCCGCTAAATGGATAAACTCATCGGGTGGCACTCGCCCTAATTCGGGATGGTTCCAGCGAATTAGGGCTTCGCATCCAACACATAGCCCCGTTTTTACTTCGATACGGGGTTGGAAAAAAAGTGTTAATTGGTTCGTACGAATTGCATTGCCAAGTTCTGCCATCATTTTGAGGCGGCGAGGGCTGTGCGAGTCAAGAGAGTTGTCGTACATAGTAAAGCTTTGTGATTGTCGTTTCGCGCTGTACATGGCAACATCAGAACAGCGTAATAGCTCGTGAATATTACTCCCATGTGTGGGGTAAATAGCGATGCCGATGCTTCCCGCTAATTCCAGTAAAATACCCTCCGCTTCTATAGGTTGTCGAATGCAGTCGCTGAGCCGTTGTGCAAGACTGTAAGCTTGCTGAAGTGAGTTAAGCGATGAATATAGAATCGCAAACTCGTCGCCGCCAAGACGGTACAAAGTGGCATTGTATTGTTGCAAAACGCCTTGTAGTTGGGTTGCAAGGGCTTTGAGTAATAGGTCACCAGTATGATGTCCTAAGGTGTCGTTGATTTCTTTAAAGCGGTCAAGATCTAGAAGCATTAATGATGTGAGTTGCTGATCTGATTCGCTTGCTTGTATTTGAGTTTTAGCATCTTCATGCAGTTGTGTGCGATTTGGCAGCCCCGTTAACGAGTCATGATTGGCCCGGTGTTCCAGCTCTTTTTGATAAGTAATTAGGTCTCTTTCCGTTTTTTTCCATGCCGTTAAGTCATAGGCAATACCTAAATAGCCCACCACTTTGCGGTCATTGTCTTTGAGCACTGTGATGGAGAGCATAACGGGTATTTCAGTACCGTTCTTATGTAGGTAAGTCCACTCTTGATCGTCAGAGTATTGAGTGAGCGTGACTGGGTCCTGTAGTGAGAATGAGGATAATTTAGCGTTCAGGTTAGGTGCTCTGGTGCTGACTTCTTCTTTTTTGAGTAAGCTTGTTACATGCATGCGGTTGATAACTTCCGTATGCTGATAGCCTAGTAATTGTTCAGCAGCTGGGTTGAATGATTGTATGACGCCATCTGTATCAGTAGAAATGATGGCGTATTTAGCGCCGGCCACAATGGCTTTTTGTAAGGTGTTAAGCTCTATAATGCGTTGTTCTGCGTTATGAAAGGCGTCCACGTCATGTACGGTGCCTATGAGGTGAGCTTGTCCATTTAATTCCACACAAGAGAGTTTTACGCGTGTAAAAAAAGGTGTGCCGTCTAGCCGTGTATGAAGCCAATCATAGATAGGGTGTTTTCCTGATAAGGCCTCGTGTATGTGATGTTGAGCTTTAATAAAAGAGTCGGCGCCATCCGCTTGGTGGGGAGGAGAATAAAAAGCAGGGTGCTTACCTAAAATATCATGCCGTTGGCAACCAAACATTTCTAATGCCGTTTCGTTACAGTCAATCACTGTATTATTACGGGATATAAATACGGCATCTGCACATTGATTAAAAAGTATTTTATAACGCAATTCGTTGTCTTTCATCGCGTAATACATATACAACTGTGCGACTAAATCGGCGGCTGATGCTGCAAAGTTTTTTTCGTCTTCGCTCCAATGGCGTTGAGGGCCAATGTGTTCAAAACATACATCTCCTTCAATGACCCCTTTATTATTAATAGGCGCATCCAAAATAGAAGTGATACCCATGGGTATAAGGTAGTCAGCGGCGAGTTCCTGAGTTCTGGTGTCTCGGTGCGCATCGTGCGCATCCACAACTCGTGAGCTTTTAATAGCATTAAAATAGATAGGGAGGTCGAGGATAGAAAGGGACTTACCAGTTTGGTAGCTTTGTAGTTCTGCGTTGTACATTTGAGCGCAGGAAATTTTATTATGCTCAGTAAATTGCCAAATGCTGCAGCGAGATACTTGCATACAAAGTGCGCAGTGCTTAACAACTGTTTTTAATGCATGGTCGAGCCCGTCAGACCATAAAGAGCGATTTTGAACTAAATCTATGTAGGTCCGCTCTAGCGTCGCAGGGCTGCTAGTTTTAGCGGCGTGTGATTCAAACTCCTTGTCCATAACTAGGTTCACTCTTTTCTTCATTGTACCGAGTTTGAGAACTGATCCTAGTCCTTAGGATGCAGGCGCTTTATTAAAGTATTTCTCTGAGAAGTCCCCTTATAAACATACCTAGCAATTTGTAATAAGGCTAATTTAGGGGTGAAATGTCAGGTAGATTAATTTTGTAGGAAAGGGTGACGATCAAGAATAAGCCTAGCTTATTTTTTGAGTTTTTTAAAATAAGCTAGGCTGTTTGTGGCTAGAAATTATTGAAGATTGCCGTCGGTATCATAAAACATTTGCGTGCTGTATTCGCTACTAGGTAGTTTGCTGATACTGCCTTGCTCTTCGACATAATCAACAAACGATTGAGCGTAGTCTAAGAAGGTATCGACAACGCGTCCTTGTGCGGAAATAACGCCAAATGTATCGTAACCATCACGACCTTGGGCAATATAGTTATTGGTGACAACAGTGTAAGTTTCCGTTTCATCTATAGCCCGCCACACGGTCTCGTCTTTAAGCTTCACTTGCACATTGGTAAAGCGGTTCCCTTTCGTTTGAGAACTATCGACATCCCAACGCAAGCCGGATGCATAAGGGTAGGCACCAGTAGATCCGTCTGGGGACAATGCGTAATCATAAGCATCTTCAAGGACAGCAACGATTTCGGCGCCGGTCATGCTTAGTTCGGACAGTGTATTGGCAAATGGTAATAAAGTGTAAGCATCACCGATGGTAATGTCACCCATGGCGATATCAGTGCGAACACCACCGGCATTCTGGATGGCGATATCAGACGTAATACTCATTGTTTTGAAGGCCAGTGCAACAAGGTTAGAAATATCGCTACCTTGAGACTGCGTTTCGCTAGTGGAACAAAGAGTGCTCTGTCCCTGACCTGGTATGCGTTCTAAACATAGGTCGTCATTCGAACTACCAATCACCGTTGTTTTAAGTACGTCGACTTGCTCAGAATAGCCTTCCAGGATAGTAGCGGATGTCGCGTCTTCTTCAACGATATCGAGTACAGGAGATGCTTCAATACTGGATTCGATAGCAGCAAGCTCGTTGCCAGTTACGCTTACAGAATCACCATTAATGTCGTCGCGCGAAAACTCGTTGCCGAGTAATAAATGCGGCTGCCCAGTACAGGATTCGATATTACCTTCGTTGTTAAATTCAACGTTGAGCTCGCCAACAACATAGGAGTACTGCCATGCTTGAACAACACATACCGGGTTGCCATCTTTGTTGGTAACCTGGGTAGGGTATGGGCCTGCTGGGTTTAAACCAAAGTCTTCAAATTCGTTACCCAGTAAGGTGTGAGAGTCGCCGCCTACAATAACGTCTACGTCTGTAAGGTTAGCCGCTAATGTTAAATCATTTTCGTATTGATAATGAGTTAACAAAATAATCTGATTAATCCCTTGTTCTTTAAGTTCGTCAATGTAGCTCTGAGCGGTAGCGGTTTCGTCTAAAAACTCGGTTGTAGCATCAGGGCTTGATGAATTCTTCGTTTTAGAAGCAATGTCTAACCCGATGATGCCTACTTTTTGATCTCCGTAGCTTTTGATGAGATAAGGCTGAATGTAATCAGTTGAGGTGTTTTGTGCTAAAGGTGAAACACCGACCTCTGGAACTACGTTAGCGCCTAATACAGTGGTATTGCAGTTACCGCTATTTAGGTCGTCAAGAAAAGAGACAAGACCGCTGTCCCCGTCATCAAATTCGTGATTGCCCAGTTCAAAAGCATCGAAACAGACTTGATTCATGAGTGCAGCGTCAGCTTCACCTTTAAATAGGGTGTAATACAAGTCGCCAGTAATTGCGTCGCCAGCATGAAGTTTTAACACAGGATCGCTGCTGTTGCTGAGTTGATTAATCATGCTCACAACACGTGGGAATCCACCAAGTGTTACGTCGGTTTCTACACCGTCGATCGTCAAAGAAGCTGATTCGCTTTGTAGGTGTGAATGGTGATCATTGATATGGACGACTCGCAGTGACAATGTGGATTCATCGTCCTTGCTGTTGTTGCAGCCTGTTAAAGCAGCCATTGTGACAGCAAGTGCTATAGGTGCGAGGCGAGGGTGACGATAAAAGCTCATAAATCTATTCTTCCCTAATGATTTTTTAAAAAGAAAAATAGTAACGAGCTTTTATTACAAGTATTCGAGCTTGATAGCACCTAACGTGCTATCAAGTGTGGTTGGTGCTTATTTGTTTTTGTTAAAACGTTTTTCCCAGAAATCTGCACCTTCAATATCGAGAGATTTAGGGTCGAAGGTGTATTCATCTTTACCTTCTTTACGCTGCTTCTCATAATCAATAAGTGCTTTAAGCGCGGGTTTAGCCATAAAGAAAATAACTAAAATACCAACGATGTTTAGCCAAGCCATCAAACCAACGCCCACGTCACCGAGCCCCCACGCGAGGTTTGCTGTTTTAATTGCGCCGTAAAAAGTTGAGGCAAGTAGAGCTACTTTTAGTAAGAAATCAAACCCGGGTAATTTAAGCGTGCGCTTTAGGTAAGCAAGGTTCGTTTCAGCTATGTAGTAGTACGCTAAAATAGTGGTAAATGAGAAGAAGAACAACGCGAGTGCTACAAATGGCTCGCCGACACCCGGTAGAACGGTCTCAACAGCGGCCTGAGTGAAGGCGGGGCTGTTTGCTGCCAGTGTGGCTGGTAAGTTCTGAATAATGAACGTGTCCCCAATGCCATGTACGTTATAAGCACCCGTGATCAGAATCATGAAGGCCGTTGCTGAGCATACAAATAGAGTATCAATGTAAACAGAAAAGGCTTGAACAAGACCTTGTTGCGCGGGGTGTTGTACTTCGGCAGCGGCTGCTGCGTGAGGACCTGTACCTTGTCCTGCTTCGTTAGAGTATACGCCGCGTTTTACGCCCCAACCAATGGCCGCACCAAATCCAGCTTGTGGAGTAAAAGCATCCGCTAAGATCATACCAATAACGCCCGGTAGCTGATCTATGTTTAACGCCACGACCGAACAAGCGATAACGATATAGGCTAATGCCATAAAAGGTACAACAATTTGAGTAAAGCTGGCGATGCGCTTCACTCCACCAAAAATGATAAACGTGAGAATTAATACAATCGCGACAGCCGTCATGATTTTAGTAACGCTCAGGTCTCCCATCGAGGTGCTTATCGTGCCGCCTGCACCAAAAGCGATCTCGGCAGCATTACCGATACTGTTAGACTGGATACCAGGAAGCAGCAATCCACAGGCGGTAATAGTGGCAATCGCGAAAATCCAAGCAAACCATTTCTGCCCCATCGCTTTCTCGAAGTAAAAAGCTGGACCACCACGGTATTGGCCTTCGTGCTCTTCTTTATAGAGTTGGCCTAATGTTGATTCGATATAAGCGGTAGCGGCGCCCAAAAATGCCACAACCCACATCCAAAAAATAGCACCAGGGCCACCAAAACCAATTGCCGCTGCGACACCGGCAATATTCCCGGTACCAACGCGTCCAGACAATGAAACCGCTAACGCCTGAAATGATGATATACCTTTGGCTGAGCTAGATCCTGAAAATAATAAACGCCACATTTCGCCAAACATACGTACTTGCACAAAGCGTGTAAGTACGGAGTAAAAAAGCCCGGTGCCAAGACACAAATAAATCAGTGCTGGGCTCCAGATGATGCTGTTTAGGCCATCAACTATCGCTTGCATAATATTTCTCCGATCAATTAATAAGTCAGGGAGGCCCCCTGAACATAAAAGAGCAAATTCTATAGAGATTGCGAAAGTGAAATTTACTGTTATGTTTAAAAAAATCGCGATGAAACGCCGGTTTAATAGCTTAAGCAGGAAAAAGTTATGTTTTTGGTGTGTTTTAACGCTATTTAACAATCTTATAGGGTTGAATAAGCGATTATTAACATCATTTTATGTGTAAGCTCCTAATCAATCGCTAGCATTGCATTCTATCGGGTGGGGTGCTTATATCCGCTACTATTTAATTTTGGAAGCTTGCCGCAATTGTTTTGTTTTTTGCCTTGCTCAGCGGCTATTTAAGGAAAATAGATGTATTCATTACTGATTTTTGATTGGGACGGCACAATTATTGATTCAACCGGTCGAATTATTTCTAGCATGCAGTCAGCGGCATTAGAGGTTGGGCTGAATAAACCATCAGAAGATACGGTTCGGGAAATAATTGGCTTGGGTTTACCTGAAGCTTTGCAAGCAATGTTTCCAGCAATTACCCCACGCGAATCAGATTTAATGCGCGAAAGGTATGCTTATCATTATATAGAAGGTGACAGTACACCAACGGCGCTTTTTCCTTATGTCCGGGAAACGCTGGAGAACTTGCGTGCCAAGGGGTATCGGCTTGCGGTGGCTACCGGCAAAAATCGGCGGGGCCTAGACCGTGTGTTGGCCCAAACGGAATTAGGTCATTTATTTGAAATAACGCGCTGTGCTGATGAGACAACCTCTAAACCCGACCCACATATGCTGCACGAGATTTTAGAGCAGACGGGAGTCGCTCCAGAGGCGGCAATCATGGTTGGGGATACCGAGTTCGATATGGATATGGGGCGACGAGCAGGGGTTGGACGAATCGCTGTGAGTTATGGAGCGCATCATATAGATCGTTTATATCAATACGATCCTCTATTATCTATGCACCATTTTAATGAATTAGAACATTGGCTTACTAAAAAAGGAGATCTCGCGTGAGCGAAAGCGACAACCATTGGGGCGAAACACGACCAGAGGCTTTGCAGGCTCAATTAGATAAGGCGTCTGCAAAGAGCGAAGGTAAAGAATGGAAGCTTATAGAGAAGCTACTTAACGGATTATTTGTCGAACAGCGTAGAGCTCGCCGCTGGGGAATCTTTTTTAAAGCATTAACATTCCTCTATTTATTTGGGTTGCTCATTATGTTTTGGATGGGCCCTAGCATTTCATCAGACTTGGCAAAAGAAAGTGAAGAACATACGGCCGTAATCGATATTAACGGCCCAATATCTGCCAGTGAAGAAGCAAATGCCGATAGTATTGCATGGTCTTTGCGTAAGGCGTTTGAAAATGAACACTCAAAAGCCGTTGTTTTACGTATTAATAGCCCTGGTGGTAGTCCAGTACAGTCGGGTTATGTATACGATGAAGTTAAGCGTTTACGTGCGCTACATCCTGAAAAACCGCTTTACGCTGTGATAATGGATATTGGGGCATCAGGAGCCTACTACATAGCGGCCTCCGCTGATGAAATTTATGCCGATAAGGCTAGTTTGGTCGGGTCAATCGGGGTTATTTCTAGCAGCTTTGGTTTTGTTGATTTGATGGATAAAGTAGGCGTTGAGCGTCGAGCGCTCACAGCGGGCAGCAATAAAGGCTTTTTAGATCCATTTAGCCCATTGAAGGAAAGTGACAAAGCGTTTTGGCAAACGGTATTAGACACCACGCATCAGCAGTTTATTGATCAGGTTAAAAAAGGCAGGGGAGATAAACTAGTCAACGACCCGGACTTGTTTTCTGGTTTGGTGTGGACAGGTGAGCAAGCGCTAGAAAAAGGACTGGTTGATGGTCTAGGCAGTACTGGCTATGTCGCGCGTGAAGTGGTGGGAGTCGATAACATCGTTAACTATTCGCCTAGAATGAGCCCGTTAGATGAAGTCATTGATCGTTTTGGTATTTCGTTTGGCGAGACAATTGCTAATTCATTAGGTCTGCGCCAATCCTATCAGTTACATTAAGTGTTAAATCAAAGGTGCGCCTCATAAAGTTGAGTGCGCACCTTTATTGTTAAAAAGCTCTCCCGTGCGCCGCTTTATAATACAGAGAATTGATTTTGTTCTAGAAAGCTAATTAGCTTAATTAGTGGCAAGCCAATAAGCGTATTTGGGTCATCACCTTCCAGTTTTGAAAAAAGTGCGATGCCTAGCCCTTCGCATTTAAAGCTGCCAGCACAGTTTAGAGGCTGCTCCTTTTCGATATAGGCTCTTATTTGCTCATCGGTTAATGTACGAAAATGCACAGTAAACGGAATAGCCTCGCTGAGCATGGTTTGCTGGTCTGCATTAAATACCGCTAAGCCTGTATAAAACGTTATTCGTTGGCCGCTAGAGGCTTTCAGCTGGTCGAAAGCTTTTTCTGAGGTATATGGCTTTCCTAAAATTTGATTGTTTAGGCTGGCGGCTTGATCAGAGCCGATAATTAAGCCATGAGGAAACTGCTCAGCTACGGCAAGTGCTTTTTCTTCGGCCAGTCGTTTTACCAAATCTGGTATAGACTCTCCAGGTTTTGCTGACTCGTCAATATCAGGACTTGAATGGGTGTAATTCAAGCCTAATTTGTCGAGGATTTCACGTCTATAAGGTGAACTAGAGGCTAAAATCAGTGATTGCATGAATCTTTTCCTTAAAGACTTATCTATTGCGTCGTGAAAGCGTAAAATACACTCGATTTTTTTATGAATCTACCTTGATTCCCTTTGACAGGAGGGGCCTTGAGCCCTAGAATTGCGCGCTTATGTCGTACGGTAACTTACCGAAAATAATTGACCCGCGAAAGCTAGCTGAGCGGGGAATACGGTTAACTGGCCAATCCAGTGTTGAGAAGATGCCTAATTTTGCGTCTTCTTTATGCAAACATGATGATCCCATTACTGTGGATCTTCAGTTTGATTTGGATGAGTTAAGGATCCGTACCATCTCAGGCAATGCTTTTGGTAAAGTTCATATGACTTGCCAACGTTGCTTGGAGCCGGTCGAAGTCGATGTCCAGGCAGAGTTTAATCTGGCTATCGCGTTTAATGAGGAGAAGGCAAAGCAACTGCCTCGCTATTACGACTCATTAATCGTTGAGGACGAAGAGATCGAACTGTTGCAAATAGTTGAAGAAGAGCTAATTCTCAGTCTGCCTATTGTTCCATACCATGCAGATTGTAGTGTTCAGACCTCCTTTGGCGACGAGGACATGACTGAAGAATCGGTCATCGAAAAAACGAACCCGTTTAGTGTGCTGGCTCAGTTAAAAGCCGGCAAGAAATGATTTAGGAGTTATCTACCATGGCTGTACAGAAAAACAAAAAGTCACGCTCACGTCGTGACATGCGTCGCTCACACGATGCGTTGACTGGTCCTACTCTGTCTGTAGACGCGACTACTGGTGAAACTCACCGTCGTCACCACGTTACAGCAGATGGCTTTTACCGCGGTCGTCAGGTTGTAAACCAAGACAGCGAATAAGCTTGATCAATCGCGTCATTCTCTCTGTTGATGCGATGGGTGGGGACCACGGTCCCCGCGTTACCCTTCCCGCGTCACTTTCTGCTTTATCCCGTTATCCTGATCTCTCGATCCGCCTTCATGCTGAACTAGATGTATTGCAGCCGATTCTCGATAAGCTTAGCTTGTCAGATGAGTTGTTGTCGCGTCTAGAAATTGTTGCGTCTGGAGCATCGGTGGCTATGGATGAGAAGCCGTCGTCTGCTGTTCGGCATCGCCAAGACTCGTCAATGAGTCAGGCGATTAAGTGCGTAGCGCAGGGGCGAGCACATGCTTGCGTTAGTGCTGGAAATACTGGCGCGCTTATGGCGTTCGGTCGTCAGCAGTTGAAAATGTTACCGGGTATCGATCGTCCCGCTATTATTACGTCAGTGCCAACCTCTGGTGGGCATTGTTATATGCTGGATTTAGGGGCGAATGTTGATTCGAGCGCAGAGCATCTGCTTCAGTTCGCCATTATGGGGTCGGTGCTAGCTGAGGCTGTGGATGATATAAAATCGCCTGCGGTTGCTCTGTTAAATAACGGAGAAGAGGTGATTAAAGGTAATGAGCAGGTGCGCTTAGCGAATGAGCTTATTGCTGCGAACAATTCTATTAACTATATAGGCTACGTCGAAGGAGGCGGGGTATTTAGTGGTCGTGCTGATGTGGTTGTGTGTGACGGTTTTGTTGGAAACGTGGCACTAAAAAGTAATGAAGGCCTTGCCAAGCTCATTGGTCGTAAAGTGCGCCGCAGTTTTATGAAGAATATGTATCGTCGCCTAGTTGCTATGCTGGCTGCACCTATTCTGCGTGAAATTGAAGAAGAAATGGACCCCTCAAGGCGCAATGGTGCTACATTGATTGGCTTGCAGGGTATTGTTCTTAAAAGTCATGGTAGTGCTAATGCTAAGTGTTTTGGCTATGCGCTGGATCAGGCTGTCATAGAAGTTAGAAAAAATGTACCCGAACTTATAGCTGAACGTCTCAAGAGCTATCGTAAGTATTGAGGCGAAGGGAACTGAGCGTTCTAATTCTCGTGCATTCATGTAAAATACACATCCTTTGTTATGGCCGCGTTTATTTGCTGGCTTATCGTATTTAGTTTGAGTCGAGGGCGCTATGTCGCAGTCTTTTGCATTCGTATTTCCAGGTCAGGGATCCCAGCATTTAGGTATGTTAAGTGAGCTGGCGGCTGACAATCCAATCATCCAAGATACCTTTACGGAGGCGTCGGGCGTATTGGGTTATGATCTGTGGGATTTGGTACAAAACGGACCTGAAGAAACGTTAAATCAAACAGATAAAACGCAACCTGCTCTATTAACTGCAGGTGTTGCGTTGTGGCGTCTATGGTTGGAAAAAGGCGGAGCTAAGCCAGATGTTGTTGCTGGGCATAGCTTGGGGGAATACACCGCGCTCGTGTGCGCTGGCGCTATGAGTTTTGTCGATGGCGTTAACTTGGTGCGTTTACGTGGCGAGTATATGCAAGAAGCTGTTCCTGCCGGTGCAGGTGCAATGGCTGCGGTTTTGGGGTTGTCTGATGAGCTAATAGCATCCAGTTGCGATCAGGCAGGCCAGGGGCAGGTTGTTTCTCCTGTTAACTTTAATTGTCCGGGACAAGTAGTTATTGCAGGTGAAAAAACGGCAGTTGAGCGTGCGCAAGTAGCTTGCAAAGAGGCGGGTGCTAAGCGCGTTGTGCCTCTGCCTGTTAGCGTGCCTTCCCACTGTGCATTAATGAAACCTGCTGCTGAAAAGCTTGCTGCAGCATTAGCAAATGTACCTGTGATAATGCCTGAAATACCTGTTATTCAAAACGTATCAGCGGGCGTTGCAAGTGACGTGGATCAATTAAAAACTAATTTGGTTGAGCAGTTGTTTAGCCCTGTTTTATGGACTAATTCAGTCCAGACTATGGTGGAGCAGGGTATAGAGCGGACAGTAGAGTGTGGACCAGGTAAAGTGCTCTCGGGCTTGAATAAAAAAATTCATAAGCCGCTTACGCTTGCTGCGATAAATGATATTGCCGGAATGGAAGGCGCTTTAGCGCAATAATAAAAAGGGTTTGTGTTATGAGTATTGAGGGTAAAGTTGCATTAGTTACGGGTGCAACGCGCGGTATCGGTAAAGCCATTGCGCTGGAGCTGGGTAAGCAAGGGGCAGTGGTTGTTGGTACGGCTACGAGTGATGGTGGTGCAGAATCAATTTCTGCGTATCTGTCTGAAGCGGGTGTCACAGGTAAAGGCGTTAAGCTAAATGTCGCTGATAGTGACTCAATAGAAAGCGTTATCAAAGCCGTTCAAGATGAGTTTGGGGCGATTGTTATTCTAGTGAATAATGCTGGCATTACGCGTGATAATATTATGCTACGCATGAAAGACGATGAGTGGGATGATGTTATAAATACCAACTTATCTTCTGTGTATCGTTTAGTGAAAACTTGCTTGCGCGGTATGACAAAAGCCCGCTGGGGACGTATCATAAGCATTAGTTCAGTTGTTGCATCGATGGGTAACGCAGGTCAAGCTAACTATGCGGCGGCTAAATCGGGTATGGAGGGCTTTACGCGAGCACTGGCCCGTGAAATTGGCTCGCGTAACATTACTGTTAACTGCGTAGCGCCAGGCTTTATTGATACCGATATGACTAGTGGTTTGGCTGAGGAGCATAAAAATGCGCTTCAATCTCAGATTCCTATGAATCGTTTGGGGCGACCTGAAGAGATTGCTGCCGTAGTCGGTTTCTTAGCTAGCGAAGGTGCGGGTTACGTAACAGGTGAAAGTATTCAAGTAAATGGTGGTATGTACATGAACTAAGGCGATTCTTGTCGCTTTAAAGATTGTAATTTACGGCGATTTGTTGATAATTGGCCGTCAGCTAATAATGAATTTAAGCTACCTCCTTGCTAAGACGAGGTTGGTTCTAATAAAATCACGAACTCATGCCTTCGGTGTGAAGGGTTGATAAAAAGATAGGAAGAGTTATGAGCAATATTGAAGAGCGCGTAAAGAAAATCATCGCAGAGCAGCTCGGTGTTAAAGAAGAAGAAGTCACCAATTCAGCATCTTTCGTTGAAGATCTTGGCGCTGATTCTTTAGATACAGTTGAGCTTGTTATGGCGCTGGAAGAAGAGTTTGAAACTGAGATCCCAGACGAAGAAGCTGAAAAGATCACTACCGTTCAGCTGGCAATCGATTACGTTACCGCTCATCAGTAATCGACTCGTCTTCGAGTTATAGTTTGATCGAAAAGCCGCATCTATTTTTTAGACTGCGGCTTTTCTATTTTAGGTTTTAGACGGAGTGGCCTTATGTCTCGCAGAAGAGTGGTAGTTACTGGCCTTGGTATGCTGACACCGGTTGGTAACACTGTAGAGAGCACCTGGGAAGGTATTCTGGCCGGTAAAAGTGGCGCCAGCGCTATAGAGCAATTTGATGCTTCCAAGTTTGCCACGCATTTCTCTGCATCAGTAAAGAACTTTGACGTTTCTGAGTATATGAATCCTAAAGATGCTCGGAAAATGGATTTGTTCATCCAGTATGGTATGGCTGCCGCGCATCAGGCTATTAAAGATGCAGGGCTGGAAACAAGTGATACTGATCCAGAACGTATCGGGTGTGCTGTTGGTTCGGGTATTGGGGGGCTGTCCCTCATTGAGAGTACTTACGCAACCCTAAGAGATAGCGGACCTCGTCGTGTATCTCCATTTTTTGTGCCGGGTAGTATTATTAATATGATTAGCGGTAATGTGGCTATTCGTTATGGCTTTAAAGGCCCGAATATCGCTATTACCACCGCATGTACTACGGGCACACACAATATTGGGTCTGCAATGCGCATGATTCAGTACGGTGATGCTGATGTCATGGTTGCTGGTGGTGCCGAAATGGCAACAACTGAGCTAGGCATCGGTGGTTTTGCTGCTGCAAGAGCGCTCTCAACACGTAATGATGATCCTGCTGCAGCGAGTCGTCCTTGGGACAAAGATCGAGATGGTTTTGTACTAGGTGATGGCGCTGGTATTGTCGTGCTTGAAGAATATGAGCATGCCAAAGCGCGCGGTGCACATATCTATTGTGAAATAGTTGGTTTTGGTATGAGTGACGATGCTCACCATATGACAGCTCCACCTGAGACAGGAGAAGGCGCGGCTCGCTCAATGGCTAATGCTATTAAAGATGCCCGTTTAAATGCTGATCAAGTGCAGTATGTTAATGCGCACGGAACGTCAACGGCAGCTGGAGATTTGGCTGAAACCAATGCGGCCAAAAAGGTGTTTGGTTCGTCGGTTGATAGTTTGCGAATGAGCTCAACAAAATCGATGATAGGTCACCTTTTAGGGGCGGCTGGTGCAGTAGAGGCTATCTTTTCTGTCCTTGCTATTCGGGATCAAGTCGCGCCGCCAACCATTAACTTAGATAACCCTTCTGATGGTTGTGATCTCAATTATGTGGCTCATCAGCCGCAAGAATGTGCGATAGAAGCAGTGGCATCAAATTCCTTTGGTTTTGGTGGAACGAATGGAACACTTGTTTTCCGTAAGCTCTCATAACCAGATAAGGTATTGGATGATCACAGGGGCATAACTCTCTGTTATGCTTCACATCTATGACTAAACTTCCGTTACCCGCCATCCTTATTAATGGGGCCCTCGTAGACCAAATTTCGGTCAATGATCGAGGGCTTCAGTATGGTGATGGTTTATTTGAAACGATCAAAATACGACAGGGGCGACCGTTACTCTGGGATGCGCATTTAGCGCGTCTTTTATTAGGTTGTGAGCGGCTCGGTATTAGGTCGGATGGCTTGTTGAAAAGGATTGAGCAAGACTGTCAGTCTTTTTTCTCGCGGGCTCTTCAAGAAACTTGTATTTTAAAGTTAATTGTAACTCGTGGGGTGGGAGAGCGAGGATATAAACCGAGCAATCACGTAAATCCTACGGTTATTGTATCAATATCACCCTACACACCTAATGTGCCGTGCCAAGAAACAGGGGTTACAGTGCGCATTTGCGATACCGCGTTGGGTATTAACCCTTTGTTAGCTGGTATAAAGCACCTCAATCGTCTCGAACAAGTGTTGGCTAGACAGGAATGGGATGATCCACATGTCTCTGAAGGCCTTATGTTGGACGTCGATGGGAACCTCGTTGAAGGCACAATGAGTAGCCTGTTTTGGGCAAAAGACGGTGTATTGTTTACGCCGTTGTTGGATCGGTGCGGTATTCTTGGCACCGTTCGCCAAAAACTGCTAAGTATTGCAGAACAATTAGATATTACTGTGGTAGAAGGGCGATTTTCACCTGATGTGTTGAATAGCGCAGAAGAAGTGTTTTTGTGCAATTCGGCCATTGATATTTGGCCTGTTGTTAAGCTAGCACACAAAACGTGGTCCATAGGACCTATCACTCGTCAATTTCAGGCTAAATTAGAAGAGGTTTACGCTTGTTAAAGAAGTTGTTTTTATCGTTATTGGTATTGATCTTAATTGGTGCAGGGGTTGCTGCGTTTGCTTGGCAGCAGTTTAATCAATACATGACTTCACCCCTAGCGCTTGAAGAGCCTATTGAGTCTTATATCGTAGAGCGAGGGCGCTCTTTCAACGGGCTATTACAAGATTTGGAGAAACAAGGGGTGATTAGTCAGCCTTTGTTTGTGAAAGTCTATGCGCGCATGAACCAGCTAGGTAACAAAATCAAAGCGGGTGAGTATTATATAGATAAAGACTTAACACCGATTGCTTTGCTGGATAAGTTTGTTGTGGGTGATAGTGTCCAGCATAGCTTTACCATCGTTGAAGGGCATACGTTTAAACAAGTAAAGCAGGCGCTTGCGAATAATGATGTCTTGGAGCAAACCTTGCAGGGTAAGTCAGATGCAGAAATTCTAAAATTGATCGGTGCTAAAGAGAACCACCCGGAGGGTTTATTTTTAGCAGAAACGTATCAGTTGGTGCGTGGCACGAGTGATTTGGACTTATTAAAGCGCAGTTATAAAGCGCTAGAAGCTGAGTTAGAACAGTCTTGGGCTGGTAAAGCTGAAAACCTACCGTATAAGTCGCCGTATGAGGTGCTAATTATGGCCTCTATCGTCGAAAAAGAAACGGCTGTCCCCGCTGAGCGCCCAAAAATAGCGGGCGTCTTTATCAAGCGGATGCAAATTGGTATGCGCTTGCAGACTGATCCAACGGTTATCTATGGTATGGGTGATGATTACAAGGGTAATATCCGTCGTAAAGACTTACGTAAGCCCACCGCTTACAATACCTATACCATTGACGGTTTACCGCCGACGCCTATAGCAATGGTTGGGCGTGATGCTATACAAGCGTCTTTGCATCCAGAGATCGGGCGTGCTCTTTATTTTGTCGCTCGTGGTGATGGTTCTCATTATTTTTCATCATCCCTAAAAGAGCATAACAGGGCCGTAAGAGATTATCAGTTACGACGCAAAGAAGCGTATCGTTCAACACCGGAGAAATAATGCAACCGACAGGTCGTTTTATAACAGTAGAAGGCACAGAAGGTGTGGGTAAAAGCACTAACATCGCCTTCATCAAAGCGTTGCTGGAGTCGTCAGGGGTTGAGGTGGTGCTAACAAGGGAGCCGGGAGGGACGCCCTTGGCAGAAGAGATTCGTGCGTTGCTATTAAGTCCTCGTCAGGAACTTGTGAATGATGATGCTGAAATGCTTCTGGTATTTGCTGCGCGTGCACAACATATTGATCAGGTCATAAAGCCAGCTCTTTCGCGTGGTGCTTGGGTGCTTAGCGACCGCTTTACGGATGCAACGTTTGCCTATCAAGGTGCGGGGCGAGGGATCAGTTGGGAGCGTATTAAGTTGCTCGAGAGCTTTGTGCAAGCAGGTTTGAGCCCGGATCTTACGGTGTGGTTGGATCTCGATGTTGAGGTCGGGATGGAGCGCGCAATGGCGCGTAGTGAGCCTGATCGTTTTGAGCTTGAAAAAAAGACTTTTTTTGAGAAGGTACGCGCTGGCTACCAACGACGTTGTGATGAAGACCCCGATCGTTTCGCGGTCATTGATGCGAGCCATTCATTAGCTGTTGTCCAGCAGGAGATCGCCCGTGCGTTAAAAGAAAGGTTGCATCTGGCATGAGTGAAATGGCTGATCGCTACCATGCATTAAATGCTGAAGTATTTCCTTGGTTTTTACCTCAATGGCAGCGTGTCTTATCGTTATTTGATCAAAATCGGCTGCCTCATGCATTGCTGCTTAATGGTGCCCCCGGTATTGGTAAAGCACGGCTGGCTGAATCAATAGCTGGTTATGTTATGTGTCATCAGCCAGTAGATAGCAAAGCTTGTGGTCATTGCCGTAGTTGTGAGTTGTTGGCAAGTAGTGGGCATCCCGACTTGTATTATTTGCAACCAGATGAGGCCGGGAAGGCAATAAAGGTTGATCAAGTAAGAGAGCTGACAGAGTTTATGCAAAATACCGCGCAGCAGGGCGGTTATCGCGTTGTTGTACTTGAACCAGCAGAAGCAATGAATATTTCGGCGGCCAATGCGCTGTTAAAAACACTTGAGGAGCCGGGCAAAGACACCTTATTGATTTTAATAACGCATCAATTAGGGCAGGTGTTGCCTACAATTAAAAGCCGTTGCCAGCGTTTAGATTGCGCAATCCCGTCCTCTGAGCAGTCTGTTCCATGGCTTATGGCGCAGTTGTCGATAGAAGAGGCAGAAGCGTCTCGTTTATTAAGCGTAGTTCATGGGGCTCCGCTAACCGGTTTGGCTTTTAAATCAAGCGGTCAGCAGGCATTAAGAGCCGATCTTTTATCATCATTACGTGATATGTTACGTGGGCGTAAAACCCCAATCGAAGCCGCGGAACAGTTTGTTAAAACAGATGTCGAAATTGTACTAAGCTTAGTGTTAGGTGTGTTGTCAGATGTTGCTCGCATGAAAGCAACTGACGAGCTTGAATGTATAAGAAATGGCGACATGGAAAAAATGATTAAAGGTGTTGCTAAAAACACGACGCCCGATAAAATCTTTATCTTAATGGACGCAATACAAGAAGAGTTGTTAGGATTGAAGCGTAGGCATAATCCCAATAAACAACTGTTACTTGAACGAATATTTTTAGATTGGCTATCATTAATACAGCCATAGAGACGGAGTTCCATATATCTAATGTCAGTAGTACCGCGTATTAGCCATGGTATTTTGTCACTGAACATAGAGACAAAAGAAGATCTGTACAAAGCGTATATGCCCTTTGTGGAGAATGGTGGCTTGTTCATTCCCACCACGCGGACTTACCAGTTGGGTGAGGAAGTTTTTGTGCTGCTTAATCTAATGGATGAGCCTGATAAAATCCCCGTCACCGGAAAGGTCGTATGGGTAACACCCAAAGCGGCTCAAGGCGGTAAGAAGCCAGGTATTGGTATTCAAATGTCGACAGAGGATACGTCACTGGTTCAAAAAATAGAGACGCATTTAGCCGGCGCGCTTAATTCCGGCCGAAGAACCCATACACTGTAATCTCCGTTTATAAATAATCGCGTCATCGCAAGAGCCCCCGTTATGTTTATCGATTCCCATTGTCATCTTGATAAGATAGATCTTAGTCCTTATTCCGGGCAGTTTTCTGAAGCTGTTTGCGCAGCTCACGCACGCCAAGTTAATGAAATGTTGTGTGTTTCTATTGATAAAGAGCACTTTCCCAGCATGTACCAGCTTATAGCTGATCAGCCAACGATTCATGCTTCGTTTGGGATCCACCCGTGTCATGTTGAAAAAGCCGAAGATGTGCTGTCCGAAGCGGAGTTGACGAAATGGGTAAAAGATCACTCTAAGGTTGTTGCCTTAGGGGAAAGCGGGCTCGACTATTACTACACAAAAGATACCAGCGAACTGCAAAAAGAAAGTTTTACCAATCATTTGCGGGTTGCAGACCAATTGGCATTGCCTGTCATTGTTCACACGCGTGATGCAAGGGAGGATACGTTGGCCCTCATTAAAAAACATGGGGGTGAATCAGGTGGGGTGTTGCATTGCTTTACCGAGTCATTGGCTATGGCACAAGCGGCTATCGAAATGAACTACCTGATTTCTTTTTCAGGTATTGTTACCTTTAAAAATGCTCAAGAGTTAAAAGAGGTCGTTAAAGCGATCCCTCTTGAGAAAATATTGATAGAAACAGACTCTCCTTATTTAGCGCCTATCCCTTATCGTGGCAAAAAGAATGAGCCAAAATATGTTGTAGAGGTAGCGCAGTGCGTGGCAGATTTAAAGGGTGTGAGCATTGAGGAAGTGGCAGAGGTTACCTCAGCTAATTTTCATCGGCTCTTTAGCCAAGCTCGGTCTTCTTAATTTTTGTAGGCTTTACAATACCCATGGTTGTGCAAATAGAGGTAATAACAGGGTCTCAAGGTTTGTTTGAGTGTACATCTCAGGTGCAAGAGCAAGTCTATGTAGCGGGCATTGACTCTGGGGTTTGTAACATCCTCGTTCAGCACACAAGCGCGAGTTTAATTATTCAAGAAAATGCAGACCCGAGTGCTCAAAGAGATCTAGAGCGTTGGTTGAACAGACTTGTCCCTGAGAATGATCCGTTATACACGCATGTGTTTGAAGGGGCGGATGTACGGGTTATATAGACACGGATTATCGTACCGGGTTATGTAGTAGCTATATGGACATCAGGTTTTCCAGTCAGTCAGCTCTCTTACAGGCACATCGTACGTATCTTCATTAAGCCGGTTTTGAAGGCTCTCATCATCCAGATACTTAGCCAGTCTCGTTACGACACTGGCAGGGTAGCGTCTTAGCTCCTCGGCCATTTGCCTGCATGTGCAGGCCAGTTCAATCATGTCGTACAGCACCTCTTCATCATCTTTAGACCAGGTCTTGCCAAAGTTCTCTGGCAAATCAAGTTCCTCAGTTAGATATCGGTGATAGAAATCTGATAGTTCACCCATGAATATTTCTGATACTGTGCCGTTTGATGAGATCTTCTGGTATCGCCCAGACCGAGGCCACAAGTACCATTGACGGCCTTTGTACCGGATTAGATATCTGTATTTGCTTACTTTTCTGAATCTAAGTCCTGGGTGGTTCAGGATTCTTTCCAGTTGATTTTGTTGCTTGTTGCTCCACATACGCTCATCCCATTTTCCATATGATTGGTTAAGCGTACCGCAAAAATCCGAAAAATGAGCGATATATCCCGTGGTGATATATTCACTGCTTGGTGATAGTTCTGTCTTTTGGACAGAACAAATATGAAAGATCCGCGTTTAGTTGCTTTTGGTGAAAGAGTTCGTCAATTAAGAAAAGAGAAGGGGTTGTCGCAGGAAGCCTTGGCTGATCTAGCAGGGATCGACCGGAGTTATATGGGGCATATTGAGCGTGGTGATCAAAATATTACACTGACTAAAATTTTCCAGATTGCTAAAGCATTGGAAATACCAATTTGCCAATTATTTGATGGGGTAGAATAATGACTCTTGAATATAAGTGTTTCTATACTGGGTATATTTTATGTTCTCGCTCATACCAAACCATGTAAAAATGACTGCCACACTGAAATCCCCAAACCCTTTTAGTACCACCTAGTCTAAATCTGTAAGCTGTATCGAATTGTTCCAAGCTTAAATTAGACCATCGCTGTTGAGCTTCGCTAATTATGGAGCTTATTGGTTGCGGGTGGTGGCGTTTTCTTCGTTTTCTTTTTTTACCTTCTCCTGTTTCCATTCTCGCTATTTCAGACCACGTAAGTTTAGTCAGCGGTTCGAGTTCTCTCAGGATTTCACTAGTCCACTCTGATTCAGTCCATTTCCTGGATTCGCCCCATGTCCAGTAATCTTCTATATCAGCAAGACTGTGGCACCAAGTCATTGTCGTGGAATAAATAGCAGGCTTCTCAGTAATTGAAGGAAGCTTTTTGACAGATGCAGCCCTGTCTTGCGGGGTTATTGGAGTTTTAGGGCACTCTCTTTGAGGTGGAGCTTTGATTTCTTTTATTTGGCTTGAAGAAGTAAATTTATCAGCAAGCTTTTGAGCTTTTTCTTGTTTAAGTTTTTTGCGTTCTTCGCGCTTCTCTGCTTTCGAACTTGCCAAAGTTACAGTCCTGAATAGTACTCATGAATCATACCTTTTTCGATAATCGTATTGGAACGATCCAAGGGGGACAGATCTCCTCTTGAGTCTTTCCAAGGCGCTTCTTCATGAGTCAAATTACTTAGCCATTGTGCTGTTTTATCACCGTAGACCTTTAAAACCTGGTCAATAGTGTCGCGTGCTTCAGCATCTATATTAGAAGGGTTGCCACTTGTGAATAGCTCTTTATTTACAAGAAATTTCCCTCTATGGATATCATAGATTGTTGGCAAAACTGGTCCATTAGCCCAAGCTTCAAAGTCTGTCTCAAATAAGGTTTTTTCATCCCAGACCATTGACCAAGCTTGGCAGTAATAAAGTAGCTTTTGCAGTTTCATTGCTGATATTTCACCTTGTTTTTCAAGGATATAACAAGCAATGTCGAACTCGTTTGGTTGACTCATTTCGATTCCTATGTTAATCGGGACGAATGTTAGCACAGCCTTTAAACATAATATATGGCATTTTATGTATCTTGTAGGTTGCTAAGAAACTACATTTGCCATCCCATCCAGCAGTTCTTTCGTCTTTTCCCACTTTGGCATTACCTGGCCCATTAACCGATAGAACCGATCGCTGTGGTTATGTTCGGCGATGTGGCAAAGCTCATGCAGGATCACGTAGTCAATACACTCACGAGGCGCTTTAACCAGGTGAGGGTTCAGGGTGATTCGGCCATTAGGTGAGCAACTGCCCCATTGGGTTTGCATGGTCAGTATGCGCAGCGGTGGCCGTTCTTCTACCCAAAGGGCTTGCTCCAGCATGGCATCGAGGCGCTTGGCGAAGGTTTCTTTGGCTCGTGCTTTGTACCAGTCAGTCAGTAGCTCTTTCACCTTGTTGCTGGACTTCGCTCGTACTGATACTTCCAGTTTGCCACGTAGTAGTTTCACGCCTTGAACCTGCTCAGGCGCTTCAATCACTTTCAGCAGGTACTGCTTCCCTAGGTAGTAATGGCTCTCACCACTGATGTATTGCCGAGGGGTGGTGAATTCAAGCTGTTTACGGAAATCTCTAAGCTGTTCGTATATCCAACGCCCACGCTTTTTAACAGCAGATAATACGGCTTCGCTCTCAGCCCCCTCAGGAGCCGATGCGATTACCCGACAATCGGGATGAACCTTAATTAACACCTTGCCAGTGGCTTGTGGGCGCTTGATTCGCTCAAACGTAATCTTCTCGTCGCCGTAGCGAAAGCTCATGGTCTGACTTTGAGGTTTAATCGGCACATTCATCTGGTTATACCCGTTCAAGCACCGTTCAACCCGACCCGAGTGATCTGAACAATCATCTCAACAATCTTCTTGGCCTGATCCATTCCGCCCCCAATGGCTTTGCACTCCTGGAACATGCGCGGCAGTAGCTTTTTACGAATATCGGCTTCGATGTTCTGCGGGTTGATGGAATTTTCTGCAACGGAGGTTTCTACTGCCTGATTAATTTCAAAGGCAACTTTGACCCATTTGTCCTGGACTTGCTGGTCGAGCACAGCTAAGGCTTCCGGCAATACCTTTTTGAATACACCGAAATAGGCCTGAGCATGGCGATTACCGGCAAATGCATCAGGTATGTCGTTTAAGCGCCTGTCTTGAACTTGCTCTTCGAATTCACGGAACAGCATGTACTGTTTCAGTGGGTGGTCGAATAGCTTTTCGGCCTCTTCAATGGCTTGGCGCAGCAGCTTGGAAAATGCTTCTTGAGCATAAGGGTCATCCCGCAGCTCTTGCTCAATCATGCGGGTTACGCGGGTTTTGATAATGTCAGTTTCGTTGCGGGTTTTATCTTCGCTCCAGTCTTCCGGCTGTTGCTTTTGACCCATCTTGCCCACTTCATACACGCCACCGGGCTCTTTAACCTCGACACCCACCACATGCTTATCCAGAAGCTTTTTCACTTGTTCGGCGTATTCGTCGTAATCAATCCTTTCGCCCGCATCTTGCTGTACCAGTTGACGCAGGCTGGAGAATTGCTTAACCGTTTCTTTGTAGTGGCGACGATCCTGGTCGCTAAAGCTCTTGTCTTCAAAGAAGGTGGCCGATTGCAGCGCTACCTTCAAGCAACTGGCGAAGGCAGTCAGGGCTTCGTAGAAGTCTTCACGTACCTTGAGGTGTACGTCAACCAGCTCACCATCTCTCTCTTCAATCTTTGGTACCAGCACCTGACGCAATTGCTCGATGTCGTTCTTGTTTTTCACGCCATCGAATATTGCCCATAGCTGCTTATAGAGCTGGGGTAGGCGCTTGTATTCGGTACTCATCTGGTTGTAGAGGCCAGCAATATCATTGATGTCGTAACCGCCCTGAGTGCGGGAAGCCAGATCCTGGTATTTCTGAATAGTGGTATCCAGTTCCGCAAGAATGCCGCGATAGTCGATAAGCAAGCCAAATTTTTTCTTTGGGTGCAGACGGTTTACCCGTGCAATGGCCTGGATCAGGTTGTGCTCTTTCAGGGGTTTGTCGATATAGAGCACAGCGTTTTTCGGCTCATCAAAGCCGGTGAGCAGCTTATCAACCACGATGAGTATCTTCAGTGAATCATCTTTGTCGAAGCGTTCGATCAAGTGTTTGGTGTAAGCCTGTTCATCTTGGCTGCCCACATTGTCTTTCCACCACTGCGATACTTCAGGCATACCAGATTCGTCTACCGTGGTATTGCCTTCGCGAGTGTCCGGCGGGCTCATCACCACGGCAGATTCAAACCTATTGCCTTCTGGCCAGAGGGCTTGGGCTTCGTCCAGATACTTTTTGTACTTGATCGCAGAGGCCTTACTGTCGCAGGCTAACTGGCCTTTCAAACCTTCGTCGATGTTCTTTACGAAATGGTTGGCAATATCCAGGGCAATCAAACGAATGCGGTCATCTGCACCGTATACCTGGCCTTTCTTGGCAAACTTGCGCTTTAGGTCGGCCTTTTGCTCATCTGAAAGCCCTTCGGTAATACGCTCAAACCAACTGTCGATGGCGCGTTCATTTACATCTAGGTCGGGAATGCGCTCTTCATACAGCAGCGGCGTTACTGTCTGGTCTTCCACCGCGCGTTGCATGGTGTAAGCATGCACAATGGGGCCAAACTTATTGGTGGTCTTGTCGTCTTTTAATAGTGGTGTGCCGGTGAAGGCGACAAAGGCAGCATTAGGCAGCGCCTGCTTCATACGAATATGGTTTTCACCGCCCTGGCTTCGGTGGCCTTCGTCAATCAGCACAATGATGTCAGAGCTGTTGTTTACACACTCTGGCATTTTGGTAGCGGTATTAAACTTCTGGATCAGTGAGAAGATGATCCGCTCAGTGCCTTTGCCAATCTGTTCAGCCAGGCGTTTACCAGAGGTCGCCATGGCTGCTTCTTTGTCTTTTTTACCGGCCAGTTCACCGCCCGAGGCAAAGGTTTTGCTTAGCTGGGTTTCCAGATCTACCCGGTCAGTCACCACCACAATACGGCATTGCTTCAGGCTCTCGTGCAGGATCAGGGCCTTACTTAAAAACACCATGGTAAATGACTTACCCGATCCCGTGGTGTGCCAAATCACACCGCCTTCACGGCCACCGGTGACGCTGCGGGTATTGATGCGTTCAATCAGTCGCTTGATACCAAATACTTGCTGATAACGGGCGACGATCTTGCCTGCCTTTTTATCGAACAAGGTGAAGTAACGGGTCATCTCCAACAACCGAGTAGGGCTTAACAAGCTAATCAGTAATTGATCTTGCCCAGTCACTGCAAGCTCTCCGGCAGCGGTCAGGCTCTGGTACCAATCCAGGTCTTTTGCCGGGCGGTGGTTGAATAAAGTTGCCAGCTGTTCGTCTTTGAGCCTTTTGTTTTTAATGGCGTACATATCGGCATCGGTGATGTCTTCTTCACGCCAAGCGGCCCAAAACTTAGCGGGTGTGCCACAGGTACCATAGCGACCTTCGTTGCCGTTTATGGATAACAACGTTTGGCTATAGGCGAACAATAACGGGATTTCATCATGGCGCTGATTACGCAGGCTTTGCGAAATGCCTTCGTCAATGGTGGGGCCTTTTTTAGCATTCCCATCAGGACGCTTGGCCTCAATCACAACCAGAGGAATACCGTTCACAAAGCACACAATGTCGGGTCTGCGGCTTTCCACTCCGCCAGAGCGGGTGACGGTAAATTCTTCGGTAAATACAAAGCTGTTATTAGTAGGGTTCTGCCAATCAATCAGTGCAACCGTCGGGCTGGCCTTTTTACCATCCACAAACTCAGTGACAGAAATGCCATACAGCAGGTGGTTATACAGGCGTTCGTTGGCAGTTAACAAGCCTTCGTTAAGTGCAGGGCTACACACCTCAGCAATCAGGTTGTCGATAGCCTTTCCAGATAACGGGTAGCTCTTACCTGCATAGGTGAAGGTGCGCTTCTGGAGTTCACTACGCAGCACCTCGCGTAAAACCACCTCATCGGCCTTGCCATCACGAGCGGCTAACGCGAGTTCAGGAGAGAAGAACGACCACCCAAGGTTGGTCAACAACGTCAGCGCCGGTAACTTGGCACTGTATTCTTCCTGAAATTTGGGTGTGTATTGTGTCATTCGTTATCTCTCTTCAACCCCTGGTACCCGAGGTGCAGTAAGTTCATCGGCTGAGTACCGAGTCGCTGTCATAACCTGGGGGGAGGTGTTTAAAATAATCCTTTGAGCCTGGTTTTGATTTGTATTGAAAATCCCTAAGCCCCTTAATGTCGAGTTTTGTAGTTAGGACACAAGAGTTGTCACCACCTTTAACATAAAGCATCGTCTTACTCTCGGTTTTGGTTGGTCTCAATACGCAAGACCCTCCGTATTGCGAGGTATTTGCTTGAACTGTGTAGCAATGCAGATCCCGGACAGCGGACTCCAGAATATGTTGATAGTAATTTGTGTCTTTATTCCAGACGCATGCAAATAGAAGATCGATCTGCGATTTGAATAAAACTCGGTGTGTGATGTCTGATAGTTCGAAGCAGTTGTATGTCGCAAATGACAAACCACGCCATGATACTTTGTGGTAATAGGCATTTTGCTTGAGTACAAGATTGCCAGGCTTAAGCCTTACTGCTTCTAAAAGCTCTAGTTCGGCAGGGGCATAATGATTTTTTACGCGAGCTGTCATCACACAGGACTTGTACTTGCCAGACACTCTAAATGGCAGCGCTTCTATGATCAAATTGTATGCGACGCCATTCGATACCCAGTGTTCAAGTCCGAAAACAAGACCAATTTGATGTCTACGCGAAAATGACACCATAAACGGAAGCCAACTTACAGGTATGGCAACTTCAGGCATCACCAATAGATCAGCTTTCTCATAAAGAGCCGAATTTAGGATACTATAAAGATCTTCCTGACGTTTAAAGCTAAGGTTCGGCTGTCGATCTCGACGCACAGCACTGCTGATATCCTCTTCGTTTACTCGAAGATTTGCTATTGCTAAGTTAATCTGGTTTTTAGAATCCTTGTCAGAAACCAATAGGCTGGACTTAACAATCCCTTCGGTGCCTGCATCATCAGTTGTAAAATCAACTGGAAATTCGTTCCCGAAGAATCGATTCTTATAGGTCTCTATGGTTTCTGCTAGCCAGTCATTCAAATCGTTCTCGGTGGCGAGATTTTTTCCCAAATGAAAGATCTGCCATTCGTCGAAGTGTATAAATCGTGGAGAAAAAGCAATTTTGGTTTCATCTAACTCGACATCCTCATTGCTTGTGAAATCGCTTTCAAATGTCAGGTCGGCTTCTTCAAGAGAATAATTTGCAAGAGGCCAGGCAACGAGGTGATGACGAATAAGGTTGGAGCACCGAAATTGCCAGGAAAAGGAATGCAAATCAGATGCATAGCTGACTAATTTATTTAGTTCAGATTTTGTACCGTGAAATGCATTCTCATCTTCAATGAAAAGAATGTCGATATGAGAAGAGAAGGCTTTTATATCCAGAAGCCCGATGGTAATTGCCAACGCAATCTGGTTGTATAAATTAAGGTCTTCGTTTAGCTTCTTAGTAAACCGTTCGGAAGGTTTCCTAGAGTTTGGCATAATGCCAATAATCTTGTTTATTTCGGCTTCAACATACTGATAAAAGAAAGAAGCAAATCCGTAATTTCTGGTAATTACCGAGTATTGGTACAGCTTTTCCCATAAGCGGAAAAATTGAAGTGCGTTCTGCCCCTTAAAGAACTGCTTCAATTGTGGAAGAACCACATCTCTATTGTTTAGTTTGCAAAGTCGATGAGCCGTTATATGGCTGGATAGATACTTTGCCAGTTCTGTCTCATTTTCAGCAAGTCCGACAATGCTGCGTAACTTATTGGCAGACCCATCGTAGAGTACATCGTATGCAAATCTGTCGAGTTCTTTATCAATATGATCGCTTGGCAAAAATTTGAATGCGCTGCTTCTTTCATCAAGTTCTTGCTTAAAGACTTCCAGTCCGGCGCGGCTATGCTCCTTATCAAAGAACTGCAAAATGAGCTTATCCTGTTGCATTGGCAACGTATTGTTTGCAACTGATATTACATATTCGGCATTAGCGTCGGTTGCTGTGAGCACAGAGCTTAAATAGTGATTTACAAATGATGGTATTGGGTTTTCCACATCAAACTTAGGACGTTTGAAGACCATTATAATGTCATCGACATAGCGACCATAATAGGCAGGCCTAACATCGTCACCAATAGAAAAATCAAATTCTGAAAGATACCAGTTGGCGATGATGGATGCTGACGCCATACCGATAGGCAAACACTTTTTATCTTTGCAATTAATATGAGTTTGCTTGATTCTAGGTGCGATAACTTTCTGGTAACGAGTGTATATTGCTTCCAATACAAGGTTAAGCTTTAAGGCAAACTCTGTGAGTTGGGTATTGTCTGAATAGTGATTTTCAATTTCGGCTTCTATGTTTTCAAAATCTAAATCCACATGATAGAAGTATGATTTCAAGTCGAGCGATAGAAGTGCCACATCATCGCCATTCTTAGATGCTTGAGTTGCAACCTCTAAGGCCTGATCGCGCCATTGGTTGTATTGGTCGATATACCGCTTGAAGACCTCTTGGCCGGAAAGGTCACTATCTTTTGAAAAGTTAAGAGCCGAGGAGTGCATCCGATTACCATAGCTATCCTTGCTCATACCTTTTTCAAGGGCAGGGCCAACAAACAGACACCACAGCATTTCAATGATATGGATTTCTACTGGAGCATTGATGAAGTAGTTAACCTTAGAAACCTGATATTGATCAGAATCACGGACATTACTGATGAATAACCCAGTATTCTGGCTTGGTTTATCTTCGTTTCGCTCTACAAGCTTCGGCAGTAAATGGTAGTTGATACTTTTAAGCCAATCCTTGAAATACTTGTGGTTACAAGGGATTTCTTGATCAACTACCTCCAGTATGGATTCAAACACCTCGTCCATTTCAGTGTGTTTAGTTTCGAACTCTGCCACACGTTGCTTAAGAAACAGATTAAGGTTCTCATGGTATGCATAGCTCTTAACGAAGAGATACGCTTTCCTAATATGATCAATATTCAAATCCATAAATGACTCTCCTTACACCAAAACTCTTCGCTTACCCGTCAACAACTGCTGCATCAAGGCTTTCTTTTCTTGCTTTAATGCATCGAGTTTTTGTTGCAGGACAGAGACCTCTTGGTCTGCAGTGGACAGCACAGCGGCAATTTTTTGTTGCTCCTCTGGTGAAATAGGATATTCAACCGATAGTGCTTCCAAATCTTTCTTCTGGATATTAGGGAGGCCAGATCCAACCCGAAGTCTCATGATTTTGGATTGATTGAACTTCAAAAGTTGGTATGTGAAGTTCAAATCAATTTTAAGGTTCTTGATGGCGTAGCAATGGCCCCCACACCAAAACCTGGTCGATTGGAGTCCTACAAAACCACAAGAATTTCCACCTTCGCTGATTGTAATTGTGTTAGCTTCAGTATTGTATTCGCTCGTATACCCAGAGGGCTCAATGCCGCCATTTATCACTGCGTATTCCCCAGATTTTGAGAGAGTGTCTTTATTAAGTTGATTCCCTTTTGATATTTGGAAGAGCTTTTTGAGATGATTGCTTTCCCACTCCCCACTAAACCTAACCCCATTGTTATCAAGCAGGCGCTTTTGGCCAGTGAGCAGCTGTTGCATCAGGGCTTTTTTTTGCTGCTGGCTATTGGCCAGCAGTTGTTCGGTGATGGTGATTGCCTTATCCCAGGTGGAGAGAATTTGGGCGATTTTTTGTTGTTCCTGAAGCGGAGGCGTAGGTATTGGAGTCTTCTCTAGAATTCCTTTATTGATTTTTACCATTGTGCTGCTACTACCAGCGGCGCAATTTTTAAAATATGTTCTAACTTTTGAGCTTTTTAATTGTTGCTCAATAAAAGACTTGTTCGCTTTTCTTTGATCTATGCGAAAGCGCATCATCAAGTCTGGGTATGAACAATTTGCGACTTCACCTCTGAAGCGAACAGACCTTCCGACTTTGTCTGGAGTGTTTGATCGACTAACTAAAAAATCGTCTTTTGCTAGGAGATTCTTCAAAACTTTATCTTGTGGTGCGACAGGCTTAATTTCTGAAGCAACAATGCCATCTTCCCCAAGTGCTCCCAATCCCAGTACCCAGTAACCTGTGTCTGAGTCAGCAGAATTAGGCGAGAAGCCGTTTTTAATTGAGCCCTCTATTAAATCTTTTAACTGCGAAACCTCCCAACCATTAGGCACCATAACCCAACTCCTCAAGATACTTGGCCATCTCAGTTTCCAGCTCGGTCAGTTGAGCTTTAAGCTGTTCACGCTCAGCTCGCACGGCAAGCAAGTCAATTTCTTCCTCTTCTTCAAAGGTATCGACATAGCGCGGGATGTTTAGGTTGTAATCGTTCTCTTTGATCTCTTCGAGACTGGCGACGTAGGCGTACTTATCGACATCGTTGCCAGCGTGATAGGTGGCTACAATCTTGGCGATATTATCTTCAGTTAGCAGGTTCTGGTTTTTACCGGCTTTGAAGTCGCGGCTGGCGTCGATAAACATGACGTTATCGTCGCTCTTATTTTTCTTAAAGAGCAGGATTGCCGCTGGAATGCCCGTGCCGTAAAACAGCTTTTCTGGAAGTCCAATCACGGCATCCAGCAAGTTTTCGTCAATCAGTTGCTGGCGAATTTTTCCCTCAGACGAGCCACGGAATAGCACGCCGTGTGGCACCACCACGCCCATTCGTCCTGATTTTGGTTTCAGGGTTTCAATCATGTGCAGGATAAAGGCGTAGTCGCCTTTGGTTTTCGGCGGTACGCCACGGCGGAAGCGGCTGAACTTGTCGTGTTCGGCTTCGTCGTGGCCCCATTTATCTAAGGAAAACGGTGGGTTGGCTGTCACGATATCAAACAGCATCAGATCGCCGTTTTTATCGAGCAGCTTGGGGTTACGAATAGTGTCGCCCCATTCAATTTTGTGGTTGTCTTCGCCATGCAGGAACATGTTCATTTTGGCCAGCGACCAGGTGGAACCAATGGCTTCTTGCCCGTACAGGGCGTAGTTTTTACTGCCGTGGTTTTTGCGAACTTTGCTGCCACACTTCATTAATAATGAGGCTGAACCACAAGCAGGGTCACAGATGCTGTCGCCCGGTTGCGGGTCTAACAACTCGGCGATGAGATCCGAGACTTCTGGCGGTGTATAAAACTCACCGGCTTTCTGGCCACCACTGGCCGCGAAGTTTTTGATCAAATATTCGTAGGCGTTACCGATCACATCCAACGTTCCAACACGGCTGGGTTTGAGGTTCAGCTCGGGTTTGGCAAAGTCTTCCAGCAGGTGACGCAGAATGGTGTTCTTTTGCTTCTCTTCACCCAGTTTGTCGGTGTTAAAGCTGATGTCCTGGAACACACTCTTGCCTGCGTCTTTCAGTTTGGTGCCGTTGGCTTCTTCAATGGCGTGCAGCGCCTGGTCGATGCGTTCGCCGTTGCCGGGTTCATGACGGCGTTCGTACAGGGCGTAGAAGCTGGCCGCTTTGGGCAGTACAAACCGCTCATTTTTCATCATCTCTTCGATGAGTTCCGGCTCATCGCCGTACTCGGCCTTGTAGCCATCGTAGTGATCCTGCCATACATCGGAGATGTATTTGAGGAACAGCATGGTCAGGATGAAGTCTTTATAGGTATCGGCGCTGATGGTGCCACGGAAGGTATCACAGGCATTCCACAGCGCTTTGTTAATGCTGTCTTGGTTAATTTTATCGTTACCGCTCATGGCTGTATCGTTCATCCATTGTTTCCTTTTAGTGGGGCCAATTAGTGGCTGGCCCAGTTCAAGTCTTAAATTTGCTGTGCTGGCTGTTTAGTGGCTATGCGTCTGGTACAAGTCGTTGGCGATTGCGCCCATCATGCGCTCACCGTTGTTTACTAGCCTCTGTATCAGCCTTTGCTCTTCACCCAACGTGTTGGCCATCGCAATGATTGCTCGCTGCTTGGCAAGTGGCGGAACAACTACTGGGGCATCTTCCAGCACACTGCGGCGAATACTTTTTGTTAAGGTGCCTTCAGCATTCTGCTCAAAATATCGCTGAGCCGGTACCTGATTCAGTAGCCAAACCATAAATTCAGGCAGGATTTCTTTCTTCTTCAGGCTGATTACAAAAAAATGTGGTGCGGCAACGGCCTGTTTACCTGTGGTGGCCAATAACTGATCCACCTGTACGGCGTAGTTATGGCTGCCACGTGCGGCCACTAAAATATCACCTGTAGTGAGGTAGTCGGGTTCGCGCTTGCCGGGAAGCGTGGTTTCCAAACAGTCTGACCAGCGAATCCCTTCGGTTAGCGAGACATCCTTCATCTGAACCGCGACCACGGCAGAGCCTGGCACTTCAGGAATTTTGCCCCGAAATGGATAGCCTGCATTGATGGTTGCTATCTGTTTGAGCTTCAAACCTTCACCTATTCATAGTCAATGATGCAGAAATAATCTGTTGATCCTGGTTAAATGTCAAGCTAAAGTTGTTTCATCGCCTTTGATGCAAAGAAAGTTGCTCAAGGGCTTTTTGTTGGGTAGGGTGGTTGCATCATTGTCTATGAAGCCAAATTTCCGTGTCAGAGTCGAAGTGGTTCGCAAGTTGGAATGCTATGAGCCGTCAACGGTAGAACTTGTGGGTAGCCATGTATGCAGTGCTGCCGCCAAAGGTCGTGACTACTATCGGCACCCGCCGCAGGACGTGGCACATGATGTGTTTTATCACTACCCGATGATTGTTGACCCGGATGGTTCGCTCTGGGCAGAGGCTAATCGTTATCTGCTGAGCAGGCTTAACGGATTTGTGCCTGCAAAGCGCAGAACTCTCGAATCTATAGCGGGGGATCTGGCGCATTTCAGGCAGTGGTTGCTGGAAGAGGAGATCGATTTTCTGATCGTATCTGCCCGGCCCAGGGCCAGACCTACATACCGCTATTGCACTTATCTGCATGATGAAATCCGCCAGGGAAAGCTAAAGGCACGCACGGCGAAACGTCGTATGAGTAGTTTGCAGAACTTCTATCGTTGGCTGGAAACTGAAGGTTTCAAATTTGACTATCCATTGTGGCTTGAAGACGAGGCCGCACTGATGTTCAGAGATGCGCGAGGTTTTCAGCGCAGAAAATCAGTAAAAAGCACAGACCTGACTCGATCGTTCAGGATAGTGAAGAGCAATGATGACTACAGCGAGTACATTGATGATGGCGGTAAGCTGAGACCATTACCAAAAGGTGAGCAAGTGGCCTTAATTCAAGCTCTGAAAGCCATTGGTAACACCGAAATGACATTGGCGTTCTTTCTGGCTTTGGCGACTGGCGCACGGTTGCAAACTGTTTTCACGCTTCGTCGGCAGAACTTTTTAGATGAGCCGTATAAAGGCGCGGTATCTCATAGGGTAAAGGTCGGTGCCGGAACACCAGTCAGCACCAAGTATGGCAAGCAGATGGTGTTACTTGTACCGCTATTTCTGTATCGCCGGGTGCAGATCTACATGAATTCTGAGCGCTGTCGTCAACGAATAAAGTTGTCGAAGCACGTATATCCAGAAGATGGTGATCAATATCTGTTCCTGACCCGCGCTGGTCAGCCTTACTACATGGCTGAAAATGACCCTTTCGCGTTCTTGTATCGAAGCCCGCCAAGGGGTAACGCCGTCACTCAATTCATCAGGCAGCAATTAAAGCCAGAGCTTTACCGCCATGGGTACGAATTTGAATTCCGTTTCCATGATCTGCGGGCGACCTTTGGAATGAATCTGTTGGAAAGTTTTGTTAACCAAATGTCGAAGGCCGAACCCCACTTGGTTGTAAAGGCAGATATGACGAAAGCCCTGATGCTGGTTCGCTCCAGGATGGGGCATACCAGTATTCGGACGACAGAAGCCTACTTAAACTACCGCGAAAAATACCGCGTCGCGCTTAATTTGCAATCAGAGTATGAGGCTTACCTCGAATCCATGTTGAATGAGGTAAATACCGATGACATGGAGTAAGCGAAAGACCGTTTCCTATAGCATCGAACAGCTGCCCACCGATGAAACCGGGAAAGTCGTGCTGATAGACCCTTCGGAGGTAAAAATATTCATACCTAGATATCGATACCCTGTTGATGTAGGTAGTTGGTGTTATACGAAAAGGCGACGTATGACGGCAGACACGTCAACCGAGGCTTGTGCGACGAATTTGGTAGACAAAGAAAGTTATCGTTCTGCCAGGAAAGAGTTTGTTTCTTTGTATATCGACTTCTTCCTTCATCAAATGAAAATGAAAAAGTCTGCTCACACGCTTAAAACAAATTTCGGTCAATTTAATAGATTTGTACGGTGGTGTGATTCAAGCTTCATTCAGGGGTTTGACTCTAAGGATGATTTTGTAGCGGCCGTACGGTTGTTTACGGAATACCTGATTCATAACGTTAGATCTAGCGATATGAACGTTAATACAGCGGCATCTTTACAACAGGTAGTATTGGGTGTTGGGCGGTATGTTTATGGTGATCCTTACGGTGATCTATTTCGGAATGTAAGAAAAGTAAGGAGATCTCTACAAGCAGTTAATAAAACGAAGATCCCGGAAGATACAAGTGTCGCTCGTGCACTGACTGTCTATCTTCAAGTATTTAATCAACTCTCGGATTTTGTTGTTGATTTTCAGAAGTTTCCAAAGGAAATAGTTATTGAGAATAATCGATTTTGGTTCTTCCCTGTATCGGTTCCTTTCGCGGGAAAATCGACTGTTAATAAAAAAGCTGCATTGAAATCTCGTTTTTTGGCATACGATTACATAAATGGTCAAATTCGATCTGTAGAGGAAATAAAGAGGATTTCAAAAACTAATCTGATAGCCAGTCACCGAGCATCCCATAATAATGCAATCAGGAATATGGAAGTTGCAAATTATTTTCGATTTCATAATAGGCGCATTGATGCGGCCAGAATGGCATTTCAGGCTTTTGTGATGCTATTTTCTGCGAATACCGGTATGAATCTGGGGCAAATGTTACAGCTCCCATGGTCGGGTGAACATGATACTTTGAGGGACAGAATCGGGTTCAAGGGGATTAAGTATAGAGCGGGAAACAGAGATGTCGTTTTTCACATATCCTCAACCTTTTATCTGACATTCAAGAAGTTCCTGCTGCTTCGACAGTACATACTGGACGCACTGAATATACATTCTTATCCCTTGCTCTTTTTCAAAGTCGCATTTGATCAGCCTGCGCCACTTTCGATGGAAGTCGCGGGTGATCTGCACCGGCGTTTGAATGTATGTTTTGGCTTTGATTTAAAAATAACTACAAGAATGTGGAGGGCGTATAAGGGCGATTGGTTAATAAGGAATACGGATGTCGCAACGACCTCGCTTGTTTTACAGAATAGTCCTGTAACGGTACTAAGACATTATTCGGAAGGCAGCAAGACCCGCAATGATGGCCAAATAGGAAGATTTTTCGATTCTTACAAGGCCATGGTTATAGATATACACACCAAGGCGAAAAGCACGCCCGTTGGGCAGTGTATCGGAAGTAGTCCTGCCACTTTTGGTGATGCACCCATTGAGCCTGATTGCAGGACGTTTGAAGGCTGCTTGTTTTGTAAAAACTACAAAGTTCATTCTGATATTGAAGATGTCCATAAATTGATCAGTTTTAAATACCTGCTTAAGGAGTCTTTAATACTCGCGCATACAGAAAAACACTTTAATGAAAAAGTTATGCCTGTTTTAGATCGTATCGATCAAGTGCTTGATGTTATTAAATCGAATTTCAGTGGTGATATTGGTCAGTTGGATGATATTGAGCGTGATGTTTTTGATAAGGAGACCCTATCTGATTATTGGCAAATGAAACTGGAAACCTTGATTGAAATTGGGGTGTTGTCATGACTGCGAAGATGTTTCGCGCCAACTTCGAATATTTTGTACAGGATGATCAGGCTTCATTTCCTGACGCCTTTGAGATAGATGGTGGAGTTCAAGTACCTTCTGATGAGTTTGTCGTTTCTCGAAATAAGCAAGGAGATCCAATATCCCGATATGGTGATGATGTTTGGGATTTCAGGAACTATCGTTTAGCTGGAGATTCAGGCTCAGCTCGGATCAACTTCGAATTTGCTCATAAGGACTATCGGAATGAGGCTAAATGGCTTACGTTTCTTCTGATTTATTTTGCTGAATCATCAGTAAATTACGGCGTTAGCATAGCCACAATAATGAACTATATGAAATCCGTACGTCGGCTTATTGGTTATGCTTCAAGTAAGTCAAGATCAATCGAAGCTGTATTGTCCGAAAAAAAATACCTTGATGAATTCATCAGAACACTTGAAACGAAAACGCTGCTGACTGGATTTTCTTCTTTGGTTGGTCATCTGGCGCGTATTCCGAGTGATATTTCTGGATACAAAATATCCAGTCTATATTCTAGTTTTTTAGCCAGAGAAAAGTCGAAAGCACTGCCCGAAGATTTGCAGCATCCTGTAATACCTCCGCGGCTATTATCTTTATTAATTTTTGATCTGGAAGTGTTTTTGAATGAAATTCTGGCAAGTATAGATAGCCTTGTATGTTTTACTGAAAAAATAATGCATGACCCTTTATTTGCTCGCTGCGATTCAAAGCAACGTCAGTTAGGTGTTCGTAGGCGAGAGATGGCTCCATTTTTTTATGAGGCTTCTTCTGTGTATGGGCTGGAAGAATTGTTGTTGAAATATGGCGTTTCAAATATACCAGGATTGAGTAAGTTTCTAACCAGAATACAACATGCCTGTCGCATATATATCCATATATATACGGGTATGAGGCATTCTGAATGTCTTAGTCTTAAACACAACGCATTAGTAATCGAAAAGATTATGGATAGGGATGTTTATAAAGTTTTTGGTGATACAAGTAAATTTGTTGGACAAAAGAAAAGAGTCGCTTGGGTGACAAGTAAAGATGCTGTCAAGGCGTTTGAAATTGCACAGAAGATATCTATTTTAATCTGCTCCCAGTGCGACATCTTACAGGATGATGCACCATTATTTATAAGCGCGGTCTACTTGGGTTTTACTGGCGTGAAGATTGACTTGAATGCTCCCTTGGTCACTCAAAAGCATGCAAATAAGGATCAGGAGGTATTTAATTATTTTTCCTCAGATTTATATGTAATAGAGGATTCTGATTTTGATCATTTGGTTGCTATTGATCCGTTTCGCACATGGCAAAAGGAGAAGGCTTTTCAGCTAGGTTCTGTTTGGCGCTTCACTACTCATCAGTTTAGGCGAACGCTGGCGTTTTATGTGTCTCAGTCAGCTAATGTATCCATTCCGGCACTTAAGAGTCAGTTAAAACATATATCCAGAGAGATGACACTCTATTATTGCAATGCCTCTGCTTGTATTTCCGAGTTCGATCATGATGAGCATATATCGCACCTGATGAGGGAAATTAAACCTGAGAGTGACGCTCATGCATACTTGGCAGTTGTAGCAGATCGAACAGAACCTTTGTTTGGTGCTTATGGGCGGTTTGTCGATCGCAACGTTACCGAACGGGAAAGCGAAGGCCTGCTGCTCAATGATCGCAAGGAGTTGGTAAGCCGTTTCAGAAAGGGTGAGCTTGCCTATAAAGAGACACCTCTGGGAGCGTGTATGACAACATCTCAATGTGACAAAAAGCTACTTCGCCTGGTTTCTGCCTGTATTAGCTGTGATAGGGCAATCATCAAGCCAAGTAAGCTGGAACAGGTCATTACGCGTCAAAGAATCTTTGTTGATGAGCTAAAAAGCAAGGATGATTCGAGCATCGCGCTTAGAACCGAGTTGTCAGAACTAGAAGATCTCGAAAGTTACCAGCGTCGGATTGCTCTTTTGAGAAATAAGGGGGGGCTAGCATGCAAGACTACTGGGAAGCACTAGAACGCTTGAAGGCAGGATGCCCAAGCCGAGTTCCGCCAGGCTCTTCGATTAACAAGGACACCGTTGCCTTGGAGGCTGGCAGAAAGCGTGGGTCAATTAAGAAATCCAGGAGCAGCTTCGGGGAATTGATTGCGGCAATTGACACTGCGAACGGAGAGGTTGATGTACCAGCTAACAAACCGAGGGATTTACTTCGAAAAGCCAGAGCAGAGAAGCAAAATTACAAAGAACTCTATCATCAGTCTCTGAATCGAGAGTTGATGTTGCTTGATAGGTTGGCCCGCTTGGAGAAAGAGTTGGCCCGCTTTTCAAATGTGGTGCCTATTAGAGAATAGAATTATGTGGATTCAAAAAGAAGTAAAAATCTCACCCAAGAGACGAGGATTTCATCTGATTACAGATGAAATCGTAAGGCAGGTACCAGAGTTGTCCCAGGTATCTGTTGGGCTTGCTCATATTTTCATCAAGCACACCTCTGCGTCTTTGACGATCAACGAAAACGCAGATCCTACCGTGCGTGAAGACTTTGAAAGCTTCTTTAACCGTGCGGTTCCCGAAAATGAGCCCTATTACAAGCATATTTATGAGGGAAGTGACGACTTGCCCAGCCACATTAAGGCCAGTCTGCTTGGGAGTAATGTTTCTGTTCCTGTGTCCGATGGGAGCTTTAACATGGGAACCTGGCAAGGTATTTATCTATGTGAGCATCGTAATCATGGTGGCTCTCGTTCGCTGGTTGTCACGATTCATGGAGAGGGGTAAGTGAGCAAGAAAGGGAATCCAATAATTTATATCGGTGGGCCGGGATATAGGTATGAAGATTTTGAGCCGCTAATTGGCAGTATTGATAAGCACATAAAAGAGGTGCTATCAGTATTGAAAGCTGAAAACGTTAAGGGTGCAACTTCAAATATTAAAATGGTCGTCGATGTATTTAACCCAGAGAAAGTAGGTGCTTTTGCAAAAACGGTCGATATCTGCAATGGAACATATTACGTTGAAATGACGGCAGGTTTGTCATATCACGTGTGGCTAGCCTCTCGTGTTTTTGAAACGGATTATGACTTTTTACCATGGTTAAAGAGTATCAAAATCAGAGAAAAAAATTTAAAGAAGAGTGGGCGAAAGAAATTAATAGCTGACTTTGCATATTACCTTTGTAGCTATGCAATCATTCTTCATGAGCTATCTCATATTTACCTTGGACATACTGACTTTCTTAAGTCAAAGAGCAATTCAGAGGTCTTGAATGAATTTCCTGATGAGAGTGAAATCGCTAGAAATGATTTGATGGTTAGGTATGCGTTTGAAGCTGAAGCTGATCGTCAATCAATCGAGTTTCTAATGGCGTTTCTAGAAGGTGCTTTGGGAAAAGATGGAATGGGAATCCATATTCGGTTTCCGAGTCGTTTGGCTGTGTATGAGTTTGTGGTTTATGCATTAACTTCACTGACGGCACTTTTGCAACAGATGTCTGTAGGAGCAAAGAACACTGTTCATCCGGATGCCAATGTCAGACAGTACATATTTTACTCGTCAGTAATTGCCTATCTGAAGGAGAGACAACCAGATTTGAGTAATGTCCTCGAAACGAAGATTCCAATATGGGCGATGGAAGCAGGTAAGAAGATGGGAATACTTAAATCTCATGATCCTTTCGATGTTATGCGTACGGCCTTAGATTTAGCTAAGGTTGATGACATTTTGAAAGAGTCAGGGGTCCGGGAGTTCCAACACAAGATGTATACTTCTGAAGGTATGGACAGTTGAGTCCATACAGGCGTTTTAAGATGTGGACAGGTGATATCGGACAATGGCCATGAGCTGTGTGGGGTTAAGGGCGAGGCCATATGGACACATCATCCGTAGTATAGACATGCCAGCCCATATTAAATCTTGTTTAACTGCCACGAGCTTATCGATTCCTATTCTAAATGGGCGGTTGGCATTAGGAACGTGGCAGGGTATTTATGTATGGGAGCACCGCCATAAAAGCCGGTCTCGTCAATTAGTATTGCACATAGGCAAATAACTGGTTTCGTTAATTGCCTATGTATAAACCTCAAAGGATTAGTGAAAATCCTCTTCGTTAATAGGCGTGATGCTAGCCATCATTTTGCTAAGGTCCATTAGGATCGTCAGGCTACCATTGTAGTAAGAGACTCCTTGTACATAGCGGCGGCTCGTTTCATCGCTTGTTACGCTAGGCGCTCGTTCAACTTCGTTTTGCGGGATGTTTATAACTTCATCAACGCTATCGACAACCAGGCCGATCACTTCTTGCTCGTTAAACTCAACCATGATGATGCGGGTGTCGTCATCAAGACCGACGGAAGGCATATTAAAGAAACGGCGTAGATCAATTACCGTTGCTACATTGCCTCGTAGGTTGATAATGCCCATGATGTAATACTCTGAGCCAGGAACCGGCGTAATTGCTGTATAGCGCAGCACCTCTTTTACTTGCATTACATCTATGCCATACAGCTCGTTATTTACTTTAAATGTTGCCCATTGTAGGTAGACAATCTCTTCTTGGTTGGCGCGTTTGGCACGTTCTTTTTTATCTTTGGTAGACTGCTGAATGCTTTCATTCATACTCATACGGTCAGAATCGGCTTGTAAGCTCATGTCGGTGTATCCGCCTTTTTAGTGAAGATGCCATTGTGCTAAATGCGATAGGCCTATCTCAGTTGTTTTTTCTGGGAAGTACTCAAAGCTGACAAACCCCTTGTAGCCCATTTGATCAATAGCGCTAAATACAGTGTCGAAAGGGATCTCTCCCGTGCCCGGTTCATGCCTGCCAGGCACGTCGGCGACTTGTATGTGAGCTATCCATTGCTGGAGCTTTGTAAGGGTGTCTATTGGGTCCTCTCCCATCATCTGCATATGGTAAATATCACTTTGTACGCGAATGCTTGAGTCTGATCCGCATGCTTTAATGATATCGACCGCTTGCTGAGTTGAGTGTAAGAAAAAATCAGGAATATCTATTGTGTTGATTGGCTCAATAACGAGCGTTATTCCATATTCTTTCAAATAAGATTCAGCATAGCGCAGATTTTCTATAAGTGTACTTTCGGCCGTTTTTGCATCGACATTAGCAGGAAGTTTACCGCTGAGGCAGTTTACGAGTTTAATATTTAAATGGTGTGCATATTTGGCGCATAGATGGACGCCTTTTCTGAACTCGGATGTGCGTTTTGGATCGCATGCCATTCCTCTATCGCCACGCGCCCAATTTCCAGCCGGGATATTGATGAGTACGGCTTGTAAGTGGTTGTGTGTGAGCGCGTCTTGTAGCTGACGTATCTCTAAGGAGTATGGAAATTGAATTTCGATGTGGGTAAATCCGCATTGAGCTGCTTTGCTAAAGCGTTCAATAAGAGGGTATTCAGTGAAAAGGGTGCTCAAGTTGGCAGCAAAACGGGGCATAAAAACTCCAATAGAGACATTGTGATAATGGGCTATTTGGTTCTTTAATTTACTGAAAAAAAGCGCCCGTTTTTATAGACAATTAGTCGGTTTCGGTAAGCCGGCTATTTTGGCTGATTGCTTGGCTGGGCTTTCAGGGAATAGCTTCATCAAGTAAATGCTTTTTCCTTTCGTTTCGCCTAAAGCCATTTTAACGGCCTTAACTAGTGGGCGCATGGCGGGTGATAAATCGTAAGTGTTATAGAAGTCGCGTACTACGTGAATGATTTCCCAGTGTGCCTCGGTTAGCTTTATGCCTTCCTCATGAGCAAGGTGCTCTGCCAAGGCTTCATTCCATAGGGATAAATCAAGTAAATACCCTTCGTCATCAAGAGCAACTGAGCTTTCATGTATGTTGATAGTACGCATTAGAACCAGCTTACCACTTTGTGGTGTGAGCAGCTTAATTCTACAAATTGTTTATCAGAGATGAGCAGCGATGGAGAGGTAAAAGTGTGTAAGCCGCGCGCTTCAACATCGGCTTTTAAATATAGCACTGACGTTGCTTGATTGTGATTAAGTAGTTGAGTAGAGCTGGCAAGCGCATAGACACCATCCTCAATCAAAAGAAGGGTGTCGTCTGGTTTTATGGCGGCTAAGCAGCTTTGCCATAATGCTGAGTGGCTATTTGGAGCTTTGTTGAGTGTGTGAAGTGTCGTTTGGCTCATTGTGTGGCTCTCGTAAATGGGCGTGACAATATCAATAAACGAATCTAAAAACGCAGAACAATATCATGTGAGCGAATGAGGTCCGCTATTTCTTTATCATCCACATAAATCAAAGAATTTGGGATAACGGATTGGTGCGGCGCTAAATGGCTTTCAGCATGGCTCTCTATGTAAAGAGATTCTATATCGTACATTGGCAATGCGGCTAATTGTTTATTAATAGCTTTTTGTCCAATCGCTAAAGGCGATTGATTGGGCAAAAGGGCCAGCACTGAGTTATCGGTCAGCAGCACGCTGATCACTTGTTCAAAAGCAGCGCACGTTAGTGCTATGTCCAATGCTTCTTTGATAGTAGGCGATTGATACGCTGATTTGCTAATGATAATGAGTATCGATTTATCGGCTTTGGTTGGTGTTAATGACATGGTTTTTCCTTATTCACCAAAACTAATAATACGATCAGAAGACATCATTGCATCGGTAAGCTGGCCAAGCCCGGAAAGCTGAAAAGGAGGGGCTACATTGAAGTGTGCTTTCTCGTGTCTTTTTGCTTCCTTTTCATCTAATACGCCTCGCTTTAATGCAGCAGCAATACAAACGACGAGGTCTAATTGATACTGATCAGCAAGGTCTGCCCACGCTTGGTATGTATTCCATTCATCACGTTGAGGAGCGTTTAATTGCGAGCTTGAAAATACGCTGTCGCCGTAAAAAAAAACGCGATGTATTGTATGGCCAGCTTCAAGTGCAGCTTGGGTAAATCGAAACGCGGTTTGTGCGCAGGAACTATTGAAAGGAGAACCATAAACTAACACAGAAAAAAGCATAACAAGGCCGCAGTCAAAGTTAGAGGTTAGGGTGTAAATAAAAACGCCCCGCTATCCTACCAAAGAAAGCGGGGCGTGTGAGCCGTTAGGTTATTAGTCTTCGCTAAACACACCAATCAGGCTCATTAGATGAACAAATAGGTTGTAGATGTTCAGATACAAGCCAACCGTTGCCATAACGTAGTTGGTATAAGTACCGTTAACGATGTTGCTAGTGTCGTATAGGATGAAACCAGCCATCAATAATACAACCAGTGCCGAGAATGCAATGCTTAGCCCGCCAACATTAACGCCAAAGAGCGGTAGGATGAAAAGTGCTAGCATCGCGACAATTAGTACAATTGAGCCGGCAGCTAGGAACCCACCCATGAAGCTGAAATCTTTTTTAGATGTCAGTACGTAAGCAGAAAGTCCAACGAATGTTAGAGCTGTCATGCCCAGTGCCGTCATAATGATCTGGCCGCCATTTGCCATGCCCAAGTACATGTTGAGTATTGGACCTAAGCCAAACCCCATCAAACCTGTGAACAAAAACGTTAGCGGGAGAGCCGCTGAGCTGTTTTGTTTTTTGTTGATGATAAACAGCAAGATAAAACTGGTTATCACACTCCCAAGGTAAACGATGAATGGCGGGTTGATAGCCATCGAAATGCCAGCGGTTACGGCACTGAAAGCCAGAGTCATCGCAAGCAGCATGTAAGTGTTGCGAATTACTTTATTGGTTTGCAGTACGGATTGTTCCGTTTGCGAAGTATTAATAGTACGAGTATTACTCATATCGTCCTCTGAAGTGTTTTATTAACTAAGCCTATAATGGCAACATCTTCGTGTATTTCAACTATTAAGACGCTGTTACGGGTAAAAGATTCAACGTAGAATCTCTTGCACCTCATAAATCTTATAAAAAGTTTACGTTTATATGCCCTATTTGGATATTTTATATCAAGACGATGATCTGATTGCTATCAATAAGCCCGCTGGCTTGTTAGTGCATCCAAGCTGGATAGCGCCCAAAAAAACACCGAACCTTGTTTACTCGCTCAGTCGATATTTTAGAGGCGAGCCGGTTTATACGGTGCACCGGTTGGATAGGGCAACATCCGGGGTGATTGTGTTTGCCAAGCGTAAAGCGGTTGCAAAAGCACTCAATCAGCAGTTTATGGATCGAGAGGTAGAGAAAACGTACTTATGTGTGACGCGTGGCTTTACTCCTGAGTCTGATGTAATTGATTACGCGTTAAAGCCTATTTTTGATAAGAAAGAAAGCCCGCTAGCTGATCAAGATAAACCTGCCAAGCCTTCTGTGTCTTACTATCGGCGCCTTGCAACGGTTGAGCTGCCAATAGCCGTTGGGCGTTACCCTTGTGCGCGTTATTCATTGGTGCAAGTTAAACCTAAAACGGGGCGCAAACACCAAATACGACGCCACATGAAGCACATATTTCATCCGTTGGTCGGCGATACCAATTACGGAGAAGGTCGTCATAATCGGCTATTTAGAGAGCATTTAGATTCTCATCGGTTGTTGTTGATGGCTACAGAGCTAACTTTTACGCACCCAGGTACCGATCAGCGAATTACGATTAAAGCACCCGTTTCTCATAAAGTTGCCAGTTTGTTTGATCGATTAGGGTGGGCGGGTCTGTATCCGTCGCCGATCGGTTCGGGAGAGGCAGAGAGAGTGGAAGCCTTAGCGGGAGAGATTGAGCATGAAGGTATGTTGGCTGCAGAAGAGCTAGAAACAATGTCCGAAGAATAACAGCAGCTCAGCGATAACGCTTGCTGCTGTTTTGTGTGGCTGCCAGTTAAGAAAGCCAGTTATCAGGGTCTTTTTCATCTACGAATACGGTTGGCCATTCATCGCGTTTAGCTAGCATGTCGCGAGCAATGACTTTTGCGCCTTCTAGATCATGGCTAGCGGCCCAGCCGCACTGAAGTTCATTGCATGCCGGCACTTCAGTTGCAATCAAGACATCGTTGAGTGCTTTCTCGACGATGGTTAAGACTTCTTCATAATCGCTATGGTTTAATAGTGAAAAGTAAAAGCCGGTTTGGCAGCCCATCGGGCCAAAGTCCAGTACGCAGTCGGTATGGTTGCGTGAAAACTCGGCAATCATGTGTTCTAGTGAGTGTAATGCCGGCATAGGCATGTGTTCTTTGTTTGGCTGGCAAAAGCGAATGTCGTATTTATGAACGGTATCTTTTTCGCCTTGGGTTACGCCAACAAGACGTACATAGGGCGCTATAACTTTAGTGTGGTTGAAATTAAAACTTTCTACGTTCATTTTAGTTTGTTCCGGTGGTTAAATTGCGTATCCTTTAGTTTTGAAATACTACCACGAGTTCAGCCTTTCACATACAAGGCATCCAGAAGGAAAGTTGAGTTAGATGACTACACTTCGGTCTTTAAAGGACCTTATAAAAGATAACAAGAAAATTACTGTTGGGATTATTGGCGCGATGGATCAGGAGGTTGAAATCCTCCGTAACACGCTGGAAAACCGTAAAGAGCATGCCATCGGTGGGTACGATTTTTATACCGGTCAAATAGGCAATCTAGATGTTGTGTTATTAAAGTCTGGCATTGGTAAGGTGAATGCGGCGGTTAGCACAACATTGCTGCTTCATGCGTTTACGCCTGACTGCATCATCAATACTGGCTCGGCTGGTGGTTTTGATCCAGAGTTAGAAGTAGGCGATATCGTTATTTCTTCTGAAGTTCGCCATCATGATGTTGATGTTACTGTTTTCGGGTATGAGCCTGGGCAAGTACCAGGCTTGCCGGCGGCTTTTGAGCCAGATGTACTCATGGCCGAGCTAGCGGAGCAATGCATCGAGAAGTTAGCAGGAATGAGGACAGTAAGTGGTTTGATTGCGACAGGTGATACTTTTATGAATGATCCTGCCCGTGTACAGCATGCTCGCGCCTTATTTCCCGCTATGAAAGCGGTTGAAATGGAAGCCGCTGCGATTGCGCAAACGTGCCATCAATTTGGTACGCCATTTATTATCATTCGTGCCTTATCCGATATTGCAGGTAAAGAGTCTAATTTGTCGTTCGATCAATTTTTAGAAACCGCTGCAAAGCATTCTGCCACCATGGTCATTGAGATAACTCGCGCCATTGGTCGGTTAGTTGTTTAATGTGCCTGTTTTGGTCAGTAAATTTGCACTAATGGCTCATTAATCCTTTGAATCAAACGCTTTATGATTAAGCGTTTGATTTTATCCGATTTGAGATTTTCCGATCTAAAGAGAGCAACTACCATGATTACATCGTTTCATCCTCCGATTAGAACTCTAATGGGGCCTGGCCCATCAGATGTGAGCCCGCGTGTTTTGGAAGCTATGGCTCGGCCTACTATTGGTCATTTAGATCCTGAGTTTGTCCGGATGATGGATGAAATTAAAGAGCTATTAAAAAAAGCCTTTAAAACAGAAAATGAGCTAACAATGCCTGTATCTGCACCAGGTTCAGCAGGCATGGAAGCTTGTTTTGTCAACTTGGTTGAGCCGGGTGATAAAGTTATAGTTTGCCAGAACGGTGTTTTCGGCGGCCGCATGAAGGAGAATGTAGAACGTGCGGGCGGCGAAGCGGTCATGGTGATGGATGCATGGGGTTCTGCGGTGAGCTTGGATAAAGTAGCTGCTGCTTTTGATGCGCATCCGGATGCCGCTATTTTGGCTTTTGTTCATGCAGAGACTTCAACCGGTGTTAGCTCTGATGCCAAAGCTCTTTGTGCTTTAGCGCAAGAGAGAGGGGCACTGACTATTGTTGATGCGGTTACATCCCTAGGGGGAACAGAGTTGCGGGTTGATGAATGGGGGATTGATGCGATTTATTCAGGAACGCAAAAATGTCTCTCGTGCGCGCCGGGGATTTCACCCATTAGTTTGAGTGCCAAGGCGGTAGATAAGGTTAAAAACCGCACGGCAAGTGTTCAGAGTTGGTTTTTAGATACCAATTTGGTCATGGGGTATTGGGGAGGAGAAGGTAAGCGAGCTTATCATCATACTGCTCCTGTTAATGCTTTGTATGCGCTGCATGAGTCGTTGGTTATTTTACACGAAGAGGGCATAGAGAAGTCTTGGCAGCGTCACGCGTTTCATCATCAAGCTTTAAAAGCTGGCTTAGAAGCAATGGGCATCGGTTTTTTGGTTGATGAAGCTAATCGACTGCCTCAGCTAAATTCAGTCATTATTCCTGAAGGAGTAGATGATGCTAAGGTTCGCTCGACTTTGTTAAGCGAGTACGGCCTTGAGATTGGAGCTGGTTTGGGAGACTTAGCTGGTAAGGTATGGCGTATTGGCTTGATGGGTAGTTCAGCTAATCGCCGCAATGTAACCTTGTGTCTTTCTGCGCTGGAAAGTACGTTGCTGGGAATGGGCGCTTCTGTACAAGCAGGAAAAGCACTTCAGGCTGCAGAGCAGGTGTACTTGCAGGCTAGTTAATTCGCTTGCCATTTACATATAAAAAAGCCGACTAATCGTCGGCTTTTTTGTGTCTACATAGTTGGGCAAGCTGATACTCAATTACTGTAATGGCTTACCAGCTAGGGCATTTTCAATGAGCTTGATTTGTGTTTCTTCATCCCACTCTCGGCCACCCATAATAGTTAAAATGCTTTTACCATCTTTGTTTAATAGGAAGCTCATAGGGAGCCCTTTAATGCCAAGTGCCATAAATGATATACCTTTGGCATCAACTAAAATAGGAAAGGTAAATTCGGTGTTCAAACGAGGTAAAAACTCAGTAACTGCTTCGCTTTCTTCCCCAGCAGAGATCGCGACAATCTCAAATGGTTGGTCGGCAAAGTGATTTTTCAAGCGTTGCATAGAAGGCATTTCTTTAACGCAAGGAGGGCACCAGGTCGCCCAAAAATTTAACAGTACAATCTTGCCTTTGAAATCTGTCATGTTGATTGTTGTGCCATTTGTGTCTGGAAAAGCAAGTTCGCTAAACATCATACTGTCATCTGCTTTGGCAGTATTTAATACATTAAGCAAAATGATTAGGCTGGGTAAAATATAGCGCATTAACAATGCTTTTTGTAACGTAGGGCGCATACAAGCTCCATGGTAAATGACAAAGGTACAAACTATTAGCTGCATTTTAACGCAAATAAAATGAGTATACGGTTAATAAACAAATAAGGATTAATAATATGAAAGTCGCTTTTATTGGTTTAGGCACAATGGGATACCCTATGGCGGGGCACTTAGCTGCCGCCGGGCACGATGTCACTGTATATAATCGCACGCAATCAAAAGCGCAGAGTTGGGTGGCTGAGTTCTCTGGCCAGCTGGCCTTAACGCCAAAAGAGGCCGCTAGAGAGGCGAGCATTGTTTTTGTATGTGTCGGTAATGACGATGACTTACGTGAAGTGACGTCAGGCAGCGATGGTGTGCTGAAGTCTTTAATGCCTGGGGCTATATTGGTTGATCATACAACCGCATCAGCAGAAGCGGCGCGAGAAATCAGTGAAAAAGCGGCTGAAGTTAACGTTCAATTTTTAGATGCCCCCGTTTCTGGTGGTCAGGCTGGAGCAGAGAATGGTGTTTTAAGTGTAATGGTGGGAGGCTCTGACGAGGCATTTGCTATTGCTAGACCTGTGATGGAAGCCTATGGTAAATCGATTAAATTATTAGGCCCAGTTGGTAGTGGTCAGCTCGCTAAAATGGTTAATCAAATTTGTATTGCTGGTCTTTTGCAGGGGTTGGCAGAGGGCGTTCAGTTTGCTCAAAAAGCCGGTTTAGATGCTCACCAAGTCTTTGAGTTAATTCAGCACGGCGCCGCTGGCTCATGGCAAATGGCTAACCGTCACAAAACAATGTTGGCTGGTGAGTATGACTTTGGCTTTGCGGTTGACTGGATGCGTAAAGACCTAGGCATTGCGTTGAATGAAGCGTCTAGAAACGGTGCGCAACTACCCGTGACAAAGCTTGTCGATAGCTATTATGCTGAAGTTCAGACTTTGGGTGGGGGTCGGATGGACACGTCAAGCCTACTAAAGCGATTTGAGCTAGATCAATAAATGACTATAATTGCTGTATTCTTGTGATAATAAATAAAGGTATATGTTTATGTTAGGCTTCGATAAATACAGTATGATGTCGTTTGTTCCCAGTGTAGCTATTGTTGTTGTATGTGTTGCGCTAGTGGTAGTGGGGGTGCGTTTTTTAAAGAAAAACATCGCCGCTGATGCTGAAAAAGCTGAAGCTGCCCAGTCTGCTGGAAAGTAACTCCTAGCCGATTAATTGCCGCACAAGATCCCCCAAGGGCTTATCAATAGGCGAGATATGCTATAAGTGCTTAAAAAAGCCCTTGAAGAGCGTGGCGTGTCATGTTGATAGGTCTTTGCTATTTTGATCTGTCTATTTGTTGCTACCAGAGGGTGCGCGCGGCCAGATATCTTCTACAATAAATCCCCTTGCGACGGCTTTAAAGCCATCTTTATGTTTTCGTACACAGGCAATCATAATAGGTAGTGCGATATGACGCTTATCTATCATTGCTTTCAATGCAGTAAAACTTAAGCTTTTATCCTCTATTTCTTGCGCATCATAGTGCGACGCTCCCGCTATCCAGTGGTGTTTGGGTAATAATAAAAATTGCCAATGTTCGTTCAGTGCTTGAGTTTTAATTTGGTCGATTTCTTTTCTGGGTAGCCACCATCCATGCTGGTGGTTGGGGTGGATGACCTCTTCTAGTCCTACATGTTGTTTAATTAAATCAAAACGATCGGCTTGATACGGATAAAATAGAATACCGGTTAATAGAAGCTCACTTTTATGAGGTAAAGGTAAGTCTAGGGCTCTTAGTGCGGCTTGAGTTACTGGGTTTGCAGTGAGCTGCAGCTGATGGCTGGTAAGGCGCGACCATTTTTTATCGAGTCTATCTTTACTGCCTGGCCCGATAAATTTCTCTAGGCTCGGTATTGGTAATGCTTCGTTGAGGCATGTGTCATCAGGGCAAAACAAATAAAATTTAACAGCGACTTCTAAATGCGTGATAGACCCGTCAATACAATTTCTGTAAAGAAAATCTAGCTCACCTAATGTGGTTTTGCTGTTACGTATTTGAATGTTGCGCGCTACCGTCTCAAGTTTAGAGGTAAGGCTAATAAAGCGGTCGACAACCTCCTCAAATAAATGCCCTAACCTGAAGGTAGGTGGCTTACCGTAAGCGACTAAGCTTTGGGTGTTTTGGGTTAATGGCTGATGTGTGTTAAAAAAATGGACGTTGCTATGCCGCATGAGAGGCTGAGATGCCTTGAGCCAATCAATATCGTTTTTAATATCAATTATTAGACGGTCTGTGGTCACAATTAAACGTCCATCTGTTGGTATATTTAATGCGTAAGCTTATTGTCTGTGGTGCCTCACTATAGCGATGGCGTGTTAATAATGACATCATATCGTTACAGACTATTTTTGAGTTAGGGCGTGAATATGATCGATATCTCTACTAAGGGTGAGCCAGAACTGGATCAGCGAGAGCTACACCGTTTTCCGGTTCTTTCTGACACTAACATCAATACAATATTGATGAACGGCGCTCAAACCTCCATGGCAAAACTAAAGCGCGCTAAATCATTTAATGCTCGCTTGTATTATTTTGCAGAAATTAGCGTTTATCTTGAGGTGTCGCTATCTCGTGGTGCCGGTATTAATGATGAAACACGAAAGCGTCTAGAAGCTATACATCAAAAGGCAACGCATATTCATATGCAGGCTAATAAAGCATTACACGAAGTAAAAACAGAGAGCTAATGGCACAGTCACGTAATAACAACGACACCACATTAGATGGCTTTGATAGTCAGGCATTTCTCGCTCGCTTAACACAGCGGCCTGGTGTTTACCAAATGCGAGATGCTGCCGGTGAGCTGCTTTATATTGGTAAAGCGAAGAATCTAAAAAAGCGCGTATCTAGTTATTTTCGAGCAACTGGGCTGACAGTTAAGACGCAAGCGCTGGTCAGCCACATACGCACGATAGATGTAACAGTCACTAACAGTGAAACTGAAGCGCTGTTGCTAGAACAAAATTTGATTAAGGAGTACCGGCCTCCCTACAATATTTTGTTGAGGGACGACAAAAGTTATCCCTATATTTTTGTTTCTGATAAAGATACTTATCCGTTGCTAAGTTTTCATCGTGGAGCTAAACGTAAAAAAGGAAGCTACTTTGGGCCCTTTCCAAGCCGCGCGGCGATTAACGATACTTTGGGGATCTTGCAAAAGCTGTTTAAAATTCGTCAGTGTGACGATACGTTTTTTAAAAACCGCTCAAGACCTTGCTTGCAGTATCAAATTGACCGTTGCAGTGCACCCTGTGTTAAGGCCATTACGGAAGAGGCTTATCAAGAAGATGTTCGGCATGCGAGCATGTTTTTGCAGGGAAAAAGCCATGTGATTATGAAGGAATTAGCGGATCAGATGGAAGTGGCCGCTGCATCATTGGATTTTGAAAGAGCTGCTGTCTATCGTGATCAAATCAGCAGTTTGCAGCTTATACAAGAGCAGCAGTTTGTTGCTGGCGATGCGGGGGATGCTGACGTAATTGCCTGCGCTATATTGCCCGGGGGTGTTTGTGTGCATGTTCTGTATGTGCGAGGTGGGCGGATTGTTGGCAGTAAAGCGGTTCACCCCAAAGTCTCTATAGAGGATAGTCCTGAACAAGTGTTATCAGCCTTTATAGCTCAGTGGTACTTGGGCAGTGCGCGAGAGTTGCCAGATGTCATTATTTGTAGCCATGACTTGGATGATAAAGCGTGTTTAGAAGAGGCCTTAACGGAGCATCGTGGTAAAAAAGTGAGCGTCAATTACCGCGTGAAAGGTGAAAGAGCCGGTTGGCAAAAGCTGGCATTGACCAATGCTGAGCAGCAGCTTTCTAGTCATTTGGCCAGTAAGCAAACTATGTATCAGCGATTTGTTCAGTTGCAAGAGGCTTTTAACCTTGATGCTATTCCCAAGCGCCTTGAATGTTTCGATATATCGCATAGCTCAGGTGAGGCAACGGTCGCTTCTTGCGTTGTGTTTGATCATAACGGACCATTGAAGAAAGACTACCGTCACTTTAATATCGAAGGTATAACTGGCGGAGATGATTATGCCGCTATGCATCAAGCGCTAACTCGGCGTTACACTCGCATTAAAAAAGGTGAGGGGGCTTTGCCTGACATATTGTTTATCGATGGCGGTAAAGGTCAGGTCACGCAAGCAGTGGATGTTTTACGTGAGTTGCAGATTAATGAAGTGCAAATTATAGGCGTTGCGAAAGGGACGACCCGCAAGGCGGGTTTTGAGACGCTAATTGTTGCTGAAACTGGTCAAGAGGTTACATTGGCGTCGGATTCATCTGCTCTTCATCTTGTTCAGCATATACGTGATGAAGCGCATAGATTTGCTATTACAGGCCATCGGGCAAGGCGCGGAAAAGCTAGGAACCAATCACGTTTAGAAGGGATTCCCGGTGTAGGGCCTAAAAGAAGACGAGAGTTGCTCAAGCATTTTGGTGGTATTCAAGCAATTGAGCGAGCGAGTGTTGCAGAAATTGCCAAAGTCTCTACCATAAGCAGCGCGCTCGCAGAGGAGATCTATGGAGCGTTACATCCAGAAGATTGACAGGGAACTGTCAGGACAGGTGCTGTTATCCATGAATATACCCAATCTATTAACCTTGCTGCGGATTGTTTTGATCCCGGTATTTATTCTTATTTATTATTTGCCAGTTCCGTACGCGCATTTTTCAGCAGGGGTGATTTTTGCTTTAGCTGCGATTACCGATTGGTTTGATGGTTATTTGGCGCGTCGTTGGAATCAGACCTCAGCGTTAGGTGCTTTTCTAGATCCCGTTGCGGACAAGTTGATTGTTGCTGCGGCGCTGGTGGTGCTAACGCAAACTTTTTCGGCATTATGGATGACTGTTCCGGCCATCATTATAATTGGACGGGAAATAGTGATATCAGCATTGCGCGAATGGATGGCTGAAGTAGGTAAGCGGGCTAATGTGGCTGTATCTTACATAGGTAAAATAAAAACGGCCCTTCAGATGATATCCATATTGTTATTGGTTTCATTTACGCCATTTTCCGTTTTATCTTGGGTTGGTATCGTGGCGATGTATGGTGCTGCTATTTTGACTTTATGGTCTATGATCATTTATTTGAAGGCTGCATGGCCTGTTCTCACGAGTGAAATGTAAGTATTTAATCTTAAAGTAAAAATTTATTGTAAAAGCGTGTTGACACCGTCTCAGATCTCTCTATAATACGCCCCACGTTTTGAGTGATGCGGGAATAGCTCAGTTGGTAGAGCACGACCTTGCCAAGGTCGGGGTCGCGAGTTCGAATCTCGTTTCCCGCTCCAATCAAAACGTAAGGCGCGGTGGCAGAGTGGTCATGCAGCGGACTGCAACTCCGTGTACGCCGGTTCGATTCCGACCCGCGCCTCCATGTTTAAGCCCTGCTTAATCTGGAAAAGAAATTTTGCCCGGATGGTGAAATTGGTAGACACACAAGACTTAAAATCTTGCGACTTAACGGTCGTGCCGGTTCGATTCCGGCTCCGGGCACCAATTTCTAAACATAAGAGTCTTGCGCTCGTAAGGCTTCTCTGAAATGTTATCTTTCTTATCTTTCTTATCTTTCTTATCTTTCTTATCTTTCTTATCTTTCTAATTCATTCATATACTTTGCCCTGCTGTTTGATGGCTTAAAATCTTGTGTTTTTTATTCGCGTACTCATTCTGCATTATGGGTCGGAACGTTTATAATCCATTAAATAAATTTTAAGCGCTGATGTTAGGAGTGGCTGTGACATTTTTCAGACCTTGTATCGATCTTCACCAAGGCCAAGTTAAGCAAATTGTTGGAGGTAGCTTGAGCGATCAAGGTGCTCAAACCAACTTTATTAGCCAGCATGATGCCGAATATTACGCTGGCTTATATCATCAGCATGGCTTGCAGGGCGGACATGTTATTGCTCTGGGGCCAGGTAATGAAGAGCAGGTGTTAAAAGCATTAGGTGCATGGCCTGGTGGTTTGCAGTTTGGTGGTGGTGTTAACCATGCTAATGCTGCGTCTTATCTTGAGGCAGGCGCCTCTCATGTCATTGTGACTTCTTACTTGTTCGAGGATGGTCAGTTTTCATGGGCTCGTCTTGATAAAATAAAGCAAGAAGTAGGTGTCGAGCGTTTGGTTTTGGATTTGAGTTGTCGCCAAACCAACAAAGGTTGGCAAATCGCGACTAACCGCTGGCAGACAGTAACAGACACCATTATTGATGGCGCAACCTTGGCTGAGCTAGAAAAACATTGTGCTGAGTTTTTAATTCATGCTGCTGACGTTGAGGGGTTGCAAGCGGGAATCGATGAGCAATTGGTAGATAAGTTGGGTGACTGGTGCTCTATACCTGTTACTTATGCTGGTGGCGCTCGTTCTTTAGCGGACTTGAAGTTGGTTAATCAGCTTTCATCCGGAAAGGTAGATTTAACCATTGGAAGTGCCCTTAACATCTTTGGTGGGTCAGGTGTGACGCTAGAAGAATGTATTCGCTGGAATCAGGCGAAAGGGGCAAGTTAATTTCCTTTATTCCTTTTAAGAATCGATTGTATAAAAATAATGAATTTGTGTTATTTGGTGGGCTTCTATAGCATAACCATATAATTTGGGTGGCTTTCGAGCGGCTGCTTAACGAGAACAATAATGCCTAATTGGGGAGTATTCCTATGGCTGGCAAGACCTTATATGACAAATTGTGGGATCAGCATTTAGTTCGTCAAAACGATGATGGTAGTGCGCTTATATATATTGATCGCCATATTTTACACGAAGTGACATCACCTCAGGCGTTTGAAGGGTTGCGCTTGGCTAATCGTAAACCTTGGCGTATTGATGCTAACTTGGCAACACCTGACCATAATGTGCCGACAACTCCGCGGGCAGGCGGTGTTGATGAGATAGTTGATTCAGTGTCGCGTATTCAAGTTAAGACGCTGGATGCTAACTGTGATGATTTTGGTATTTTTGAATTCAAAATGAACGATACTCGACAAGGTATCGTGCATGTCATAGGGCCGGAGCAGGGTATGACCTTGCCTGGTACGACTGTGGTTTGCGGTGATTCACATACGTCGACTCATGGCGCTTTTGGTGCCTTGGCCCATGGTATTGGTACCTCTGAAGTTGAGCATGTATTAGCAACGCAGTGCCTGATCGCTAAGAAAATGAAAAATATGCTGGTGCGTGTTGATGGTGAGTTAGGTTTTGGTGTTACAGCTAAAGACGTTATCTTGCATATTATAGGTGTTATAGGGACAGCTGGCGGTAACGGGTGCGCTATCGAATTTGGTGGAGATGCTGTCCATAGTATTTCTATGGAAGGCCGCATGACCATTTGTAATATGGCTATCGAAGCCGGTGCTCGCGTGGGTATGGTGTCTGTTGATCAGAAGACCATCGATTACTTTAAAGACCGCCCATTCTCTCCTAAGGGTGAGCAATGGGATGCAGCGTGTGCTTACTGGAAGACCTTAGTTTCGGATGATGATGCTGTCTTTGATAAAGTTGTCGTTATCAAAGCTGAAGATATCATTCCTCAGGTTACATGGGGAACGTCGCCAGAGATGGTTGTCGACGTTAAGGCTACAGTGCCTAACCCAATGAACGAAGCTGATGAAGTTAAAGCAGATGGTATTCGTCGCGCTTTAACCTACATGGGTCTGGCGGCAGATCAGAAAATAACTGATATTCAGTTGGATCGCGTCTTCATTGGCTCTTGCACAAATTCGCGTATTGAAGACCTTCGCGCTGCAGCGGAGGTGGTAAAAGGGCGCAAGGTAGCTGGCACTATTAAACAGGCGTTGGTTGTACCTGGCTCAGGGCTGGTTAAGCAGCAAGCCGAGCAGGAAGGTTTGGATAAAATATTCATTGAAGCGGGGCTGGAATGGCGTGAACCCGGTTGCTCAATGTGCTTGGCTATGAATCCGGATAAGTTAGGCAATGGCGAGCATTGCGCTTCGACTAGTAACCGAAACTTCGAAGGGCGTCAGGGCTTTGGTGGTCGTACACATTTAGTTAGCCCAGCTATGGCGGCGGCAGCAGCAGTCACGGGCCATTTTGTTGATGTTCGTGAGTTAATGGGCGCCTAAGTAGCGGAGATATAAAATGAAAAAGTTTACAGTGCATACCGGTATTGCTGCGCCATTAGATCGCGCCAATGTTGATACAGATATGATCATTCCCAAGCAGTTTTTGAAATCTATTAAGCGTTCAGGTTTTGGTCCTAACCTGTTTGATGAGTTGCGCTATTTGGATGAAGGGCAGCCAGACCAAGATTGTTCAGGCCGTCCCTTAAATAAAGAGTTTGTCCTTAACCTGCCTCGCTATCAAGGTACATCTGTTCTGCTAGCTCGTGAGAACTTTGGTTGTGGTTCTAGTCGTGAGCATGCACCTTGGGCGTTAGAAGATTTTGGGATTCGTTGTGTTATAGCGCCTAGTTTTGCAGATATTTTTTATAACAACTGCTTTAAAAATGGTCTATTGCCAATCGTTTTAGACGAAGAGCAAGTCGATCAGTTGTTTAATGAAGTCGAGTCCCAAGAAGGCTATCAATTATCTATCGACTTGGAAAAGCAAGTGGTGGTTACTCCTTCTGGCACAGAAATGACTTTTGATGTCGATGGTTTTCGTAAGCATTGCTTGCTAAACGGTCTGGACGATATCGGCCTTACATTGCAAAACGCAGACGATATAAAGGCTTATGAGGCTCGTCGTCGCCAAGAAACGCCTTGGTTGTTTGACGCGATCAAGCCTTATTAATAGTTGACTGAAGAGATTTGGAATATATATGTCTAAGAGTGTACTGATTCTGCCGGGTGACGGCATAGGTCCAGAAATTGTTACTGAAGCTAAACGCGTTTTAGAGTTAGTTAATCAGCAAGATAAGTTAGGGTTGGTTTTTTCTGAAGCGTTAGTAGGTGGCGCAGCAATTGATGCTGATGGTGTGCCGTTGCCGCCAGCCACGTTGGCGGCTGCTCAGTCTGCAGATGCAATACTACTTGGGGCTGTGGGTGGCCCTAAGTGGGACACGATTCCAGACTTTCAAATCCGTCCTGAAAAGGGTTTGTTGGGTATTCGTTCTAATTTGCAGCTGTTTGGTAACTTGCGTCCAGCTATTCTTTACCCGCAGTTGGCGCATGCGTCATCGTTAAAGCCTGAGATTGTAGCCGGTTTAGATATACTAATTGTTCGTGAGTTAACGGGTGGTATTTACTTTGGTAAGCCGCGCGGTATTCGTGAAAAAGAAGGCGGTATTCGCGAGGGTTATAACACCTACGTATATGATGAAAACGAAATCCGTCGAATTGGTCGTGTGGCTTTTGAGGCGGCTCGCCAGCGTGGTAAGCGCTTGTGTTCAGTTGATAAAGCGAATGTACTCGAAGTGACCGTTTTGTGGCGCGAAATTATGGAGGAGCTTGCTAAGGATTATCCGGATGTAGAGCTAAGCCATATGTATGTTGATAATGCAGCGATGCAATTGGTACGCGCGCCCAAGCAATTTGATGTTGTGGTTACCGGGAACATGTTTGGTGACATCCTGTCGGACGCAGCAGCGATGCTAACCGGCTCTATTGGTATGCTGCCCTCAGCATCATTAGATGAGAACGGTAAAGGGATGTACGAGCCGTGTCACGGTTCAGCACCCGATATTGCTGGTCAGGGTAAGGCTAATCCTTTAGCGACTATCTTATCGGCTGCAATGATGTTGCGTTATTCGTTAAATGCCGGTGCTACGGCAGACCGTATAGAAGCGGCTGTGAGCCGAGTGTTAGATCAGAATGTACGTACTGCCGATATAATGTCAGAGGGAATGCAGCAAGTCAGTACTTCTGAAATGGGCGATGCAGTAGTAGCTGCATTGAGCGCTTAATCATCGTACAATAACTATGTCGACACATTCAGGTTGGTTCTTTGCAGAATCGGCCTTTTTGTGTCGCTAATTTAAGAATTTATTATTGGGGATTCCAATGAAACGTGTAGGTTTTGTCGGTTGGCGCGGAATGGTTGGTTCTGTGCTGATGCAACGCATGCTAGAAGAGCGTGACTTCGATTTTATCGATGAGCCCGTCTTCTTCACCACTTCACAGGCTGGACAGGCTGGTCCTGATATTGGCAAATCAATTCCAACGTTGAAAGATGCAACGGATATTGATGAGCTGAAACAGATGGATGCCATTATTTCATGCCAAGGTGGTGACTACACAAAAGCGGTATTCCCCAAGTTGCGTGAAGCAGGCTGGAAAGGGTATTGGATTGATGCTGCATCTTCATTGCGCATGGATGATGAGGCGCTGATCATTTTAGATCCCGTGAACCGAGACGTTATCGATAAGGGCTTAGCTAATGGAGTAAAAAACTTTATCGGAGGCAACTGTACCGTATCGTTAATGCTAATGGGGTTGGGTGGTCTGTTTAAAGCGGGTCACGTAGAGTGGTTAACTTCCATGACGTACCAAGCTGCTTCTGGCGGTGGTGCACGTCACATGCGTGAGCTGATTGCGCAGATGGGCATGGTGCATCAGTCAGTGGCTGATCAGCTTGACCCGTCAAGTGCCATTTTAGATGTTGATCGCCGCGTGGCGGAGACCATTCGAAGCAACGATATGCCGGTCGATAACTTCGGTGTGCCTTTGGCTGGTAGCTTGATCCCGTGGATTGATGTTGCTTTGGAAAATGGTCAAAGCAAAGAAGAGTGGAAAGGTTTCTCTGAAACTAACAAAATTTTGGGTCGCTCTAGCTCACCAATCCCTATTGACGGAACTTGTGTCCGTATAGGTGCCATGCGTTGTCATAGCCAAGCATTCACTATCAAATTGAAACAAGACATCCCTATGGATGAAATTGAGTCAATGCTGGCTGAGGCAAATGATTGGGTTAAAGTTATTCCAAATGAGCGTGATGTGACTATGAGAGAGCTCACGCCAGCTAAAGTCACCGGTACACTGTCTGTACCCGTTGGTCGTTTGCGTAAAATGAATTTGGGGCCTCAGTACCTGAATGCATTTAGTGTTGGTGATCAGCTTTTATGGGGAGCGGCAGAGCCGTTGCGCCGTATGTTGCGCATTTTGTTAGAAGCTTAACCACTCTTTGGTTATGCCTACAGCCCGACACTCGTTCGGGCTGTTTTGTTTGAGCTTAACGTTATTAATAGGAATTTCATGCTTAATATCGCAATTGTTGGGGCCACCGGTCAGGTGGGAGAGCATCTTTTAACAGTACTAGAAGAACGCGATTTTGAGATAGGTGAGCTTTATGTGTTCGCCAGCAGTAACTCGGTAGGAGAGTCGATCTCGTTTGCGGGGAAGTCCTACGTTGTTCAGGCGTTAGCAGGGTTTGATTTTTCAAAGGTGCAGGTTGCATTCTTTAATGCGTCTAAAGCCATTACCGAGCAATATGCATCACTAGCCGCAGAAAGCGGTGCCTTGGTGATCGATAGTACGGGTGCGTTTAGATACGATCCATTAGTGCCTATGGTGATAGCGGGTGTTAATGATGAGCGTATCGCTATGAGCAGCCAAAAACATATTATTACTAATCCATCCCCTGATGCGCTTATGCTGATGCCTGTATTAAAAGCCATGGTTCCAAAAGCGCCGGTGAATGATATTACTTTTACAGCGATGCATTCAGTGTCAGGATCAGGCAAATCCGGTGTTGATGAGTTGGCGAAACAAACAGCGCAGTTACTTAATGCACGCGAGTTGGAAAAGCGTTGCTATACTGAACAAATCGCTTTCAATGTGCTGCCAATAGTGGGTGATTTAGAAGCCAATGGCTACACTAATGCTGAAATAGCGTTAATGCTTGAAACTAAAATTATAATGAACAACCCAGGGTTGTCGATTGCGCCTAGTTTTGTCCGGGTGCCTGTGTTTCATGGAAATAGCGCGTCTGTTGTATTAAGTACAGAGGCCGCCATATCGTCTGCAGAGTTTTCAGCGTTGATTGATGAGCTGGAGGGCTTTGAGCTTGTTAATGGCGAAAACGAACTTGCCACCCCAGTAAGTGACTCTGTCGGTACGGATACCGTTTTTATTAGTCGTGTGAAAGAAACATTGGGCGATCATACTGGTATAAGTTTTTGGATGACGGCCGATAACCTGCGTTATGGTTCAACAGTAAATGCGGTAAAAATAGCTGAGCTTTATCAGGAATCTTTTCAATAAATTAAGCTGAGTTTAATAAAAGCCGTAAAAAAACAACTGTTTTCACGGGTTTCTTGACCCGCTAGCAGTTTTTAATAATACTTTGATCAAACATCTGACCGGCAACTTGCTGAATATCAAGAAAAATTCAGCAAGTAACTTAAGGAAATGGAAATGCTGCGCAAACTTGCACTAAGTATGGCTGTTGCGGGTGCAATCGCATCGTCACAGGCAAACGCTTTGGGGCTAGGTGATATTCGTATCAAATCGGCCCTAAATGAACCCTTAAATGCTGAAATTCAGCTCAGCCAAATTAGGGATCTCAACCCATTGCAGATCCGCCCTCGTATGGCAGGGCAGGATGAGTTTGCATTGGCGGGCATTAGCCAGCAAAGAGCATTAAATGGTGTGCGCTTTCAGGTTAAGGTTAATCCTAATGGAACGGGTGTGATTGAGCTAACATCACGCGAGCCTGTCAAGGAGCCTTTCCTAAACTTTTTGGTCGAAGTTAATTGGCCTAGCGGTCGGTTAGTGCGTGAGTATACAGTGCTTTTGGATCCGCCAGTTTTTGATCCGTCGCCCACTCAGCGTCCTGTTATTCCTGCAGCAGTTCCTTCGCGTCAGCCGGTCGTACCTGCTGTTCAGCCGCAGCCTAAGCGTCAATCACCTGTGCAGCCAGCCGCTAGGTCTCAGCCTGCTGCGGCTAGGGCTAGCAATATCCAAACTCGCGCCAATCCTAAAACAGAAACCTATGTGGATTCCAAGGATACGCTTTGGGGCTTAGCTATCGAGCACCGGGCGGCACCGGATATATCTTCTTATCAAATGATGGTCGCTTTGTTTAAGAAGAACCCCGAAGCATTTCCAGATAACAACATAAACAATTTAAAAGCGGGCTTAGTGCTGCAGCTACCGACAGAAGCTGAAGCGCGAGCAATCACTTCAAAAGAAGCCGCCGCCGAAGTGAGGCGACAAACGGCTGCTTGGAAAAATAGAGGCAAGCCTTCGGCGCCGGCCCCAATTGACGGAAGTAAACCCAGTCTAAAGAGTGAAGCCGCTGATTCCAAGGACGTTGAAGCAGCTCCAGAAGGGCAGTTAAAAGTAATTACCCCGACGGATGCCAGCAAGGATGATGCGGCGCAGAACTCTCAGAACCCTAGTGCAGAAACGGATGCTGAAAAGAAAGCTCAAGAGCTTGAAGCGAAGAATGAAGAGCTTGAAGAAAAGCTTGCTGTTTCACTCGAATCTATCGACAGGTTGGAGCGAGATAACTCCGACTTGAACAATAAGTTGGATGCTATTCAACAGCAGCTTGATTCCTTACAGCGCTTACTTGAATTAAAAAATGACGGCTTTGCAGAGCTAGAGGCGTTATTAAGAGAAAAAGAAGCAGCAGAAACAGCACAAGCTAATGCAAGCAGTGAAAGCATACTGGATAAAATCTTAGGTACCCCGGCTTATTTGGCAGGCTTGGGTGGTGGTGCTATCGCCATTTTAGCAGGTCTTTGGTTGTTGCTTCGTCGTAAACGTCAGTCAGCAGATGATGAGGTGGATGAGGCACTTATTGCTCCTGTCGATTTAGAACCTCAAGAAGAAATCAGTGATGACGAACTCGCCGCTGCACTGGAAGAGAGTGCCGACGAAACAGCTGAAACACCAGAAGCTGAGGAAGAGTCAGAGTCGATTGACTTAGATGATATTAACAGCCTAGATGAGCTAGAGTCTTTGGATGATCTTGATGACTTGGAAGATTTGGATCTGGATATGGATCTTAATCTCGATGAGTCATTCGAAAATGATCTCGATGCTCTATCAGAGGACAGCTTAGAAGATGAGTCCCTTGAAACAGCGCTAGAGGATGACGAGGCTAATCTCGATGAGCTAGATGCGATTTTAGATGAAGATGTCTCTGAAGAGGTTGATGATGACGAATTTGACCTTGGTTTAGATGACGACTTAGAAGAACTGGACTTGTCGCTGCCTGATGAGCCAACTGACACGGCCGTAGATGCTGCCGTTGCTCCTGCCGAGCCGGAGCTTGATCCGTTAGACGAGAGTCTAGATGCTATGCTTGCTGAGGATCTAGATGACGAAGGGCTGGACATTGCAGACGATACTGCCTTGGATGAGCTTATCTCGCTTGATTTGGATGATGAAGTTGAGCAAGAGGCTTCTCGTCAGCGCAATGAGCGCTCTGGTATGGGCATGGTCGACTCCATCGACGATGATGAAGATAGTGCCGAAGAAACGCTTGAGTCCCTAGGCTTGACACAGCTGGCGGATACGCCATTTGAGTCGACAGAATCTGAAGAGGCATCGCAAGACCTAGACTTTGACCTTGATGATCTATCAGGTAATAACCTAGAAGATGAAATGAGTAAGCTTGAGGCCGAATTAGAGGGCTTGGACTTTGCTCTTGATGATGAGTCTGAGGGTGTGTCTGGTGACAAACCAGCGCAAGCGTCAACTGACTCGGCAAGTGATAACGCATCGGATGATGAAACGACGCTGGCTGATCTAGATGCGTTATTGGATGAGGACAGTGTTGAAAGTGAGGTGGTCGCCGAGGCAGAAGAAGCTACTATTGATGAAGAAGATCTCATGGCAGATCTTGATAGTATGCTTGATGGTGAAGACGACCTTGAAAATCTATCCGCTGATTCAAATGACCACTCAGAAGCCGTTGAAGTCCCTAATGAAACTCTGGAGTCGCTGAGTGATGATCTAGACGACTTGGATTTGGACTCTTTGTTGAGTGAAGAAGAGTTGAGCTTGGATGATGCTGATGCCGATCTAGGTTTGGTTGACTCAGAGCAGGAAAGCTCAGAAGCTTCGCTGGATGAGCTTTTGGATCTAGAAATTGATGATGCTGCAGAGATTGAAGCAGACGTCGATTTAGCAGGCTTGGAGCTCGATGATGAGCTACCCAAAACGCCTTCAGATACAGAGGTAACACAAGAGCTAACGTCCAATATTGAGCATGATCTTGATGCAGAGTTGGATGATGAGTTAGATGCGCTGCTTAATAGTACTGATAACGATATCGCTCTTGAAGAGACCTCATCGGCGGAAGAAGAGATAGATGAAGATCCATTTGATGCCTTAGGGTTGTTAGACGGGGCAGATGAAGTTGAAACCAAGCTAGATTTAGCGCGTGCCTATATAGATATGGGTGATGTTGAAGGTGCTAAGGATATCTTGGATGAAATAGCTGAAGAGGGTAATGAGGCGCAAGTATCAGAGGCGCGGGGTCTATTGGAGGGGTTGGCTTGACGGAGCGAGAACTTCCATCAATAGACAACCAAGGGGCGATTTCGATCGCCCCTTATCGTTATGCTGCATGCGTAGAATACGCTGGCAGTGCCTACAAGGGGTGGCAGCGACAAAAGGCAGGCAATGTGCCCACTGTGCAACAATACGTGGAAGAAGCACTTTCTAAAATTGCAAATCACCCTGTTTCAGTGGTTTGTGCTGGTCGTACAGATGCCGGGGTAAATGGGACATATCAAGTGATCCACTTTGATAGTCTTGTATCCCGCCCGCAGCGGGCTTGGGTCATGGGGGCTAACACGCATTTACCTAACGATATAGCGGTCCATTGGGTAGTCGACGTCGATGACTCTTTCCACGCGCGCTTCAGTGCATTAGAACGTCGTTATCGCTACTTAATTTTGAGTCAGCCTGTACGACCTGCGATTTTGAATAAAGGTGTTACTTGGACGCATAAAACGTTAGATATAGAGCTAATGCGTAAAGGAGGTGAGCATTTGGTAGGAGAACATGATTTTACTTCTTACCGGTCTGTTAACTGCCAAGCTAAAAGCCCTGTACGTCACGTTAAATCCTTGAATGTGTATGCCTCAGGGCAGATGATCGTGATTGATGTGGTTGCTAACGCTTTTTTGCAGCATATGATTCGAAATATAGCGGGTGTCCTGATTGCTATTGGTGCTAAAGAAAAACCCACACATTGGGCGAAAGATATACTGGATGCGCGTGATCGTCGGGAAGGTGGGGTAACGGCTCCTCCGCATGGGTTGTATTTTGTTGATGTTAAGTACCCTGATACCTATCAGCTCCCCGCCTCACCTTTGGGGCCGCATTTCTTAAACACAAGTGGCTAACGTTTGGGTGCTCAATCTGTTAACATTGCTCGCAATTTGATGTGATGATTGTTTCATGAATGTTCGTGTAAAAATTTGTGGTATAACGCGTTTAGAGGATGCCCTTCATGCCATTGCAGCGGGGGCTGATGCCCTAGGCTTTGTTTTTTACGAACCAAGCCCGCGGTATATAACACCACAAGGTGCAGCCAGCATTATCAAACAGCTCCCTCCTTTTGTGGCGACAACTGCATTATTTGTTAATGCTGAACCTGCGCTGGTCAATACTGTCATTGATGAATGTAAAATTGATTTGCTGCAGTTTCATGGTGACGAAAAGGCTGCTTTTTGTGAGCAGTTTTCCCGACCTTACATCAAGGCACTGAGAATGAAGCCTGGTGTTGAAGTAGATAAGGTTGCTAAGCAGTATGCGACAGCCAGAGGGCTTTTACTGGATGCCTACAAAGCAGGGGTGCCCGGCGGTACTGGGGAGTCTTTTAATTGGGATATGATTCCCTGCTCGATGCGGTCCTCTATTATTTTAGCGGGTGGTTTAGATGATAAAAATATCCGTGAAGCAATAACATACGTAAAGCCATATGCCGTTGATGTCAGTGGTGGTGTAGAGGCCAGTAAGGGAATTAAATCTCCCGATAAATTACAACGATTTTTTGATGAGGTAGCTTGTGCTAACAACGAATGATCTAGCTGCGCTAAAGCAGTTGCCTGACGAAAGAGGGCATTTTGGGCCGTACGGTGGTCGTTTTGTATCAGAGACGTTAATGGGCGCTTTGCAAGAGTTAGAAGCTTTATATGCAAAACTGTCTGCAGACCCTGCGTTTCAGGCGGAGTTTGATCGAGATTTAGCGCATTATGTCGGTCGTCCCTCACCCTTGTACTTTGCTGAGCGGTTAACGCGTGAAGTGGGCGGCGCAAAGATCTATTTAAAACGCGAAGATTTAAATCACACGGGCGCTCACAAAGTAAACAATACAATAGGCCAAGCATTGCTGGCTAAGCATATGGGCAAGCCGCGGATTATCGCTGAAACGGGCGCAGGTCAGCACGGCGTAGCATCCGCAACAGTCGCTGCTCGCTTAGGCTTAGAGTGTAAGGTTTACATGGGTATAGATGATGTTCGTCGTCAAACACTCAATGTCTATCGTATGAAGTTGCTCGGCGCTGAAGTTGTTGCAGTCGAATCAGGTACAAAGACACTAAAAGACGCGATGAATGAAGCAATGCGAGATTGGGTCACTAATGTCGATAATACATTTTATATCATCGGTACGGCTGCAGGCCCACACCCTTATCCAAAACTTGTCCGTGATTTCCAAAGTGTTATAGGCCGCGAGGCTCGTGAGCAATGCCTTAAGCAAGAAGGTCGCTTACCTGACGTGCTGATTGCTTGTGTAGGCGGCGGGTCCAACGCTATTGGTTTGTTCCATCCCTTCATCGAAGATGCTGATGTGCGAATGATAGGCGTAGAGGCAGGCGGTCATGGTGTTGAAACCGGTGAGCATGCAGCACCTTTATGTGCGGGTCGTCCAGGAGTCTTACACGGGAATCGTACTTACCTGATGGAAGATGATGCAGGGCAAATCTTAGGAACGCATTCCGTATCTGCCGGTTTGGATTATCCAGGTGTAGGGCCTGAGCATGCTTGGTTAAAAGACTCAGGTCGTGCCGAATACGCTTCGGTTACTGACGATGAGGCATTAGCGGCTTTCCGTATGCTCACGCAAGTTGAAGGTATTATGCCAGCACTTGAATCTAGCCATGCCATTGCGCATGCGGTAAAGGTTGCCAAAGACATGGATAAAGACCAAATTATTGTGGTCAACCTGTCGGGGCGCGGTGATAAAGATATCCATACTGTTGCTGGTATAGACGGCATTGAAATTTAGGAGAGTAGCGTGAGTCGTATTAATTCATATTTCAGCCGGTTAAAAGCTGAAGGTAAAAAAGCGCTAATCCCTTACGTGACAGCGGGAGACCCTAATCCATCGGTAACAGTCCCGTTGTTGCATGCTATGGTTGATGCGGGTGCGGATATTATTGAGTTGGGTGTTCCTTTCTCTGACCCTATGGCAGACGGTCCTGTTATTCAGTTGGCTTGCGAGCGTGCTCTGAGTCACAATGTTCGTTTGCTCGATGTGCTAGACATGGTTAAAGCCTTCCGTGCTGAAAATACCACAACACCTATCGTGTTGATGGGGTATTTGAACCCTATTGAAGTGTTGGGGTATGAGCGGTTTGCTCAATTAGCTAAGGAAGCTGGTGTAGACGGTGTTTTAACCGTTGATTTGCCACCTGAAGAGTCAGTTGAGTTTGCCGGCGTGATGAAGGCAAATGCATTAGATGTTATCTACTTGTTAGCTCCAACCACACAAGAAGATCGTATTGAAAGTGTGTGTGAATACGGATCGGGTTACGTTTACTATGTTTCGGTGAAAGGTGTTACTGGCTCTAGTGCGCTTGATGTGGATGAAGTAAAAGGCAAACTTGATATAGTTCGCCGCCATACGGATATGCCTGTTGGCGTAGGTTTCGGTATTAGAGATGGTAAAACAGCGGCAGCCGTGGCCACAATTGCTGATGGTGTTATTGTCGGTAGTGTTCTGGTCAATGCTATTGCAGAGAATGCTGATAATCCGGAACAGATTTCTGCAAAAGTAACTGGTATCATTGCCGACATGCGCCACGCGATGGACGCTTGATTTATATAATTTTACGCATTGGATTTAGATAAGAATGAGTAACTGGCTAGACAAAATTGTTCCTTCACTTGTCCGTTCTGAGAACAAGCGCACTAGTGTTCCAGAAGGGCTTTGGAAAAAGTGTCCTAAATGTGAAGCAGTGTTGTACCTTCCGGAGCTAGAAAAAAACTTAAGCGTTTGTACCAAGTGCGAGCATCATATGCGCTTAGGTGCGCGAGCACGCTTAAAAACTTTCTTTGATGCTAACTCTTTCACTGAAATCGCGAGTGAAGTAGAACCTGTTGATCGTCTCAAGTTTCGTGATTCTAAAAAGTATAAAGACCGCTTAAGTGCAGCCCAAAAAGCAACGGGTGAAAAAGATGCGCTAGTGGCTATGGAAGGTACGCTTAACGGAATGCCTATAGCGGCCGTAGCGTTTGATTTCCAGTTTATGGGCGGCTCCATGGGTGCTGTCGTGGGCGAGCGGTTCGTACGTGCGGTTAATGTTGCACTTGAAAAACAAATGCCGCTTGTTTGTTTTTCGGCATCGGGTGGTGCTCGTATGCAAGAGGCATTAACGTCATTAATGCAAATGGCAAAAACCAGCGCGGCATTGGAAAAAATGCGTTTAGCTGGATTGCCTTACATCTCTGTACTAACAGACCCTGTCTATGGCGGTGTTTCTGCAAGTTTGGCTATGCTAGGGGATTTGAATGTTGCTGAACCAAAAGCCTTAATCGGTTTTGCTGGTCCGCGAGTAATTGAGCAAACAGTTCGAGAAAAGCTGCCAGAAGGTTTTCAGCGTTCTGAGTTCCTACTAGAGCACGGTCAAGTTGATATGATTATCTCGCGTTTAGAGTTGCGAGATCGCTTGTTTAATGTGCTTTCTATGTTTATGGGGCGTTTTGAGACATCTGAAGAAGTAATTGAGCCGCAGGAAGTAGAAGAAGCAGACAATGAAACGGTTGTAGCTGAACAGCAGCCGTAATTTATTGTTCCAGTGCGTAGGCCGGTTTACCGGCCTTTCTTTTTGGATGTGTATCAAGTAAATGAATAGATCTGAATTTACTTTGGCTCAATGGCTTTCTTGGATGGAAGCTAGTCACCCTGTTGCTATCGATATGGGTTTAGACCGCTGCCGCCAAGTGTATGATAGCTTGAACCTCTCATTTGAGGGCGTGACCGTTATTACAGTAGCGGGCACTAATGGTAAAGGTTCTTCGGTCGCTATGCTTGATGCAATCTTGCAGGCAGCCGGTTATGCAACGGCTTGTTATACCTCACCTCATTTAAACCGATATAACGAGCGCATACGTTTTAATAGCCTATTATCAACAGATGACCAGTTAGTGTCAGCATTCAACGCTGTTGATCAAGCGCGCGGGAATATCTCGCTAACTTATTTTGAAATGGGCACGTTGGCGGCCTTGTGGTTAATAGCTCAACGCAAGCCGGATGTTGCACTATTGGAAGTAGGGCTAGGCGGGCGGTTAGACGTTGTTAATTTGGTTGATGCAGACGTCGCCGTTATTACAACAATCGATATAGACCATGTTGATTGGTTGGGTGATAATCGAGAAAGTATCGGTCGAGAAAAAGCAGGGATCTTTCGTGAGTCAACCCCTGCTGTTTGTGGCGATCCAGCTCCACCTAATAGTATCTCCGATTATGCGCAATTAATTAGTGCTCCTCTATTTCAAGTTGGGCAAGACTTTAATTTTACGCACGAAACCAATTCATGGGATTGGAGCGGCGCCGATAGCAAAAAACAACCGCTTACTTATACGAATTTACCTATTCCTTCTCTGCCGCTACAAAATGCGGCAACCGTGCTTCAAGCGATAGCATTATCAGGTTTAGATGTAACTGAGAGTGACATTTCGCGTGGGTTGACGGTCGCTAAAGTAGCAGGGCGCATGGATTGCTTTGCGCATAATGGGCAGCAGTATTTATTAGATGTCGCTCATAATCCGCAATCTGCTCAGTACTTGGGCGAACAGCTCGCCAAGTTGAAAACGCCGATTACGTTAGTGTTGGGAATGTTGAGCGATAAGGACTGCACCGCGGTGATTGAAGCTCTAGCCCCAATCGTTAATGAGTGGCATTTTGTAGGTTTGAGCGTTAATCGAGGCCAGACTGCAGATCAATTAAAAGCCTGTTGGGAAAAAGCGCATAAGCCACAGGCAAGCGATGTTCCTGTGTGTCATCATGATGTATCAACTGCATTGGCTTATTTGGAACAGCGTGCAGAAACTAAGCTTATCGTTGTGGCTGGATCGTTTTACACAGTGGGTGAAGCTTATGCAGCCTTAGGAAGGGATGTGATTTAGATGGATATAGACCGAAAGAAAAGAATTGTTGGTCTGCTTGTTGTCGGGTTGGCAGCGATTGCTATTTTGCCTTGGTTGCTAACCGGAGAGGGTTACAAAGAGCGTCATTTATCTTCTCGTATCCCTGTTGCGCCTCAAATGCCGGAAATGGTTGATATTGAACCTCAATCTAAACCTTTGCCGGATACAATGGAGGTGGCTCCTGTTAAGGAAATTAAGCCTCCGGTAGTCGTTCAAGTTGATGCTCAAACGGCGCCCGCTGACAGCGATGAAACCGTGGCAGAAGAAGCGAAAAAGCCTGTTGTTGGCACCAATGAGCCAGCACCGCAACTTGATGAGCAAAATGTACCTGTTGCGTGGACATTGCAACTAGCCAGCTTTAAAGATGAGGCAAACGCTAGAGCTTTACGAAAGCAGTTGGTTGGTGCAGGGCATAAGGTATATACCCGTCGTCAGGCTGAGCTGTATAAGGTGTATGTGGGGCCTGATTTAAAACGTGATCGTTTAGAGGCTCTAAAAGAAACCTTAAAAAATGACTTTGCTTTAGACGGCATCATTATTCGTTTCACGACTCAGTGATTGGGTTACGCTGAGGTGTCTGGTAGAATGCGCGCAAAATTAATTGGGTATCTATGGAATCAATGAACTGGGCTGATTGGACAATCATCGGTATTGTTGTTATTTCAGGGCTTTTCAGCCTGCGTCGTGGCTTCATGAAAGAGGCTTTGTCGCTTGCCACATGGGTTGCCGCTTTTATAGTCGCTCGTCTTTTTGGTGAAGCATTAGCAAGCGTATTGGTCGACTACATCCAAACACCTTCTTTTAGAATAGTGACGTCTTTCGCCATTTTATTTGTGCTTACCTTAATTGTTGGCGCGTTACTGAGTAATTTGGTTGAAATGCTTGTTCATGCAACAGGTTTAAGTAGCACAGACCGAATCTTGGGTATGGGGTTTGGTATTGTGCGTGGTGGATTAATTGTTGTGGTGATAGTGGCGCTGCTTGCTAACACCCCAGCTGTACAGGACATTTGGTGGAATCAATCCCAATTGATTCCGCATTTTGTGTTAATGGAAAATTGGACCAAAGAGATCGCCACAGAAGTAGGGCAGGTCATTTGGAACGCAGGACGTTAATTAAATTTTGTGGCCTGCTTATCAGGTCTGACGCTTATTTTATTTCCTCTTGAGGTAGTTTGCATGTGCGGTATTGTCGGCATTGTAGCCAAGTCTTTTGTTAACCAGACTATTTTTGATGCACTCACAGTGCTTCAACACCGCGGTCAGGATGCAGCCGGTATGGTGACCTGTGAAGGTAACCGTTTTTACATGCGTAAAGACAATGGACTTGTGAACGAAGTGTTTCGCACACGTCACATGAAACGTTTAATGGGCAACATGGGTATTGGCCATGTTCGTTATCCTACAGCGGGCAGCTCGAGTGCGGCTGAAGCTCAACCGTTTTATGTGAACTCCCCTTATGGTATTGCTTTATGCCATAACGGTAACCTCACCAACGCTGATGAGTTGGCTGATCAAATGTTCCGTGCAGATCTTCGTCATATTAATACTACTTCGGATTCTGAAGTTTTATTAAATGTATTTGCTCATGAACTTCAGCAGCAAGGTAAGCTTGTGCCTGATGCTGATGATATTTTTGCTGCAGTTGCCAATGTACATAAGCGAGTAAAAGGTGGTTATGCGGTTGTCGCTGTAATCACAGGCTATGGTATTTTAGCTTTTCGCGACCCTAACGGTATTCGTCCCCTAGTATACGGAACTCGCTCTATTGAGGGAGGCGAAGAGACGATGGTTGCCTCTGAGAGCGTTGCTTTAGATATTTCTGGGTTTACTCGCGTGCGTGATATCGAGCCTGGTGAAGCAATTTTTATTGATATGCAAGGCAATATTCATACACGTCAATGCGCAGAGAAAACGTCACTGACTCCATGTTTATTTGAGTTTGTATATTTGGCTCGTCCGGACTCTATTATCGATGACGTTAATGTTCACCAAGCGCGTATGCGTATGGGTGTAAAGCTTGCTGAAAAAGTGCAACGGGAGCGCCCAGAACACGATATTGATGTCATCATTCCTATCCCCGATACCAGCCGTACGTCGGCGCTGGAAATGGCAAAGCACCTTAACGTGACTTTCCGGGAAGGTTTCATTAAAAACCGTTACATCGGCCGTACCTTTATTATGCCGGGACAAACTCAGCGCAAGCGTTCAGTGCGTCGTAAACTTAACCCTATTGAATCTGAGTTCAAGGGTAAGGTAGTTATGCTGGTAGATGATTCTATCGTACGCGGTACTACCTCAAAGCAAATTGTACAGATGGCCAGAGACATGGGTGCGCGCAAAGTATACTTTGCTTCTGCAGCACCTCCAGTGCGTTTCCCTAACGTTTATGGCATCGATATGCCTTCGCCTACCGAGTTTATAGCTCACAACCGAACTGAAGACGAAATTGGTGAAGCTATCGGTGCTGATTGGATGCTCTATCAAGATCTGTCAGACCTGCAGGCGTCTGTTTCGGAAGAGCACTCAGGTATTACACATTTTGATAGCTCAGTATTTGATGGGCATTATGTGACGGGCGATATTGATGAGCGTTATCTAGTGCGTCTAGATCAAAAACGTAATGACCTTGCGAAGGTTGATGAGGAGACGTCTGAACACGCCGATGAAGCGTCAGCCGATCTTCATACAAAGATTCAGTAGGAACACATAGGTTATGGCAAAGTCTGGCTTTGAAAGAGAAGAACGTATTCAATTTGACCTTCCCGAGGCTGAGTTTTCAACGTTGGCGGTACGATCGGGCCAAAACCGTACTATGGAAGGTGAGCACTCTGATGCGATTTTTCCTACCTCCAGCTTTGTCTATTCAAGCGCTCGTGAAGCTGCTGCGCGTTTCGGTGGGGAAGAAGAAGGGAATATTTATTCCCGTTTCACTAATCCAACGGTAGCCGCATTTGAGCGACGTTTGGCTGCGTTGGAAGGTGCTGAGCGTGGTGTCGCTACCTCTTCAGGAATGTCGGCCATCTTAAGTGTTGGCTTATCTCTGTTGCAGCAAGGTGACCATATCGTATGTTCACGCAGTGTATTCGGTTCAGTTATCTCATTATTTGATAAGTACTTAAGCCGAGCAGGGATTACGACGACTTACGTTGATCCAAAATCGTTAGATGCTTGGCGTGAAGCTATACAGCCCAATACTAAACTGTTTTTTCTTGAATCCCCATCTAATCCTTTAGCTGAGATTTGCGACATTCAAGCGATTGCTGATATTGCCCATGGCGTAGATGCTCTGTTAGTTGTTGATAACTGTTTTCTCACGCCTGCACTTCAGCAGCCGTTGAAGTTAGGGGCTGATATTATTGTGCACTCAGCGACTAAATACCTTGATGGTCAGGGGCGTTGTATCGGTGGTGTAGTGCTTGGCTCGCACCAACTGATGGAAGCAATCTACGGTTTTATTCGTACAGGTGGTGCGTGTATGAGTCCGTTTAACGCTTGGGTTTTTCAAAAAGGTTTGGAAACGCTCAAGTTGCGTATGGATGCTCATAGTCGGGCTGCTCTTGAGATTGCGCGCTGGTTGCAAGCTCGGCCTGAGGTTGAAAACGTATTTTATTCCGGCCTTGAGGAGCATCCACAACATCTGTTGGCTAAAAAACAGCAGAAAGCTTTTGGCGGCGTTTTATCTTTTGAGGTGAAAGGGGATAAAGAAGCGGCTTGGCGCTTTATTGACTCAACCAGAATGATGTCCATTACGGGTAATCTAGGTGATGTAAAATCGACAATCACCCATCCTGCCACAACAACGCATGGACGAATGACACCAGAAGCGCGTGCTGAGGCCGGGGTAAACGATAACTTGATTCGTCTTTCAGTTGGTTTAGAAGATTTAGACGATATACGTCGTGATTTAGAGTTAGGTTTAGCTGCAGTTTGATCCTACAGCGCTCAAGTTAGCGAGAATATAGCTAGCTTGAGCCACGTTAAGTCTCGCTGGAAATATCTGAGCTCGAACATAAGCGCGGCTGTTCTCGTTCTACCGTTCATCTTTCTTTTTTCTACCTTATCAAATAGTGAAATAGCATGCCTACCCTCAACACCGGTCGAATTATCCTTGCGCCTATGGAAGGTGTTGTCGACGCTTCTGTACGGCATTTGATTACTCAGTTTGGTGGGGTAGATCAATGTGTGACTGAGTTTATACGTATTACGGATCAGGTCTTACCTAGGCATGTCTTTACACGTTTTGCACCTGAACTACTCACCTCTGCAAGAACGTCTCACGGTGTTCCGGTTGCTGTGCAATTACTAGGCAGTAACCCCGAGACACTGGCGGGTAATGCAGCCAAAGCGGCTGCATTAGGTTCCCCATCGGTTGACCTTAATTTTGGTTGTCCCTCTAAAACGGTTAACAAGCATCGAGGTGGCGCGGTACTGCTGGATGAACCTCAAGTCATACATGACATTATCTCAGCGGTTAGAGCCGCGGTCCCCAAAGCGACGCCTGTTACCGCGAAGATGCGGCTGGGAAACAAAGATAAGTCACTTGCGTTAGAGAATGCGTTAGCTATTCAAGAGGCTGGAGCGTCAGAAGTCGTTATTCATGCACGAACCAAAGTAGAAGGCTATAAGCCACCTGCGCATTGGGAATGGATAGCACGTCTTAAAGAGCATTTGACTATTTCAGTGGTGGCAAACGGCGAAATTTGGACGCCCGATGATTACCAACGCTGCCGCGAAATTAGTGGGTGTGCTGATGTAATGATTGGTCGCGGGTTGATCGCACGCCCTGAGCTGGCAATGATGATCAAAGCTATCAATAATGGAAATCAGAGTGAATCTGCACAGTGGCAATCTATCATCAATATGCTGTTGCAGTACTTTACGATGGTAGAGTCGCAAATGATGCCTCGCTATGTGCATGGACGTATCAAGCAATGGCTCAAAATGATGCGCTCGCAGCGAGAAGAGGCTGACGGGCTTTTTGAAGAGATCAAACAAATTAAAGATTTGAATGAGTTACGCCGGCATCTAGAAAGCAAACAAGAATGATGCTTTGTCCTACAGCGTAAACGAGCACTCGCAGCGATTGCGGCCATTATTTTTGGCCCTATAAAGCGCTTTATCCGTCAGAGCGATTAAGCAGTCAGGCGGAATGAATTCACTTGGCCTAACGGTGGCGCAACCAATGCTCACGGTCAGCTTGATTTTGTGGCCATTAAAACTGACATGGCTGTCTGCTACATCCTTGCGAAGAGCCTCAGCGATGATGACTAAATCCTTTTCATGGGTTCCAGGTAGAACAATCGCAAATTCTTCTCCCCCGTACCGAGCAATACTGTCTGTAGCCCTATTAATATGCTTCTTCAATATGCCAGCAATTTTGACTAAGCAAGTATCGCCGGCTAGATGTCCATAAGTGTCATTAATATTCTTAAAATGATCAATATCAATTAGCAACATGGAGAGCGTGCTGTTTGCGCGGGTAGCTGATTTAGACACCATTTCCAAGTTTTGATCGAGGAAGCGGCGGTTGTTTAAATTCGTGAGCGGATCCGTAAGGCTGATCTCTGAGAGTTGTTGATTCGCTGTTTCTAGTTGGTGTGCTAAAAACTCAAGCTCATGGGTTCGGTGAATTACCTTCTGCTCGAGTAATGCGTTTTGTTCATCTTGTGCTTTAAGAAGCGCCTTGTGCGCTGCTAGCTTGGCGGCACGCTCATTACTCACTTGCTTTTCTAGCTGTAGAGCTTTCTCTTGCGCCACAATTCTATGCAGCCGTTCAACATGAAGGTTGCCTGCCAAGGCTAGTGATATGGTCAGTACTGCCGTAACAAAGCCCATCATTTGTCCGTACTCAATAATGGGGCTGTACGGCAAAAAGCCGATAACCATTAATAGGAGTGCAATAGCCGATAGGGTGAGGAATACCCATGCAATACAGAAGTACAAGGCATTACGATACCCTCTAATGAATAAGTAATACCCAGTAAATAGGGCGATTAGACAAGAAAGCGCGGCTACTATTTCGGAGACTTGCTGCGGTATTGAATAACCCATCAGTAAACTTAGGGTCGCCATTGACCAATAAATGATGAGTATTGAGTTGACGCGTTTTAAGTTTCTTTTGAGGTGTAGAAAGTAACGAATAAAAACGTTACAGAATAAAAAGCCCAAATAAACAGATAACTCATAACTTATGAGCTTTAGCGGTATGTTATTGAACCATAACATGTTTTGGCCGTAGCCGGTAACGCATAACTGATAAAAATTTATGCTTAAAATATACATTGAATAGAAAATATATGTTTTGGAACGTAATTTAAGAAATAAAAATAGATTGAAAATCAGCATGGCGCTCAGTGCACCAAAGCATAACGAGTAGATAATAATTTTTGATTGTAATTGCTGTTGGAAAAGCGTTTCCGCCCAGAAGGTCATTGGGACATATTGGAAATAGCTTGTTTTAACGCGCAGATAAAGCACCGTGGACTCATGTGGCGCTAGCGTAAAATAAAAAGCGGGTGTGGGTGAGCTGGTGCGGTTAGGAATAGGTTGGGTGCTCAGCCCTCTGTGCTGCACAGCGTAAGACAATAAATTGGTGTTATAGCGGTAAAGCTCGGCGGAATATAAATTAGGCCATTGTATTTCTAATACCTGATTTATAGTGGTGGCATTTGTATTCTTTATTGGTATTCGATACCAGATAGCCATATCTCTACGGCCTAGTGATAGGTGCTTGGATTCAATTGTCTTCCACTGGCCTAATGTCGAGTTAAGTAAATCGTTTGTATTAATTGAGCTATTTTCTGTCAGATAAGAAATGTGTTCGGCTTTGACTACAACGGGAGAATAGTTCGAAAGGCTAATATCGCCTTTATTGGTAACTGGGGAGCCTGTATTAGTCGATACCATCAAGTATTGATTGATTGTCAGGAGTGCACAAATAACTAATGTTGTTGCCAATAATGATATGTAGAAGCGCTTTGTTACGGCGGCTTCCTTGAATCGTAAATCCATCTAACAATACCCGTAGCTGAATCATGATCATATATGATTATGTGGGCAAAATAGAACAGTTATTGGTGTTTAATTGATCAATCGGTCAATTATTATTAGCGTTTGTGTCTGCTAGATAATTTTGGAACGGCTGGCGAGCCAGTTAGGCGTCCGTTTCTAGCGCTTTTAGTAGATTATTGATCTTATCGTACGTTTCTTGATATTCAGCACTGGATACTGAATCAGCAACAATTCCACCACCGGCCCACGTATACATAGCGTTATTTTCGGCTAACAACGTACGGATAGTAATACTGGTATCCATACGCCCACTGTTACATATATAGCCGATGCTGCCGCAGTAAATGTGGCGTCGGTGTGATTCTAGTTCGTCAATAATTTCCATCGCTCTAATTTTGGGCGCTCCTGTGATGGAGCCTCCAGGAAAGCAATGTTCAAGTAAATCGATCGGGGTTTGCTGGGGTTGCAGCTGGCCAATTACGGTGCTGACTAGGTGGTGAACATTCTTGTAATGTTCTACATCAAACAGTTTTTGCGCTTTCACACTACCGGCTATACATGTTTTGCTAATATCGTTTCGTAACAAATCAACGATCATTACATTTTCTGCACGGTCTTTTTCAGAGGTGATTAGGTCGTTTATATAGGCATTGTCTATTTCAGGGTTGTTATCCCGAGGTCGTGTACCTTTGATAGGCTGCGTGGTTACTTTGCCTGTTTCATCGCACATCACAAAGCGCTCAGGTGATAGAGATAAAATCGCGCCCCTGTCGGTATCGTGATAGGCCGAAAAAGGAGTAGGGGCAGCAGCTCGAAGTGTTTTATACCCCTGCCATGGGTCACCTTCGTACTCGGCGCGAAAACGATGAGCAAAATTGACTTGATAACAGTCACCCGCGTGGATGTACTCATTTATTTGCTTGAGTCGCTGATGGTATTGATCTTCTTGTGTGTTGCTCGCAAAAGCTTGGGTTATCTTAAAACGAATAGACTTGCTCTTGTTGTCTGAAGAGCAGATGAGGTCTGCGAGCTGTTTTAGGCTGCTTTCAGGAAATTGATCATGCGCGACCAGCGATGCTTCTTGATTCTCATGGTCAACAATGATGGCCCATTGGTAATAACCTACCTCCATATCAGGGATGTGTAACTCGTTTGCTGCATGTTGGGGTAAGGTTTCTAGTGTGCGGCCTAGATCGTATCCAAAGTAGCCTACAAACCCTGAATAAAAGGGTATTTCTTCATGGGTGCTTTGACGCTGAGCTAGCAATAAATGCAGCGATTTAAGCAGGTTAAATGGTTTGGTAGCGCTAAGGCTTGTTTCGCTATAGTGATGTAGTAATTGTGCCAGTTCTGGGTGTGTCTGCGTAAAGCGGGTGTTGTGCTCGTTGATAGACCACGCTTCATTAGCCGTCCCTGCTAGTATTTGCGTTGCTCCTTGTGCGTAGCGAACACGAAATGCTGGTTGAGCAACAAGTATATCAAATCGTCCTCGTTCGCTATCTGGTTTTCCGCTGTCCAGTAGCCAAGCTCCGCCAAGCGAGCGGATGCGCTCAAAGTATTCGGTACTTGAAGTGCTGTAACTAAGTGGAATTGGGCCGGGCACGGCTAATCCTTATGTTAGGAATAATAGAAGCGCGTATTTTAAGGAAATAGGCGACATCATGCGAGCATGATAAGACAAATCATAGTGCGCCAGTATAATGAGCACCCATAGTGCGTTGTTAGGAGTTGGCAGGAAATTGTCGACACATGAGTTTACGTGCTGAGTTATTACTAGGTTTATAAACTACATTCGTTATTCTGCCGTCATTCGACGGGGCTAAACGATTGACTGAAGAGATTTTGTTCCATGATTGATGACATGCAGTGGCCGGCTTTGACACTAGAAACCAATGGTCAGTCTATTACTTATCGTTTGTATACTAACCCAGATGTTAAAAATGGACGCCGAATTGTGTTATTGCACGGCGCGGGTGTTGCGGGCATGGATACATGGTCATTTATCGCGAAGATGTTAGATCAATGGCAAGAAGTCCTGATTCCAGATCTGCGCGGTATGGGGGATACATGGCCTTTAAGTGGTGAAGAAGAGTCATTTACAGCATCTGATCTCGTTACTGATCTGTCTTCTTTGGCTGACTACTTAGGCTGGTGGAGCTTCGATTTAGGTGGTTATTCTATGGGAGGCATGGTCGCTATGCTATATAAACAGCAGTATCCAAGCCGCATAGGTAAGCAGTTCTTATTAGAGTCTGCTTTATTAGATCGACCAACATGGGACGAAACAAAAGCACTACGTAAGAAATACAGCGAGGCGACTCGTCACCTCCGTGCAGCGGATAAAAGTGTTGGGATTTTAGCGTTTATGAATACGATTTCTCCCAATAGGCGCATCTCCAAGCAGGTAGAAGCCTTAACGATGTCACGTTTAGGTCATAGGCCCATTGGGTTTGCTAATGCGTTAGATTGCGTTACAGCGACGATTAATGAGGTAGATAGGCCTGCGCTTATTGCGGCGCAAGGTGATGTGACGAGCTTTATAGGCGGGCTGAGTGTGGATGCCATGCATGACTATCATCAGCATCTGGATGATACTTTGCCAAATTGGCATTACATTATGGTGCCAGGTACTGATCATTCTTTACCTTATCAAAAGCCTCGTAATATCGCTAAAACGATGAATAACGAAGCAAAAAGGTTCTACGCGAGCTAATTTGAATGACTCCTAAAACCGGAATTATGTAGACAATCTTAGACTTTAGGTTTGTTGACGGCCTAATTTTGCTGCGCTATCGTACTTCTCTATAAATATTGTCGACAATCTGTAGAGAGTACGGTTATGACAACCAAATCAAATATCCGTGAATTACCGGTAGAAGTCATCACACTCGCTGATCGTGTATGTGCTGAAATTGTAACGGCTATTGTTAAAGGCGAGATTCCATCAGGCCAAAAAATAAGTGAGCCTGAATTGGCTCGTACCTATGGTATTAGCCGTGGTCCATTACGAGAAGCGATGCGACGCCTTGAAGGGTTGCGCCTTATAGAGCGTAAACCAAATGTTGGTGCGCGCGTGGTTCAATTGTCGATAAAAGAACTAGTCGAAATTTATCATGTCCGCGAAGCTTTAGAGGGCATGGCTTGCCGTATGGCTGCCCTGCATATGTCGGATGAAGAGATTGCCGACTTGCGCTCGTTACTCGATGAACATGAGCGCAGTGTGCAGGAGCTTGATGGACGCTCCTATTTTCAAAAAGAAGGTGATCTCGATTTTCATTACCGCATAGTTCAAGGTAGTAAAAATGAGAAACTGCTAGAACTGCTTGGCAGCGATCTATATCACCTTGTCCGCATGTACCGATACCAATTTAGTGTATCAAGCTCTCGCCCGAAACGTGCTTTGAAAGAGCATCGACAGATAGTCGATGCGATAGAGGCGCGTGATCCTGAACTGGCTGAACTGTTAATGCGTCGTCATATCAGCGCAGCACGTCAGAATATCGAAAACAAACTCAACTTGTCATCCAACATCAAAGGGGAAATTCATGGCTAATCCAAGCGCTGGTGCTCGATTTCGTCAAGCACTCAATGAAACTCAGCCGCTGCAAATTGTCGGCACGACTAACGCCTATCATGCCATGATGGCTGAGCGAGTTGGCCACCGAGCCATTTATTTGTCTGGCGGTGGTGTAGCCAATGCTTCCTACGGTTTACCTGATCTGGGCATGACGTCAATGAATGACGTGTTAGAAGATGTTAGGCGCATCAGTAGTGCAGTAGAGACACCGCTACTTGTCGATATTGATACGGGCTGGGGTGGTGCCTTTAATATCGGGCGTGCAGTTAAAGAGATGATTAAGGCTGGGGCGGGCGCTATCCACCTTGAAGATCAAGTGGCTCAGAAACGGTGCGGACATCGACCTAATAAGGAGATTGTTTCTAAAGAAGAAATGGTCGATCGCGTTAAAGCAGCAGTGGATGCGAAAACCGATGATGATTTTTTTATCATTGCACGAACTGATGCATTTCAGATGGAAGGTTTAGAAGCCGCCGTCGAGCGTGCTCAAGCGTGTTTGGAAGCAGGAGCCGACGGAATTTTCGCAGAAGCCGTTCATACGTTAGATGATTATAAGGCCTTTGCAGACGGCATAGGCGGTGCCCATTTACTAGCCAATATCACAGAATTTGGCGCGACTCCGTTGTTTAACAAAGAAGAGTTGGCTCTGCATGGAGCAACAATGGTGTTATATCCTTTGTCGGCGTTCCGTGCTGCCAATAAAGCCGCACTTAATGTATTTGAGTCGATCTTGCGTGATGGAGACCAGAAAGCCGTCATTGATACTATGCAAACCCGTATGGAGCTGTATGACTTTTTGAACTACCACGATTTTGAGCAAAAGCTCGATGCGCTCTTTGCTGAAGGCAAAAACAAGTAAGGCATATTAAAAGATAATAAAGATAAAAAATGGCACGAGTACAGCAACAGAACTACTCGATGTCATAAGGAGAAATGACAATGGCAGAAGCAAAAAAATTGACTGGAGCAGGTCTGCGTGGCCAATCAGCAGGGGAGACCGCCCTTTGTACAGTGGGTCAATCTGGTGCAGGTTTAACGTATCGTGGTTATGACATCAAAGCGCTAGCTGATCATGCAGAGTTTGAAGAAGTTGCGTATTTATTGCTGTACGGAAAACTTCCTAATCAAGCGGAGCTTAATGCTTATAAAGCGAAGTTGAAGTCTTTGCGTCAATTGCCTTCTGCCTTAAAAACGGTACTAGAAAATATTCCGGCAGATGCTCATCCAATGGATGTTATGCGTACGGGTTGTTCGATGTTAGGTAATCTTGAAACTGAACATGATTTTAGCGAGCAACACGAAAAAATAGACCGTATGTTAGCTGTATTTCCAGGCTTGATTAATTATTGGTACAACTATAGCCACCACGGTAAGCGTATCAATGTTGAAACAGAAGCAGACTCTATTGGTGAACAGTTTTTGTGGACCCTTCATGATAAGAAACCTGAACAATTACATATAGATGTAATGCATGCTTCACTTATTTTATATGCTGAGCACGAGTTCAATGCATCCACTTTCACAGCGCGGGTTTGCGCCTCAACCTTGTCGGATATTCATAGCTGTATCACGGCTGCAATAGGATCTTTACGCGGGCCTTTACATGGGGGTGCCAATGAAGCTGCGATGGATATGATTGAGCAGTGGAGCGATGCTGATGAAGCTGAAGACGCCATTATGGGGATGCTATCCCGAAAAGATAAAATTATGGGGTTTGGTCATGCTATCTACCGTGATAGCGACCCTCGTAACAGTATTATTAAGGCATGGTCTAAAAAGCTATCGGAGCAAGTAGGGGATACCTCGCTTTACGCTGTCTCTGAGCGAGTTGAGTCGGTCATGTGGCGGGAGAAAAAACTGTTTTGTAATGCAGACTTTTTCCATGCATCGGCCTATCACTTCATGGGCATACCTACTAAGTTGTTTACACCGATTTTTGTTTGCTCTCGTGCTTCCGGCTGGGCGGCACATGTAATGGAGCAACGTGCTAACAACCGGATTATTCGCCCCAGCGCTGATTATACCGGCCCTGATTCTAGTGAGTGGGTTCCCATTGCTGAGCGTTCCTAAGCTCAGTCCATTATACGCGCTTTAAAAATCGTAAAGCGCGGTATACCCACTTTTTGCTTTTATCCCTGACTTTCTGAATATCAAAAGAATGGAGGCGGGTGATAGCTGCATAATCACTTTTAGGATGCTGTTATGAATACTAATTATCGAAAACCACTGCCTGGTACGTCATTAGACTATTTTGACACTCGCGAAGCGGTAGATGCAATTGAGCCCAATGCTTACGCGGCTTTACCTTATACTTCACGCGTTTTGGCCGAACAACTTGTACGTCGTTGTGAGCCAGAACTGCTTACTGACGCCCTCAAACAATTAATTGAACGCAAACAAGATCTGGACTTTCCTTGGTACCCAGCACGCGTCGTGTGCCATGATATTTTAGGCCAAACTGCTCTTGTTGATCTAGCGGGTCTGCGTGACGCTATTGCCGATCAAGGTGGTGATCCTTCAAAAGTTAATCCCGTAGTCCCTACGCAGCTTATTGTAGACCATTCGCTTGCGGTAGAGGCTCCTGGCTTCGATGCAGACGCATTTGAAAAAAACCGTGCTATTGAGGATCGCCGTAACGAGGACCGTTTTCATTTCATTGAATGGACAAAAACAGCCTTTGAAAATGTGGATGTCATACCCGCTGGCAATGGCATTATGCATCAGATCAACCTTGAGAAGATGTCTCCGGTTATCCAATCCCGCGAAGGCGTTGCTTTCCCCGATACCTGTGTTGGAACCGATAGTCACACTCCACATATTGATGCATTGGGAGTGATAGCGGTAGGGGTTGGGGGGTTAGAAGCCGAGACAGTCATGCTTGGGCGCCCGTCAATGATGCGCTTACCGGATATTATTGGGGTTGAGCTGGTGGGCAAGCGTCAGCCTGGCATTACGGCAACTGATATAGTACTGGCCATTACCGAATTTTTACGCAACCAAAAAGTCGTTTCTTCCTATTTAGAGTTTTTTGGAGACGGGGCCAAAAATTTAACGATTGGAGATAGAGCGACTATCTCGAATATGACGCCTGAGTTTGGGGCGTCGGCAGGCATGTTTTATATCGACGAGCAAACGATTGATTACCTTAAATTAACGGGCCGCGAGCCTGAGCAGGTTGCTCTTGTCGAAAAATACGCAAAACAAACAGGTCTGTGGGCAGATGATTTAGCTGGCGCACGCTATGAGCGCGTTCTAACCTTCGATTTATCAAGTGTTGGTCGTAACATGGCAGGACCATCGAACCCTCACCGCCGTTTACCTACGTCCGACCTTGAAGCCCGTGGTATTGCGGGGGCTTGGAAAGAAGAGTCCGGTCTAATGCCTGATGGGGCGGTAATCATCGCGGCCATTACTAGTTGTACCAATACCAGTAACCCTCGCAATGTGGTGGCTGCAGGCTTGATTGCCCAAAAAGCGAATGCCTTAGGCCTTGTACGAAAGCCATGGGTTAAAACGTCTTTTGCTCCTGGATCTAAAGTTGCTCAATTGTACTTGGAAGAGTCTGGATTGCTGCCTGAGCTGGAGCAGCTTGGGTTTGGTATTGTTGGCTTTGCTTGCACAACCTGTAACGGAATGAGCGGTGCACTGGATCCTAAGATCCAGCAAGAAATTATTGATAGGGACCTGTATGCGACCGCGGTGTTGTCGGGCAACAGGAATTTTGATGGACGGATTCATCCGTACGCTAAGCAAGCATTTTTGGCTTCTCCACCATTGGTTGTTGCGTATGCGATTGCTGGGACGATCCGTTTTGATATTGAAAAAGATGCGCTAGGAACTGACAAAGATGGTAAGCCAATTACGCTAAAAGATATCTGGCCAACAGATGAAGAAATCGATGCGATAGTAGCCACAAGCGTTAAACCTGAGCAATTTAATCAAATCTATATTCCAATGTTTGATCTAGGAAAAGCGCAGCGTTCAGAGAGCCCTTTGTACAACTGGCGGCCACAAAGTACTTATATACGTCGTCCTCCTTATTGGGAAGGAGCGCTAGCAGGCGAGCGAACCATGAAAGGTATGCGTCCATTAGCCGTGTTGGGAGATAACATTACCACTGATCATTTGTCGCCTTCCAATGCCATCATGTTAAACAGTGCCGCTGGGGCGTACCTGCATAAAATGGGCTTGCCAGAAGAAGATTTTAACTCTTATGCAACTCACCGTGGAGACCACCTAACGGCACAACGTGCAACGTTTGCGAACCCCAAGCTTCTCAATGAAATGTGTACTGATGAACAGGGTGAAATTAAACAAGGATCGTTGGCACGTATCGAGCCTGAAGGTAAAGAAAGCCGGATGTGGGAGGCTATCGAAACTTATATGGAACGAAAGCAGCCACTGATAATTATTGCGGGTGCGGATTATGGACAAGGTTCCTCACGTGATTGGGCAGCTAAAGGCGTTCGTTTGGCTGGTGTCGAGGTTATCGTGGCCGAAGGGTTTGAGCGTATTCACCGTACCAACTTGGTTGGCATGGGAGTACTTCCTTGTGAGTTTATTGCCGGAGAAACGCGTCATACATATCAAATTGATGGCACCGAAACCTTTGATGTAGAAGGTGCGATTAAACCGAGAGCTGAATTAACTTTGATTATCCATCGAAGAAATGGTGAAGAGCTCCGTGTGCCGGTAATTTGTCGTTTAGACACGGCAGAAGAGGTGTCCGTTTACAGTGCTGGCGGCGTTTTGCAGCGCTTTGCACAAGACTTTTTAGAGTCGACTGCAGCCTAGCCTTCACATTATAAGCAGGTGCTGATCATTAATAAGTAGTATTGGCACCTTGTTTTAGGAGTATTCACGATGAGTATTTTGCCTCAAATAAAAATCCCGGCGACATATATGCGCGGCGGCACTAGCAAAGGGGTGTTTTTTAGCTTAAAGGACCTGCCTGTTTCCGCGCAAACACCCGGCGCGGCGCGTGATAATTTATTACTACGCGTAATGGGTAGCCCAGACCCCTACGGCAAGCAAATTGATGGTATGGGAGCGGCGACGTCAAGTACCAGCAAAACGGTTATTTTATCTAAAAGTGAGCAAGCTGATCACGATGTTGATTACCTGTTTGGCCAAGTATCTATCGATAAGCCGTTTGTTGATTGGAGTGGAAATTGTGGCAATTTAACGGCCGCGGTTGGTGCGTTTGCTATTAGTAATGGTTTAGTGGATCCCAGTCGTGTCCCTGAAAACGGAACGGCCATTGTACGTATTTGGCAGGTTAATATTCAAAAAACGATTATTGCTCATGTTCAAATGACGGATGGTGCCGTCCAAGAAACAGGCGATTTTGAGTTAGATGGCGTTACTTTTCCAGCGGCTGAGGTGCAAGTAGAGTTTATGGATCCGGCCGACGGGGAAGGCGCTATGTTTCCAACAGGTAACCTAGTGGATGACTTGGTGGTTCCGGGTGTGGGGACGTTAAAAGCAACACTCATTAATGCCGGTATACCGACGATTTTTGTTGAGGCTCAGGCCCTCGGTTACAGTGGCACGGAGTTACAAGATGATATTAATAGTGACGTTAAGGCGCTAGCGACCTTTGAATCCATCAGGGCCCATGGCGCGGTTAAGATGGGGCTAATATCCCATATATCCGAGGCGTCTACGCGCCAGCATACACCTAAGGTAGCTTTTGTTGCTCAACCGAGTGATTACGTATCGTCCAGTGGAAAGTCGGTGACGACAAACGATGTGGACTTGTTAGTACGGGCGTTATCAATGGGTAAGTTACACCACGCCATGATGGGGACAGCTGCTGTAGCAATAGGAGCCGCAGCCGCTGTAACGGGCACTTTGGTTAATCAAGCCGCAGGTGGTGGTGAACGAACGGCTGTGCGTTTTGGGCATCCTTCCGGGACACTGCGAGTGGGGGCAGAAGCTACGTTAGAGTCTGGTCAGTGGCAGGTTAAAAAAGCGGTAATGAGCCGCAGTGCCAGAGTGCTCATGGAAGGCTGGATCCGAGTTCCCGGCGATAGTTTTTAATTATGCATTGATTGTAAGTTTGAAGTAGGCCTATAGCTGGTTATGTTACCTATCAGGGATAATTAGCTACTACTTCTTTAGCCCCGCTTGAGCGGGGCTTTTTTTGTTACTAGTTAGTGAGAGAGAGCCGCCCCATTTGGTTGTTCACCAATGAGTAACAAGCTCTCTTCTGCAAAACCGATACCCGCTTCTGTGTAGAAGTTAAATACGTTATCAATACCTGCTTCGAGTAACTCATTGCGTTCGTCAGGGTAGCGAGCGATGGCGGCTATTTTCCCGTTAAAGTTAGCTTTGTGGAGTTGATTGGTGATGTTGCGATTATCATCAATAGATGGCAGTGCAAGTAGCACTAAGCTGATGCCGGACAGGTCAAAGCTCTCCCATAAATCAGCATCTTCACCGTCACCAAAAAAAACATTAAGCCCTTCTTTTTGATAACGTTCTACTCGTTGACGGTCCGCATCAAGGCCAACAACACGCTTATCAATCATGTTCTGCAAAGCTTTAAAAGAGCCGGTGCCCACACGCCCCAAACCAATGACCAAAATATCAGCTTCAGGCGGTTGAATGAACTCATCCTCAGGTAGGCGTTTAGCTGATTGGAAAGTCTTGATGGTATCTTTATAGGCCAAATAATAATGATGGGCATTGCGATAAAGTAAGCTAGTGACAATAAAAGAAAGGGAGACCGAAAGCGCCAAAATGACTAACCATTCTTTGTTAAGCCATCCCGAATCCACGCATAAAGCCGCTACGATCAGGCCAAATTCGCTGAAGTTGCTCAGGGCTAGAGCACCAAGAAATGAGGTGCGACCACGTAGCTTAAACCGCGTAAAAACGGCGAAGAACATTAACGCTTTTACGAGCAATAATATGCACAACAAACTGGCTATTCCTAGCATTGACCACGTTGGCAATGCGGTAAAGCCAATGGATAAGAAAAAGCCAATTAAGAATAGGTCTTTAAAGCTTAATAACGATTTAGTGAGCTCAGTAGCTTTGGGGTGATGGCTTAGTAAGACACCAAAAACGAGCGCTCCAAAATCACCTTTTACACCCACCAATTCAAATAGTTGATAACCACCTATCGCTAAGAAAAAGCCATACAGTGGCAGCATTTCGCTGTGACCTACACGAAGTAATAGAACATCCAGTGCTGGTCGAATAAACACTAAGCCAAAAAGCAACAAAGCCCATGGTGAGGGGATTTTTCCTGTAGCAAACACCAAGAAAACGACCGCTGCAATATCTTGCACGACAAGAACGCCAATGGCGATTTGTCCATGGCGCGTTTTCATTTCACCGCTTTCTTCTAGCAGTTTCACAATGCACACGGTGCTACTAAAACTAAACGCAAACCCTAAAAGAGCCGCTGTTTTGAAATCTATGTCGATAAAGTACGGCAAGCTAAGGATGCTGAGCCCAATAATCAAGGTGCCCATGACCAGAGTCCAGGCTCCCATATGTAACAGTGAGGTAGCCCAAACTTCTTGTTTCAATAAATCTTTAACATGCAGTTTTAGCCCAATGGTAAACAGCATGAGTGTTATACCCAAATGCGCCAACGTCTCTAAGCTTTCCGTAGGCTCAAAGCCTAAGAAATTTAACAAAAAGCCAGCAATCAAAAAGCCGATTAGGGCAGGAAAGTTGAAGTATTTAACAAGTAAGCCGCAGACAAATGCGAAAAGTATCCAAATAAATTCCATAGACGTGACAAATTTCCATCAATAGGTTTGTACAGCGGCTCTCTATGATAAGATTAGCCCTTTCAAATCATACCAGTAACAACAGAATAGTTAGCCTTTCTTTTTTGGTTCTTTCAATAGGAGATTGGTTTAGGTGTTTGGGGATTATCCATGTTCAAAAAGCTGAAATCTATCTTCTCTTCTAATGAAGATAAACAGGACGTTAACGAATCAGATGTACAGCAGGGAGAAGTAGTATCAGTTGAAACCGCTGACAAGCTTCCTGAAGATAAAGTAGACGAAGCGTCCCAGTCGAGTGAGCAAGTAAACGACACCATCCCAGATACGCTTTCAGAAGAATCAACCGAAGTGGTACACGATGCCGCTGCCGCCATAAAGGATGAACTTCCCGTTTCCGCTAAAGAGCCTGTGTCTGCCCCGCAAGACATGCAAGCAGAAAGTGCGCAAGAGCCTGAAGTGACCGAAGTGCAAACAGAGCCTGAAGCCGATAAGGCCCCAGAGCCTGTAGTGATTGATACGCCAGCTGCCACACCCGCTGTTGTAACAGACGAATCGCCGCAAAAGAAAGGCATGTTTGCTCGTATTAAAGCCGGGTTAAGCAGGACCAAGGCTAATTTGACTGAGCAATTGGGTACACTTTTTCTTGGTAAAAAAGAAATAGACGATGAGCTACTCGAAGATATAGAGACGCTGCTGCTAACTTCCGATGTAGGCGTAGAAGCAACAACGGATATTATTGATCGTCTTACTTCGCGCGTCCAACGTAATCAGTTAGCGGATGCACAAGCTTTGCATCAAGCTCTTAAAGATGAACTGGCTGGGTTATTAGGCGATGTTGAACAGCCGTTAGTTGCCCAAGCTGAGAATGCTCCTTATGTGATTCTCATGGTGGGTGTTAATGGGGTAGGTAAGACAACGACGATAGGCAAGCTGACAAAGCGTTTCCAAAGCGAAGGGAAAAGTGTGATGTTGGCTGCTGGCGATACCTTCCGAGCCGCGGCTGTTGAACAACTGCAAGTGTGGGGCGAGCGCAATAATGTACCGGTCATTGCCCAGCATACAGGTGCCGACTCGGCTTCCGTGTTGTTTGATGCGGTGCAATCAGCTAAAGCTAAATCTATTGATGTATTAATTGCTGATACGGCAGGACGTTTGCAAAACAAAGACCATCTAATGGAAGAGCTGGAAAAGGTTGTGCGAGTCATGCGCAAAATCGACCCAGCTGCACCTCATGAAGTTATGTTGGTTCTGGATGCAGGCACCGGCCAAAACGCCATGAGTCAGGCTAAAATCTTCCAAGAAGCCGTGGGTGTCACAGGTATTACGCTGACTAAGTTAGATGGCACAGCCAAAGGCGGCATTATTTTTGCGATTGCTAAGCAATTGAAGTTACCTATTCGTTTTATTGGGGTAGGGGAGCAAGTAGACGACCTTCGTCCTTTTAAAGCTGATGAGTTTGTTGAAGCACTTTTTGACGAGTAATCCTAGGGTTTAAGCAATAGTTTCTGCGAGTGTGATAAGTATCGCGACTCGCAGTTGGTATTTTTAAACGGCTACTGTATATTCATACACTGTTGTTGGCTTTGTGAAATAGGGTAGGTAGAGACGTGATCGGACGCTTAAAAGGTGAATTAGCAGAAAAACAGCCGCCTCATATCATGGTGGATGTGAATGGAGTTGGGTATGACGTCGAGGCGTCGATGAATACGTGCTTCAAATTACCAGATCCCGGTTGTAGCGTTACACTATATACCCACTTTGTAGTGCGAGAAGATGCTCAGTTATTGTATGGCTTTTATGATAAATACGAGCGCACTTTATTTCGGGCGTTGATTAAAGCCAGCGGTGTGGGGCCTAAACTTGCTCTATCTATTTTGTCCGGCATGACAGCTCAAGAGCTGGTGGCTTGTATGCAGCGCGAAGATGCCGCCGCGCTTACACGTATCCCTGGAGTGGGTAAAAAAACTGCCGAGCGCCTAATAGTCGAGTTAAAGGATAAGCTAAAAACATTACCGGCCGCTGAGCCTGCCGACTTCCAGTTAACGGGTAATGATTTACCTGAAGCCGCGTCAGCTGCTATTGATGGATACCGCCAAGAAGCAGAAAGTGCTTTGGTATCGCTGGGCTATAAGCCTGCCTTGGCTGCTAAAGCGGTTGCCCAAGCCGAGAAACAATTAGGCGATATTAACAGTAGCGAGTCGTTAATCCGGTTAGCACTTAAATCAATGGTCTCTGGCTAAAACTTCTTCATACTGCAGGCCACTGAGAATAAGTAAGTACAATGGTAGGTTTCCCGATGTTATTGCGAGGTTGTAAATGATCGAAGCGGACCGCTTTATAGCGCCCACACAGACTAGTAAGGTGGAAGAGCAGTTCGATCGTGCAATTCGCCCGCAAAAACTATCGGATTACACCGGTCAGCCCGTTGTTAAAGAGCAAATGGAAATTTTTATCCATGCGGCTCGTAATCGCGGTGAGGCGCTGGATCATACACTGATTTTTGGGCCTCCTGGGCTTGGTAAAACAACGCTGGCTAATATTATCGCGCATGAAATGGAAGGCGATATTAAAACAACATCTGGCCCTATTTTAGAAAAAGCCGGAGATTTAGCCGCCTTACTAACAAACTTAGAAGCCGGTGATATTTTATTTATTGATGAAATACACCGCCTTAGCCCGAATGTAGAAGAAGTTTTGTATCCTGCTATGGAAGACTACCAGCTGGATATAATTATTGGTGAAGGGCCTGCCGCTCGATCCATTAAGCTCGATCTGCCTCCTTTTACTTTGGTTGGGGCAACCACCCGAGCTGGCTCACTCACTTCTCCCTTGCGAGACCGCTTCGGTATTGTACAGCGTCTTGAGTTTTATAATATCGAAGACTTAACCAATATCGTGATGCGCTCAGCCCGTTTATCAGGAACGATTATTAGTGAAGAGGGGGCAAAAGAGGTGGCCAAGCGCAGCCGGGGTACTCCTCGAATTGCTAATCGCCTATTACGACGGGCTCGGGACTATGCCGAAGTTAAAGGCGATGGTGAAATCACCAAGCCTATTGCTGACCTTGCGCTGAATATGCTGAGTGTGGATGAGCAAGGGTTTGATCATATGGACCGTCGTTTGTTGTTAGTCATGATCGAGAAATTTGCGGGTGGTCCAGTGGGGGTTGATAACTTAGCGGCTGCGATCAGTGAGGAACGAGAGACAATAGAGGATGTTTTAGAACCTTATCTGATTCAGCAAGGCTATATTATGCGAACACCGCGAGGACGTGTCGTTACCGATCATGCTTATCTCCATTTTGGCATCGATAAACCCTCCATCGATTAGCCTGCCTCTTGGTTTTACCCTCCTAAACAATTGTTTTTAAAACACACCGCGAGTATTGAAAATATATTAGCGGTTTGGCTCTTGCGTATCTTGTATAAATTTGCGCGCCTGATATTGTGTGCACACTTAAATAGGGTCTTTTCGTCGCTAAAAGCGTCCTAATTACCTCATCTGCTGAACTTTTACCAAGGTCGTCAATCACAGATTTGTGCCTATGGAATAGGTTTGCAGGATATTCGTGCATCTTTTGTTGTTTACTTATGAATTGGCATAAGTAAGAACGGTTTGGTATTGGAGATTTTTACAGTGGGTGAGCAGCTTTCGATCTGGAGTCTGGTAGTCGAAGCCAGTTTGGTCGTACAAATTGTAATGGTTATCTTGGTGTTGGCCTCTTTTCTTTCTTGGATCGTTATCTTTCAGCGGATTTCTGTTTTTGGAAAAGCAAAAAAAGGGTTGCGCGCATTTGAAGAGCGATTTTGGTCCGGCGTAGATTTGGGGCAGCTTTACCGAGAACTTAGCGACACTGATAAAGCGCTAGAGGGCGCAGAACATATTTTTTGCTCGGGTATCAAAGAATACACGCGCATGACACAACAAAAGAATTATGATCCCGACGCTGTGATGGACGCTGTGCAACGTAGCATGCGTGTGGCTTTGTCACGAGAGGAAGAAAAGCTAGATCAGCATCTTCCCTTTTTGGCTACTGTGGGGTCGACAAGTCCTTATATAGGTTTGTTTGGTACGGTATGGGGAATTATGAACTCATTCCGTGGTTTAGCTAATGTACATCAAGCAACCTTGGCCTCTGTTGCGCCAGGCATATCTGAAGCGCTTGTCGCTACCGCTATTGGTTTGTTTGCTGCTATTCCGGCTGTAATTGCTTATAACCGTTTTTCTGCTCGATCAGAAGGGATGATGAGTCATTACGAAACCTTTGCCGAAGAGTTTTACGCTATTTTGCATCGTCGTATTCATTCACCGCTGTAATCGTTTTCTCTATAGGTATTTATCATGATTAGACGCCAGAAGAAAAAACGGAAACTTAACGCGGATATAAACGTCGTTCCCTACATCGATGTGATGATGGTGTTGTTGGTGATCTTTATGATTACGGCCCCTATGCTGACGCAAGGTGTCAGTGTTGATTTGCCTCAAGCCGCTTCTGACCCAGTAAACGATCAGGATCAAGAGCCGGTGGTTGTAACCGTGGATAAAGACGGGGCTTATTATATTAACATTGGCGGTGACGATACTACTCAGGTCTCTCAAGAGGAAGTTTCCGAAAGAGTCGAGAAAATTTTAAATGAAACACCAAACCAATTGTTGCTTGTTCGTGGCGATAAAAACGTAAGCTATGAAAAAGTGGTTGGTTTGATGGCATTGTTGCAGCAGGCTGGTGCAGCCAGTGTTGGCTTGGTAACTGAGTAATTATCTGTGCGTATACGTAGTTATATATTACCGGTTGTACTTGCGTTACTTGTGCACATTTGTGTGGTGCTCTTGTTGGTTCCTCATTGGTTTCAACAGAGACAAGACCCGCGTCAAACACCGCGGCACATCCAAGCCACGATGATTGATTTAAAATCATTGGCCACAGAGGTCGCAAACCAGCAACAAATTGCCGAAGCTAAAGAAGAAGCTGCTCAGAAACAAGCCGAGCAAGCGCGCCAAGCGACAGAGTTAGAAAAGCAGGAACAAGCAGAGCAGGCAAGACAAGCTCAAAAAGCTGAAAGAAAGCAGCAGGCTGAAGCTCAAGCTCAAAAAAAGAAGCTTGAAGAGCAAAAGCAGCAAGAAGCTCAAAAAAAGTTGGAAGAGCAGAAGGCTAAAGAGGCTCAACAAAAGAAAGAGGCTGAGCAAAAGAAGGCTGAGCAAGAAAAGGCAAAAGCTAAAGAGCTAGAAGACGCCCGAATCAAGAAGGAAAAAGCTGATGCAGCTGCGGCAGAAGCAGAGAAAAAGAAATTAGCGGAAGAAGCTAAAAAGAAAGCCGCTGAGAAACAAAAGCAAGAGGCCGCGCAAAAAGCCGCTGAAGCTGAGAAGTTAAAAGCCGCTGAAGCTGCTAAGAAAAAAGCGGAGGCTGACAAGCAACGCAAAGCCGAAGAAGCTAAACGTAAAGAGGCAGAGCGTGTTGCTGCTGAAAAAGCAGCGGCAGAAGCGAAACAAAAAGCAGAGTTAGAGAAACGCCGCCAAGCGGCATTAGAGAAGAACAAGCAAACAGTCGCTGATTTTAGTAGTTATGTGGTCAGTGAAATATCGCGACGCTGGATTCGTCCCGCTACAGCCCGCAATGGTATGCAAGCAACGGCATTGGTTGTTTTATTCCCTTCGGGAGAAATAGATAGCGTTGAAATTGTACAAAGTAGTGGCGATCTGGGATTTGATCGTTCGGCCGAAAATGCGGTATACAAGGTAGGGCGATTCTCGCGGGCGTCAGAAATTGATCCGGTGTTGTTTGACCGGAACCTACGTCGTATTAAAGTGATTTTTAGGCCAGAAGGCTTACGGTATTAAGGTGATTAAACAATGAAAAAATGGTTCATAAGTGCGTTTTTAATGATGATGGCTGTCACAGCACGTGCAGATCTAGTCGTTGAAGTAACGCAAGGTGTGGATGCGCCAACTCCTATTGCTGTCGTACCGTTTCAGGCAACTGGTTTAGCTTTAAATGAAGACATTGCTCAAATCGTTTCTGATGACTTAGGGCGTAGTGGTTTTTTTAAGCCAATGAACCGTTCTAATATGTTAGGCACGCCGTCAACTGAGGAGCAGGTGTTTTTTAGAGATTGGCGGGTATCTGGCAATGATTACATGGTTATCGGGCGTGTAGCTCCTGCGGCTAACGGTCAAGTGCAAGCCAGTGTTGAATTGTATGATGTACTAAAAGAGCGGAAAGTGTGGTCTGAGACGGTTACCGGTAATAGCAACAACTTACGCGACGTTGCTCATTATATTTCTGATCAAGTTTTTGAAAAGCTGACAGGCTTAAAGGGCGCTTTTTCTACACGCATTGTTTATGTAACAGCGAAGATGAATACGCCTGGTAATTTTACGTACAAACTACAGATGGCTGATTCTGATGGGGCTCGTCCAAGAACTATTTTGCAATCAAAGGAGCCCATTTTATCGCCAGCATGGTCTCAAGACGGCTCTAAATTAGCGTATGTGTCTTTTGAAAGCAGCCGCCCAGCTATCTACGTGCAAGAGTTAGCAACTGGCCAGCGCCAGAAAGTTCAAACGTTTCGTGGTTTGAACGGTTCTCCTGCGTGGTCTCCTGATGGGTCGCGGTTAGCATTGGTTTTATCAAAGGATGGTAACCCTGAAGTCTATATTTTGACATTAGCGACGGGGCAGCTTGATCGGGTAACGCACCATTACGGCATAGACACTGAGCCAACGTGGGCACCTGATGGGCAGTCTATTTTATTTACATCGGATAGGGCGGGATTACCGCAAATTTATTCACTAAATCTTCCGACTCGCGAACTGAAGCGCTTAACTTATGAAGGCAAGTATAACAGTCGTGGTCGATTGACTCAGGATGGTCGTTTCCTGACGATGGTTCATCAAGACGGTAGTGGTTTCCACATTGCTGTTCAGGACCTAAAAACAAACCGACTGGATATTTTAACAAGTTCTAGTCTCGACGAGTCTCCGACAATTGCACCTAATGGCAGCATCATTATGTATGCGACTAAAAAAGGTGGAAAAGGGGTTCTCGCCGGTGTTTCTCTTGACGGTCGTGTACGTTTTACCATGCCTAATGGTGATGGGGATGTGCGTGAACCGGCATGGTCACCGTACTTGCAATAAATGTTATCAACCATTAATTTAATTGAAAAAACTATGGCATTTTGCCATTTAATTAGGAGTTATCATGCGCGCATCAAATGCTGTTAAAGCGTTAACCTTAGCTGTTTCCGTAGCATGGATTGCGGGTTGTAGTTCACCTAGCACTCTATCCGAAGACGACTCTTCTATGGGCGGCTCAGCAACAGGTTCTTCATCTAACACTTACGGCACAGGCGACGCTTCTGGTGTTTCTGGCATGGGTACAGATGGCAATCTAGACGTTGCTAACTTAAAAACTGTGTTTTACTTTGACTTCGATGATTCCACTGTCCGTGCAGACAGCGTGGCTGATTTAGAAGCTCATGCTCAGTATTTAGCTTCTCATCCGTCGGCTTCTATTCGTTTAGAAGGCCATGCTGATGAGCGCGGTACACGCGAATACAACATGGCACTAGGTGAGCGTCGTGCGAAAGCAATTGAGCGTTTCTTAGCGGTTAATGGTGTATCTGGAGCGCAAGTTGAAACTATCAGCTACGGTGAAGAAAAGCCGGTAGTATTAGGTTCAGGCGATGGCTCTTGGTCACAAAACCGTCGTGTTGAATTGAAATACGTGTCTCGCTAATGAATGTAAAGAAAGCACTCATTACATCGGCTGCTTTCATGGCTGTAGCTTCGGCTACAGCCAGTTACGCGGAAGATGTACAAGTTATCCAAGTTAACTCGGGTGGCTCCGCGTCAGGGATTAACCGTGCTCCATCTAACAATAGCCAATTGATCATCACCATTCAGCAGTTACAGGATGAAATGCGTCAATTGAGAGGCATGGTAGAGTCTCAACAGTATACAATTGATCAATTACAAGCGAAGCAGAAAGAGCGTTACAGAGACCTAGATCGCCGGATAAGCGAGGTAATGCGCCAACAATCGGGCTCATTAACCGATGAATTAGCGTTGGGTGCTTTGCCGCTAGCTCCCGAACCTGAAGCATCAGCACCAGCCGCTGAAGCCTCTAATGAAACACCTTCTACCCAGCTCGCGCCTGCCTCCTCTTCTCAAAGCAATACAAGCGAATCATCTTCAAGTGCGGGCAATGATCAAGACGATTACCAAGCTGCATTTGCACTCGTAAGGCAGCGGTCTTTTAGTGAAGCTATAACCCAGTTCGATGATTTCTTAACGAATTATCCGCAAAGTCCGCGCGTACCTAACGCACACTATTGGTTAGGCGAATTATATTTGGCGACTAGTGATTTAGACAGCGCCGAGACGGAATTCCAAACTGTCGTAAAAGCCTATCCAGATAGCCGTAAAGCATCGGATGCCTTGTATAAATTAGGTATACTATTCAAACAAAAGGGTGATACTGCACAGTCGGTCTCATTTATGGAGCGGGTTGTTAAAGAATACCCAGAAAGCTCCGCCGCACGTTTAGCTGAGAGCGCTTTACAATAAGCGCTTCTCGCTTATTTTATTTTTTTAGACGTAGGACACTGTTTTATGAGTAAGCCTTCACCAAAGGCTGTGGTTTTGTTGTCGGGTGGTTTGGATTCGGCAACCGCGTTAGCAATGGCTAAAGATCAGGGCTTTGATTGTTATGTGCTCAGTTTTGACTATGGTCAACGCTCTTTAACTGAGTTAAATGCGGCCCGCAAAGTAGCGCAGCAATTAGCCGTAACTGATCATCGTGTGATCCGTTTACACCTTGAGGATTTTGGTGGTTCAGCACTGACTGACCACTCCATTGAGGTGCCGGAAGAAGAAACATCCGGTATTCCCGTGACTTATGTTCCAGCTCGTAATACTGTTTTTTTGTCGTTAGCATTAGGTTGGGCTGAAGTATTAGAAGCGGACGCTATTTTTATTGGCGTTAATGCGGTTGATTACTCGGGTTACCCGGATTGCCGTCCCGAGTTTATTAATGCATTTGAAACCATGGCTAATTTGGCGACTAAAACGGGCGTGACCGGTCATCCAATTAAAATCCACACCCCGTTAATGACCTTGTCAAAATCTGACATTATTAAGGTTGGCCATGAGTTAGGCATTGATTACGCCGATACTATTTCGTGTTATCAAGCGGATGATGATGGTCGTGCCTGTGGTATTTGTGATAGCTGCCGTCTTCGTGCGATTGGCTTTAAAGAGGCGGGGGTTGATGATCCTACCCGCTATATGCCTGCGTAGTCTGATTCTCTACTATCTTGTGATTAATGCACTTGTTATTTGCGTGGCAGCAATTTAACGCTGCCATGGTATAATATCGCCACAATGATACTCACAAAAAAGAATGGCAAGACCGACTATGTTGAGCAAACAGGACATTTCTGACCGTATCCTGATTCAAGAGCATTTCGCCCAAGAGCATCTCCCGGACGAAATGAGTCAGGAACAAAAAGACCAATATAAAGCACGTATTAAGCAGTTACTAAAAGAGAAAGATGCTTGTCTCGTCGCTCATTATTATACCGATGCTATCGTGCAGGAAATCACCGAAGAAACCGGTGGTTGTATATCTGATTCGCTAGAAATGGCACGTTATGGTACGACACGCCCCGAGAAAACGCTGGTTGTAGCGGGTGTTAAATTTATGGGTGAGACTTCTAAAATATTGAACCCAGAAAAGCGCATTTTAATGCCGACACTTGAGGCAACTTGTTCGCTGGATATTGGTTGTCCAATTGATGAGTTTTCGGCCTTTTGCGATGCCCACCCAGATCACGAAGTCGTTGTGTATGCCAATACCTCGGCTGCGGTTAAAGCCCGTGCTGACTGGGTCGTAACCTCCAGTATTGCGTTAAAAGTAGCTGAGCATTTAGCCGATCAGGGTAAAAAGATTATCTGGGCACCTGATAAGCATCTCGGTGATTATGTCCAACGTGAAACGGGCATAGAGATGTTGATGTGGGACGGTGCTTGTATCGTTCATGAAGAGTTTAAAGCTAAAGGGATCTTAGATCTTAAAAAAGTTTACCCTGATGCGGCCGTTCTTGTTCATCCTGAATCGCCTCAGTCAGTTGTCGAGATTGCTGATGCAGTAGGTTCGACGACACAGTTGATCAAAGCGGCAGCAGAAATGCCCAACGAAACGTTTATTGTGGCGACTGATCGCGGTATTTTTTACAAAATGCAACAAGCTGCGCCTGGTAAAAGTTTTATAGAAGCACCCACCGGTGGTAGTGGCGCAACATGTCGAAGCTGCGCTCACTGTCCTTGGATGGCGATGAACGGTCTAGAAAATATTATCTCGGCATTAGAGACGGGTGAAGGGGAAGTGCTTGTAGATGAAGCATTAATTGAAGATGCCCGTCGTCCGTTGCAAAGAATGCTGGATTTTTCTGCCAGCCTGCCGAAATAACTACTGCTTTAGTTAGTTTTAACTTGCCGGACTCTTGTCCGGCTTTTTTTTGCCTTTCAGTCGGTCAAAGTACCATTTTGGTAATCCTGAATGGCTTGCTCAACCTCTGCCATCGTGTTCATTACAAACGGCCCGTACTGTGCTATGGGTTCATTGATGGGCTTTCCAGATAGAAGTAAAAAACGCGATTTTTTGTCACCGGATACTACGGTAACAGTATTTCCTTGGGTTAACACAGCGGCATTATGCGGTTCAACCGGAGTGTCATTAATGCAAGACTCGCCCTCAAATTGATAAATAAATGCTTGGTGATCAGTGGTTATTGGTAAATTGATATGGGTATTCGAGGGTAAAGTCACATCAATAAAAACAGGTTCGGTTGTAATGCCCGATATAGGGCCTTGAAGAGATTGCCCCTCGACGTTAATCGATCCAGCAATGGCTTTAACAGTGATGCCGTTGGGCAAACTAATAGAGGGTACCTGTTCTGCAGGGATGTCTTGATAGAAGGCTGGCTTCATTTTTTCGTCAGCAGGCAAGTTAACCCATAACTGAAAACCACGCATGACACCATTGGTAAGCTTAGGGCGTTCCTCATGAATTACGCCACGTCCGGCGGTCATCCACTGTACACCACCCGATTTTAGATTGCCCTCGTTTCCCATATGGTCTCGATGAATCAAATGGCCTTCTAGCATATAGGTCACTGTTTCAAAGCCTCGGTGAGGATGTGCCGGAAAACCTGCTATGTAGTCATTGGGATTAGCTGAGGAAAAGGCATCTAGCATCAAAAAAGGATCGACACGAGTATTGCCGCCGCGCCCTAGGCTTCGTTTTAGTTTTACACCGGCACCGTCTTGGGCGTCTATGGCAGGTATCAGTCTGGCGATGGTGCAGGGAAGGGATTGTATGGTTGCCGAGTTCATTATGCGTCTCTCCCGTGAGGTGTATCAAGATTATATTGCGGCCCCGATGGGATGATTCCAGTTGGGTTGATGGTTTTGTGGCTGGCGTAATAATGCGTTTTTATGTGATTAAAGTTGACGGTATTGGCTATGTTTTGTGTCTGATAAATATCTTTCATATATCCGAATAAATGAGTGTAATCGGCTATACGCCTAATATTGCACTTAAAGTGCCCGTGATAGACTTCATCGAAACGTATCAAGGTGGTGAACAGCCGGATGTCAGCTTCGGTCATGTCGGATCCTGTAAGAAACCGCTGATAACTGAGGACTTTATCGGCTTTATCAAGCGCTGCAAACAGAGGCATAACGGCCTCGTTATACGCATCTTGAGTGGTGGCAAAGCCAGCTTTGTAAACCCCATTATTGATGTGGTCGTAGATCCAGTTGTTGAGTTGGTCTATCTCTTCGCGTTTGTTTTTAGGGTAGTAATCGCCTTCAGTGGCCCCGTACTCATTAAACGCATCATTAAACATGCGAATAATATCAGCGGATTCATTGCTGACTATGGTGTGGGTCTTTTTGTCCCATAAAACAGGGACAGTCACACGCCCGCTGTAATCACTTTTGGCTCTCGTATATACCTGATGTAAGAAGTCGTGTTGATACAATGAATCTCCTGTTGCACCTGTGAAATTAGATGCAAGCGTCCAGCCGTTATCTAGCATCAGAGGGTGTACGACATCTACGGTAATGAGCTTTTCGAGTCCTTTTAAGTGACGGGCAATGAGTGTGCGGTGCGCCCACGGACACGCTAGAGACACATAGAGATGATAACGGCCTGCCTCGGCTTTAAAGCCCTGTTGACCGTCAGGGCCTGCTTCGCCGTTGGGAGTCAGCCAATGGCGAAAGCGAGAGTCATCACGGACAAACTTCCCATTAGTTGAATCAGTGTCGTACCATTGGTCTTTCCACTGACCGTTAACTAATAATCCCATGATTTCACCTCGCTAATTACTACTTATACCTTTGAAGCTGAACGCTATATACCTGACCGATTAAGGCGAGCCAAGTTTACAATTGTGAAGCGGCTGCAATGACAGCGTTCGTGGCTGCATCACGCGCTTTATCTGCTATTTCTTCGCCCATGTTTAAGCCTTCGGCATAAATAGTTTCAACACTCGTTAGCCCTAAAAAGCTTAAATATTCTTTAACATAAGGCACTTCGAAATCGCCGTTATCTTTATGAACACCACCGCGGGTTGTCAGGAGATAAACAGGCTTATCTTCAATGAGACCAACGGCGCCGTTTTCTGTGTACTTAAAGGTGATACCTGCACGCGCAATTTGATCGAAATAAGCTTTAAGTTGAGATGGAATACCGAAGTTATACATAGGCAGGCCTATGACGATGTAATCGGCTTTTTTTACTTCGGCGATTAGGTTGTCGGAGCGTTCAACGATCGCTTGCTGCTCGTTACTACGGTCAGCTTCGGGTGTAAAAAAAGCACCAGCAATTGCTGCGTCGATGTGTGGTAGATTATCGGCAACAACATCGCGAGTGATTACATTTATATCCGGTTGCTTGGTTTGTAATGTATCGATAAAGCGAGAAGCAAGTTGGCTTGATTGGCCATTTTCCTGAAAAATACTGCTTTGAATATATAACAACGTAGCCATGTAAATCTCCTGTTGGGTGGTGAAGAATTCGATTTGGGTTTAGTATATATTGATAAATAAGGTTGTTAACTAGGATAAATAGTGCTTTTTGATCTAAAATTTAGATCTAGTTTTGTGCTTTGTTTCTTTTGGTTACCTTAATGTCGCAATTAGGTATCTAAATTTTTTATATATAAGGAGCGGTATGCAGGTCTCTTTAGAGCAGTGGTCAGCACTAATAGCGGTTGTTGAGCAAGGTGGTTATGCTGCTGCGGCAGAGCATCTTAATAAAAGCCAATCGACGGTGAGTTATGCGATTCAAAAATTAGAAACACAATTAGGGGTTCGCGTTTTTACATTAGCCGGCCGCAAAGCAAGCCTCACACCCGCAGGGGAAACCTTGTACCGTCGTGCTACGGTACTAGTAAAAGATGCTGAACAAATAGAGTCAGTGGCAGGTCAGTTTGCAGCAGGTTGGGAGCCTGAAGTTCATATCGCTATGGATGCCTTGTTTCCACAATGGCTAATGCTCGATATTTTAAAAGAGTTCAGCGATGAGCATCCTAATGTGCGTATTGAACTGAAAGAAACAGTGCTCAGTGGCAGTGAAGAGGCATTGTTGACGCGTTCGGCTGATATTGTCATTGGCGGTAGAGCGCCACCAGGGTTTATGGGTGATCCGCTCATGATCGTTGGGTTTACGGCTGTTGCGGCGCCTTCACATCCTTTACATCATTTGGGACGAGAAATTAGTGTGCAAGATTTGCGATTGCATCGCCAACTCGTTGTGATGGACTCTGGCAAGGCGGATCTAGACCGAGGCTGGTTAGGCGCGCAAAAACGTATGAGTGTGAGCCACGTGGGTTTGTCGATTAGTTCGGCAGTCGCCGGCTTGGGCTATGCATGGCTGCCAGAATTGAAAATTAAAGATCAGTTAGATCAAGGTACGTTGAAACCCTTGCCATTGGAGGTGGGAGGTGAGCGAACTGAGCAATTGTATTTAATGTACAGCGGTGCAGATTATGCAGGACCTCTTACACGTAATTTAGGTGAATTGATCAAGTCTCGTGCAAAACAGTGCTGTAAGGCGGGTCCTAAACCGGTTTAGTTTTCTACGGGAACGGTATCAGCAATTTCGTTGTCATAGCGCACACAGGGTAGCGGTATGACCAACCTCGAATAAACAAAGTCCTAAAGGGAATTAATTAGATGAGTATACAAATTAGCGGGCTGTTGGGTTTTATTATTTTTGTCCTTGATATTTGGGCCATCATTCGGGTGATACAAAGCCCAGCTAGTACGGGAACTAAAGTATTGTGGACGGTATTAATTCTGCTTATGCCTGTGTTGGGCTTGGTGCTTTGGTTTTTCTTAGGGCCTAGAGATAGAGCCTAATTGCGGTGAGTCAGTCTCATAAATAATGAGTCACCAAGGGGCTTGGGATGAATATTGGGCAGTTTGCTGAGGTGACGGGGCTCTCTGCCCATACACTTCGCTACTACGAGAAAATTGATTTGCTGACTCCTGTTAGTCGAGATAGCAGCGGTCACCGCCAATTTTCACAAAAAGATATAGAGTGGGTTGCTTTTATCAAGCGGCTAAAACAAACCGGTATGCCGCTTAAAGGAATTAAAGAATACGCTGTGTTGCGTAGCGAAGGGGATGCAACATTGGCTTTACGTCAACGATTATTAGCATCGCATGCCGAATTCTTAGCCCAAAAAATCAAAGATGATCAACAAAACCTCTTGGCATTAGAGCAGAAGCTGGCATGGTATGCTGAACGTCTGGACCATTAAATGTTGGGGTGTTCGATGATTGGCGCTTGACTTAGAGTTAACTCAAAGCTGTAGCCTAGTTGTTAGATATTTATCAAACGGCTAGGAGGCAAAATGTCATATACATCGAATAAATCAGTGATTGCTAAGGATGGGGTATCGCTGCGTTACCAACAAGGGCTGGCAAAACTAACCGAGATAGATGGCCAAGCAGGGCACAAGGTTATTGATAGTTTAGCGGGTATTTGCCCTGATCTTGCGCGCTATGTAATAGAGTATCCCTTCGGTGATATCTATCAAAGAGAAGGCTTGGATTTAAAAACTCGCGAGTTAATCACCGTTGCAGCGCTAACCGCGCTGGGTAATTGCCAACCTCAATTAAACGTTCATATTCATGGTGCGCTAAATGTAGGCTGTACCCGAGAAGAAATTGTCGAGGCTATCTTACAAATGTCTGTCTATGCCGGTTTTCCTGCTGCCCTAAATGGTATGTTTGTAGCTAAGGAGGTATTTGCGGAAGTAACGCCTAATTAGTTGTTTATTAAATAAAAAAGCCTAGGAATTATAAACCTAGGCTTTTGTTAAACCTTATGGCTAGACAAGGTTAAGCGTGACATCCACATTCCCGCGAGTGGCGTTAGAATAAGGGCATACCTGATGAGCTTTATCTACCAAAGATTCAGCGACGGCTTTATCCATATTTGGCAGGCTGATATTAAGCGTAACACTCACGGCAAAGCCAACGCCTTTAGGGTTTTCGCCAATACCCACTAGGGCGTTGACGGATAAATCTTTGGGTAACTTAGTTTTGTCTTCAGCGGCAACAAATTTCATCGCACCTATAAAGCAGGCTGAATATCCCGCTGCAAATAATTGTTCGGGGTTAGTGCCTGCGCCGTCATCTCCACCCAGTGCTTTAGGAGTTGATAGCGTGATATCTAATTTGTTGTCGGAAGATGTAGACTGGCCTTCGCGGCCGCCGGTTGTAGTAACTTCTGCCGTGTAGATCGCTTGCATAATATTGCTCCTTAGTTATCGCGATAACTATTGTTGTGTGGTAGTGAATAACATCGAGGCTTTGAATCTTACCTGATAAATTAGTTATTGCAATAACTAAAATAAAAGGCAGTGCTTGTCAGGTGCTTTCGGTTAATCGGTTGGGTTGATGCTGTTGAGTTGGGAACGGAGTTGATCTAGGCGCGTTTTTAGCTCATTTAGATCGTCTAAGCTCAAGTTACATGACGATACAAGGCAAGCATTAACGGCTAATGCTTCTGTTTTTAATGACCTACCATGGTCAGTTAAATAAATTTCAAGCTGCCGTTCGTCCTCGGCATTCTTCTGACGAAGGACTAAGCCATCTTTTTCCATGCGTTTAATGACAGGCGTTAATGCTCCGGGTTTTTGTGACAAGCGCTCACAAATGTCTTTTAGACCAAGCCCTTCTTTTTCCCACAGAATTAGCATGATCAAATACTGAGGATAGGTTAGCCCTAACGGCTCTAATAAGGGCTTGTAGATTTGTGTGACTGCCAGAGACGTTGAGTAAAGGGAGAAACATAATTGGTTATCGAGTAATAGAGGGTTCATCGTCATAAGTGGCCAGTTAAAAGTTAATGAATATCCAACACACGGTGTGGTTGGTGGAACTGGCGGGTAATGCGCTTTCCTAGCATGTCTATTTCGCCGATGTAGCGTTCATCTCCTGTGGAGGCAAATTCAAAGCTATAACAACGGAGTAGCTTTACCATACCATCAGTATCACGTTGTAAACGTAATTTTTTTAACCCTACGCTCTCGTCCAAAAGCTGAAGCCCCATTTGCTTACAGCTAGCCCGTGCTGTACGCAGGGCTAGGTCTCGATGTTTAAGCGAGGACCACCAAAAAGCCACGGCAGCGATAACCAAGGTTAATAAAAATATATCGAATAGTTCGAGGTACATAGGTTACCTAACAAGATTGCGTATACGCATTGTAAAGCCAGAGTTTATTGTAAATCGTACATAAGATCATGGGGTTATCATAAGCATTTAACAAGCCTAACTACATTAGAGCGCGCCTTTGATGGGCTAGGCTATCATTTTACTGAATATAGTTGAGCGCTTTGGTAGGATAATATCTCAGCGTTAAAGCCTCTAGGACCCACGTATGTCACCTGTGTATAAGCCACTAAGTAAACTAACCTTCGACAATAGTTATGTTCAACTCCCCGAACATTTTTATCACCGAGTTAACCCAGTCGGGCTGAAAAATGCACATTTGATAAGCTTTAACCCAGCGGTTGCTGAATTACTTGACTTAAATCCGTGTGAAATAAACCCGTCTCAACTCGCTCAGTATTTTGGTGGCGGGGAGTTACTTGAGGGCAGTGAGCCACTTGCCATGAAATACGCTGGCCATCAGTTTGGTTATTATAATCCCGATTTAGGTGATGGGCGCGGTTTGTTGCTAGGTGAAGTGATTAATAGCCAAAATGAGCGCTGGGATTTGCATTTAAAGGGAGCGGGTAAAACTGCATTTTCTCGCATGGGGGATGGTAAGGCTGTATTGAGATCGAGCATTCGCGAATACTTAGTCAGTGCAGCCATGACTGGCTTAGGTATTCCTACCACTCAAGCGTTATCGTTGGTTGGCAGCGAAACCTATACGATGCGAGAAGGCATGGAGCCTTGCGCACAAGTACTACGAGTTAGCCAGTGTCACATTCGCTTTGGACACTTTGAGCATTTTTATCATCGTCGAATGGAAGATGACCTTAAAATACTGGCTGATTATTGCCTCGATCGTTTTTACCCTGTGTGCAAGCAGGCATCAAACCCTTACCTTGCGATGTTCCATGAGATCCGAGACCGTTCCTTATCCATGGTTGCAAAATGGCAAGCCTACGGTTTTGTACATGGCGTAATGAATACGGACAACATGTCTATTCTGGGAGAAACGTTTGATTATGGCCCCTATACCTTTATGGACACCTATGATCCCAATTTTGTGAGTAGCCATACTGATGAACAAGGGCGTTATGCTTTTAAAAACCAACCTAATATTATGGGGTGGAACCTTTCTTGTCTGGCTCAGTCATTGGTCGGTTTGGTACCTAAAGAAGGTTTAATAGAAGCGTTGGATGAGTGCGGAACGTTATATGATCGTTTTTATTATGGATTAATGCGTCATCGTTTAGGGTTGCTGAGTGAAGAAACCGCTGATAAATCATTGATAGATCAACTTAATAGTTTATGTGCAGCTCATCATGTGGATCAAAATCGTTTTTTGCGTGATTTGTCCCGTTTAAACCCCGAGGATGACGCCACTATTCAAGCTTGTTTATTACACGCGGCTGATCCAAGTGCGCTAACGGGCTGGTTATCCGCATACAGTAACCGGATAGATAACGAAGCGACGAGCGCTCTCTTAAGGCAGCGGCAAATGCAATCGGTAAACCCGGTTTACTTGTTACGTAATTACATGGCTGAAGAAGCCATACGAGAAGCTCATCAAGGCGACTATCGATTAGTGAATACGCTATTGGCTGTCTTGAGAAACCCATTTGTAGAGAAAGATGAATATGAGCGCTATGCCGCCAAGCCGCCGGAGTGGGCAGGCGGTATTTGTTTGAGCTGCAGCTCTTAGTTTTCGCTATACGTGGCTGGCGCGATTGTCATGCGGTTGTAACTGATTAGACACGGTTTATTAATGGGAATGACCCACAAAGTTTTTATTCTCTTGTCGATAAACTCTATCGATATACAAAAGGATAAAACATGAAACTTCGCATGCTACCCGCGATAATCGCTTCAATTATATCTTCATCGGTCTCAGCTAATGTGTTTATTTCTGAGTACATTGAAGGAAGCGGAAATAACAAAGCGATCGAGCTGTACAATAACTCCGGACAAGCTCAAAACTTAGATGGATATGCGCTAAAGTTTTACTTTAATGGCAGTACTTCCGCAGGGACGACTATTGATCTAAGCGGTCATACAATCGAACCTAACAGCACGTTTGTTATCAGCCATGCTGACGCTGTGTTTGCAGGTATGCCTTACATCAACCTCACTAACTCGGCCAGCTGGTTTAATGGCGATGACGCTATTATTCTGGAAAATGGTGAGCAAGTAATCGATAGCATTGGCCAGCTAGGTGTTGATCCTGGTAGCCAATGGAGTGACGGCGTCGCATCTACACAAAACAACACGTTGCGACGCGCTGACGGTATCCAAGCCGGTGATACCGTTGCTGATGATGCATTTTATCCGTCTGTGGAGTGGGACGAATACGAACAGGATAACAGCGATCATTTAGGCCAATTTGGTACCGATGATACTGTAGGGGAGCCAGACACGGGTGATAGTTCCTTAGTGTGTGGTGTTGAAGCAACCCCAATCCATACCATTCAAGGTAGCAGCGATGTTTCAGCACTGGTTGACCAACCCGTTCAAGTTGAGGCTATAGTTACCTTCTTAGCCCCTGACCTAGGTGGCTTTTTTGTTCAGATGGCTGACAATGAAGTTGATGCGAATGCCTCCACGTCTGAAGGCTTATTCATCTATTCTGCTAATGCCACAACTGATGTGGATGTTGCTGTTGGTGATCGTGTCCGTTTACAAGGCACAGTAGGTGAGTATTACAACAAGACACAACTCACCAATGTCCAAGCGTTTGAAGTTTGTGCAACGGATCAATTTCTGCCCAGCCCAGCGTTAGTTTCTCTGCCTGTGTCATCCAGTGAAGAGTGGGAACAGTGGGAAGGGATGCAATTGGCTTTTGAACAAAGCTTGGTTGTTAACGAAACCTATAATCTAGCTCGCTACGGCATGCTTACCTTAGGTAGCAAGCGTGCCTTCATTCCAACTCAGGTTGCCACGCCAGGGAATGACGCAGTAGCAATGAGTTTGGCGAATGACTTAGACCAGATACTGATCGATGATGCTTCCAACACTCAAAACCCAGCCCATGTCGTTTATCCATCACCGGGCTTAGCTGCTGATAACACAGTTAGAGTAGGCGACTCCGTCTCAGGGCTTATTGGGGTGCTAGATTACAGTTACAGTGAGTGGAAAGTAATGCCCGCTGTTGAGCCGGTATTTGAGCCGACAAACCCGCGAACTGAATATCCTGAGTTGTTGCATCAAGGTAATGTCACAGTCGCATCGTTCAACGTGTTGAACTACTTCAACGGTGATGGTTTGACGGGTGAAAATGCAGATTCTGGTTTTCCTACAGCACGCGGGGCCAGCACGGTAGAAGAATTTATTAAACAACAGGCTAAGATTGTATCGGCGATCAGCCGTATCGACGCTGATATTGTTGGCTTGATGGAAATCGAAAATGACGGTTATGGTGAGCAATCAGCCATTGCGTCATTGGTTGCGGCTCTGAATGCTCACATGGGCGAAGGAACCTATGCGTTTGTTTCCCCAGGTCGTGAGCTCTTAGGCGATGATGATATTGCTGTGGGGTTGATTTATAAGCCAGCTCGAGTGTCATTGTCTGGACCGGCTATTGTCTTGGATGAAGCTAATTCTCCATTAGATGATTCCGGCACGGTATTATTTGATACGACTAAAAACCGTCCTGTGCTTACTCAGCAGTTTGGGGTTCTGCCTGATGAAGGTAGTCTTGTGGTTGCGGTGAACCATTTTAAATCTAAAGGCTCAGACTGCGAGGCTTTAAACGATCCTGATCTTGGGGATGGTCAAGGTAACTGTAATCTCACTCGGACTAGGGCTGCTAAAGCGCTTGGTGAATGGTTAAATAACACCTATGGTGAAGAGCAGGGGTCTTTGATTATTGGTGATTTGAACAGCTACGCAAAAGAAGATCCAATAACGGCGCTCGCAGAATTTGGTTATAACAACCTGGCTGATACGCTAAACATTCAAGATTTTTATACGTATGTTTATGACGGTGAAACCGGTCAATTAGATCATGCTCTAGCTAATGCTGCACTTCAATCATCCGCTGTAAACATGACGGCTTGGCATATAAATACCGATGAACCACGCGCGTTAGACTATAACGAAGAGTATAAAACCAGTGACCAAGTAAGTGATTATTACTCTGCTGATCCTTATCGCTCATCAGATCACGATCCTGTGATTGTCGAGTTGGCGTTGTCCACGCTAAATACAGCCCCTGAAGCGGATTTTACTTTTAAAGCAAACCGCAATGGTCGCGTTAATTTTAAAGCGTGGGCACAAGATGAAGACGGAAAAGTGGTTAGCTATCGTTGGGACTTAGGTAATGGGCAAACGGCGAAGGGACGACGTGCACATGTAAACTATCGTGTTGCGGGTGATTATGATGTGACATTGACGGTAGTTGATGATCAAGGCGCAACGACGCAGGTCACTAAAACGGTTCGTGTTGAGTCACCACGTCAAACGCACTTCTGGTCTTGGTTATCGAACCTATTTTCTAAATGGTTTTAATGAGTGACCGATTAAGGGACCATCGTTACTGTATAAATGCTCGGTACTTAGTACCGAGCATTTTTGGGTTGTTTGATGGTTAATCGCTCGGTTTCTTGCCCAGTAATGAAATTAAGCCTTTTGCTAGGTTATTACGCCACTGATAATAATCATGGCCGCCTGAATATTCCTCGTATGTTGCTGTGTAGCCCTTCGTTTGTAGCAGGTTATGCAAATGCCGATTGCTCTCTAAGATATCAATAGTGCCGCGCCCCGTTTCAAATACACCAGCATTGATATAAAAACGAATAGGTTTGGTCGGTAAATGTTCAATCTGACGCGTTAGCCACTCTGGCGGTTCGTCTACCGGTGCCCACCAAAATGAGCCAGATTGGCTTAGGACAAGACCAAAGTTATCAGGATATGCAAAAGCAGTGCAGGCAGAAGCTAAACCTCCATAACTGGACCCTGATAACAGTGTGGTCTCAGGAGCAAAGCTATACTTGGTTTGCTGTGTTATCCATGGTAACAACTCTTTGGCTAATGCTTTTGCAAAGATAGGGTTGCAAGGAAGCTCGCTTGACCGGGTTTCACGGCTTGGGTTGTCAATAAATACCGCAAGAGTGGGAGGGATTTGTTTGGCATTGATTAGGTTGTCTAGAATTCGCGGTGTTGGAATTTTGTGTTGATAGGCTTGACCATCAAAAAAAATCGCTAAGGGAAAAGTGGTCTGAACGTTGTTTCTTGTTAGCTGGTCAAACCCTGCAGGTTGGTAGATTGTTATCTTGCGTGTGTTATCAAGAAGCTCACTGTAGAAGGTTGTGTGCGTTAATTGTCCTTTAGTTGCACTTTGTTCCGTTAACCAGGGCGACTGTTTTGCTTGCGGTAGTGACAATGCGGACAGTTGAGAAAATTGATCAGATGGTTTGTTTGAGTCATAAATTTCCATAATGTGGGGGTTGAGCGGGTCTTTTTGGGCCGTGCTTAATATTGAAACACGGTGTTCTGGATGTTGCTTGGGTAGCTCAGGTACATCAGGGGCCATTTGATAGGATAGACGGGTATCGTTTGGCAGCACATAACTACGAAACCAGATGTCTGAATTGCCCAAACGGTAGAGTGGATCGTGGTCAGATGAGGGCGCTCCTAAGATGCGCACGTTACGTTGTGCTCCTTTCCAAAAAAAGGTTACTAAAGATTGGTTGTCATCTATAGGCTCGATTAAAGGTGTGCCTTGTCGAGACAGTGTTTGCCAAAATGACTGGGTGGATTGTGTGTTTTGGTATGTTTGCAGCGCCGTTTTTACTAATGGGCTGGAAGGTTCTGCTAGGCTTACTAGTTGGGTTTGCGTGGTTTGGTAAGCGCTTTCTGGCTTTGCTATAGTCAGTGTAAATTTGTCATCATCAGATGCAGTTACTGTAAATGTATACTTCCCTTGCTCATGGCTCACAAAGCTAAAACGTTCAAGGCCGTTCATTGATAGAAGCTTTAATTTTTTTCCATCTTTCCAAAGACTTAGCGATGACTTCTCATGTGTAGTCTTAAATTTTCCTGTTATGTATTCATCTTTGTGCAGCACGATTGAAATCGTTGCCGGAGCTGTGTCGTTGATTGATTTTTCAATATGTAATGGGCCTTGTGAGTCGCTAGACCAAGCGGTTGATGTAAACAGGCAGGTGAGAAGAGCGCCTGTTAAGCTAGCGTGTTTTATTGACATAGGTTTGGCTCGGATTATTAATGATTAGGGCACGGTTGTGCCCTGATTAAGCGTTAAAATTGATAATCAAGCGTGACGCCGAGTGTGCGTGGAGCTCCTATGTTGGCTTGGCCGTTGGTAGTTACACGGTATATAACCTCTTCATTGGTTAAGTTGTTTACATAGCCACTGAGCGTCAGATCAGGGTTGATCTTGTAAGCTGTGTGGAGGTTTACGGTTGTGTAGCCATCAACTTCTGTTTCTTCTGTATTTGATGCATCTGAATAATACCCATCTACAAAGTGCGCGTTGGCACCCCACGACCACTTAGCGTGTATATCATGATCAAAACCCAAATTGGCAGTTAGGTTGGGTGCATACCCAAATTCGTTACCTTGGAGGCTTTCATATCCAGACTTGGTGTCAGTGATCTTGCTATTTAGCCAGCCCAAGGAGCCAAATACACGCAAACTTGGAGTAGGTTGCGCATTAGCTTCCAATTCAAGGCCATAACTTTCTGCTTTGGATAAATTAGTAAAACGTGGAGCAACGTAAGCGAGGTAACCGTCGAATTGATTATAAAATACGCTGGCACTGAGGTTGAGTCGGTTATCCAGTAAAGCTGAGCGTATGCCAGCTTCGTAGGTTGTTACCCGTTCTTCATCAAACGTATAAAACTCACTATCATCCCAGTCTAATGCTCCGCCACCGGCGTTGTATCCGCGACGCGCCGTTAGGCTCAAGGTCGAGTTAGCTGATAGGTGGTAAGCGAGACCAATTTTAGGTAAGAAGATATTTTTTGCATGGTCTAAATCTACCTCGCCTTGCCATGCGGTACCAGGCCAAGCCACTATGTCCCTGGTTTGATGCTCACGTTCTAGACGCCCGCCGGCAATGAGGTCTAATTTATCACTGAGACTCAGCGTGGTTTCACCAAAAAGTGCAACGGTCGTTATCTTATCGGTTCCGTCGAAACCGCCATCGTAGATTAGAATGTCTTCATTTTTTGTATAGTAGTAAAGCCCAACTACACCCGAGAGTAAGCCCTCAGCAGGCTCGTAGGTAAGGCGTGATTCAAAAGTGGTGCTGTTTTCTTCTAAATCCATGTAAAACAAGCTTGGGTATTGAGTAAACTCTGATTGGTAGCGTTGGTGACCGAGTAAAAGATGAGCTGTCAAATCATCATTCAGTAGATATTGAATATCTAAACTTAGCCCTGTTTCTTCGGAGTTTTGAAGGCGTGTGTTGTTATTGTCGCCATCAAAGTTATAGTCACTGAAATCAGGACCGTTGATGTAGTTTAAATATTCACCATCAGCATTTCGTTGGGTTAGTGTCAGTTTTGCGGATAGCTCGGGGATGGCTAAAGGTTCCCATAACAGTTTGGCGCGGATGCTCTGAGAGGTTGATTCATTTGGGTCTTTAGGCCATTCACTTTCTGATAAGTGGTAGTTGATGAAGCTGTCACCTGATAAGCGTTCAGCAGCAATACGAACAGCTAGCTCATCTTCAATTAATGGGCCTGAAATAACGGCTGCAATTTGGTATTTTCCATCTTGGTTTTCATAGCCTGTGCGTACTTTGCCTTGCCACTCATAATCAGGATCATTAGTCGTGACAACTATGGCACCGCCTAGGGTGTTGCGGCCTTGCGTAGTGGATTGTGGCCCACGTAAGACTTCGACTTGTTTCGTATCCCACAAGCCTGTGTTGATATAACGAACGCCAGTCCATGATTCGGATAAGCCATCAACTGATGTGCTTACGCGCGGTCTGCCTCCTGATATAAAGCTAAATACGCCCTGTGCAGCCCCCGCACCATCAACACCTCGGATATTAGGTACACCAAACGGATGTTGAATTACGTTAGGCACACGTTCAATCACTTCATTTACTTCTTTGTAATGGTTTTCTTGAAGCTGGTCGCCCGTTATTACGGAGACAGATGATACGGTTTCACTTAAGGAACGATTAACTTTTTCGCCGGTTACAGTAATGTTATCCATCTGCCAAGTGGTTGCCGAAGATGGAATTAATACTTGCTCTTTCATCAGCGTGTAACTGCCGTCTGCGTTTCGAATAGCCGCTAGTCCAGAATCATGCAATAGTGCATCAAGAGCCGCTTGAGGTGTATATACGCCTTGGATTGGCTTCCCTTGCTTGCCGCGAAGTAATGAGCCATCAGCGGCTAGATAGATGTGTGTTGCAGCCGCTAAATGATTTAATTGTGACGCTAAATCACCTTGCTTTATGTTTAACTCATAAGCGTTGGGTTGCGCAGCGTGTACATTGGTTGATATGGGCAAGCTACTGATGGATATCGCGGTAATAGATATGCCTACCGCTAAGCATTGAGCCGGTAGTTTCTTCTTACGAAAGAGTTGTTTTTTAACATCGAAAGTCATAGTCAATAGCGCTCATTTGGGATTCAAATAATATGTTTAGGGGTGTGTAAACAGCAAAACAGCTCATACCTAACTGCTTGTGTTATTTATAAATCGAACCAAATGAGAAAAAGGGAACCCTGCTATACATGTTTTTAGGCGACAGGCTCTATGAGGGTCCACAAAGGGGTTAGGTGTCTTATTTGAACGGGTAAAACGTTTTGTAGCATGCTCAATGCCAGTGGAGTGTTATCAAGCGGGAAGCTGCCCATCACTAACAGTTGTTTTATAGAGGGGTGACAGTTTACGTAGCTTGAGTGGTGTTGGTTAATCACCGATGCCCAATGCTCTAGTGTCATGTTGGTTGCTTGTAGAATGTTGTTAGTCCACGCTAAATCTATCGGCGATACTTCCTGGATCGAGCTAAATGCGGTTCTCGAACAGAGCACTTTTTGTCCAGTGTCTAGCACTAAACTAGCCTTATCATTGTGCCGGCAGATATCGGCGCTGCCGTTAATAACAGCCACACTGGTAGTGTTGTCTTGAGATTGAATATCTGGTGATTGGCGAATCACTAGGTGTGTATGCTGTAATTTAATAGCGTGGTTCTTCATCATAATTGTTGCAGGGACACTTGAGGCTGCCTGTTGAATGGCTAAGTCTCCAGCAAGCAGCGTGATATGGCTTTCACTAGGGGAGTGTGACCATTTTATTCCGCTTTTAATGGCTAGTGTTATTCGTGTTCCGTCTGCCATTTGATAGTTAATTGCTTTGCGTTGGCTGTTACTGAAATCGCTGCGATAGGGCAAAGTCCATTCGTTGATAAGCCCCATTTCATGTGCTTGCCATGCGCCAGCAATAAAGGGGAGTGACGCTAACCCCTTCACAATACTCCGGCGAGTGGTTTTTGTTTTATTAGCTGCGATATCGAAATGGTTGGCGTTTATCAGTTGTTGAGAGATGCCGAGTTCGTTTGGCGTATCGAAACTGCGCAACGACGATAGGCTGTCAGTGATCGACTCAACTTGTTGCCAAGCTGCTCGGTGGTCTGGGTCTTGATTGAGCCATTGTGCCCACTGTTCCTGATCGTGTGTTGTTGTTTTGTCTGAGTTAAGTATGCTGTACCAGACGGCGGCTTCATTGAGGATCTTATAAGATTCGGGTGGCTTCATGGTTCGGTGGTAGCCGTATCGAGCTGAGCTTTAAATATAAGGCACTTTAGCATGGCCTCTGCCATATACTTTTTTACCATGCGTTCAGAAACATGTATTACGGCTGCAATTTCTGCATAGGTAAGACCGTCGAGCTGGGATAACAAGAATGCTGTACGAGCATTGCTTGAAAGCTCTCGCAGCATACAATCGACGTCTATCATCAGCTCTAACAGTACAGCTTGTTGCTCCGGGGAAGGGACGGTAGCGTGAGGGCGAGCAGCTAACGTCTCTAACCATACTTGTTTGATTTGTTCATGACGCCAGTAATCAATACACATCCCGTTAGCCATTTTGCTTAAATAAGACTGAGCTGCTGTGTAACTGTCAAAGTTGATGGGACGTTTGAGCAACCGCAGAAAAGCATCCTGCGCTAAATCGGCGGCGTCGTCGCAATTACCCAACTTAAACCGAAACAAGTTTAGCAACCACGGCTGATGCTGCTGATACATGGCCGCTAAGTTTTTCAAATGGAGGGTAGACATTTAGCCGCCTGTTTCACTGCTGTTATGATAAGATTAAGCCTAATGATAATAATTATCATTAATAATTCAAGATGAATTAAAGCCTTTAATAAAATAAGTGAGTCATTCGGGCTTAGATAAATCATGTTAGGATTTACGCTTAGGATTAAGCGCTGTATAACTAGCGATGAAAGGGTTTACGATTAAAAGGATTTTGGATGGCTCCCATGAGGGATATACCCGTTAAGTTACGTCCGTTATTTTTGGTTTTTGCGTTGGCATCAACCTTATTTGTTGTTTACGGCAGCTTAGTTCCTTTTGTTCTTCGTCCACACTCATTTGCAGAAGCCTTAGCGCTTTTTTCTGATATTCGATACCTACAGTTAGGCGCCTCCTCGCGTGCGGATTTATTAGCTAACGCCATCATATATATCCCGGTTAGTCTATTTTGGATGGCTGTATTAGCACCGGACGGACGTTTTAGGTTTAAACGGGCTCAAGTTATTATTGCATTAGCAGCCATGGTGGCATTGAGTGTGCTTGTTGAATTTATTCAGGTTTATGTTGCCCCGCGAACCGTATCTAAAAACGACATTATTTCTGAGTCTGTAGGTATCATTACTGGGGCGCTCGTTTGGGCTTTTTGGGGCAGTTGGCTGAGTCAGGGTATCCAACGTTTATTGCTCAAAGGGCGCATATCATGTGATAGCTTGTTACTGTTTTTTGCCTTAGCGGTATTGGGCTACTCTTTGTTACCGTTTGACTTCTTCATCTCTGCTGGCGAAATTAAACAGGCTATTCAACAAAGGGGGATGCCGCTGTTGGGGACATTCAGCAGTGGCGATTCTTTTGGTATGTCGGCTCGTGAGGTGTTGATCGGGTGCCTTGAGTTTTCAATCGCAACTGCGTTGGGTTTTGTTACTTACCATACAAATATTGCTAAGCGTTTTGCTCGCGGCCAAATTGTTTTATTGGCCTTTTTGCTCTTTGCTTTTATTGAAGTGTTACAGTTTTTTGAGTATTCAGGGAACAGTACGTTAACGTCCGCGTTAGTTAAAACGGGTGGTGTTTATGTCGGTTTGCATCTAGCTGGCTTGCTGACGCATCAAACATTTTTAGATTGTCTTCGTATTTATCGTGATCGCTTTCCCTTTGTATGGCCTGCTTATATGGCATTGGCTCTTTTTATAAAGGGCTGGTCATTAATGCCTGCGTTTGATTTGCCTGCTATCGCTCACATTATGTCCGAAATGTCCTTTATTCCTTTCTATTATCACTATTTCACAACTGAGATGGCTGCGTTTAAAAGTGCATTGCTGCAAGTTGCCCTGATTAGTCCATTGACTTTGTTTTGGTGGAGTATTGATAAAACGGCAATAGCGAACCATCTGTTAATCCCTACCCGGCAATGGAAACGTCTTCCAAAACGTATGTGGTTGGGGGCATTGTTAGCGTTAGGGGTTGAAGTCGGTGGTTTACTTTGGGCGAGTTTGCGACCTGACTTAACAAACATTTTAATTATCGCAATGGCAATTCCCTTTATATATGGCTTTTTGGAGCTCATGTATCGCAGTGTTTACCGTGTAGATTCTAAAGTGTTCCAGTTTACAGGGCGTACTTTAACGAGAGAGACGTCATCTACCCATGAAGATCCCTATCACTTTGCCAACAACTCGGTGATTTCTGGGTGGCGTGCTTACATTCCTAATTTTAGTCAGGCGAGTTTAGGGCGAATTAGCTTTGCTATGGTGGCGTGGGGAGCTGCAGGTATTTACTGTATCAATTATCCCATATCACCTGTTTTATTATGCCTCTTTGGGTTGGCATATATCGCGGTTTTACAGCGCTCTCCGATGATGGCTTTGGTGGTTATTCCGGCGGGGATCCCCTTGTTGGATTGGTACCCTATGTCGGGCCGGTTCTTTTTGACTGAGCTAGACTTTATTATTTTGCTAACCCTCGGTAGTCAATACTTAGCAGGTCACTATGATGTAAATATTGTGCGTAAAAATAGACCATTATGGTTGCTGGTTATTATTACGAGTCTCGTTTATGTGGTTAGTGTGGTTCATGCTCTCTGGGGGCACACTCTATGGGATAATAACGCGACTACTTCTTTTTACAGTCCGGTTAATGCAGTTCGTTTGAGTAAAGCATGGATATGGTTTGTGCTGTTGTTACCTGTGATTGCGTTCTTTTTTAAACATAATCAAAAGAGTTTTTTGCGCTTCACACAAGGCGTGCTACTTGGTCTTGCTGGTTTGTTGTTAGCGGTAATAGCTGAGCGTTATTTATTTACGGGATTATTTGATTTTGAAACAGTGATGCATCGTGTGCGTGGGAGCTTTGTTACCATGCATACGGGTGGCGGCCATATCGATATTTTTTTAATCACTACCATTCCGTTCCTTTTATATCCATTTATAACCCGTGCCGGTCATAGAATGCGCTTGCTGGCCTTATGTGTGTTATTGGTGGCCTTGTATGGTGTGTTTGTGACCTATTCCCGTGGGCCTTATTTGGTTGCTAGCCTAGTTGGCTGTGTAATGTTAGCTAGCTACATGTTGGCGGTGAGGAAGCATGTTTCTGTTCGCTGGGTGGCAGGCATATCTGTATTGGTATTTAGCTTGGCCGCTAGTTGGGTGGCCATCCCGTTTGTTTTTGATTCGTTTTTGACTCAAAGACTGTCGATAGCCACTCAAGATAAGGACACACGTGTTAATCAATGGGCTAGAGTTGCGAATCTAGTTAATGGTTCGGCTATGTCGTATGCCTTTGGAAACGGACCTGGGACGTTACCGCGTTCTATTATGCTAGATAATATTAATACAGACATGCCCAATGCGATGCATGACCTGATAACGAATGAAGATAATACATTCTTGGCTTTGAGTGCAGGTCGTTCATTGTTTACCAATCAATATGTATCGGTAGAGCAGGGTAAGCGTTACGAGTATCATTTTCGGTACCGCAGCCCAGAAGCTCGTGCTTTGTTACGTTTCTCACTGTGCGAGAAGTGGATAGATGACTCATTTAGGTGCCAAGAAACAGCTACCGAACTGCCCCCTAGTAATGAGTGGAAGAGCGCGACTTACTCCGTGTTAATTGATGCCTTTCCAGCCGTCCCTTTACGCGACAGCGCTGTAAGTATGCGTCCTAAAACGTTAGGTATATCAGTGGCAGGGCAAACTCGAATGCTGCTCGATGATCTTGAACTTTTAGACATGTCGGGTCGTTCGTTGCTGAAAAATGGTAACTTTTCGGCGGGCAACGATTTTTGGTTCATTACCAGTGATAACCATTTAGATTGGCATGCTAAAAACCTTATCGTCAATATCTATCATGATCAGGGAATTGCTGGGGTATTATCCTTTGCCGCTTTTATTGCGTTTAGCTTATGGGTCTTATTAAAACAGTTACTGAACCATAATCGACATGCAGTGATTATGCTGGGGGCGTTGTCCGGATATCTAGGTGTGGGTATGGTCGCGAGTGCTTTTGAAGTACCACAGTTAGCTTTGTTGCTTTATTTGTTGCTCGCTGTGATTCATACGCTGCCCCTAATGCCATCGGCCTCTAAAGAAGCATCAGGAAGTATTAGTTAGCGATAAATATATTCTAATATCAGATAGATACATTGAGAATCTACAAGCTTGCTCTACAATAGCCAATATTAGACTTTATATGGATGACGCCATGTCGCTGGTGAATGTTTTTTTTCAACAAAATGCTATGAATCTTGTTGCGCTATTGTGGTTTTTTCTATGTTTTCGCGGCTACATGATTTATGCGAAAAAAGCGATGTATACCACGCCGTGCTTGTCCAGTGTGCTTCACATGTATCGTCACGAATGGATGGTGAAGCTACATGAACGCGAAAACCGTATCGCCGATAATGCGGGTATTGCCAACTTAGAGCGCAGTGTTTCGTTTTTTGCGTCGACTACCATGCTGATCTTAGCTGGCTTAATGACGGTTTTAGGCTCGACTGATAAGGCTATTGATGTGATTGCCGATATTCCCTTTGCTGTTCAGGCAACCCGGGAAGAGTGGGAGATCAAAATAGTCATGATGATTGTTTTATTTGTTTATGCCTTTTTTAAGTTTACCTGGAGCCTACGTCAGTACGGCTTCGTCACGGTGATGATCGGTGGTGTTCCGCGTCCTGCGGATGGCGTCTCTGCCCAAGTCTGCCAAGCCAATGCTGCCCGCATAGCAAAAATGACATCTTTAGCCGCTAATAATTTTAACAATGGTTTGCGGACTTATTACTTCAGCCAAGCGATGCTAGGCTGGTTTATTAACCCTATTTTGTTTATGGGGCTGTCCACTTTAATTGTCTATATCTTGTATCGACGTGAGTTCAAATCGTCCACTCTTAAAACATTGATGATGTCAGTGGAGCCTGACACTAAGTAATTTTTTACGGTTTTCTGCAGGTTAATTTCCGATAGCCCTTGAAGTTTGTTCGTATGTCCCCATCTTCGGTGTAAGTCATTAACATTCCGGAAAGAGATAGGGTACGGAAATTATGAGCACTGAAACGCAGAAAGAAACACGTGGCTTTCAAACAGAAGTCAAACAACTATTAAATCTTATGATCCACTCTTTATATTCCAATAAAGAGATCTTTTTGCGCGAGTTAATCTCGAACGCATCGGACGCTTCAGAAAAGCTTCGTTATGAAGCGCTATCCAATGGCGACCTTTACGAAAATGATGGCGATCTAAAAATACATGTCAGCTTTGATGAAGCGGCTAAAACCGTCACTATCGAAGACAACGGTATTGGTATGTCACGTGATAACGTGATTGAGCATTTAGGTACGATTGCCAACTCAGGTACAGCGAATTTCTTAAACCAATTAAGTGGTGATCAGGCTAAAGATAGCCAATTGATTGGTCAGTTTGGTGTTGGCTTTTACTCAGCTTTTATTGTGGCTAAAAAAGTAGATGTTTTCACACGTCGTGCAGGTCAGCCAAGCACGGAAGGTGTGCATTGGAGTTCTGAGGGTGAAGGCGAGTTCACAATCGAAAGTATCGATAAGCCAAGCCGTGGTACAAAAATTGTTTTACACCTAAAAGAAGGTGAAGAAGAGTTTGCCAATGGTGCTCGTTTACGCAACTTAGTGCGCAAATACTCAGACCATATTGCTCTACCTGTTGTAATGCAAAAAGAAGCGCCTTTAGGTGAAGAGCAAGACGGCGAAGAAAAAGCCGTAGCAGAGCCAGAAGACGAAACAGTTAACAGTGCAACAGCGCTGTGGACTCGCAATAAAGCAGATGTAACAGACGAAGAGTATGCTGAATTTTATAAGCACATCTCTCATGATTACAACACGCCTCTAACGTGGGCACACAACCGCGTTGAGGGTAATCTTGAATATACAAGCTTGTTGTATGTGCCTGAACATGCGCCTTACGACCTGTGGAACCGTGAAGCGCCACGCGGTTTGAAATTATATGTTCAGCGTGTATTTATTATGGATCAGGCTGATCAATTCTTACCGTTATATTTGCGTTTTATAAAGGGTGTTGTTGATACTAATAACCTTTCCCTAAACGTATCGCGTGAAATATTACAAAAAGATCCTAATGTCGATAAATTGCGTACGGCATTAACTAAGCGCGTTTTAGATATGCTGGCTAAAATGGGTAAAAATGAGCCAGAAAAATACGCTGAGTTTTGGTCGCAGTTTGGCGGTGTGCTTAAAGAAGGCCCAGCTGAAGATTATACAAACCGTGAGAAAATTCTTAAGCTTCTGCGCTTCGCTTCAACACAAAGTGAAGGCAAAGAGCCTACTGTTTCACTAGAAGACTATGTGGGCCGTATGCAAGAAGGTCAGAAGAAGATCTACTATGTAACGGCTGAGAACTACAACACGGCTAAAAATAGCCCGCATCTTGAGATTTTCCGTAAGAAAGGTATTGAGGTTCTTCTACTAACTGAGCGTATCGACGAATGGATGATGAGCCATATCTTCGATTTTGAAGGTACATCCTTCCAAGACGTTGCTAAAGGCGAGTTAGAGTTAGACGATGCCGCTAGTGAAGAAGACAAAAAAGCTCAAGAAGAGGCGGCTAAGAAGAGTGAAGGCTTAATTGAGCGCTTAAAAGAGCGCTTAACCGAAAAAGTATCTGACGTTCGTGTCACTACGCGCCTGACCGAATCTCCTGCCTGCCTAGTGCTTAACGCCTACGATATGGGTGCGCAAATGCGCCAAATCATGCAGGCGGCAGGGCAAGAGTTGCCTGATACTAAACCTGTATTCGAAATTAATGTTGAGCATCCATTAATTCAGAAATTGGACCAAGAAGTAGACGAAGATCGTTTTGGTGAGTTGGCTCTGGTTATTTTTGATCAGGCTGATTTAGCGGCGGGCGGTCAGTTAGATGATCCAGCTTCTTACGTGGCTCGGTTAAATAAATTGCTGCTTGAGTTAAGCCAGTAATGTAAAAAGTGGTGTACAAAAAAGCGGGCTTTAGGCCCGCTTTTTTATGCTGATTCTTTAAGTTTTTTTAAAGTAATCCGCAATCGAATACAACATGCTTGGTTTAGCTTTCGGTCTAGCCATTGCCATCTCTGCATATCAGAGGTGGTATGGAATTCAGGCAGAGCCCACGACTCGTAAGCTTCAACCTTCTTTAAAATATAGTTTGGGGACATGCCGCACCTCCTGTGCAAACTTAATCCTAACTACGTTGATCGTAATGAATCGATATTATATTAGTACACAATTTTAATTCGGGGTTCATTAAAAATTGTTTTTTTAATCAATTATGAACAATTGTAAATATTTGATTTTAAATGGTGACAGTTTTCGCGTTTTAATAGGACGGCGTCTTCTTATTTGTATCTAAAAAAATACACTTTAATTATCGCCTTCTTTTAGAAAGCGATAATTAATAGAGTTCACTCATACTGTCAGGTGTTGGAATATAACTAAGGCTTAACGACTGAACTAATGGCTTCTGCGACATAATCAATATTGTGCGGGTTTAAACCGGCAATACTGATACGGCTAGAATCTACCATATAGATCGAATAATCGTCCCTTAACTGATGTACTTGCTCTGGTGTAACGCCCAAAAATGAGAACATGCCTTTTTGCTTTGGAATAAAGCTGAAGTCAGTTTGACAGCCAGTTGCTGCTATTTGTTGGCTTAGCCGAGCACGCATATCGTTGATTCGAACACAGACGTCGTTGAGTTCTTGCTTCCACATCTGTGTCAGCGAAGAGTCGTCTAAAATGGTTTCTACAATCGATGCGCCATGGGCTGGTGGCATGGAGTAGTTACTGCGAATAACGTTCATGAGGTTGCTTGCGGTAACTTTTGAGGCGTCAGCTGATGCTGAAATCACCATAACTGCACCCGTGCGCTCGCGATACAAACCAAAGTTTTTAGAACACGACGATGCGATAATCATTTCGGGCAACTGGTTAGCCAATAAGCGCAGACCGTAGGCGTCTTCATCTAAGCCGTCGCCTAACCCTTGATAAGCGATGTCAATGAAAGGAATCAGGTTTTTACGTAGCAGAAGATCGGCTATTGTTTGCCATTGTTGTTGGTTTAGGTCAGCGCCGCATGGGTTGTGACAGCAACCATGTAATAGAACAATGTCTCCTTCTTTAGCTTCTTCTAACGTTGCTAGCATACTATCAAAGCGTATTTCTTTAGCTGCATTGTCATAGTAAGGGTAGGTTGCTGTGGTGAGGCCTGCAGCGCTAAAGGTCGGAACGTGGTTGGCCCAAGTAGGGTCACTTACCCACATGGTAGCTGAAGGAGCGCTGCGGTTAATTAATTCCGCGGCTACACGTAAAGCACCACAGCCACCGGGTGTTTGAGCTGAAACTAAGCGGTTATCTTTAATGGTAGGGTGGTCGTAACCTAACAGTAAGCCAGCAATATGGTGGTTAAATAGTTCGGATCCGGCCGGCCCTATGTAAACCTTACTGGTTTGTGATGAGAGCATTTTTTGTTCGGCTTCTCTTACCGCTGCCATAATAGGTGTGTGCCCCTGCTCATTCTTGTAGACGCCCACACCCAAATCTACTTTAAGTGGGTTTGGATCGTTTCTACACTGAACCATGAGTTTTAAAATGGGGTCAGCCGGCAGTGCACGCAAGGCTTCGAACATGATGATCTCCTTAAGCTCCCTTATACAAGGTAACGCATGAAATAGGGGAGTCGATTTTTTTATTAGCGTAAATGATGCCGCGCATTTTCGCTAGACGTAATGGGGATTACAAGGGGAATGGCTCTAATTTATTAATATATGGCCGATATAATTGGTTATAATGGTTGTCGTGTAAATGATTGAATGTATGGGGGCTTTAGAAGAAGGATGAAGTGGAGCGTTGGGGATAACCTAAGCATTCTGACCGCGCCCTTTGTGTTTGGGGTCATAGGATTGCACTTAATGGCGGCGGGCAATTGGGCTAGCGCAGGTGAGATACGTAAAATTGTGCGTGCTGATGGGGTTGTCGAGTACACTAACGTCCCAAGTAACCAACGAAAAACACCCATTAAAACCAATGCTTCAAAGGCTGAATCTATTTACAAGTATCGGCAAGACAATGGTGTTCTTACTATTACCAACGTAAAGCCGAAAAAAGGTATTCAGTACGAAACTATCCGATATGAATGTTATGCCTGTAACCCTTCGTCTACAGTGGACTGGTATAACACGCCCATTAATACGAAAGCCTATTCATCATCCGTTGCGGCGGCGGCTAAAACCTATAATGTTGATCCTGCTTTGATACGGGCCATTATCCATGCCGAGTCCTCGTTCAAAGTGACAGCTAAATCGCATCAAGGCGCACAAGGGCTTATGCAGCTTATGCCTGCGACGGCCCGTTATTTAGGGGTTGGGAACCCTTTTGATGCATCAGAAAATATTATGGGTGGTGCGAAATACCTAGCCGAATTGCTAGCGCTATATGCGGGTGATATTAAACGAGCCTCCGCTGCCTATAACGCTGGACCGGGAGCTGTTAAAAAATACAATGGCGTACCGCCTTATGCCGAGACTAAAGCGTACGTAAAACGGGTGGGAATACTGCATAAGCGCTATCAGCAGGCACTGCGTTAGTACTGCTTCCTATTCAAAACGAAAGCCGAGTTGCTCTTCAGAGCTGATCGTTTTTTTATAGCCCTGGGCACGCATCTCTTTATTGAGAGATATAACTAGGCTCCGTGCCAGCATGTAGTCATTCATGACGGTGTGAGTGCAGACTTCTTTATGTGTAGACTGCACTATGCCTCTTGTTTGAGAGACTACCCAGTCACCCACCAGATCTTGATAAAGGCGAATAACGAGATATTCCTGATTTTTACGCCAATAAATTAACACAAAGGATTACCGTTCAACGTTGTGCCAATGCACACTATAATGGCGCGCCATTGAGCCTTAAAGCTACGCATTTGTAAAGACCGGAGAGATAGTAATTGAATAACCCATTAAAAATAGTGGCAGATGAAAACATGCCAGCATTGGATACGATGTTCAATGGCTTTTCTGTGTCAAGGGTAGCCGGTCGTACCATGTCTGCCAAAGATGTTGAAACAGCTGATGTGTTGTTGGTTCGATCAGTAACTCAAGTCAATGAGGCACTGCTATCGCGTGCTAAACACTTGAAGATGGTAGGGACTGCAACCATTGGAATGGACCACCTTGATCAAGCGTATTTGTTGGATAGAGGTATCCCTTTCTTCAATGCACCAGGGTGTAACGCTGAAGCGGTTGTTGATTACGTGCTGGCCGCCATTCATAACTTATTACCAGAGGATTTCCCGTTGCGAGGGCTAACGGTAGGCATCATTGGTGCTGGTAATGTTGGTGGTCGTTTACAGAAAAGATTGAGCCTCGCCGGTATAAATACACTTGTCTGTGATCCGCCAAGAGCGCTAGCAGAAGGGGAGGAAGGCTTTACACGTATAGATACGTTATTGTCTAACAGTGATGTTGTTTGCATGCACACCCCATTAACGACGGTCGGAAACTTTGCAACTTATCACTTGTTAGGTGAAGCGGAACTTAGACTGTTAAAGCCGGGAGCTGTGCTCATCAACGCCGGCCGTGGTCCTGTTGTTGATAACCAGGCGCTATCTCGCGTCATGGATCAACGTAACGACTTAATTGTTGCGCTGGATGTGTGGGAGCACGAACCTAGCGTAGATAAAGACTTAGCGGATAAAGTGGCCTTGGGTTCTCCTCATATTGCCGGCTATAGCTTAGATGGAAAGTTGCGAGGTACTTATATGTTACGTGAGCGACTTTCTGAACTCCTGGGTATAGCGGCTCCACCACCATTACGTGAGCTTTTGCCCCTTGCCCCCATTTCTTCGGTTACCGTTACGGAGTCTGCTAGTGTGTTGGATGTCATATCCGTTGTTTACTCAGTAGTCAGTGATGACAGGCGTTTTCGACGTAGTTTGTCAGCGGTTAATCAAGCCGCTAGTTTTGATCTACTGCGAAAAAATTATCCAGTGCGTCGTGAGTTTTCCACGTTAACAGTGAATGGGGTGGTTGACCCTTACAAGCGTCAGTTGCTGTCTGCATTCGGTTTTAATCTTTCGCCCGTTAGCACGTATGTACCGTCAGAGTAAGGCCAAATAAAAACTATGATACGTCAGTTATCCAGTAGTCAAACAGCACTATCATTTACCGAATTAAACCCCGATCCGGGTGTGAAAATGACTCTGAGCTTCCAGAGCCCCCGCAAAAGCTTTACGGTTAATTACATCGGTGTAAAGTCGGACGCGAGCGTGATATGTACTATGCCCAAAGCTGCAGCCTCCCTTAACCTTGAAGGTCAGCGTCTTACGGTGAAAATGATGGCGGGTAACCGGATGTGTGCGTTTAGTTGTCGACTTATAAAGTCATTTGCACATCCTTACCCACATTGGCATTTAGAATATCCTAGTGTGGTTAATCATCATACGGTTCGTTACCATCCGCGCATACCGGTCAATATGGCCGTGTCGGTTGATCATCAAGATGAGCAACAAGGTATCCATTTAGGTTTGCCTCGCATTGTTCATACACGTGACATTTCGCTTGAAGGAATGGGGTTAGAATCGCCAGTGCCTCTGGGCCAAGTCGGTGATGAGCTATTTGTGACGATGCGCTTTGACCTAAACGGGTTGGACCAAGTGCTGTTACTCGCAGTACAGTTGCAAAATGTAGAAGAAGTAGAGCTAGGCGTTTTCTTGCATGGGGTAAAGTTTGACCACATGGAAGAAGACTCTGCTTTGATTATGACAGCGTTTGTTTATCAATGTTATTTGTCTGAATTAGGTTATCTTCATGAGCACCCCTAAAACTCCAAAATTTACGTTAGGCTTGATCATTAACCCTGTTGCTGGTTTAGGCGGGAGTGTCGCATTAAAAGGCAGTGATGGTGCCGCGACCGCTAAAATTGCGGTTCATTTGGGGGCAGAACCTAAAGCACAAGACCGGGTCGCTACCGCATTAGCTGTCCTTAAGGGGCTGCCAATTGATGTGATTACATATCCATGCGAAATGGGGGAGTGGGCGGCTGAGCAAGCAGGCTTTGCCCCACAGGTTTTAGGTAGCATCAATAGTGGAGAGTCTACGCCAGACGATACGGAACAAGCAGTCAAAGACCTGACAGAAGCAGGGGTGGACCTTATTTTGTTTGCTGGTGGTGATGGGACCGCACGCAATGTTTGCCGAGCTGCCTCAGAAGGCACGGCCGTGTTGGGAATCCCTGCTGGCGTAAAAATCCATTCGGGTGTTTATGCTGTCACACCTAAAGCGGCGGGAGAGATTGTCGCTATGCTAGTGCGCGGCGAGCTAGTGACACTCGCCCCTCAAGAAGTGCGAGATATTGATGAGGATGAGTTTCGGGCGGGGCGTGTACGCGCGCGCTATTATGGTGAGCTGTCTGTTCCGCAAGAGCATCGCTATTTGCAACATGTTAAAAATGGAGGCAAGGAGTCTGAAGCATTGGCGCTGGACGATATCGCTGCCTATTTAGTGGAATCAATGGAGCCAGATACTCGTTACATTATGGGCTCTGGCACTACAGTCAAGGCTGTGATGGATGAGCTTGGGTTGGAAAACACTTTATTAGGTGTAGATGTTGTGGAAAATGGTGAGTTAATAGCCAGCGATTGCACGGCGCTTCAACTAAACGAGCTTACCAAGGAACATGCTTGTAAAATTGTTATTACCGTTATTGGTGGCCAAGGACATATATTGGGGCGAGGGAACCAGCAACTTTCACCCGAATTAATTAAGAGTGTGGGCCGCGCCAATCTGGTTGTTATAGCGACAAAAACAAAAATAGAGGAATTAGAAGGGCGTCCACTCATTGTTGATACAGGCGATGCATCTCTGGATAAAGAACTGTCGGGGTTAATACCTGTTATTACTGGTTATCGAGATTCAGTACTGTATCGCGTCGCGGACATTTAAATGTCCGTGGCAGTCATGTGCTGTTAATTTTTGAGTGGTACTAAGCGGTGACCACACAATTTCGACCATTGCCTTTGGCTGCATAAAGTGCCTTGTCTGCTCGCTCGATTAATTGCTGAGCGGTTTCATTTGATTCCTTCATGCAAACACCAAATGACGCAGTGATTGAACTGATTACTTTGCCTGTTTTTTTCTGTTTAATACGAATTGATTGAATTTTTTCACGAAGAGTTTCCGCGATAGAGATAGCTTGGTCTTGATCTTTGCCAATCATTAGAATAGCAAATTCTTCCCCACCAAAGCGCACTGGTAACATAGGTTCTGGGCATTCTTCTTTTAGAAGCTTGCCAAAGTATTGTAAAACTTTGTCGCCCATTAGGTGGCCGTAATCATCGTTGAAGCGTTTAAAATGGTCTACATCAATCATGACCAAGGTTGCACTTTTATCACCCCTGGCGCCAATGATTTGTGACAGCTCTGTATCAAATACTCGGCGATTGAAAAGCCCGGTGAGCGGATCGATACTGGCATCATGACGAGACTTTTGAAGCTCTTTTTTAAGTTTGAGGATTTCGGCTTGGGAGGCTTCAAGCTCTTTTTGAAAACGAATAGTTCCCTTATTTAGGGACTCGGTGTGCTCTGACAAGTTGTTAATAATGTTGTCGAGAGAGTTGGCGTTTTCTGGGTTGTTAAGCGCGATGAGCGACTCTTCTAAAATGGTACGGAATTCGGATGTTTCTTGAGCGGCGGCATTGGCTTTTGAGCCTAGCTTAGTAGCGATACTAATAAACTCAGCTTGAGCTTTTTCAGAATGCTCTATCTCTTCGTTAATGACATGCTGACGAAAGAGCTGTTCACTCATCATAGTAGGGCAAGTACCATAGGTTTCTATGGTTTGGTCAATTTGGAAATTGAGCGTAGGTATACGGTTAGAAACATAGGTATACCACAGAGCATAGTTGAGTGGATTGGGCGGTATGTTGTACTTCACCATCAATGGGATTGCTTGACGGAGGTATTCTGCAGACTGCGTTGGATTCTCAACGAATTTCATATTTACCCTATACTACTTAAAAACATTTGTCGTTTCAGGAATGAAGTAAAATAGGAGTCTATCGTATCATCTATCCTGTTGATTTAAACGACTGTTTTAATACCACTACAAGTCAAAACAGCCTGCTTAGATCATCGGCAAAAAAGTATAAATCTTTATTAGTTTTTAGAAATAAACAGTATAGAGCATGAAAACAATCTGTAGTATTAATGTAGGCTTAATGCGTCAGTTTATTTGACAACTCTTTCTCGTGTCCAACCAGAGGGTGTGCGTTCGAAGTGCTGTTGTTTACGAGAGATAAAATGCTCTCCGTTCCATTCAAACAGCTCAATAATCAGGTGTGATCTATCACCGGTAATGCGGTTAAAGCTGTTAGGCTGTTCAGGGATAAGGCGGTCAGACAGTGTTGTGCCTGCATGTGAAATAATCACCCCTTCAACGACTTCCGCATAAGACATATGTACGTGGCCGCTCATGATGATATCCAATCCATGCTGGCTCAGTTGAGATAGCGCTTTATCTCGCCCTCCAATAAGGTGTCTAAATTCGTAAACAGCGGGTAACCAGAATGGATGATGGGCGACTAAGAAGCGCACTTGTGTAGAGTCTGCGTTTTGTAAGTGAGAGATCGTGTTATTTACTTGGTATTGATTAATACGTCCGCGTGACCAATCTAGATACCAGCCCATACGTCGGGCGGTATTGGCCCCTATAACCATGTATTTATCGTTCGTATACAGAGGTTCTAGCTCAGTACATATGTACTTTTTCCATTTGCGCCAAGGGTATGTAAAACGTTCTATTAAAAGGTGAGCCGAAAGGTCATGATTACCCGGCACAATAAAAAAAGGGATGTTTAGAGACTGTAAAAAGTGTGCGGCATTTGAGAACTCTTCGTGTTTTGCTCTTTGGGTAAGGTCGCCACTGATGATGACTCGTTCCGGCTGTATCTCTCCCAAAATGTCTTTAAGGCCGTTAATGACTTTAGGGACTTCACGGCCAAAGTGTAAATCTGAAATATGGACAAGATTAAACATTATAGATCCCGTTTCTGCGGTACATTCGGTTTCAAGATGTTGAGCGCATTAGGCCGCACATGAAAGTGATACGGTGGTGCTAATTTATGCAGCTCTCCATCAATCATGACCTTCATCGTACGGTGTGTATCAATGTAAATGTCGGCTTTTGGGGTTTCTATATCGAGGATGTCGGTGTCTTGCTTCCAGCTTCCATTGATAAACTTCAAGACCAGTTTTGGCAGTGTCCACAACGATCGGCTTCGGGTTATGTATATACCAAGCAACCCTTTATTGAGGTGGTAGCGCTCAGGTATTAAGCCAATACTTTCTCCAAGCGGGTTGTTGCTGATAGAAAGAGCACGAGTCCTAATGTTAATTTCGCTATCAGGTGTCACCACTCGTATTTTAAGTGGCGGGTACACAAACATGTTCTTTATAGTTTCAAAGGCTACACGCGGCCATCTAATCCACCCGGGTTGTTGGCGAAGGGCTTCGCGCGTTTCGGTAAGTCGCGTTGATAAACCTATGTTTGCTATACAGAAAAAGGGTTCATCATTGAGTTGGGCTACATCGATATAGCCTGGCGTGGAATCTATTAACTGGTATACAGCTTGTGTTAAATCGAGCGAAAAACCTAAATCACGAGCTAGTAGGTTCATGGTGCCGCCGGGAATTATTCCTAAGGGTATATTGGTTTCTTTAAGCATTTTGGCAACGGATATAATAGTACCGTCACCACCGGCCGCCCACACTTCATCGTATTGCTGTTCAATAACTTGTTGCTGAATGTCGGCCAGTTTGCTGGCGGAAAATTGGATTGCATGAATATCTACTAGGTTATTACTTTGAGTGAGTTGATAGATGAACTCCTCAAAGTTCTTATCGGCATGCTGCAGTAAAGTCCCTGCATGAGGGTTATAAATTACGGCAACGAGTCGCTGCTTCATAGATGTCCTTATTACGCTATTGCGTATCCATTATTGTTGCTGTCGTAGTCGTAGATGTAGTTTGGTCGGTTCGTTGAATTTTGCTCATAGGAGTTGCCGGCGTTGATGCTGTGTTGTTATCTCGTTCTAAGTTCGATAAAAAATGAGCTATGTCGTCATAGCTGTCGCCCATAAAGCGTAATGGCGCCGCTATACTCGCTATTATCTTGACATGGTCGACGCCCGAATAGATCCGCAAGGTAACCGCAACAGAGTGTTTCTCGATCTTCGCAGCGAAGTCTTTACTGTGTTTAGGAATAACCCTGTCATCATCAGCCCCGTGGAGCAGCAGTGTTGGCGGCATGCGTTGATTGACGTTAAGTAGAGGGTTTACATTCTCGGCAGGAGCACCGCCGAAAACAGGTTCTACCTCTGGGTCATCCAACGGTAGATCGTAAGGGCCTGATAGGCCAATGAGACCTATTGGTTTATGCATCACGCCATTGTTGTGTAGGAAAGATTCTTGAGTGGCTAGTAACGCTGCGGTATGAGCACCAGAGGAGTGCCCCATAAGAACATAGCCATGTTTGTTTATATCAACAGATAAATGGGCAGCGTGTGTTTCGGCATAAGCTATAGCTAGAGCAACGTCATTAACGAATGTTGGAAATGTGACCGACGGGTACAGTCGGTAATTAGGAATGATGACGGGGTAACCCAGCCCCGTTAAAGCATGGGCAATAAACTTATATTCTGAGCTTTCACCCATTTTCCAAGCACCACCGTAAATGAAAATGACAACGGGTTTGTCGGTCGCAGTGCTCGGCTGGTAGATATCCATTGTTAATCGCGGGTCTTTGGCAAAATGCACCGTCTCCCGCGTGTAATGATTGGAGGGGAGAACAAAATTAAGAACATCAACCGATTTCACCTTACTACACCCAGTAATAGTTACTAAAATCAATAAACTAACGCAGAGGCATCTGAGCATTTGTCATCCTTCATATCCAAACAACGACAATGTCAGTTGATGGCTTATTTTTCTACGTCAGGCAATGTCTTCGCCATCCAAGCACCAATTACACCTAACATGGAAAGTACCAATATGATCTGGCTGATACTTAAAAAGGTCGCTAATGTGCCGGTAAGCCCCATTAATAAAAGTATGACTCCGATGAGCGTGTTACTGACGGACACATAATCTGTACGTTTGTTTCCTTCAGCTAGATCAACGACATAAGTTTTGCGGCCAACCCGAACACCTTGATGCGCTATGCTCAAGAAAAAATAAACCAAGGGTAAGACCCAAATGAGTGATAGCCATTCACTTTGTAGTGAATCAATCATAAAAACGCTTATGCCTAAAATAGCCGTGAGAGCAGCTGCAATTATCATGACATTTCGGCTTGATACATCAGCAAATTTCCCCCAGATAGGACCTGAGATAAGTCCGGCGGCGCCGTCGGCAATTACAAATAAGCCTAACAGATAAGCAGGGGATCCAAGCTTATCTTGTGCTAGAACTACGTAATAAGGAGCTGTTAACGCAGAGCACAGCAGTAAAGAGCGTGTAATAACAAATTTACGAAAGGGTTTGTCTGTCTTGAGAATAGTGACGCGTTTTATCGCTTCAAGAAAACCATTAGCGCCACCGGATGTTTCACCCGGGAATTCTTTGATTTTAGCGTAAACAAAAGCACCAGCTATCCAAAAAAGCGCAGCGCTTACCAACATGAGGCCGTATACCGCCGGAGTAAAGTTATCCGTTGGCGTAAACACTAACACGATACCATAAGCTAAGGTGATTAACCCCGCAGCGCTAGCAGACCAGCCTGTGACTTTGCCACGTTGGCTTTTGGGAATGGTTTTTCCTAGGACGTCTTTCGCGGCGACTGAGCTTAAACCGCGTGAAAGACTAAATATAATCAGCAAAGCGATTATCATCCACCCGCCTGCGGCCCCTTCCATAGTCCATGCCACAAAACCCATGCCTGCCATTGAGGCAGCTTGGAGAACGCTCCCTAAGACCCAAATCCACTTCCTAATCTCCATTTTCCGGATAAAACCAGCGATAACCAACTGTGGAATCATTGATCCGGATTCTCGAATAGGCACCAAAAAGCCCAGTAAAAAAAGAGGGGCACTGATAGTTTCCATAATCCAAGGAAGAACAATTTTAGGGTTAGATACAGCATCCCCTAGCTTTGAGAAAAAATTACTCATAATAGTGAGAACAAAGTTTCCGGGTACTACTTTGCAGGCAGACTCATCAATGGCTTTGCATGCGCGAGCATCCTCTTCGTCTACCATCTTTTGATACAGGTCTTCAGTAAACGTTTTGCTATTCATCAACAGTCCTTTGGATTGATAAGGATAGATAAAAGATATGAGGCGATCTTTATACTACAGACAGATGCGCTAATTGTTAAAATGGATCAAAAAAAAAGCCCGGCGGTTGCCAGGCTAAGTCGAGAACAAATAGATTTTTTAAAACGTGCTGGGATTAAAAAATCATCTCGGGAACATGATCAGGGACGATCATCTTGCCCGCAGTCTTAGATACAATTTCTTCAACCGATACACCGGGCGCGCGTTCTTTTAAGATGAATGCGCCGTCCTCTATTTCTATGTAGGCAAGGTCGGTAACCACTTTTTTAATACAACCAGAACCCGTCAGGGGAAGAGAGCATTCTGGTAGTAGTTTGGATTCACCGTGCTTCGATGCGTGAGTCATAGTAACAATAATGTTATCAGCGCCCGCCACAAGATCCATTGCACCACCCATACCTTTGATGAGTTTGCCTGGAATCATCCATGAAGCAATATTGCCATTTACATCTACTTCAAACGCACCCAGAACGGTTAAGTCCACATGACCTCCACGGATCATAGCGAATGATTCTGCAGATGAGAAAATTGATGCGCCTTTAACCGTTGTCACGGTTTGTTTGCCGGCATTGATCATGTCTGCATCAACTTCTTCTTCGGTTGGGAAGGGGCCCATACCAAGAAGACCATTCTCTGATTGCATCATTACTTCCATACCCTCTGGTACAAAGTTAGCAACAAGAGTCGGGATCCCTATCCCTAAATTCACATAAAAGCCATCTTGCAGTTCGCGGGCAACGCGTTGAGCGATTTGTTCACGTGATAAAGCCATTTGTATTGCCTCCTTAACTGCGTACAGTGCGTTGTTCGATGCGTTTTTCAAAAGTACCGAGGATTAAGCGATCTACGTATATGCCCGGTGTGTGTATTTGTGTAGGATCTAACTCACCTGGCTCTACTATTTCCTCAACTTCAACGACTGTTATCTTTCCTGCTGTTGCTGCCATTGGATTGAAGTTTTGCGCGGTATGGCGATACATAACATTACCATAACGGTCAGCTTTCCAGCCTTTTACAATGGCAAAATCACCTGTAATCGATTCTTCCATGATGTAAGAACGACCATTAAATTCGCGAACTTCTTTACCTTCACCAACAGGCGTACCAAAACCCGTCGCGGTAAAGAAAGCAGGGATACCGGCTCCTCCTGCACGCATTTTTTCGGCTAGGGTGCCTTGCGGTGTTAATTCAACTTCTAGTTCGCCAGCTAATAATTGCTTTTCAAACAGTGCGTTTTCACCCACATAAGAAGAGATCATTTTTTTGATTTGCTTGTCTTCCAGTAAAATACCTAAGCCAAACCCATCTATGCCGCAGTTATTAGATACCACTGTAAGATCGGTAGTACCTTTTCGCTTAATCTCAGAGATCAAGTTTTCAGGGATACCACATAAGCCAAATCCGCCGGCTATGATTGTCATGCCATCTTCTAGACCAGCCATTGCTTCTTCATAGCTGTTAACTACTTTATTAAACCCTGACATCGAATCCTCCATGCCTTTCAATAGTTGTTGCTTTTATGTGGGTGACCCAATTCTGATTAGGATCGCTATTCCATCGCGTTGGAAAATCATTATGCATCTAGTGTCTTACACTCTATATTATTTATCCAATGCAATTAATCGAATAAATAATAAATTTTATTTATAAATGGCTTGTCATTGATCTGATCTAGGGTTCTTAGAAAATGAATATTACAGTCAAGCAGTTACGCGCTTTTGTAGCTGTAGCTAAAACTCGTAGTTTTACAGAGGCGTGTTCGCAAATTCATATTTCGCAACCGGCGTTGAGTGTTGCTATCAAGAATTTAGAAGACGCGCTCGGTGGGCCTTTGCTCTCCCGTACAACCAGAACGTTGGCTTTGACCCCTGAAGGTGAGGCTTTTTTACCCACTGCACAACGGTTGCTAGCAGAACTAGATGAAGCATTGGAGGAGATGCACAACCGATTTGCGTTGTTTCGAGGAAAAGTAGCCATCGCAGCCATGCCTTTTTTTGCCTCAAGTTGCTTGCCTGATGTGTTGTTGAAGTTTAGGGCGCACCACCCGCATATCAACTTGACGGTTCACGATGTGATAGCTGAGGACGTTATCGATATGGTACGAACGGGGCGAGTAGAGGTCGGTATCGCATTTGATCCTGGGGAAGCTGAAGACCTAGTCTTTCAGAAGCTTTACACAGATCGTTTTATGGCGGTTATTCCTAGACAGCATGTTCTTAATACGAAGGCCGAGATAACCGGTGCTGATATTTTACCGAATGATTTTATTGTGCTTCAGCGTCCGTCTAGTGTGCGCCTTTTAGTTGATGCGCGCTTAGAGCAAGAAGGGTTGCACATATCACCGCAGCTCGAAACCCATCAATTAACGACCATTGGGCAAATGGTATCTAAGGGATTGGGTATCAGTATTATGCCTTCGTTATGTGAGGCACAAATGCTAGAGTTGGGGGCCGTGTGCAAACCGTTAAGTAGCCCTGTTATTAGTCATGATGTGGGTATCATTACGCGTCGGCGATATCCATTGTCAACCGCCGCACGTGAGATGATTATTAACCTTCAAGGGTTGAAATTAGATGTGTTGCAGTGCTAGTTCGATGGGGTCGGTGGCGGAGTAACATAGGCTTTTGTGCCCCATAAAGGCACCGTTGACAAGCTGTGCTTAAAGCTACCTGTTGTTTCTTTAGTAGAGTATGACAAGTACATTAGCGTTTGATTTTCTGGATCCAGAATACGACGTACCTTCATATTTTTAAAGAAGATGCTTTTAGATTTCTTTAAAATAACTTCACCTGATTTGCTTTTATCGATTTGTGCGATCATCTCTGGGGTTATTTCACCGGTTTGGCGGCAGGCAATGGAGCTGTCGCTTGGGTCTGATAGGCTTAAATTAGCCTCCACCGATGCAATATGACAAGTAACCCCTGTCACGATAGGATCAACCATCTGATCAAGCTTAATATCTTTTAAAGTAAATAATCCAAGGCTAACGTCACCGACTTCGTTATCGGAGCAGCCTGTGAGTAATAACAGGGTAGAAAGACATAAAACGGCCTTTTTCATGGTCAAGATCCTTATGGCGAATATCTAAATTGTGATTAGTGTAAGCGCATTGGCGCTAAAGTCTACAAAGAGAGAATCTGAAATGAATATTGCCGTCTTTTGCGGTGCTTCCCTAGGTAATAACGCCGGTTATGCCAATATAGCCAAAGAGTTGGGCACTAAGTTAGCCACACAAGGACATACGTTAGTATACGGTGGTGGGCACACTGGGTTGATGGGGGTGATAGCTGACAGTGCATTAAAGGCCGGTGGTCAGGTCTATGGTGTAATACCGGATGCACTGGTAAAAAAAGAAGTAGCGCATCCAGGGTTAACCCAGTTATTTGTGGTTAAGGATATGCATCAACGCAAGGCTAAAATGGCAGAGTTGGCGGAAGGTTTTGTAGCTTTGCCAGGCGGAATAGGGACGCTTGAAGAAATATTTGAAGTTTGGACGTGGTCTTACCTCGATTATCACCAAAAGCCTGCCATTTTTTTAAACGTATTGGGTTATTATGAGCAACTTTTTGGCTTTTTAGCGCATACGGAACAAGAAGGCTTTGTTTCTGCATATAGCCGAGGATTAGTTTCATTAGAAGACACTGTTGATGCGGCTTTATTGTCTTTGTCAAAGTCACATCACTCAGCCATGTAATAACAGTTATAGAGAAGAAAAAAGATGCTTGTTGCAAAAAATACAGTGGTTCGTTTTAGTTACCAATTGAAGGATCAGGCAGGGGAGTTGCTTGAGGCAACGGATGAAGGTAAACCGGTGGCCTACCTACATGGCCATAATGGATTGATGCCAGCGTTAGAGGCCGAGTTTGAAGGTAAAGCAGCTGGAGACTCTTTTTCAGCAACGTTAGCGCCTGCCGATGCATTTGGAGAGCGTGATGATAGTGCAGTACACCGCGTACCGGCAAAACACTTGCAAGGAGCAGAGCCTGGTCAAAAGCAATGGAAACCGGGAATGGTTGCGCTATTAGAAACGGAAGAAGGTAAGCGTCAGGTTACTGTTGTTAAGGTGGGTAAATTTATGGTGACAGTAGATGTTAACCACCCCCTCTCTGGTAAAACGGTAACGTTTGAAATAGGTATAGAAGATGTGCGAGAAGCAACTGCAGAAGAAATACAGCACGGGCATGCGCATGGTGAAGGCGGGCATCACCATTAAATGAAACTTCTGCGTTGAATGCGTAGTCTGAATTACTCGTGGTCACTAGAGGCTGACGATGCTTGTCTTGAGCTTATGCCGATAAGCAAATATGGCTTCTAGTGATACGCACTTTTCATCATATAGTGTCGTTGGTTGAATATGAGGTTGTGATGGAGTACCCAGAATCACACATTGATCCGCAATCGAAAAACCTGTCTAAAGATAAAGATTTAACTACGCTCATCTATGCCCTGCAGGCGATTGGTTATTTTATCGGTATCACGGCGGTGGTCGCTGTGATTATGAATTATGTTAAAAAATCCGATGTTGAAGGGACATGGCTAGAAAGCCATTTTAATTGGCAGATTAAAACCTTTTGGTTCTCGATTTTATGGTTTGTTGTTGGGCTGCTGACCGCTATTTTTATTGTGGGATATTTTATCCTACTGGCCAATTGGGTTTGGGGCATATACCGCATTGTGAAAGGGTGGTTGGCCCTTAACGATAATAAACCAATGTACAGTTAACAGACCTCACTTTTTCAATACCTAAATAGGCCATATGCGCACCTTTTTATGCGCATATACTTTAAAATCAATTTCTTATGATGATTTCTTTAGGAATTTGCTAACGAGTACTATGCGTGTCCCATTTACCCGTCCTTCGATGTGTTCTGGGTTGGATGTCAATGAAATGCCTCTGACGACAGTGCCTCGTTTAGCGGTAAAACCTGCGCCTTTAACGTCCAGGTCTTTAATTAAAGTCACATTGTCGCCTGCTTGTAATGGAGAGCCATTAGAGTCTAGCGTTGGCTCTACATCATCGGTCTCGGCACCTTGATGCGCCCACTTAGTCGTATCGTCATCCAAGTACATCAGCTCTAATGCATCTTGAGCCCAAATTTCTCCCATGCCCGCTAATCGAGTCAGCTGACGCCAAGCCAATACTTGAATGGCTGGTTCTTGGCTCCACATGCTGTCTGTTAAGCAACGCCAGTGATTGATGTTAGTTTCATCAGCATTTTCAATCTGTGTTGTACATGTTTGGCAGAGGTAAGCCGATTGATCCAAACTGCCATCGGAAGGCTCTACGGCGAAGCTAGTTAAGTCGTTTGTTGAGCCGCATAACTCGCATGTTGATTGGCTTCTTTCAGCCAAGCGTTGTTCTAATGACATATCTATTAACCTTATAAAATGTGCGCGCATTATGCCAGATTTGACTATAAAACTGTATAGGGGATGCTATTTAGTGGGATGAAAAAGCTGGTGGGCTGACTGAAGTACTTTTATACTGCTTTTAAATCATTTTGTTGCTTCAAACGTGGTTTTTTAACGACGACCGGTAGAAAAGCAAGGAATCGCATGCCTGTTAAAACATATATTAATGTTAAGAGTGTAGCTTTGGTCTTTGTTGCTTGTGCTATGGCAGGAATCGGTCAAGCGGATATCTACCGCTGGGTAGATGAACAGGGTGTGGTTCATTATAGCGACCAAGCGCCCGCAGGCGTGGATGCTCAAAAAAAAGCATACAATAATGTAGCTACTCCTTTCCGTAGCGTTCCTCCGTCCGCTTTTCCTAAGGAGCAGGATAGTCAACCAGCGCCTACAGTCAATCCTGAGAAAACAGACGAAGAGCAAGACTTGGGCGAAGGTGAGAAGGACCCAAAAAGTAAGCAAAGTCGTGGCACTGCCGATTTGACGGATGCAGTTAAGTATAATGATGCTGATAAACAAACGTTGAGTGAGCGAAAGCAGCAAATTATTGAAGATACTGATGAACCGGCATCTAAGTTGAGTGAAAGAAAGTCTCAAATTAATGCTGAATACAAAAAAATTCTTAATGAGTATCGCGCCCGTCGGCAAACAACTGATTAGTTTTATATCGAACCGAATATGAGAAAAAGACTCTATACGGTCATTATTAATATTAACTGCAAGATGGAGGAAGTACTTTTGCCGGATTTCCGGACATCTTTAAACACCACTTTTGGTATTTAACGCGTTTCTAACGCGACACTTTTGGAGGGCTACACCATGCATCAAGATGAATCATTACATCCTAAATTTGTCGAGGCTATGCGTAAACTTACAGCAATGTCAGAAGAGGACCGCCTGTCAGATGATAACAAGGAGCTTTTTGAACAAGCCATGAATTATGCCCCCCTTGATATTCAGCCTCAGCTGATCGAGATAAAAAAGAAGTATGACAACCTTCACTAATCTGGTGAATATCCTAGATAAGCCACGATTATATATCGTGGCTTTTTTATACCAAACTCATAGTCTGCCTACATCAATCCCTGTTTCGTTATAATGCAGCTTTATCCTCAAGTTTTATGAGTGTTTAGCCGATAAATATCAGCAAATATAATTTTTGCTTCTATATTTATAGTGTTAGCCATTGTTGGTTGCGCTTTAGCGCTTTCAACAGAATGAATAATAAAACATCAGATGCAAGGTAATGGAAGATGGGATGGTTCGGACGCAGCTCGAAAAATAACATTACACGTAGCTCAAAAGCTCCTATTAACATAGTCTCGATTACAAGCCAAAAAATAGCACCTGAGTCGCTTGAGTCGTTAGCGTTTGATCAGGATGAATGTTCTCTTGTAATTGCCTATGTGTCTCCACATTTAGATTTTGAAAATACAATGCGCCGATTAAAATCGGCCATGCCCTTTGCGAAGAAAGTGATGGGTGTTATGACGGCCGGTGAGCTAAGCACATGCCAATCTTCACTTTATCATTCGGCCGAAGGGCATTGGGATAATATTGTTCTGCAAAGCTTTAGTAGTGAGATATTCACTCACGTAGAAATCAGATCAGTGCCTCTACTCTGTGAGGATATCCAGAGCGGACAGGTGTCTATATCCAGAAAAGAGCGTGTCGAAAAGTTGTCGGCGGAAATTTCAAAGGTCACTTTACCCTTTGATGTGAATTATCAAGACACCCTTGCCATTACTTTTTTCGATGGGTTAACCGCCAGTGAAAACTTCTTTATGCAAGGGTTGTATGAGAGTGGTTTGTTCCCATGCTACTTTATTGGTGGCTCAGCTGGCGGGAAACTAGATTTTAAGCAAGCGCTAGTCTTTGATGGCGATAGGGTTGCTAGGAATTCGGCTGTTATTGCCTTTGCTAAATTAGCGCCTCAAATACGTTACGGCATTTTTAAATCTCATAATTTTGAAGAAACAGCAACGGCCTTTACGGTTATTGAATCTGATATATACACTCGGCAGGTAAGCTCAGTTGTCTCTCAAGGCTCATCTGAGTTAAAAACATTTGTTAACGCCTTGTGTGATCATTTCCGATGCCAGCCCGCTCAGTTAAATGATGCATTGGTTGGTTATTCTTTTGCTGTAAAAATCGGCTCAGAGTTATTTATACGATCCACAGCTGGCATTGATACTGACAGTGGTAGTATTTCATTTTTTTGCGACATGGAGTTTGGTGATCAACTCTTCTTAGTGAAAGCCAAAGATTTTGCAAGCACAACTCGCTCAGATTTTGATGCGTTTATGGCCACCAAGTCAGCTAAACCAATCGCAATGCTTGCTAATGACTGTATCTTACGCCGGTTAAATAATGCGAATAACTTAAGCCAGGTTGTTAACTTCTCGGATATTCCTGTGGCGGGTTTCTCGACTTTTGGTGAGTTGTTGGGCGTTCATATGAACCAGACACTAACCGCATTGTTATTTTTTAAAGTGGAGGAAGGGCAACGGTTTAAAGATGAATATGCTGATCGTTTTCCGCAGCATTACAGCGACTTTAGGCAGTTCTTTTTAGAATCTCGTACCAACAGCTTAAAACATATAAACACGGTGCAATCGAAGCTTGTTGAATATATGGGCGAATATCGTCCACTGTTGCGAAAAATGGTAGATAGCTTTAATGATGTTTCTGACTATGCGGTAACAACCGGTAGAGTCGTTGAAGATATACAGGGGCGTTTTACGGAGTTTTCTACCAGTATAGAAAGCCAAAATGAAGACCGAAAAGCATTGCACGACAAAGTAGAGCACCTAAAGCATAACTCAGAAGAAGTGTTATCGATTTTGAGTGTTATATCGGGCATTGCGGACCAAACAAACCTTTTAGCTCTTAATGCTGCTATTGAAGCGGCAAGGGCTGGCGATGCGGGGCGAGGGTTTGCTGTTGTAGCAGATGAAGTACGTCAGCTGTCTCATAATACGCAAAAAAGTTTGAATCAAACGGGTGACACCATTAATGCGGTTACTGGCTCGATTGATGAGATTCGTAAAACCATTACCAACACAGAAGAGTCCATGGCTCGTATTGCTGAAGGGGCTCTGGCCTTGGGCGATGAGATGCAAAATTTGGTTGGCTCCTCTCAAAAAGCGGGCGAGCAAATGCGTGAAAGCGTGGATTACATCAGCCACATAACTCAAGAAATGGATCAAATTGATAAAGAAGTCGAAGCTATCGAGCGTCTTAAAAGTCTCGATCAAAGCCGATGATTTTTAAATATAGATAAAAGGAGCCATTGGCTCCTTTTTTTATGGTTTAGATTGGGCGTAGGCGTGACATCTGGTAAGGTTGCGCTTTGTATTAGCACAGTAATAAGACAGGTAAACACAGTGATTGAAATAGGCAAAAACAACACCCTAAGCATAATACGTGAAGCTGAATTTGGTGTTTATCTGGATGGCGGTGAATTTGGTGGAGTGTTGCTGCCCAAGGCAGATGTGCCCGCGGGAGTGACTGTCGGCGATAAAGTTGATGTATTTTTGTACCTTGATACAGATGATTTTATTGTCGCTACAACACGTGTCCCTTTAGCTAAAGCAGGCGAATTCGGTTACTTAAAGGTTGCTGAGGTTAATAACATAGGTGCCTTTTTGGATTGGGGGCTTCCTAAGCAGTTGCTGTTGCCATACGGTGAACAACGCAAGCCCTTAGAAGTTGGTCAAAAGGTGTTCGTACGTGTTTACATTGACAACAGTGACCGACTGGCTGCGTCGGCTAAAATTGAGAAGTTTTTAGAGCCTGCGCCTGAGCATCTAAAAATGGGCCAGCAAGTGAGCTTATCTGTTTGGCGCCGAAGTGATCTTGGCTTTTTGGTTCTTGTCGATGGTCAGTATCAGGCTTTGCTGCACAATCAAGACCTGTTTAGAACAGTCCGTGTTGGTCAAACTCTCGATGGCTATATCAAACGGGTACTCGAAGATGGCAAAGTCGATGTGATGTTAGATAAACCCGGATATGGCAAAGTAGATGAATTGTCGCGTCGCATACTAGAAGATTTAGAAGATCGTGGTGGCCATAGCCCGTTGGGTGATAAATCCGCGCCAGAAGATATTTATCAAACATTTGGGGTCAGCAAAAAAGCCTATAAGATGTCTATCGGTGCTTTAATGAAACAGGGGCTTATTACTATTAGCCCCAATGGCATTGATTTAAAGTAACTCATATCAATAGGTGTGCTGCCTTCTCGACACCAGGAGGCAGCGTTATATCTTTTAATAATTCTATAACCCTACGCATCAACTCTTCGCCTGCTGGGCTTAACGAGCGACCCCTGCGAGTTATCAAGCAGAGTTCTCTATACATATCGGGTTGATCCAACGGCACAAATGTCAGTTCGGTAAACGCCGAGGTAGAGGCGGCTAGTGCCGGTAAAATGCTTACACCCATTCCCGACTTAATCAATGAAGCTAAGGTTGCAGGTGTTGTGGCCTCGACGGCTGCACGTTTACTTATTGTGGGCCACTGTTGCAAATACTCGTCTAATTGTAATCTTATACCGTTATCTTTGGTTAAAAATATTTGTGGAAAACTAGTGATATCTGAAGGGTTAATCAGCGTTGGGTTTTGGTCAAGAATAGGGTGGTCTTGAGGGAGCACTACCCCGTACTGGTCTTTAATTAGGGGGGTGTAGTGAAGGGTGGGTTGGTTGCTGTGGTTGCTCCCAATTCCAAAATCGGCGCGGTTGTCATCTACACCGGACTCTATACCACTAGCACCTTCCTCGATTATTGTCATCGCTACGTTCGGAAAATCCTGTCGGTATTGCGCAATAACATTGGGTAGTAGAGTGCTTACCACAGAAGCTGAAGCCGCTAACGATACACTGCCTTGTTGTTGTAAGGCGCTTGCTTTTAAATCCGACAAAGCGGCATCGAAGTCGGATACTAGACGTTCGGCGACAGGAAAAAAGCGTTCACCGGCTTGTGTCAGGTGGACACGTCGTGTGGTTCTGTCCAGTAATTGTATACCGGTCTGTGACTCTAATTGTTTGATGGTGGCCGTTAGAGTGGATTGAGTGACATGTAAATGCGCAGCCGCTTGCGTAAAGCTTCCTTGGCGCGAAACAGCGATAAAGGCAATAAGGTGACGATAGTTGATGGGGAGCATGAGTTGATACTCAGGTTTATAAAGGTATTTAATTTATCATTTTTAGCGATTAATTCATTAAATTTTATCGTTTGAATGATTAATAAGACTTCTGCATTATGTGTGCATTCTAATTATATTGATGACAAGACCCATGATCCCACGTATTTCTGTTGTTGAAACCACGGCTCAACGCTATCTGGATTTTATTAACACCCTAAAAGCTAAAGGCTTTCAAGGCGAGTTGAATAATGATTATGCGAACCGCATAGCGCTATCAACGGATAACAGTATTTATCAAGTATTGCCGCAAGGTGTTATTTATCCTAGATCAACTGATGATTTGGTGCTGATTGCACAGCTTGCTGCGCAGCCTTCTTTTAAAAGTGTGGTATTAACACCTAGAGGCGGTGGTACAGGGACGAACGGACAATCGTTAACCGATGGTTTGGTTGTTGATGTATCCAAGCACATGAACAAAATTCTAGAAATTAATGTGCAAGAGCGCTGGGTTAGGGTGCAGTCTGGCGTTGTTAAAGATCAATTAAATGCGGCTCTAAAACCTTATGGGTTATTTTTTGCACCGGAATTGTCCACGAGTAACCGAGCGACTGTCGGTGGAATGATTAATACCGACGCTAGCGGGCAAGGCAGTTGCATGTATGGTAAAACGCGCGATCACGTTTTATCACTGACCAGTGTTTTCCTCGATGGCACGGTGTGGGATTCGTTTGCTTTAGAGGAAGATGAGCTGGAAGAAATCAAGCAGCAAGCTGGGCTCATCGGCCAAGTGCATCGCGATCTTGATCAGCTATACACTGAAAAAAAATCGGTGATTGATGCCAAATTCCCACCTCTGAACCGTTGTTTGACCGGATATGACTTGGCGCATATTCGAGATGAATCAGGCCGCTTCAATTTAAATTCTATTCTGTGTGGGGGTGAAGGTTCATTAGGCTTTATTGCAGAAGCCAAACTAAATGTTCTGACTATTCCCAAATACTCGGCTTTGATCAACATTCAATATGACAGCTTTGAGACCAGCATGCGTGATGCTAAAGCGCTGATGGATTGGGGGCCAACGTCAATTGAAACGGTAGATTCCAAAGTACTTAACTTGGCTATGGGCGATATTGTGTGGGATACGGTACGCAGTTATTTCCCTGTCAACGAAGGAGACCCTGAAATACAGGGGATTAATTTAGTTGAGTATACGTCTGATGATGAAGAGGAGCTGCGTGCTAAAGTTGACCGCCTAACCGCACACTTGGATGATGTTTCGGGCCAGCCTGGTAAGAGCTTTGGTTATACGGTTGCCTTAGGCGCGGGCGAAATCAACAAAATCTGGGGCATGCGTAAAAAGTCTGTGGGTTTACTGGGTAACGCAAAAGGTGAGCGCCGACCTATACCGTTTGTTGAGGATACGGCAGTTCCTCCGGAGAACCTCGCTGATTACATCATGGAATTTAGAGCTGTGCTCGATAATCACGGATTAGCTTACGGGATGTTTGGGCATGTTGATGCGGGCGTTTTACACGTGCGTCCGGCTATTGATATGAAAGATGAGGCGCAAGAGCACTTAATTCGAGAAATTACAGATCAAGTGGCGGCGCTGACCCAAAAATATAATGGCTTGCTATGGGGCGAGCATGGTAAGGGCGTTCGTTCTGAATATGCCCCTGCATTTTTTGGTGAGCTGTATCCTGAATTGCAGCGCATAAAGGGTTGGTTTGACCCAAATAACCAGCTTAATCCGGGTAAAATAGCGACGCCTCTGTTAGCCGGTGTAGAACTGCTAAAAATAGATGAAGTGCAAACACGCGGGCAATTGGACCGTCAGATTCCAGATGACACACGAGCGGCTTATGGGTCCGCTGTGTATTGTAACGGGAACGGCGCTTGTTATAACTACGATCCAAAAGATGCCATGTGCCCTTCGTGGAAAGGTACGCGTCAGCGTATACACTCACCTAAAGGCCGTGCATCTTTAACGCGAGAATGGCTACGCTTAATGTCTAATCAAGGCGTTAGTCTGGTAGATGCCAGTGAACAGGTGAAACAATCATCGTTCATTAAGTCACTTCCGGTGCGTATTAAAAACTCCCTGAATAAGAAGAAGGGTGAGTACGATTACTCGCATGAGGTACATGAGGCCATGAAAGGCTGCTTGTCATGTAAATCATGTGTGGGTCAGTGTCCGATTAAAGTCAATGTGCCTGACTTTAAAGCTCGTTTCCTTGAAGTGTATTACAGCCGCTACCTGCGCCCAGTGAAGGACTATATGGTAGGCGGGTTAGAAATGATGATCCCGACTATCGCTAAATTCCCCGCACCTTATAACTGGGCGATGGAAAATAAAGTCGTTAAACGAGTTCTGCGCCAAACAGTGGGTATGGTTGATAGCCCAAGTATTAGTGCACGTTCTTTGGTTAAAGGGCTACAAGAGAGGGCGGTGGAATTAGCAACACCACAGGTGATCGCTACCTTATCTCCTGCTCAGCGAGATAAAGCTGTGATCATCGTTCAAGATGCATTTACGAGTTATTTCGAAGCATCATTGGTGCTTGATATAGTCGATTTGTTGCGTGAATTAGGCTTTTTTGTACTGGTCGCCCCTTTCATGCCAAATGGGAAGCCATTACATGTGCATGGTTTTATGAAAGCTTTTGAAAAGGCGGCTATAAAAAATGCAGACATGCTTAAAGCGCTAGAATCGCATGGCATCCCATTAGTGGGAGTGGATCCTTCTATGACATTAACTTACCGTCAAGAGTATGTTCAAGTCGTTGAGGTGACCCCGCAAGTTAATCTCATTCAAGAGTGGTTAGCCACTCAGTCTGAACGCATTAAAGAGCGTGCTGTGAATGTACGAAGCGGTGAATATAAACTGTTATCCCACTGCACAGAAAAGACATCGGCAGCACCGTCTTTACGTCAATGGCAATCAATTTTCACCGACTTAGGCCAAACATTGTCTGTGCAGCCTGTAGGGTGTTGCGGTATGTCCGGTACTTATGGTCATGAAGCCGATAACTTAGCGACCTCTCAGACTATCTATAACTTAAGTTGGAGTGATGTGGTTAACGACCCGGACAATAAAGGGAAGTTAGTGGCTACTGGTTACTCTTGCCGAAGCCAGGTTAAGCGGATGGATAAGCAGGTAATACCGCATCCTGCACAAGTATTGTTAGATTTGCTAAGGGCTGCCAGATAGAAGACTAATCACTTTTATAGGCATTAAAAAGGGGCCCATAGGGCCCCGAAAGGTTTAGGAGTATGCTACTCCTGATTGTGTACAAACGACGGTTGCATTCGGTTAGTCAGTTCAGCTATGGCATCTAGCTGGCTGTTATAACGGTTTTGCTGTTCACTATCGGCCTCTCGATATCTTGCATCCTGCGTTACCAGTGACTCTAATAGTGTTTGGCTAAATTCGCGGATCTCCTTCACAAAGTCTAGCGTTGGGGCTGCGCTGGCATTTTCAAAGCTTTGTGCGTAGTTACCTAAGCGCTTAGCGGCATCTTGTGTCACCGCGTTTTGGTTTTCTACTTGGCTATATTTAGCCACAGAGCTGTATTGCTCAGTTTGTGTGAGCTGTAAGTTCATAGAGGATAATTCGGATTTATCCATCTGGTACTCACTCGCAATATCAAAGGCTTTTTGGGTATCACCATCGAAAAATTCGCCAGCGATTTCATTCACGTCTTTAATTAGATTTTGAAGTGCGTCAATCTCATCATTATCTAAGTCGCCATTGACCGAAAATTGGTAGTTGCTTGCTTCGCTTCGGCTTATGTTGAATAGGGCAGATGTGTTTGAACCATCAGACTCAACGCCAAACGACTGCTCATAGCGGCTTTGATTGGAAAAGTTGATCGTTACTTCGTCGCCATCTTGGGTTGTTACTTTTAAAGATAGCGATTCTGACTGCTCATAGCGTTCGGCGGCTGTTAGTCGGCTGATAGTAGCGCTATTGGCCGCATCTTGAGCTGATGGGTTGATAGCATCCAAAGCAGCAAACGTTTGCTTTTCTGTTTCATCAATATTTTCTGCTATGGAGCCCTTAAGAGCACCTAAGTTGTCGAGAATGTCTCTTGCTTCAGCAAAGCCTTTTTCTACGCCAGATACGGCAGCGTTATACATATTCTGGATGTCTTCTTCTGAACGCCCACTACGACGAGCGGCTTCTAGCCCTTGAGCAACAAAATCTCCGATCCGGTTAGCTACCTTCTCAGGCGAGAAATCATCACTGTCCAATGATTTAAGATCCCCAGCACTCATACCTGGAATATTTTCGGCTAATCGGTTGAGTACCGTATCTTCAGAAGCGGCTTGTGGCGTCCGGGCATTTAAAGAATCTTGGTAACTAACCATAGAGTTCTGAAAACCGGATGTGAACTGTGAATACAATGTAATGGACATGCTCCCGCCCCAAACTTGATTTACTTATCGTATATATCGACTAAGCCTAGACTATCTAAAGTGAATCAAACGCCTGATTGAAAAACTTTCATCTTCATACGTGCCTCACAAGGGTAAGGCTCAGTAATCAGCTAATATCGAACTCTTAATGTCCCGGTGAGTAGGTCAATGGTTGTAGTGCATTTTGCAGGTGCGAAATTTACAATAGTAATGTCATGTCTTTTATTGCCTTAAGGAGAAACCCATGGAAGATTTATTGCCGGAACTATGTGATCAGTTTCCTGATTTAGTACAAGTTGTTGAGCCAATGTTTGGTAATTTTGGTGGGCGAGAAACCTTTGGGGGGCAGATTGTGACCATCAAAGCTTTCGAAGATAACTCTCTAGTGCGTGAACAAGTGGCTTTGCCTGGCAAAGGCAAAGTTTTAGTTATTGATGGCGGGGCTTCTATGCGGCGTGCCATGTTAGGGGATATGTTAGCTGAAAAAGCTGAAAAAAATGAATGGGAAGGCATCATCATTAATGGCTGTTTGCGTGATGTGAATGCCATAGGGCAGCTCGATGTGGGTGTCCAAGCGTTAGGTACACACCCAATGAAAACGGATAAGCGTGGTTTAGGAGATTTGAATGTCCCTGTCACGTTTGGTGGGGTAACTTTTGTGCCAGGACAATATGTGTATGCTGATAATAACGGTGTGCTGGTGTCTGCAGAGCCACTCACTTTATCAGCTGAGAGCTAAGCAAGGCTGCCTATATGAGAGTTAAGCCATAGATAATAATTGTTTATCTATGGTTTATAAATCAGTTGGTTACGTTTCTTTTCTATAGTGGTTTCACGAATCGTTTTCAGCGTCTGATGCAAAGTGTGGCCACTTCCTTTTTACAACTGGGCCGCTTCGGCTCCACGAGTGGCAGGTATCCATAATTTTGGGTACAGGACCTGTCTCTGTCCAATCTTGCGTTTGGCGACGTATTTGATGGGTTGTTTGGAATGCGGTTGTTGCCATCGGGCCAAGCAATTCGATTAAATGGGTGCAGCCATTAATGCCCCCAAGCAAGGCTTTAACTTGTTTTGTAAAACCCCCTTTGATTTGTAATCCAATCAACTGTTTGTAAGCTGGGGTTATTTGGGGGCAATACTCAAACGGCGTACTATCCATTGCCGCTTCGGCATCATGTATTACCAAGTCCATATCTACGGTAATACGTAACCACATATCGTGGAGTGCCTGATTAGCTTTAAGCGTTTTATCTGAGGTATCAGGGTGTGGCATATCATAGGCTTTTACATCAGTCATATGGCCTTCAATGTCCCATAACCCGTCTTCACGTTTATACCCTTGGCATTTGACGGAGCGGGTATGAAATAATGATCGATTTGAAGGTGTCGATAAAGGCATAGTTAAAAGCTTCTGTTAAGTTGTATCAAGGTCGGCAAAGCTAGTTATTTGCCTGCATTAATGAGTGCTGTCAGCGTTGCATAGTCAGTTAGTTTTTTACGTGGTCTATCTTCTGTTGTTGCATTTCGTTCATGTTCATCGATACGTTTCCAGTCACTAAAAGACGTAATGAGCGCAGGTTGAGTATCTAATATTGCTTTTATACCACGATAACCAATCTTGTCGCAGGGAACGCTTTGTTGCACTGCATTAATAATGTCTCTTGCTGTATTTACCGCATCAACCCGATTGCTTTGAATGACACCCTTTGCCCCATTTTTACACCAGCCTACCGAATAAGTGGGTTCGGTGAAATTAAGCGAAGTCGGCGATTGCTCAAAGCCAATCGCAGTTATTAACGTATCGATCGGTAGTCGGGTCTTGGTCTCATCAGAGGTACGTAAGTCGATAGCTTCTACTCGTTCTTCCCCATTTAATTTGACTGGTGTAGTGTCAAATATAAAGGTTAATCGTGGCGAGTGAGCTGGCCTTATCTTTACAAGGTCACCGTTGAGAACAGGTATTTTCCTGAATAACGCTAGGTTTTTTAGTCGATCTCTGTGGTGCTCTTTAGGTATCAGCTTGAGAACATCGGGTGGCAATTCCTCGGTTATGTTTGTGTCAGTGCGATAGCAGGCGACATTGGGAAGTTCTAAAATTTCGGCGATCATTCCTGAGGAAAAGTGAGCGTTCGCAGCGCTGCCTCGGCCAATTAAATAAATATCGCGGTTAGGTTGGGATTCGGTTAGGGCATTGATTACATGATCGGGCATGTCACTCTTTAAGAGTTGTTCGCGAGTTTTGAGTAATAGCCGAGCGGCATCTAAAGCAACGTTTCCATGTCCAATAATGCCAATTTTTGTACCAATATAGGGATGCTGGTTCTGAGTTAGATCCCCGTTATACCATGCTGCCAATGCCCCGGAAGGGTAGACCCCATTTATGTCTTGGTTTGGTAAATCTAGCTGCCTATCGTGTGTGGCTCCTGTTGCCAATACGATAATGTTGTAGTGCTTTTCAAGCTCTAAAGGCGTTAATGATGCGCAGTAAGAGTGAGCTTGAGGGGTAGATTCTATACGCACACCTCCAATAAAACGCACATTGGGTCGAGCAAATGCTTTTTCTAATTGACGAGTAATGTTTTTGGTAATGAGATGGTCGGGAGCAACCCCATTTCTAACCAAGCCAAATGGCGTTGGTTGCTGATCAAATACGTCAATTTGGGCGTTATCGAGCTTTTTAGCTAAGTAATCAGCGATGTAGCAACCACTGGGGCCGCTACCTATGATGGCAATGTGTATCATGTTCTACCTTGGCGCTACTTGAATACATTAAACAATAGGTAGAGTGTAGCGTAGCCTGTAACGTGAGTAGAGAGGCCAGCAGCAATAAGCTTGAACTGGCCTTGGTCAGAATGAAGTGGAGGTGGGCGTTAGTCTGTTTCGGCCATCGCTTGCATGGCTTCACGTGTCCAGTCCAGTGATTCTCGGTAGGCTTGATCGTATAAGTCGGCATCAAAGTCTATTGGTAGGGTATCCCAGTTCCCCGCAATAAAATCAATAACGCCGGTCAGTACTTGACCTATTTGCCCTTCGCCTGTGGTAATGGCCTTCTTAATCTCATCCCCAAGAGGCACTTGTTCCAACAGTTGATCCTGTTGTAGGTCGAGCAAGGCATCGAGTCCAGACATCATGCCAGCCATAAAGTAACTGGATGCATGATTGCTTTTTTGCGCTTCAGCAATCAGTTCAGCCATTCGACCGCGGATTAATAATGCTCTGGATAGCTCTTCGGGTTTGTCTGGGTTGGCTGTCATTGCGATGAGCGTCGCCCATTTTTTAACTTGTGGTATTCCCAACAAAACGATGGCATCACTAATCGATTCTACATTACGTACTAATGAATTAGCCGCCGAATTGACAATCCGGAGTAGTTTATAAGTCAATACCGGGTCTTTGATAATTAGAGCTTGGAGTGCTTCAGGTTTAGCGTCGGGCTTTTGCAGCTCTTGAATTAGCTGCAGAAGTGCGACTTGACCGGTGTTAATTTTACGCCCAGTAATTAACTTGGGCTTACTCAAAAAGTGCCCTTGGAATAACTTAAATCCCAGAGAAATACACTCTTCTAGTTTCTCGTGTGTTTCTATTTTTTCGGCCAGCAACGTGACTTTAAAAGGCTTAATTTGTTTTAGTAAGACCACAACTTCATCGTAGTTATGATGCATAACATCAACTTTAACTATGTGAGCTAGTTTCAAAAGGGGGTCGTATTTAGGGCTATAAATAAAATCGTCCAGTGCGATACGGTACCCGTCATCTACCAGGGCTTTGACGCCAGCAATAAATGCCTCATCAACTTCGGCGTCTTCAAGTAATTCGAGTACAACTTGTTTACGAGGAAGATCCGGTATTTTTCCTTCTACAACAATATCATAAGTAAGGTTGATGAAAGCGGGAACACGCTTTAACGAACCGGCATCCGAAATTGAGGTATATGCATTAAGTAGCACTTCAGTAGTAGCCGCGCTTCCACCTAAAAAAGTTGCTTGCTCAGAATCTGCCTCACTGCGGTATAAAAGCTCATAAGCAACAACACGTTGCTTTACATCAAATATGGGTTGTCTAGCCATGAGAATTTGCGGTTGCAAATTAGCGTCGGACATTTGGCAGGTTCCTGTTCGTGTTTCTTAGAATATCAATATAGAAGCTAACGGCTGTTAATGCGAAAAATTGAGTGTAAATCAGCGTCTTCCTTTAGAGACTGGTATAATGTGCGCATCTACAGCAGGAGAATACGATGGCGATTAACTGGTTTCCCGGACACATGCACAAGGCGCGCAAAGAAATCGCTCAAGTGATCGATGAAATTGATGCCGTAATAGAAGTGCTTGATGCCCGCTTACCTAAGTCGAGTGAGAACCCGTTAGTTGAAAGTCTACGCAAAGGTAAACCTGTGCTTAAGATTTTAAACAAGGCTGATTTAGCCGATCCGGTTAAAACACAAGCTTGGTTAGACTTTTATAATGCACAAGAGGGCATTAAGGCGATCGCGCTTAGCCAAGATCAAAAAAAGCTGGTTCAAAAGATCCCAGATATGTGCAAATTAATGGTGCCTACTCGTGCTAACCATGATCGTCCCGTTAGGGCGATGATCATGGGGATTCCTAACGTAGGGAAGTCTACGTTAATCAATGCGTTGTTAGGACGTCGTATCGCTAAAGTAGGTAATGAGCCGGCTGTCACAAAAAATCAAAAACGGTATACCCTAAAAAACGGTATGGCGCTGTCAGATACGCCAGGTTTTTTATGGCCCAAAATTGAAGATGTCGATTCTGGATACCGTTTAGCGGCCAGTGGTGCAATTAGAGACACCGCCATTGAGTATGAATTAGTAGCCCTGTATGCCGCTAAGTTTATGCTAGATACATACCCTCAGTATTTGGAAACACGTTATAAGTTAAAAAGTATTCCCGTTGGAAGTGATGAGTTGCTCGATGAAATAGGTCGTAAGCGCGGAGGCCTACGCCCCGGCGGTGTTATCGATCGCCACAAAGCGTCAGAAGTGCTACTGCATGATATGCGTTCGGGTAAAATGGGTGCTATCAGTTTTGAAACAGTAGCAGAGTGGGAAATTAAGTGGGCAGAGCAGGAGCGTTTACGTTTAGAGGCGCAGGCGTTGGCCGAGGCGGAAGCAGAAGTAGAAGCAAACAAAAATGAGCGTACGGGTAATAAACCCTACTAATAGATTTAAGAGCTAAAGATTATGAGCCGAACAAAGAAAAAGCGCCCAACTGTAGGGCATTTAGACATCCGTATATCACCTGATAAGCGCGATAAATTAACCGAAGAAGACAGCTACGAGACGCGTCGTAAACGCGGACTTGAGAAAAAGAAAAAACATAAATCCGTGTATCAAAAAGTAAAAGAAGCGGAAGAGGCTAAAGCAGATAGTAACGAACAAAAGCAGCCTAAAGGCGGACGTTTAGCCGAGAAAATCAAAAAAATGGCGCAGCAGCAACAAGCCGAACACAACAGCGATAGCGAAAAAGGTTAACTCATAGCGTGAAAACAGATGTGGTTGTTATCGGTGCTGGCGCGTCGGGGCTAATGTGTGCAGCGACGGCGGGTTACCGCGGCCGCTCGGTGCTTGTGTTAGAACACACTAAAAAAATAGGCCGTAAGATTTTAATGTCGGGTGGTGGGCGATGCAATTTTACTAATCTGCACAACACGAATGCTAACTTTGTGTCCGACAACCCCCACTTTTGTAAATCTGCTTTAAGCCGTTATCGAGTCTCGGATTTTATTGAGTTAGTTGAGCGCCATGGCGTGGAATACCACGAAAAAACGCTAGGCCAATTATTTTGTAATGACAGCAGTAAAGAGATCCTGCAAGTTTTATTGACCGAATGCGACTGGGCTGGTGTAGACATCAAAACAGAAGCGCAGGTTGCCACTATTGAAAAAAAAGGTGATCGTTTTCTCATAACGAGCTCTATCGGCAAAATAGAGGCTGAATCTGTGGTAATTGCAACGGGTGGTTTATCTATCCCCAACGGTGGAGCGACCAGTTTTGCTTATGATATAGCTAAGCAATATGGCCTGACTGTACTGCCAACCACCGCTGCGTTAGTGCCTGTGACTCTGCAGAAGGAACTGTTGGAGGTACTTAAACCTCTGGCTGGTGTGTCACACCCTGTTGAAGTGTCGGTAGGTGAAACAACGTTCCGTGAAAGTATGTTGTTTACGCATCGCGGTTTAAGCGGTCCCGCAATTTTGCAAATTTCATCTTACTGGACCCCAAACGCCTATCTGGAGATCAATTTTTTTCCTGATGAGGATCTATACGCTTGGCTAAAAGCTCAACGTGAGGAGCGGCCTAAGTCAGATATCAGTACTGTTTTTGCACAACGCATGAGCCGCCGTATGGCGCAAATACTCTGTGAGCTTTTTGACTTTTCAGGCCCGCTAGCCGAGCAAAGTAATGAACAACTAGCGACCATCGCTAATGCGTTTACCTGCTGGCAAGTAAAACCATCAGGCACCGAAGGCTATCGAACCGCAGAGGTCACGCTAGGCGGCATCTCAACGGATGAAATCTCCCAAAAAACCATGGAAGCGAAAGCAGTCGAAGGCTTGTACTTTATTGGTGAGTGTTTAGATGTCACAGGGCATTTAGGCGGCCATAATTTCCAATGGGCATGGGCCTCAGGGTTTGTGGCAGGGCAGGCGGTTTAGTGTGTTTATGGAATACAATGGACTGCTCAATCCAATAGGAAAAGTTTTTTCACAACGTAAACGCTCACCACACACGCGCATGGACTGGCGAATAGTGTTAAGAAAAGGGCTTGTTTTCATTCGGCTCTTCTTGTGGATAAAAAATTAATAAAGCTATTTATTTCATACAGTATATTTTGGATAAGTTCAAAATATGGCACGGTTTGTAAAACGAGCATGCTCGTTTTTATACTGGACAACTTTTAGAAAGTCTATAAAATCAATGAGATATGAAAATGCTAAGGGAAAATGGCGAGCAACACAGGGAATGTTAACGCGCATGCGCGTCTTTGTTCTACCCCAATTCTTCTGCTTCTCTGAAATTAGCTAAATTTCAATGGGTTATGCGTATTTCTGACCAAACGATCAGGAATATTAACGCGCATGCTCATGAATAAAACTGTTAAGAGGCTCCCGGAATTATGAGTAAATTTAAACATCACAGTAATTTTCCCAAGGAAAAAGATGTTCAAAACTACCTGTTTCCGAATTTATGCTTTGAATGCAGAAAAAGTTTCAAGAAGCCACAATCGAATAAATCTCGTATCTGTCCCGAGTGCGGTGGCTCATTGGTAGAGGTCAGTAGAAAATTCTCAGCGCCAAAAAGTACAGATAATCCACAATGGGAAAAGGTGCGTTTTCTCGTTCAGTATGGGTTTATATTTCAGTCGGTGTATGAGCAGAGAGATGATTTGGGGTATTACAAAGTGAATTACCCGAAGACTCTAAAAGAGGCACAAGAATTTGTTGTTAAGTATAAAGAGCAAGCAATTTCAAAATCCTCTTAACAAGTTGCTGCAAACGGACACATACTGCTACGTTCATTTTGTGTCTGTCGCTGCGCTCCATTTTTACAAAAAATGCTCTCCGCAGTATGTGCCGGTGAGCAAGGCGTTATATGTCAGTGTGACGATGGATATAGTTACTAAATCAACTCGCAAGCATTTTGCCGTCGCTTCATGTATATCGTGTGTCGTCGCGCTAGCGTCATATGAATGGCTTGTTGTATTAGTCGCCCTATGGGGAGTTCTGGCAATGGGGGGCATAGGTCTTTTTGGTTTGAAAAGGCAAGTGTTGGTTTCAATTCAGTGGGGAAGCTTCTTCGGCCTTACCGCTGCTCTTGCATTTCTAATCTGGGGGGCCTTTAGGGCTTTATGGTTAATGCCATATAACAAATCAATCAACTTCGCGGCTACGGCGCCGGACAGTTAAAACTTCGCTTCGCTCCATTTTGGCTGCCGGTTATTGAGGCGTTATGTTCTAGGAGAGCCATGAAGTACGTTGTATTTATCCTGGTTTTTATAGGAAGCATTTTTGCAACCTACAAAATTACATTTTCAATGACACAAGAGATCATGGGTGCTCTCAATATCCGCACTCACATTGCTAATCATAAAGTGATGCTGAAGTTATCCGAAGTAACGAAGGAAGGAGATATTGAGAAAATTGAAGAGTTCGTGGAAAATCTAGAGCAATTTGAAATTGGTACTATTGAACAGTTAACTGAGCTTCTGGAATCAGGAAGCTATACGTTTGCCACCCAAGACGAAATAAACGTTGGTAAAGAATATCTTGAGCAACTGGAAAAATAAACATAACAAGGCTGTCAACCATCGCCCACTGCGTGGGCTGGACCTCCAAACCGCTGCGCGGTTTTCCGGCCGGTTACAGCGGCGTTAGGTATACGGAGCATGCATGGACGATTTTGATTGGATTGATAGAAGCTCAGGTGAGCGATTCCACTCTGCAATATACAATTGTCCTGAATGTAATAAAAAGGTTTCGTTTGGTGATAATTTCTGTCGGCATTGTGGTGTGAAATTTACCCCTGCAATGTGTAATCACATGAAGCAAAATTTAAAATTACTTAGTGATAGCAATTTTAAACACTTAGTCGTAATAATGCTTATAGTGTTAGTTTTTATATTAGGTACAGTACTTTCTTAGTTTGGTTATGTTGTATACCTAAAAAAAAATTCAAGTGGACTAATTACAGCTGGCTAGCTCACTTCGTTCGTTATTTTAGCCAGCTATAATTAGCCTCTTAATGTAGGCGCTAGTTTGCTAAAGGCAGCGGTTAAATAACCAAAGCCTGCTCTTACATCAGCAATGGTGATGAATAGTTTATTTTCAGCGTCTTCAAAGGCTTGAAAACCATAGAGTTCATAGAAATGCTTCGCACAGCCTTTGGCCGCAACTCTAGCGGTGATGCGAGGCTGGGTACTAGCCATTATGTTATCTCCTGTTGTGTCAAAATGACACATAGGTATTTTGGCCTTAGAGTGTTTACGCAATCCAGTGTCACTTTGGCATGCAAGCTTTTTGGCATAACGTTTGGCTTAAGTGTCTATGGTGTGATTGTTAAATTTGGTGGTCGATTCAGCTCCTCATTTAATAATAAGCAGCTATGCCTGTTTTATCTTTGTATAGTAGTCGCGAAAGAGTGCTGCTGACTCGTCACTGAGGTAGGGGTGTTGTGTGTAAACGGTGAAGATTTCAGTTGGGACTTCTGCAATATTCTGATTGTCAATTTGCTGATGCTCAAGTGCGATCATGGCGACATGCGGACTATGCTGCTTGCTTGTTCTTATCAATACGTGGCGTTTTAACGTTAAGTCAAAGTTAGCTGCTCGGCTGATGCAGCTGTTAGCTTCTTCCAAAGGCAATAGTATCCAAGCCGTTCCTTGTGTAGCCAAGAGCTGCTGAATTACACCTAACAAGTCGTGTAATGGGAAGTGCGCATTATGGCGCGCTAATGACTTTTGGTTGTCAGGGTTTTGGGTTGATTCCGTAAAGAAGGGTGGGTTAGTAATAATGACATCGTAGCGGGTGGGGCATTGGTTTGCATAATCGCGTACATCGGTTGCTATAACGTTAATGCGCTCCGGCCATGGTGAATTTTTAGCATTGAGGGTCGCTTGTTGAGCAGCATTGGGTTCTATTTCGATTGCGTCTATCGTAGCCAACGAACGTTGAGCGGCAAATAAGCTTAAAATCCCTGTGCCTGTGCCAATATCCAGAATGGTTTTGGCGTTTTCCACCGGTACAAAAGCACCAAAGACCGAAGCATCGGTTGTGACTTTCATAGCGCAATCGCTTTGCTCGATTGTAAATTGTTGGCATTGAAAATGGCTATTACGGCGGCGACCACTCATAGGTAACTAATCTCTGAATTCGTAAGGGTGTTATGCGGTAACGGCTAATGTTCGGCCTTGTTGGCTACTTTGCATGGCCAACTCTATTAGCGTAATGGTCCATAAGCCATCAGATGCGCTAATTGGGGCGGTGTCTTCTTGCCTGATTGCTTTAGCCAAGCCAGTAAAATAATGCTGGTATCCACCTGTTTCTGTTTTGATATGTGTTTGTGATGTCCCGGAGAAGAAAGTACCGTATTCATCAGAGGGAACACTGGCCCATGAAGGCGTTTTAGGTTTTACTCCGGCCTTTAAGCGATCCTCTTGTGGGTCTAAACCATAGACTTCATAACTGCCCAGTTCACCTTTTACTGTAAATCGTCTATTGGCGCCGGCGCTATAAAGGTCGCTGTGTAGTACGGCTTGTTTGTCAGGGTAATGCAGAACAATATTAAAAAAATCTACATTGGTTGATCCCTTGCGCTGTATAAGGCATTGGGCTGTGATGGCCTCCGGTAAGCCAAACAACTGCAATGCTTGATCTATAAGGTGAGGGCCAAGGTCGAACAGTATACCGCCGCCGTTAGGTGATTGCTCACGCCAGCGTTGTCGCACTGCAGGGCGAAAGCGATCAAAGTGAGACTCAAAATACTTAACCTGGCCAAGCTTACCCTCATTAATAAGTTTTTGTACGGTTAGAAAATCACCATCCCAGCGGCGATTATGGTAAACGCTCAGTACGCGCGCTTTCTCTGCTGCTAATGCGATAAGGTGCTCACCGTCGCTGACATTAGTTGTGAACGGCTTTTCAATTACAACATGCTTATTATGTTCTAAAGCAAGTTTTGCTAGGGGGTAGTGCGTATCGTTTGGTGCGGTAATGATAACAAGATCGATATCGCTGTTACCTATAAGTGCGTCAGGGGTTTCGTAATAGCTGCACTTAGGATGATTTTTTAACACTAAATCGCGTTGTGAGCTGCTGATAGCAGTGAGCTCAAAGTCAGGTGAGCAGGTTATAAATGGGAGATGAAAAGTAGTTGCAGAAAAACCATAGCCGATGATGCCTGTTTTGATGGTTTTTGTTGTCATAAAAATATGCTCCCTTATCTGTCCGCATGCGAAAAAGAGAGCTTATTGAAAAATGAAGGCGTTGTCGCCTAAGGAGGGTGAAACGGACCAAGTTTCAGCTGATTGAGCCCTAAGCTGAGTGTCGATTCATGCTTAAGTCAAAGGTTGTAATAAACTCCAGCAGTTGGTCTATTTCATGTTCATTGTAAACAGGAAAACCATGGCGTTGCAGTTCTGATGCGGCTACACCACTGCCGGGTATTAATGTATTTGTGAATTTACCATCGTAGATCTCACGGTTTCCACAAGAGGGGCTGTTGCTTTTAAGCACGGCACAACATGCACCCACCTCTTGAGCTTTTTCAACAGCGAGCTCAGCGCCAAGTAAAAATTGCGGAGTGACATCTTCTTGGTCAGCAGTGGTCACTAAGATAGGGTAGCGGGATTTAATTTCAGCGGGTGCTCGTGGTGTCGGTAGGCCGCCAGCAACTTCAGGGCAAAATACTACTAATCGACCTTGCTGTTGTAAAGATTGGATCACGGGGTGGGTGATTAAGCTGTTTTTCCCGTCATATCGAACATTTTGACCCATTAGGCAGGCGCTGATGAGTATTTTATTCATTAGAGTATCACTCAAAGATCATTTAAACCGCCGCAAATATTACAGTTTGATTGTTATAGCTATGTTAAATAAACAAATTAATGTTTAGTAAGCTGTATCATCATTCTGAATTGCAACGACTTAACTTTGTTATTTTTATTTGTGAAGTCGAACATCACGTCGTTAAGTGCTAGTCAGACGGCCCATATTAACACATAACTGATTAGTAAATGAGCAATAATAGGTGGTCTAAAAGTATGATTGACACTAATTGTTTAAGTTGATCAGGCTAATTCGGCTTTGTTTTGCTTACCTAATTCCATTGCAAAATTAACTAAGGCGGGGAGGCTGTCAGCCTGCATTTTGCCCATGACTCTTGAGCGATGAACCTCAACGGTTTTAGGGCTGATCCCTAAAGATTCTGCGATCTCACGATTAGCATAACCGTTAACTACTAACTCCATAACTTGTTTTTCTCTTCGGCTAAGTAGTTGATAATTGTTGCGCGTAGCGGCTGTTCGCTGCTGCTCTTGATGTTGTTCCGACGCAAGCTGTAATCCCGATTCCACAACTGATAGTACTTTATTCTGATCACATGGTTTGGGAATGTAGTCGAGTGCACCAGCTTTGATAGCGGCTACAACTTGAGGGATGTCACTTTGGCCGCTGATCATTATGACGGGCAAGTGAATATTACGAGTACGCATTGTTTCCATCAACGTAAGGCCATCCGTATTTGGCATAGATGGATTTAATAGCATGCAGCCCATTTCGCCTTTATAGCTATCTAGGAAAGTGCGCGTATCGGAAAAATAGTACGCCGGATAATTGCACGACTCTAAAAACCACTGCATTGATAGGCCAAAATCAGCATCATCATCCACGATAAAGACACTTCCGGTAACACGTTTACTCATTAGGATTCCTCTGCCGCTACTTCTAAATAAAAACGGGTCTCATTGATACGATGCTTAAGGGCGAGTTAGTGCCGTAAAATCGACAATGATCATCCTTGATATAGTTAATCCCAAACCGTGTACGGAGGGTCGACGTATATAACCCGGTTATTATTCATAGACACGGGATTACAAAGCGCAGTAATAGTCAATTGTAACAACTTGAACATTAGCTGAACGAGAGGGTACTACAAAAAAAAACCTTTTATCGAGTGTTTTAAGGTGATTTTTTCCCCTGACTATCCTTCGTACATCATTTGTATGCTTTTTAGGCTTAGCAATGATCAAAAAACACACAAGAAATTCATGGTTTTTTGCTCGCTAACATACTTCCTTTTAGGATTTAATTCTTTATATACAATCAGATATATTAAGGCTTTAAACTTATCAGTGTAATAGGGGATAGTGTGTATCCTGCTCTCTTTTTCATAGGCTAAGTTGTATTATTTAAGCAAAATTATCTGAACCGATTGTAATTATAGTGTAACCTTATGGAGACGGTTGTGTAACTGTTGTCAAAAAACACTACGAAAGCTGGATATAGTTCTTGTGCGTAGTCGATAGCCTTTTTATCAGGAACACAAGGGCCGTAAAATGTTGAATGAATGCAATATTGATGATCTATCAATGCTTGCAAATCCAGCTTGGGTTTATGATGTAGAGCGTTACTGTATCCATTGGGCTAACACGTCTGCAATCGAATTTTGGCAGGCCGAAACATTAGATGATTTAATGCAGCGGGATTTTCGCTCCTCTATGTCTGAGGCTATCTTCGAGTTGCTTAAATCCAACCTTGATCAGTACCGGCAGGGTAAAGAACATACACAATGGTGGACTCTCTACCCAAAAGGTCATGAGAAAGAGGTTTATTGCCACTTTTCTGGGATACGGCTGCGTGATAACCGCATGGCCATGGTCGTTCAAATCATTTCTGGGCAACAGGCTCTTGGCACTGAGCTTTCCAATCCTCCATCTACCATTATCGCTTCCTTATGGGATAAAAATGGCCTCTTAACAAGCGCCAACCCGCTATTCAATGACCTCTATGGTTCAAGTATTCGTGAATTTAGTGAGCTGTTTTATTCAAAAGAAGAAGCCAATCGTTTGTGGGCCAGAGCACTAAAAGAAAGGGAATACGAAACAGAGTTGTATGTGCCGACACCTTCAGGCGAACAGTCCCATTACTTACAAATTCGAGTGAATCAAAGTAAAGCAGGGAATCTCTTTGTAGTAAGGCAATTTATTAAGCAGGAAGACTTGCTCAATAAAAAGGGAGCTAGCGAAGAGTCTGCTGTTTCGGTGACCTATCGACAACAGCAAATGCGTCATCGTATCTGCAAAGCTATGTCAGCAGGTGAGTTTTGTGTTGATTACTTATCGGTTAAGTATGCTCAAGAGGATCGGCTATACGCGGTTGAAGGGGTGGTAACCTGGAAAAGCCCTGAATTGGGTTCAATACCAGCCGCTGAGTTTATGCCTATGGCGGATGACCATGGCATATCTGCTTTACTGGGGCACTATGTGTTGGAAAAGGCTTGTGATCAGTTAATGCAATGGGGGAGTGATGGAAAGCCACTGGCTAAGCTGATAATGACACTTTCGCCTTCCCAAATTCTAACTCCTAACTACCTAAAGGCTATGTCGCAGTTGCTGAAAAGAACGGGTTTTCCTGCCGATCAGCTAATTATTTTCATTGATGGTGAGGCGTTGATTAAACGCTCTCCCATCTTGCTTGATACTGTTCGGTCGCTGCGTCTGATGGGGGTAATGCTCGCCAGTGATGGCGCAAGATTTAGCCGATATAAAGCTGATGGGTCAACAGTCGTAGATACACTAGAAGACATTCCGTTAACACACGTAAAGCTTTCCCCTGCAAAAGATTCCCCGGCTATTGATGAAGCAGACATTGAGCGTGTCATGAGTGAAGCGCACAAATCGGGGTTGCAAATTATCGCCTCCAATATATCAGCAACATGGGAGTTGCAACTGATGACGGTATTAGGCTGCGGGTTATATCAAGGCGCTTTGGCAGGCCTAGTTAATGTGAACTAGGCGCATCGCTTAAGAAGAGCAATGCGCCGCGTTTAATTAAGCGTCGGTTGGCTCGGTTGGTCGGCGATCTACCATCAACGTGGCTGTCCCTGTTGCGACGACTTTACCTTTAACAGTGACATCCGATTTTAGTACGACGCGGCGATGGCGCGTGTTGATGTCTGTGATGGTGAGTGTTGCAGTCGCAGTATCACCAAAATAAATAGGGGATTTGAATTTAATTTGTTGATCTACATAAATAGCACCAGGGCCAGGCAGTTTAGTACCGGCTACTGTGGAGATAAGTGCCGCACTAAACATTCCATGAACGATTCGCTGTTCGAAAACCGTCGTCTCGGCATACTCAGCGTTTACATGTAACGGGTTGTTATCACCTGAAATGCCAGCAAACATATAAACATCGGCTTCAGATATTGTTTTAGCGTAAGACGCGCTCATGCCTACTTCTAGATCTTCTAAATAGTAACCGTGTAAATGATGCATCCTATCCACCTTAGTGTCATTCTTAAAAGTCGCCTAATGTACCCAAAACCGCTAATAAAATCTTTATAAATCCTGAAATTTATAGCGTTTGCGGTGCTAATCAAATGCACAGTCCTGTGAGCATTTGCGTATATGAAACCATTCTAGCGCTTAATTATTACGAAGTTTTGAGTGCCTTGTATTGATCTAGTACCAGGTATGCGCTTTTATGTGGGATTTACTTATACACTTGTTGATGCCTATTGAGCCGTTAACTGTTAAAGAAAGCGAAAATCGGGTATGGTGGCAGCCTAAAATTTGCTAGAAAGAGATACGTTTAGCCATGATCATTACTCCGAAAATTCGTGGTTTTATCTGCACCACAACTCACCCAACAGGCTGCGACCTGAATGTAAAAGAGCAAATCGACTTTGTTAAACAGCAAGGTCCTTTGGCTGATGGCCCAAAACGGGTTTTGGTTGTGGGTGCATCCAGTGGGTACGGTTTGTCTTCGCGCATTGAAGCTGCCTTTGGTTCAGGTGCCTCAACAATTGGCGTCTTTTTTGAGAAGCCTGCCACTGAGAAGAAGCCAGGAACAGCTGGCTGGTACAACGCGGCGGCGTTCGAAAAATACGCTCACGAACAAGGCTTGTATGCTAAAAGCATCAACGGCGATGCTTTTTCGCATGAAGCAAAGCAAAAAGTCATAGATTTAGTTAAAGAAGACCTAGGTCAGATCGATTTAATTGTTTACTCATTGGCGTCCCCAGTTCGCAAAATGCCGGATACTGGCGAAGTAGTTCGCTCCGTTTTAAAACCGATCGGCGAGCCGTATCGTTCCACTGCAATTGATACCAATAAAGACGTGATCATCGATGCAGAGATAGAACCTGCAACGCAAGAAGAAATTGCTAACACAGTTACCGTGATGGGCGGTGAAGATTGGGAGCTGTGGGTTAACGCTCTCAATGATGCTGGTGTCTTAGCTGATGGCTGTAAAACAGTCGCTTATAGTTACATTGGTACTGAGATTACGTGGCCAATCTATTGGGATGGTGCATTAGGTAAAGCGAAGCAAGATTTAGACCGTGCTGCAGCTGAGCTTAATACATTGCTTTCCGCTAAGGGTGGGCAAGCTAACGTTGGTGTGCTGAAATCAGTAGTTACACAGGCCAGCTCTGCTATTCCGGTTATGCCATTGTATTTATCTATGGTATTTAAAATCATGAAGGAGCAGGGCGTTCACGAAGGTTGCATGGATCAGGTGCATCGTTTGTTCCGCACGGGCTTATATGGCGATACGGGTCTAATTGATGAAGGCAACCGTTTCCGCATGGATGATTGGGAATTACGCGATGATATCCAAGATGCATGTAAAGCGCTGTGGGCTGAAATATCAACTGAAAACTTGTTCGAAAAGACGGATTACGCTTATTACAAATCAGAATTTCTGAAACTCTTTGGTTTTGGCGTTGATGGCGTTGACTACGAGGCCGATGTAGATCCCATCGTAAAATTTGATGTTATCGATATCTAAACGGTATCCATAAGAGAAAGCCCTGTTGGTACTCGCGATGAGTGTTGATGGGGCTTTTTTGTAGGTGTTTTTCACTGCGAGACAGCCTTGACGGGTATTTTTTCATGTGCTGATTTCATCTAAACGTTAATTCATTCATCTCGACGCGAATTTCATTCATTTTATGGGTAATTCACTAGGCGTTATCACTCCTTTCTGGGACAATACGCGATCATTCATATAGTTATACCGGATCCCATGATCAAGACTGCTCCCAACCTTTTTTCGTACACTCCTTACTGGGCTGAATGCTTCGGTACGGCATCTTTTTTGCCCACAACTCGCCAAGAAATGGATCAACTTGGTTGGGATAGCTGCGATATTATCATCGTCTCCGGTGATGCGTATGTCGATCATCCTAGTTTTGGTATGGCTGTTATTGGTCGAGTGTTGGAAGCACAAGGGTTTCGTGTGGGTATTATTGCGCAACCCGATTGGCGTTCGACGGATGACTTTAATGAGTTAGGCAAGCCGAATTTATTTTTTGGCGTAACGGCCGGTAATATGGACTCAATGATCAACCGTTATACGGCTGATTTGCGCGTTCGTCATGACGACGCCTATACACCTGATGGTGCTGAAGGCAAGCGCCCAGACAGAGCCGTATTAGTGTACTCGCAGCGTATCCGCGAGCTGTATAAAGATGTTCCGCTGATCATTGGTGGTATTGAAGCCAGTTTGCGACGTATAGCTCAGTATGATTACTGGAGTAACAAGGTGCGCCGATCAGTGCTCGTTGATTCCGGTGCTGATATTTTATTATTTGGTAATGCTGAGCGGGCAATTGTTGATATTGCACATCGATTGGCGCAAGGCGAGCGTATTGATCAAGTACAAGATATTCGAGGCACGGCTGTTATCCGTGAACATCTGCCCGATGGTTTTACTGAAATTGACTCTACTCGCGTAGATTGGCCGGGTAATATCGATAAGTTTCAGAACCCGTATGAATATATCAAAGAGCCTACGCAGTGTGCGAGTGATAAAGCCAAAACGGATCCCGATGAGGTTCAGCCGCTGCGTATCATTCCTGAGCCTCTTAAAGGCAAGCAGCGTTTAAACAAAGAGCAAACCTACATCCGTCTGCCATCATTTGAGCGTGTGAGTAAAGACCCCGTTCTGTACGCACACGCTTCACGTGTATTGCATTTAGAGTCCAACCCGCACAATGCTCAAGCGTTGGTGCAAACGGATGGTAAGCGCGAAATTTGGATTAATCCGCCGCCAATTCCGCTAGAAACATCTGAAATGGATGCTGTTTTTGGTTTGTCTTATCAGCGAATTCCACACCCTAAATACGGTGATAAAAAGATCCCCGCTTACGACATGATCCGCTTTTCTGTGAATATCATGCGTGGTTGTTTTGGTGGTTGTACTTTCTGTTCTATTACTGAGCATGAAGGCCGTATTATCCAAAGTCGTTCTCAAGAATCAGTCTTGAATGAGATTGAAGAGATTCGCGACAAAGTACCAGGCTTTACCGGCACAATTTCTGATTTAGGTGGCCCGACATCTAACATGTACCACTTAAACTGTAACGATGATGAGATTCAGGCGTCTTGCCGTAAGTTGTCGTGTGTTTACCCTGTTATTTGTAAGAACTTAAAAACAGATCACAGCGAAACAACCCAGCTATATCGTAAAGCACGCAAAATTGAAGGTGTTAAAACGGTCGCCATTGCCTCTGGTTTGCGTTACGACTTAGCAGTAGAAGATCCCGAATATGTTAAAGAGCTGGTGACTCACCATGTTGGCGGTTATCTGAAGATTGCGCCGGAGCACAGCGAAGCTGGCACTTTATCTAAGATGATGAAGCCGGGGATGGGGACGTACGATAATTTTAAGCGTATGTTCGAAAAGTACTCTAAAGAAGCAGGCAAAAAACAGTACCTTATTCCGTACTTTATTGCGGCTCATCCCGGCTGTGAGGATGAGGATATGCTTAACCTAGGTCTGTGGTTGAAAGAGCACAAGTTTCGTGTGGATCAGGTACAAACTTTTTATCCGTCGCCAATGGCGTTGGCAACAGCGATGTACCACTCAGGGCGAAACCCACTTAAAAAGGTTAACTATAAGAGTGAGAAGCTCTACATTCCTCGTGAATTAGAGCAGCGTCGTACTCAAAAAGCTTTGTTACGTTATCATGACCCAGATAACTGGCCGCGTTTGCGTCAGCAGCTGCGTGATATGGGCAGAACAGATCTGATTGGTGATGCTGCTTGGCAATTAGTACCTGCCGAAGAGGAAGTCAAAAAGCCACGTTATGCCGCTAAAGGTCAGGCTGCTGCGAGTCAATCCCCAGTTAAGAAAAGTGGTGGGCGCAGCCAATCCGCTTCTGCTGGTGATAAGCCTTCATTGGCTAATCGTCCTACAGCGTTGGCGCGTAAGAAAGCAGCCTCTAAAAATGCTAAAAAGAGCAAAGCGAAGAGCGTTAAAAAAGCACAACGCTAACTAGCGTTTAAGCAATAAAAAAAGACCATATAGCTTTCGCTTATGGTCTTTTTTTTTACTGAATATGCAGTGTCATATTCAGTAGAGTTTAAATGGCTTCTACACGTTGAACATCCACCGATACACTGAGTATCTGACTACCACCGCCTTCAAATATCACGCCTTGTAAGGGAGTGACATCTGAGTAGTCGCGCCCCCATGCTGCGGTAATATGCTGTTCTCCTGGCATGTTGTCGTTTGTCGGATCAAATTCAAACCAACCTTCGCCCGGTGAGTACACGGCAAACCAAGCGTGAGAGGCATCAGCACCAATGAGTTTGACTTGCCCAGGTGGTGGAAGGGTTTCTAGGTAACCGCTGATATATCGTGCTGCAAAGCCTAACGAACGAAGGCAGCCGATAGCAACATGCGCAAAGTCTTGGCAAACACCGTGTTTTAATTCAAAGGCTTCATTTAGAGGCGTGGCAACTGTTGTTGATTCCGGATCGTATTTAAATTCAGAGAATATTTTAGAGGTAAGCGCCATTGCTGCAGAGAGAAGGGGGCGATTATCATCAAATAGATCAGCGGCATAAGCACGTAACTCTTCTGAGCGTTTGATCATGGGAGAGTCCATCACAAACTCTCGTGCTTGTATCACATCAGGGTCTGTCGCTGTTTTAAGCAAGTGTTTTGCATCGCCACAGCTAACCCCCATGTCTAAATTCATAGAAGAAAAAATAGGATCAGTGCTAATCTCACTTGTTACATCTATCGTTAATGACTTATGAGGCTCTTCAAGAGAAAAGTAATAAGTGCTGTTGCCAAAGTAGTCTAGGCGCTTTTGTCCATAGGTGGGTTTTGGCGTGATATGAACTAATGTGCTTTGGCAGCGCTGATTATCAGTGTGCCGAGGCACAAGGTGCGCCAAGTTGTAGCATAAGCTTACGGGGCTGTTGTACTTATACTCTGTGATATGACGGATTTTATAAATCATATGTCATTATCCCATTGTGTCGTTGCGATTTGTTGTGGGCCAGCCGTATGGTCAAAGTACTTGGTGCTAATGATGGAGGTAAGTTGCTCTAATTGGTCTTTAAGGTTATCCATTAGCATGACTAGGCGATCACGCTGCTTAGTTTTTGGGTTAACTGTCGCTAGCGTATCGAGTTCGGCGAGTTGAATATCGTTTAGCGATTTAACGATTAAGCGCTTTTCAAGGCTCAGGCCAGGTCGGTATGAGGCCGTTTGTGGTAAATCATCGATATATTTACGTAACTGATCAATTTGATAAAACAAAGAGCGTGGGTTTGTTTCGTCAACCATCAAAAGATCTAACCCATGTGACACATCACCGCGCTGGCGATACCGACGACGGAATGAAATGAGTGCTTCCACGCTGAGTAAAACGCTTTCTAATATTTGTTGCTGTTGTAGTTCATCTACGCCGGTGCTTAGCGCTGTAGAAATTAGAGTGGCGGTTTGCAAGCTTCGCTCAGTGCGTCGGCCTATTTCTTGGAATTTCCAGCCGATACCACGCAGCATGCTTTCATGGTTAAGGCCTGATAGCGCCAATAACGATGTCACGAGCGGGTCTAGCGTTTCGTCAGGAGCCGACGGCATGCCACGGGCATAGGCGCGGTCTAGCTCATTAAGGTTGTCACGTAGATCGTTAATGATCCGCCGAGTATCGGCAGAGAGCATTTCCTTCACTTGCTCAGTACACATAAGCAGTGACAGTAGGCTAGATTTAATTGTTCCTGGGCGCTTGCCATCCAGAATGATGCTCATTAGCTCTTTATCAGGATTTTTGAGAAGCGCTGGATCTTGCGTTGTAAACCCGGGTAGGCAAGCGGTTTGCTCCGATAAGCAAGACAGTAAAATCGCTCGGCTTTTTTCGGGAAGTATATCTATACCATTAAGTTGAACCAGTACAGTACGCATAAGGCGCATTGAGGCTTCTGCGCGTTCGGCGTAACGGCCCATCCAGAATAGGTTCTCGACCACTCGGCTAGGTAAGTTGGTCTGTTGCGCCGCTTCGTGTGTTACGTTTGGCTGCGCACCTATTAATGACATCTGTTTTTCTGGCTCTGAAGCAATGATCCAAGTGTCCTTGCTAAATGATCCACTGTGATTAGTCACGATAGGTTCTGAGTTTGAGGAACCTACACGCGTTAAACCACCAGCCATCACGTTATAAGCTGTTTGGTTGGACACAGAAAACGTTCTGAATATGGAAGGGCGCGCTTGTATTTCGCCGTCTTGCCACGAAGGTAAGCACGAAGGAGCCACATAGCTTTGAGCGACAAAGTTGTGGGGCTGAGCCTCAATTTGTTTAAGTATTTTTACCTTTTGTTCTTTGGTTAGGCGATGGCCGTATAAACTGGGTTTGTCAGGGCGTCTGACTGCCGGTTTAATAATGAGGTTATCAATGTGGCTGCGCACATAACTCATATCAGCTTTGTCGCCACACCACCACGTCTTAACGGAGTTTAATTGGAGATCTCGACCAATAAAGTAATTACTAATTGCCGGTAAATACTTAAGTAGAGCAGGCGTTTCTAAAATGCCAGAACCGATAGGGTTCGCAATCACTACGTTGCCTGCGCGTGCTGACTCTAGCAGGCCGGGCACACCAAGGTACGAATCGGCTTTGAGTTCGACTTGGTCGCAAAAATAATCATCCACACGACGCAATATAACGTCGACTTGCGATAAGCCATTAAGAGACTTCATCCACACGTGGCCATTACGCACGGTTAGGTCGCTACCCTGAACTAACGGAAAGCCTAGGTAGTTAGATAAAAATGTATGCTCAAAATAACTTTCGCTGTACGCCCCGGGCGTTAATATGACGATTCGTGGCGAGTCGGTTCTATCACTGGCTAGTTGGGATAAGGTGATGCGAAGCGACTGGAAAAAAAGTGATAGGCGGTGTACTTGGCTATCACGAAATAAACTCGGCAAAATTCTAGACAGTACCGTGCGGTTTTCTAGCGCATAACCTGCACCACTAGGTGCTTGGGTACGATCACCAATGATGCACATTTTTCCGTTTTGGTCGCGTACCATGTCAGCGGCGTGCAAAATAAGGTTGTGCGAGCCGGGCATGGTAATATCGTGGCATTGGCGCAGAAAGCCGGGGTGTCCATAAATGATTTCGGCAGGAATGATTCCTTGCCTAATCAGCTCTCTGGGTCCGTAAATATCTTTTAGAATTAAATCGAAAAGCTCAGACCTTTCGATCAGGCCGGCTTCAATATCATTCCATTCCTCACTCCCAATAACCATAGGAATGGGGTCAAGCGCCCATACCTTGGTGTCGAGTGGCTCAGCGGTGAGGTTATACGTTGCACCATCATCTCGCAGAATACGCTGAGCTTTCTGAAAGCGATCGTGCAGTCCTGCAGAGCCCAATGTAGTAATACTCTTAATTAAGTATTCCCAATGTGGGCGTGCAAGTCGTAATTCATCATAAGCCTCATCATAGTGTCCGGGCGAGGCCGGATACCATGATGTGCTTAGTGTTGGCTCAATAATTGACGCCATAGGGTTTCTGACTTCCATATAATGTTAGCTCAGTCATCATTATAGATCAGAGCGCATTATACTGTTTCCTCAGGTCAAGTGTATGCGGATATTCGTCCGGAGACTCTTCGATAGGCGGTTGCATAGGTCGAGGCACGTCTTCATGAGGGAAAAATTCGCGTAAAGCGTTGAATTCAGGGCGTGGCTCAAATGGGCCTTGCGTGAATCCATGATCCCAATAACGGTTCCCGCGACGCGATTCTGCTTCTTGCGCATTAACCGGTAGGCTGTCATAACTGCGTCCACCAGGGTGCGAGACGTGATAAGTACAGCCGCCTACGGATAGACCATTCCATGTGTCGATCAAGTCGAACACCAGCGGTGCATTGGTGCCTATGGTGGGGTGAAGTGCAGAAGGTGGTGCCCATGCTCGATAACGAACAGCCGCTACAAACTCGCCTTTGCGACCCGTGGAGCGCAATGGAACTCGACGACCATTACAGGCCAAAACATAACGACCTTCTGTTAGGCCGCTCAATTTTACCTGTAGACGTTCGACGGAAGAGTCGACATAACGAGATGTTCCCATTGCTGAAATCTCTTCGCCTAGGACGTGCCAAGGTTCAATAGCCCAACGCAGTTCTAACTCAATATCATCGACTTTAAGGCGACCGTAGTGAGGGAAGCGGAACTCTTCAAAAGCAGCCAGCCATTCCAGTTGGAAAGGTAAACCGTGCCTCTGCAAGTCTTCGACCACCTCTTTAATATCCTGCCACACATAATGCGGCATCATAAAGCGGTCATGCAGGGAGGTTCCCCAGCGAACCAGAGGTTTCTTATAGGGATCTTTCCAAAAACGGATGACTAAGCAACGTAATAGCAGCATTTGTACAAGCGACATACGTGAGTGGGGTGGCATTTCGAAGCCACGAAACTCGAGTAAGCCTTGGCGTCCACTGGCGGTACCTGCAGCGTATAATTTGTCGATGCAGAACTCAGAACGATGTGTGTTACCCGTGATGTCGATAAGTAGGTTACGCATAATGCGATCAACTAACCATGGTTCGTCAACCAAACCTTCGGGCATTTGCTGGAAAGCGATTTCCATCTCATACATCATTTCGTCGCGGCCTTCATCAGGACGTGGCGCTTGGCTTGTTGGGCCAATGAACATGCCAGAAAAGAGGTACGATAATCCTGGGTGATGCTGCCAAAATGTTACCAAGCTGCGCAATAGGTCAGGGCGGCGAAGAATAGGGCTGTCGGCAGGCGACTGCCCCCCTAAAGTAACGTGGTTGCCACCGCCTGTACCTGTATGTCGGCCATCTAACATAAACTTCTCTGTGGTTAAGCGCGCTAGCCGTGCTTCTTCATAGAGAATACCGGTGTTGGTAACTAGCTCATCCCAACTGCCGGTGGGGTGAATGTTGACTTCAATAACACCAGGGTCAGGGGTGATTTGGAAGCGTTGTAATCGCGGATCGCGCGGCGGATCATAACCTTCAATGACGATGGGCATTTCGAGTTTATCAGCGGTTTGTTCCATGGCTTGTAGGAGTGCAACGTAATGCTCTAGGTATTGCAGGGGAGGTAAAAACACATAAATTTTACCTTCTCGTGCTTCAATACACATGGCTGTGCGCACAACATCGGTGGTCACTGCTTTGGACTCTGGTTGCTTATCGGCTGTCGCCATTTTGCTTTGCGGATTTGATGCCGGTGGCGTGTTTGACATCAAAGGCTGGCGTACTTCAAACGGATCGGCTTCAGGCTGAAAGAGATCTTCTGCTGTAAAGGGCAGTGAATTGAGCGGTAACCGATAACCCATTGGGGAATCACCCGGTATCAGGCTAATCACTTTATTTCGCATTGGCCACAGTGAACTTCCCCAGGTATTTTTGGAGTAGTCCCACGTGAGAGGGATAATATAACCTGCCGGATTATTAAGCCCTTTAGATAAAACGCGAGCGATACGTCGGCGTTCTAAATCGTCTTTGAGGTCGGCCTTTAATGGATTGACGTTATCAGGCAGGCCTTGCTCCTTCCAAAGATAATATAATGTGTCTTCGAAGGTGGGCTGACAATAACGCTTTTTGAGGCCAAGATTACGGCATAATAGAGAAGCGAACTGCTCAGCATGTTCATGGTTGAAGTCGTAATTTTTGTCGACGCGAGCAAGAAGGCTAGAATCTTTCCAGAGCGGCTCGCCATCCGTACGCCAGAAGCAGCCCAGCGCCCAACGAGGGACTTCTTCGCCGGGGTACCATTTACCTTGGCCGTATTGAAGAACGCCATTAGGGCCGAAGCGTTTTTTCAAGCGAATCAGTAGGTCTTTAGCCAGTTTTAGCTTGTCTGCTCCTAGCGCTTCGGTATTCCACTGATCAGAATCCATATCGTCTATCGAGACAAATGTAGGCTCACCACCCATGGTTAAGCGCACATCAAGCGCTTCCATTTCTTTATCAACGGCAGCGCCAAGGGCTTTGATGTTTTCCCACTCATCTTCAGTGTAAGGCTTTGTGACGCGCGGGTCTTCATGTATACGAGTGACTTCGTTGACAAACGTAAACTCACATTCACATTTGTCGGTAAAACCGGTTACCGGAGCAGCGGAAACAGGGTCAGGTGTGCAGGCTAGAGGGATGTGGCCTTCACTGGCGAATAAGCCTGAAGTAGGGTCTAGGCCAATCCAGCCAGCGCCAGGGATAAATACTTCACACCAAGCATGTAAATCGGTGAAGTCTTCTTCCGGACCTGAAGGACCATCGAGTGCTTTTATATCGGAAGTGAGCTGAACAAGGTAGCCCGATGCGAAACGAGCAGCGATACCCAAACGGCGCATGACTTGTACTAATAACCATGACGTGTCACGACAGGAACCTTTTTTAAGCGTTAAGGTTTCTTCGCACGTTTGTACCCCCGGCTCCATGCGGATGCCGTAACCAATATCTTGGCTGAGTTTAATGTTGGTATTAACAAGGAAGTCATTGATGGGTATTTCTTTTGTATCAATGGTCTCCATGTACTTATCAAACAACTCGCCTTCTTCCGTGACTTCAAGATAGGCTTCTAATTCTTTTTTGAGTTGTTTGTCGTATTTAAAAGGAAACTTCTCAGCATACTCTTCAACAAAAAAGTCAAACGGGTTTATGGCCGTCATATCGGCAATGACTTCAACGTTGAAAGAAAACTTTTTGGTTTTGTTAGGAAAAACCAGTCGAGCTTGGTAATTACCATAAGGATCTTGTTGCCAGTTGATAAAGTGATCTTCTGGCTCAATCTTTAATGAGTAACTATGTATGTTGGTGCGTGAATGCGGCGCGGGACGTAAACGCAACACGTGCGGGGACATGCTTACGAGGCGGTCAAAGTCATAAGTTGTCTTGTGCTGTAATGCTACTCTAATTGTCATGCTGCCGCTCCTTCATCGAAGGCAAACCAGTTTTCGGAAATTGCTGCATTAAGCTCGTTTAAATTGATCTGAAAATCATTTAAATAGTTGCGAAATGCTTCGTCCAGTTCTGATGAGCTGGTAATGGGGTAGCTCAATTTGTCGATTTTCTCGATGACTTTTAATACACCCTGTGAACGAGGTAGTTTAGTTGCTGCTTGTTTAATTTCGTTTACACAAAACGAAGCGGCCCTTGGAAAATAAGTATCAGAGAGTAAGTAGCGTGCTACTTTTGCACCGCTTACAGAGGTTCGTACGCTTCGGCGGTAACTCAAATAAGCGCTAGAGGAGCGCAATACATTCCCCCAGACTACTTGCCCTAGATTGACGCTATTTGACTCGTCAGGCTGCAGCATAATTGAAACACCGGCGTCGAGAATACGCGTTGTCATATCTGCGCGCTCTAAATTTCTACCGAGCATAACAAATTGCCAAGTAGCATCACGGCTCATCGCTCCTGCTAATAGGCCATTGATTTCTTGGCAGCCTTTAATGATCGTATTGAGATAGTCATGACGTTGAGTACGGTTGATACCTTGTTTAATGTTCTTTCGAGCAAACAAGTCTAACTCATTGATTAATTCCCAAGTTTCTTGAGGGACTACGTCACGAGTCGTGCGCATATTTTCGCGGACCATTTTGAGTGAAACCAGCATTGAGCTGAAGTTTGTGTCGTCGGCCAGTAAAAATTTAACGACATTACGCTCATCTCTAATCTTGTAACGCTCATCAAAGGCTTGTTCGCCACTATTGATTGTGATGAGGTTGTACCAACCAATATTAAAGTCATGTGGCAGGTCAAATAACAAATTGTCATAAACGCTGACTAAGCGGGCAGTGTTTTCAACACGTTCAAGATAACGTGCACACCAATAAATTCGTTCAGCTACTCGAGATAACATTTTATTTGCTCTCCTTACCTACAATCCATGTATCTTTACTACCGCCACCTTGTGATGAATTAACTACTAGTGAGCCTTTTTTCATGGCGACACGCGTTAGGCCACCCATGGTTACATAGATGTCTTTGCTTTGCAGGATAAAAGGCCTTAAGTCTAAGTGACGAGGCTCTACATTTCCTTTCTCGGTCATGGTTGGTGCCGTAGAAAGAGCTAGTGTGGGTTGGGCAATATAATTACGTGGGTTCTTTTTGATTAAATCCGCAAAAATAGCTTGGTCCTTTTTGGTGGAGTGTGGCCCGACTAACATACCGTAGCCACCGGATTCATTAGCGGGCTTAACAACTAATTTATCCAGATTAGCCAGTACGTATTCTCTGTCCTTTTCGTTTTCACACAAGAAAGTTTCAACGTTCGGTAGAATCGGTTCTTCGTCGAGGTAATAGCGAATCAGTGCGGGTACATAGGCGTACACAACTTTGTCATCGGCAACGCCTGCACCGGGAGCGTTTGCTAGGGCAACGTTTCCTTTTTGCCATGAGCGAATCAGACCAGGAACACCGAGTACGGAATCTTTGTGGAAAGCTTCTGGGTCTATGAACAAATCATCGATACGTCGGTAGATGACATCCACCCGTTCGGGGCCATTAATGGTTTTCATGTAAACGCAATCATCATCCGCGACAAACAAATCGTTGCCTTCCACTAGCTCTACGCCCATTTGTTGAGCCAAAAAGGCATGTTCGAAATAGGCGGAGTTGAAAATGCCTGGGGTTAAGACAACGATTTCAGGTTCTTCAATATCCCGAGGAGAAAGGGCGGCTAAAGTATCGAATAGATGGGATGTATAGCTATCAATCGGCTGAATGCTATCTTTTTCAAACAGCTCAGGCAGTACGCGTTTGGTAATTGCACGGTTTTCGAGCATATAGGAAACGCCTGAAGGAACACGCAGGTTGTCTTCCAGAACGTAAAATTGTCCATCACCGTCGCGAACTAAGTCTGTACCACATATGTGAGCCCAAACACCGTAAGGAGGTGAAACGCCCACACACTCAGGTCTAAAGTTTTTAGAATCTTTGATGATGTGCTCAGGGATAATGCCGTCTTTGATGACCTTTTGGTCGTGATACAGGTCGTCAATAAACATATTGAGGACTTTGAGGCGTTGCTTTAAGCCAGCCTCGGCAACTTTCCAATCATCCGCAGAAATAGTACGTGGAATAATATCAAAGGGCCAAGCTCTGTCGATGTTGCCCTCTTCGGTGTATACGGTAAAGCTGACGCCCATCTCTTGAATGGTGGCTTCTGCTATTTGACGACGCGCCTCCAACTCGCCTGGCTCTAATGCCTCAATATACTCAAAAAGTTTTTTAGCCGATGGTCTCGGTTTACCTTTCGCATCAACTAGCTCATCAAAAAAATCATTTGTTTCGTAGTCTTTCCAGGTAACAGCCATTCCTTAAGAACCTCTATTAAGTCATCTTTCGCACTTTATTAGTGCTTGTTATAGATATTTTTTTAGCGAGCACCAAAATTGACCGGTGCCGATGTAAATTTCTCTTCTAATACAACTGATACAGTCCATTTAGCGGTAGTAGTAGGACAGCAAGTATCAGGCCAAAGCCCTCTAATTTTTATGAAGGTCCTATTGTGAGTTTCCCTGTTTCGTTTACATAAATAGCTGGTAAGAGTGTTCCTATGTCGAGTTTTGCATCCAATGAGTACTCCACTTGAGATAAGGTGTCGGTCTGCAATAATTTTGTTATTAAGCGCAAGCCGCTGAGTAAATTAGCGGTTGCGAGTAGTTTTATTTCTTCTTGTGCGTACGCATTAATTGTTGGCAGCTGATTCGTCACACCAGAAAGTACTTTGAAGTTTTCCAAATTAACGGAGTAAGCAATGCCTTTGAGGGGTAAGGCTTTATCGTTGGGGTTGCTAATGAAGAGTGTAATTTCAAATTGAGGGGCTAGTGAGTCAGAGTTAACCAAACGTACCGATGTAACCGATACATCGGGTTTGTCATAGTGAAAAGGGTGGGTAACTGCACATCCTTGTAGCACTATTAAAGCCATAACAATCAACGAACATAATCGATAGCGCATTGTTTACTCCTTTTGTACTAATGTATTGGTTTTTGTTCAGGTTGCAATAACTTTTGTTTGAGAAAGGAGTTATTTAATGATTTGAAGCCTGATAAATAATTGTAATTAGGTATAATTTTGCTATCTGATAGGTCAAGGCGGTTGCATGAACGAAAAATATGACGTCATTATCATTGGTGGTGGCATGGTTGGAGGAACATTGGCTTGCGCATTGGCCGATAGTGATTTGCGAGTGGCAGTCATAGAGCGAGCCGAGCTAACTCCTTTTGATCCCGATAGTGAGCATGATTTACGCGTCTCAGCGTTGAGTATTGCGTCAGAGCGTATTTTGAGTCACGTTGGCGCATGGGATGGGATTGTCGCTAGACGTGCTTGTGCTTATCGTCGCATGAAAGTCTGGGAAGAAAGCGAAACAGCGGCTTCAACCTTATTTACTTCCGATGATATCGGTTATACGCATTTAGGCCATATTGTTGAAAACCGGATTGTCCAGCTAGCGATAATCGAAAGACTTAAGCAGCTAGACAATGTTGACCTTATCGCTCCTGTGGATATAACGGCTATTGATTACTCACCCGGCTCTTCGCTGATTGAGTTGTCAGACGGTCGTCAATTAATTGCTAAATTATTGGTGGCTGCCGACGGCGGCGAGTCTAAAGTTAGGTCGGCTGTTGGTATCGGCGTGCATCGTTGGGATTATGAGCAGCACGCTTTAGTTGCTTCGGTGACCACAGAATATGGGCAGCAAGACATCACGTGGCAACAGTTCACGCCGACTGGGCCTTTGGCCTATTTGCCTCTTACGGGTAATAACGCGTCGTTAGTCTGGTACAACACACCTGAGAATATCGCGCGACTAAAAAGCTTATCCCACGAGCATTTATTGGAGGCTATACAGCACAAGTTCCCAGCGTGTCTGGGTAACGTTAACCATTGTTTATCCGTGGGGAGCTTTCCTTTACGCCGACAACATGCCCTTGCTTACCAAAAAGATGGAGTTGTACTCATTGGTGACGCAGCCCATATGATCCATCCTCTAGCCGGTCAAGGGGTGAACATAGGTTTATTAGATGCTGCCGTGTTAGCTGAAGTGTTAACAGACCAGAGTGCTCAAACCGATAATGAGTTTTGGTCTAGTCATGTGTTAGCTGTGTATGAAAAACGTCGTAAGCAGCACAATTTAAGCATTATGCAGACGATGGATGCTTTTTACCGTGTGTTTAGTAACGATCATTTACCGTTAAAGGTTTTACGGAATGTGGGCTTAAGGGTGGCGGGTAAGCTAACGCCTGCACGAAATAAGGTGATGTCTTTTGCCATGGGCTTGGAAGGGGATTTACCGGCGATAGCACGATAAATGAAGTGGCGCTGTTAAAAAAGAATGGGCTGCATAGCAGCCCAATAAGCTTGTTCTATTGCAACGTGTTTATGTCACGATACATCCGCAATACAACAAGGCACGTTAGCAAGCCATCGGCAACTTGCTAACAGGAGTCAGACTCGAACAAATATTAAGCCGCAGCTTTTGAGCGAGTAGCCTTAGGTGCTGGCTTTTTTGCTGCTTCAGGTGTGAAAGCTTTAGTGGCTTCTTCCATCTTCTCCTGTGCAGTTTGCATGAATTTGTTTACTTCAGTCATCATCGGAGCTTCAGTCATTTCGTACATGCTTTTCTCAACGATTTCAGACAGCTTTTCTTTTGCAGAAGCCAATGCTGCAATTTCTTGTTCAGCCGTGTTCGTCATTTTAGCTTCCATATCCTTGAAAAACTTCATTTGCATTTCAAGGGCAGTTTTTGGCTCTTTAATATCGCTAAGCGCTTTCATTTGGGCGATGCCCGTATTGAAAAGCTCAGTCATGTATTCAGACTGAAGAGAGATTAGCTTTTCAGCTGTCGTCTTGTTGATTTCAGCCATTTCGGTTACAGGTTTCATTTTGTCCTGCATGTCTTTCATAAGATCTTCGTACATTTTTGAATCCTCGGTCAGCAGCATTTATAATTTGTTGCATTGCAACATTTTGTTCAGATACTAGACAGCCGGAGTCAGCCTGTCAAGACTATTTTGTGCGCCGCACAATAAGAAAGTCAATGGATAGATAGTGGTTTTCTGACAAAGGTTTGACTTATCGCACTAGTTTGGGGCGTTAATACGATCATTTCTAGAAACAGTCTCTTTATACAGACTACAAAACTCACAATTCTGATACGCAATTGATGTATAACTCGTTACAATCGAAATGATAATTAATTTGCTGTAACTGTTTTGTTAGCTTTCAAGGTATATCACTTATGTCACAGAGTACCGGCCACCCAAGTTTTGAATTTATTCGTTCGGCACCGATTGAATCTCTCAATGTTACGATGTCCGAATATAAGCATCGAACCACAGGGGCGGCCCATTTTCATATTGCCGCAGAACAAGACGAAAATGTTTTTCTTGTTGCTTTTCGCACAGTCCCTATGGATTCAACAGGGGTTGCCCATATTTTAGAACACACGGCATTGTGCGGTAGTGAACGTTATCCCGTGCGTGATCCTTTCTTTATGATGACGCGACGTTCTCTTAATACATTTATGAATGCGTTTACGAGTTCAGACTGGACGGCGTACCCATTTGCTAGTCAAAACAAAAAAGACTTTCTAAATTTATTAGATGTCTATCTCGATGCTACCTTTTTCTCTCGTTTAGACCCGTTAGATTTTGCTCAAGAAGGTCATCGGGTTGAGTTTAAGGAGCAAGGCAACGCTGAGTCTGATTTAGTGTTCAAAGGGGTTGTCTTTAATGAAATGAAAGGGGCTATGAGCTCAGCAACATCAATCCTTTGGCAAACAGTCACTAAACACTTATTCCCAACAGTGACTTACCATTACAACAGTGGTGGTGATCCTGAATCGATTACCGACTTAAGCTATGAGCAGCTGCTTGAATTTTATCGAACGCATTATCATCCTAGCAACGCTGTAATCATGACATTCGGTAATATCCCTGTTGAAGAGCTGCAAACACGTTTTGAAGAGCAAGCGTTAAGCCGTTTTGAAAAGCTAGATGTTGATATTTCCGTTCCAGATGAAAAGCGCTATTTCTCGCCTGTTCGCGTCGAAGAAGCCTACGCTTTGGATGATGAAAACACCGAAGAACAAACGCATCATATGCTTGCATGGTTGCTAGGGCCTTCCATAGACCTTAAGGCGCAGCTCAAAGCACACTTACTGTCTCGTGTTTTACTTGATAATAGCTCTAGTCCTCTGCGTCTTGCGTTAGAAAGTACTGAGTTAGGTAGCTCACCATCGCCGTTGTGCGGATTAGAAGACTCAAATCGACAAATGTCATTTATGTGTGGTTTGCAGGGGAGTGATCCAGAGCATGCGGCCGCGTTTGAGCAATTAGTGTTAGATACTTTACAAAAAGTGGCTGACGAAGGTGTTGAGCAATCTGTTGTTGAAGCACAGTTACACCAATTGGAATTAAACCAGCGTGAACTCAGTGGTGACGGCTATCCCTATGGATTAAACCTCATTATGGCGGCAATGTCGCCGGCCGTTCATAGAGGTGATCCTATAGCCTTACTGAACTTAGACCCAGTTATTGACGAGCTACGTGAGGATATTAAGGATACTAACTTTATTCCTGATATGATTCGTACGTTATTACTCGAAAACATGCACCGTGTTCGAGTGACGTTACGCCCAGATAATGGCATGACTGCGTTAAAAGATGCTGATGAGAGTGCTCGTTTAGCGGCGATTAAAGCATCTTTGGACGAAGAGCAAAAACAAGCCATTATTGATCAAGCGGCCGCTTTAGAAGCGCGACAGTTGCAAGAAGATGACGAATCGATTTTGCCAAAAGTAACGCTTGAAGATGTGCCAAGTTCGATTTATGTTCCAGAAAGTGAGCAGCTATCGGTTGGGGAGCAGCCTGTTAATTGGTACGGGCAGGGCACAAACGGATTAGTCTACCAACAAATTGTCATTGACTTGCCTGCGTTGACTGATCAGGAGATAGAACTGCTGCCTTTATTCTGTATTGGTATGACAGAGCTCGGTTGTAAAGAGCGTTCTTATCAAGAAAACCAACAGCATCATGCTGCATTAACGGGCGGAATTAGTGCCTACACCACGATGCGAGGCGCCACTGATAGCGAGCAGGACGTTAAAGCGTATTTTGTTCTATCTGGCAAAGCATTGGTCAAGAACCAAGCCGCATTAACTCAACTGCTCGAAGAAACACTCAACCATGCCCGTTTTGATGAAAAAACTCGCATCCAAGAGTTAGTTGCACAGCAACGCAGCCGTAAAGAGCAAGGTATCACAGGGCAAGGGCATAGCCTGGCTATTTTGGCAGCTACCGCTAAGTTTAGTCCGGTAGCGGCTGTTACGCAGAAGACACGTGGTCTAGCCAGCATTAAGGCCATTAAAAAGCTTGATAAAGAAATAGAAGACGCTAATCAACTGCAGCTCTTGAGCGATGCGCTTCATGCATTGCATGAAAAAATTAAATCATCACCTCGCCGTTTCTTATTGGTCGCTGAGCCTGAGTTAAAAGACGACCTAGTGGCTACTTTGAATGATTGCTGGAGCACGGCAACGTCTCCAACAGCTGATTTGCTATCACTACCAACAACACGAGAACCCGTGAAGCAGCTTTGGACGACCAGTACACAAGTGAGCTTCTGTGCTAAAGCGTATCCTACTGTAGCTGTTGATCATGAAGACTCGGCTGCATTGACTGTGTTAGGTGATTTTTTGCGCAATGGTTATTTGCACCGTGCTATTCGTGAGAAGGGTGGGGCATACGGTTCCGGTGCTGGACAGGATAGTGGTGATGCTGTTTTCCGCTTTTTCTCTTACCGAGACCCACGCTTAATGGAAACATTCGAAGACTTCGATAAGTCAATCGACTGGTTGCTTAGCACTGATCACGATTACAGCCGCTTAGAAGAAGCAATATTGGGCGTAGTGAGTTCGATTGATAAACCAGGCTCTCCAGCCGGAGAAGCCAAAGGCGATTATCACAGTAATTTGTTTGGGCGCGATGCTGAGCATAGAAAAGCATTTCGCCAACGCATTTTGCAAGTGACTATTGATGATCTCAAGCGTGTGGCTAGCACTTACCTAACGGGTGATCATGCGAGCTTGACGGCTGTGACTAGCGCTGAAAAAGCGAAGCCGTTTTCGGATCAATTCGAAATAATCGCTATTTAAATCAATTGCCGTTTGGGGGCTATCGGGGTTTGCCAAAAGCGCCCTGATACACCCTTAGATTGTATTTTAAAGCACTCATCTAGAGTGCTTTTTTATGGCCGGATATGATGCTCGATAAAAGATTACTAACGGGAGCCTTGCTTATACTAGGGTCTGAACTCTTTCTTGTATTATCGGGCATGGTTATTAAGCAGATCAGTGGTGATCTGCCCACAGAAGTTATAGTCTTCTTCCGTAATGCGTTTGGATTGGTTCTGCTGATACCCTGGTTTTTAAAGCACGGTAATCAGGCTATAAGAACCCAATTACTACGTTATCATTTTATGCGTGCCGCTGTTGGGGTCTCAGCCATGAGCTGTTTGTATTACGCATGGGGGCATCTACCCTTAGCGCAAGCCGCCTTGCTAAAGCAAACCTCGCCTTTTTTTGTACCTTTTTTCGCATTTTGGTGGCTTAACGAGCGCATTAGTCGCTACGCTATTTATGCCATTTTGATTGGTTTTGTCGGCGTTTATATTGTGCTTAACCCTCATGGCAGTGATTTTAATCTTGCTGTCTTAGTCGCCGTGTTAGGTGCAATGTTGGGAGCGTTAGCAAAAGTTACCGTTAGGCGTATGGTGCTGTCTGAAAGCCCTCAGCGTATCGTTTTTTACTTTGCGCTATTTAGCACCATGCTTGCGGCTGTCCCGGCGGCAATTGTTTGGGTTATGCCCAACTGGCATCAATTTATCTGGTTATTAGTGTTAGCTATGACATCAACAGCTGCGCAACTAATGCTGAGTAAAGGCTATGCTTATGCGCCGGCCGGACAACTAGGGCCCTTCACTTATGGATCTATTCTGTTTGCGACTTTATTTGGGTGGTGGATATGGGATGAATCAGTGGCAATACATACGTGGCTTGGTGTTATTTTAATTGTGATTGCTGGTTTTGTTGCTATGCAAAGTAGAGCAAAAACCTTGTAACTCTGCTCCGATACGGTTTTCGCTTTAAGCGAAAAATCTATCATAGTTAGCGAAACGGATTTCGCTAATCCTGCCCCATAAAAACTGAATCTTTTTCTTTTTTTATCCAATTATCTGATTTAAAAGTAATTTTTCTTAATTGGCATGTTCTTCGCGATAGCTTGCTTGTTACTCACCACAGTTAACAACATTCTAAATGGAGACAACGTCATGTTTGATGAAGAAATGGATTACGAAATGTCAGGCTATCACGATAGCGAAATGGACGATGAGTTTGACGATGAGCTGGATGACGAATTTGATGGATTTATGGAGGATGAGTTAGACAATGAAATGGAGTTGGCGGCTGAATTGTTAGAAATCAGCGATGAAGCCGAACTCGATTATTTTTTCTCTAAGCTCATTAAGTCAGCGAAGGGGTTTGTGAAGTCTCGTGCTGGTAAAGCCCTATTAGGTACGTTGAAAGGTGTTGCAAAAAGTGCATTGCCAACGGCTGGTGCCATGCTAGGTAATGCGATAGCTCCAGGCATAGGAGGCGCTATTGGTGGGCAGTTAGCCAGTGCCGTCGCTTCTAATCTAGAGATGGAGTTCCAGGATCAAGAAATGGATCTTGAAACTGCGCGTCAGGTCGTAAAACTCGCTAAGTCCGCTGCTAACAAACTTCCTGCTTTGCAAACGCAGCTACCGCCTAAACAAGCGGCTCAAGTGGCTGTAAAGCAAGCGTTCAAAAAACTCCCTGCCTCACAGCAAGCTTCTCGTGGGTTATCAAACCGAACTCGTTCCAATCGAGCTATTGCGACCAAAGGACGCTGGTATCGCCGTGGCGGGAATATTGTGATTCAAGGCTTGTAATCTACTTATTAGATGAGGTGAACCATGCACGATGTCGACCTGTCGTCAGCACCGCTGATTAACGAAGAAGGCCCAATGGAGTCCAGTCAGCACAGCATAGCTGACACAAAAAGGAAGTCTGTACCTAAGCCGGTGAATGCGAAGCAGCAACCCAGAAGTGGGCGATGGGTAAGGCGTGACAATCAAATAATTTTGATTGATGCAGCTTGTTGCATGCATGACGGCCCAGTAAAAAACAAGGAATAGAGCGATGCATACACTAAACCGAGTGACCGAGGATTCACATTATTATTTGACGCCTAGTCAAAGCAAAAAGGCGGCGGCCATGTTAGTGAAGGCTGCTGAAGAAGGGGAGTTAGATTACGCATTGGGCAGTCTGATTCAGTGGGGTGCGAAAAAGCTAGGGCGTTCCATTACTGATAAGCAAAAGAAAAGTATTGATGCGGTTGCTAAGAAGGCAATCCCTTTGGTGGGGACCATTGCTAGCGTTGCGACAGGTAAACCCAAATACGAAAAGATAGCCAAGACTGTGACGCATCACTATGACGATATTGAGCCGACATATCATTTTCTGAAAGACAAAATATCAGGCCTTTTCAATGAGTTGGACGCAGAACTTGATTTTGAGTCTGCTACTAAAGTCGTCAATGCTGTCACTCAAACGTTAGGGACTATCAGCGAACGACCCGATATTAATACACCTCTAAAAATTCAACGATTATTACAATCACGCATACGTCGCCAGGGTGGTCGGCAGCGCCAATCAGGGCGCTGGTATCGTCAAAATGGGCAGGTAGTCTTATCAGGAGTGGGGCGGTGAATACCGTTACGATGACACTGCGTCTCATTAGGGATGAAGTCTTAGCGCTGCAAACTCGCTTAGAGCGTTTGCAGCCGCTAAGCCTCACCATTCCAATGACACGCGCTGCGTTGCCTTACCCAAAAGCGCTATCTGTGATCGACTCGCATCTACTTAAGCAAAAAAGAGAGCTGAATCAAACTCTGGTCGTTTTACTTCAAGAGTTAGAGCAGATGGATTCGGTGCGTCATTTGTCTTCTAAACGCGTTATTGCTCGCGCTAATCAACAATTTGTCAATTTACGACTGCATTTTAATGCTGTTCTTGAGCAAATTGATATTTTTGCGGACGTATTAACGCAACGAAGTGAGCACCAGTATGATCGCTGGTTAGCGGGTTTAGATGTAGCTGCTCAAGATGCACTGGGGCTGCCGAAAGAGACTCCGGCACCCATTTTGTTGAGTTATTTAGACCGAGGTCACGGGGCTGCTATCCGTAGAGCTCATACAAAATTACCGGGCGGTTCATTAAATCCGGTAGGTTTGGTCAGAATACCTCGTGAGCGAATGGTCGGAACGGGGATAGCTGGTTCTCTGTATCATGAAGTTGGGCATCAGTCTGCCGTCATGTTGGGGTTGTTAACATCGCTGGCTCAATCGTTACATGACCATTCTCACCTTGTCCCCCAAACGGTAAAGCATTGGGTTAAGTGGCGATCTGAAATTCTAGCTGACTTTTGGGCGATCAGCCGCTTAGGGGTGGCTGCCAGTCTGGGTTTGATGTCGGTGATCTCTCTACCGGATGCGCTTGTGTATCGCAAGGATTCGCGTGATCCACATCCTATCCCTTGGATTAGGGTTATGTTGAATTTAGCGATAGGTGAGGTCTTGTTTCCTGATCCGCAATGGAGAAGGCTTCGCCAATGCTGGTTTGCAAGATACCCGATGAGCCGATCTAAAGAGCCTCGTCTGTTTTCTGCATTACTTGAAGAAATGCCCGCCTTTATACGGCTACTTTGTCGCCTCTTTGACAGTCATCAAACTCACTTAAAGCAAGGTTTTTTTGCCTTGCCAACGTCGCAGTCTCGATCGATATACAAACGATGGCAGCTAGACCCAAGTGGGATGTTTCAGGCAGCCCCTACGCGTGTTTTTTCAGTGCTAGGCCAAGCAAGAGCGGATGGTGAAATTGATAGCCATGAAGAGTCCGAACTATTGCATCGCTTGCTTCAGCATTGGGCGCTAAATGGAAATCCGAGCAAGAAAATGCAGCTGTTAAAGGCCGCATAATTAAGGAGAAATAACTATGTCACCTACAGGAAAAAGTAGTAAAGCGCCTTTATGTAAAGGCTGTATCGTAGATAGAAATGGACAGCCTGTTAGCCAGGTACAGGTCGTTTCTCATATAGTTAACGCGGCTAAACCGCAAGTGCCGCAATCCGATGTAAGTGATGAGAAAGGACACTTTCTGATTGCGTTTGATGCATTGCAAGCCGCTGGGGATGGGCAGCTGAAAATTGATTTTTTGCGAGAGGGTGTACCTGTTCGTGTTACACAGCGGCTAGTTGGGCTGGATGATGTAAACAGCCCCGTAATTATGTATGAATTAGATGAACATACACAAGCCACGGCTGACACAGAGGCCCATTATAATAAACAGGAGAGTATTCCAACTGTTGCCATTACCTCGCATGATTTTATGACGGATGAGCATGAAGCTATGTGGGCTAGTATTCAAAACGTCACCGTTAATATTGGTTTTGCTAACTTTTTAGCTTATGTCGATAAGGAACTTGCCAATTCAAGCTGTGCTATTAATGGCGCACATCAAACGACGATAGATGAACACAGCCAGTTGTTTAATAACTACGGTGTAAATTCTTATGAGTTATTAGATAGCATTACCGAAAAGTTCATGTACGAGCGAATATTCGATCATGAAGCGCCAAAACATGGCGATTATTTACAACATATTGTTGATAGTAAATTACCGGATTGGCAGGTTGAGTCGCGGCAAGATGAATGCTCAGGCTCTCGGTTGCAATTAGGCCGTCAGCATCTCAAGCCACTGGCATTTTGTCCTATTGAGTTAATTTGGTCTTACTGGATCGAAGAAAGCCTTCTTATGCAGGCCTTTAATCGAATTGCATTACGCTTTCAAAATAGAAGCAGTGTAAAACAAGGGCCAGACCCATTAGCGCATTTGGAGATAGACCCATTGCGCCCGCTCAATAACCTTATTTGGGGCTTTATTCAAAATGAAGGTAAGCGTCTCAGTTTGGTAAGGCGTGCTTATGAATACGATCACCACTATGGCATCCAGCTACAAGGGACCGCTGTACCTAAGCTTCGGCCCGCAGATAGTCGAGTTGGTTTTCTGGGTGAGTTTCATAAGTTGCTACACATAGCGTCAGAGTTCCACCGACAAACCGATGATGTCACCGTGCGTGCTGATCCATTCCCAGTCATGAATGCTATTTATGACGTGCATATTAAGTTAGCAGAAGGCGCGCATAATCAATTTGGCGATTTGCCTACGGTTGCACGAAAAGAAATGCTGATGATGCAATGGATTATGGCGCGTCCTGAAATGAGAGAGTTTTTAAATGGTCGCTTGATGGTGCCTCAATCAGAGGGCTGGATGGACAGAGTAGAGCACATGAAGCGTATACAAGGTTGGCCAAACCATAGTATGCAGCATTTTGTTAACCTGGCGAATTTTGGTGAGCAATTGATGGTTTCAATCCGTAATATCAATTGGAGCCAAGTGAAGCAAAGCAGTGTGGCGGGTAGCTGGGCGACCTATTGGCGAGAGTCGATTCAAGGGTATATGCATTCGTACAGAGCGGTAACAGGCATTGATATACTGGATAACGATCCACGTATGAGCGATAACCCGTCTGCCGCGATTTATAAGCAATCGGCTTAGCATGCATTATTACTCGCCATATCAGACTTTGAGCGTGCCTTATGTAATTGTAAGGTACGCTCATGCACACCGAGTATTTTGGCGGCGGCTTTTAAATTGCCGTCATAATGCTTTATAGCCACGGCCTTCGCCGTATCGTTGACCCGCTGCTGTAGTGCTTTTAAATTGATCCCTGAAAAAACAGCCATTTCGACTAGGTTATCAAGTTGCATTAATTGGTTGTGTTCTGGGTTAAAGAAGTCTTTTAGATCCGAGCAGGGGATATCAGCTAAGGTGATGCGTTCACCTCCTACAAAGCGATTGGCGATACGCTCGCACAGGTGTTTTAACTCCCGAATGTTCCCTGGGTACTCTCGGGTTAATAAGAATGACTCTACACAGCTATCTAAAGTGATTTTTTTCTTTGTAGCATTTTCTATAAAAAGACGAGCCAAGGGTACGATGTCTGCTAGCCTCTCTTGAAGAGAAGGTAACTTACATTCCCAGCCAGACAGTCGGTAGTATAAGTCTTGTCGAAATTGACCGGTTTTTTGTTGTTCAAATAGGTTCCTGTTCGTTGCTGAAATTAAACGAAAGTTAGATCGTTTCCACGTGTTGCTGCCCACTGGTTTGTAGGTGCCTTCTTGCAGGACCCTCAATAATCCGGCTTGCAAAGGGATATCCATTTCACCAATTTCATCTAAAAATAGGGTGCCATTGTTAGCAAGATCTAAGGCTCCTTCACGGTTATAATGTGCCCCAGTGAACGCCCCTTTTGCATGGCCAAAGAGTTCGGAACCCATTAGTTCTTTCGATAAACCGGTGCAATCTACTGTTGTGAGTGTTTTGGCTGAGGTAGAAGTGCTTGATGAAGACGGCGGCGGAGCCTGAAGCGATACGTCGTTGATCCATTGAGCGGCCAATTCTTTACCCGTACCGTTAGCCCCGGTAATGAGTATAGGGCTGGATGAGAACAGTGCGGCTTCAGTTAGCTCAAATAATGTTTTTTGCCAAGCGTCGCTAATACCATGGACAAAGTAGCTGTATTTCGATTGGTTAATGCATTGCTTAACGGCGTATGTGCGTTGCAAGCGGCAAACTATTTTCTGGCATAGTTCCTTGAACGAGTCGCAAGGTAAAATATCGCTAAAGGTTGTTAGGTGCTCTTGAGTGATCGAAGCCAACAATTCTGGTTTTATGGCCAAAAAGCGTGGTACGAAAGGTGTTGCTGTGGTTAGGTTTAATACCTCTGCTTGGAAGTGCTTGAGCTGATCTTTGGTTTTGGCTATGACAACGCCTGGGTGACGACAAGATAGGTTTTTTGTAACCATAAAGCTGTCATCTGCGTGTGTGAAGTTGGCAATGGCCGTTTCCATGTTGGCGTAGTCTTTAGGGTCGCTTAAGCACCCAATTGTAAATTCCATATTGACCTCTTAATAAAACATTCCCTGTGTTTTTATGTGCACCCACGTTAAACGTCTGTTTGAAAAAGTGGTATAGCTAAAACGAGTGAGTCATATGGCATAAAACTTTAATCACGGTTTTACTAACTTCAATTGACCCATAGCGTATGTGTCTCTAAAATTGATTCTGTTTTAGGTAACGCAATGGATTTATTGCGTTTTAAACGGGAAGTTGGTGCGTCTCTCGCTTGAGTGACAATGCCTACACTGCCCCCGCAACGGTAATTAGGTTTGTTTTTTACAAAGGCCACTGTGTTTTTGACATGGGAAGGCGTAAAAAACCGAGGCAAGCCCTCAGCCTAAAAGTCCGGAGACCGGCCTAAAATACATACGTCGGCATAGCGGAGGGCTATCGTTACGACAGTCATTTAACGTTACGATAGATCCGCTGTCGTCACTTATGCTGTTGTTCCCATTTCCTTTTGTCTGCCTCACCCGAATATTAGACAAGCTCGCGGCGGGCGAGCACAGGAAAACACCTTTCACATGAAAAGCTTTAATCGTTCTTTATTAGCCCTTGCTTGCTGTTCTTCTACACTGGCTTCCGCTGAAACAACGTCCTTAGAAGCGGTGCAAGTAACCGCTTCTCGATATGCACAAACTGCTGATCAAGCGTTGGCGTCTGTGTCTGTTATTACGCGCGATGACATTGAACAATCACAAGCGCTAACTATTAAAGAGTTATTGGTAAAGCAGGCAGGCATATCTGTTACCAATAGCGGTGGCCGTGGTAAAAGCTCTAGTGTGTTTGTTCGCGGTGCAGCTTCAGACCAATTATTAGTTTTGGTTGATGGTGTTCGTGTTGGCTCTGCAACTTTAGGCTCTTTTTCATTTGAAGAAGTTAATTTAGCCCAAGTCGAGCGTATAGAGATTGTTCGTGGACCACGTTCTTCGCTCTACGGTTCTGATGCGGCGGGCGGTGTGATTCAGATCTTCACACGTCGTGGTGAGGGAGAGCTAACCGTTGGTTTATCGGCTTCTGTAGGGAGTGACAGCACGCGTGCAGGAACGATCAACCTGAGCGGCGGTGACGATAACGCTTGGTTTAATGCCAATTTATCCCGTGAAATAACCAATGGGTTTGATGCTACGTCCAATGGCGCCGCACCTGATGATGACGGCTATAAAACCAATGGCGTAGAGTTAAGAGCCGGTTTTCAGGCGACTGAGAATGTGGAGTTAGGCGCTTTTTACACACTAACGGATTCTGAAAACCAATATGATGGTTATTCCGCCGATACGACGGAGATCATTACGCGCGTAGTAGGTGTTAACGCGGATGTGCAATTGACCGATTATTGGGATCTGCAAGCAACTTTAGGCCGTTCAACTGACGATAATAAAGATTACGCGGGCAGTGCGTTTGACAGCCAATTTAAAACCACTCGTGACACCTTGACTGTCCAGAACAATATCCAATTGGGTGAAAACGTTCTAACGTTAGGAGGGGATATTCAGCGTGATCAAGTGCGTACTACAACAGCTTATGATAAAGACTCACGCTTTAATCGAGGCCTTTTTGCGCAATATTTGTTAATGTCGGGTCAAAATGATTTCCAGTTTAGCCTTCGTCATGATCGTAATGAGTCTTTTGGTAACCATAATACAGGCAGTGTTGCTTGGGGGTATCAGTGGAATGATGCTTTACGTACCTATGTAAGTTATGGCACTGCCTTTAGCGCTCCTTCTTTCAACGATCTGTACTACGCTGGCGATTACTCTTACGGTAACCCTGATTTATCCCCTGAAAAATCTAAAAATCTAGAGGTAGGCTTACAGGCTGAGTTTGATGCCCTTACGTTAAGTGCTGCTATCTACGAGACTCGCTATAAAAACTTAATTACTTGGGTGGACCAAGGTGGTTGGGTTTATTCGCCAGAAAATACTGAGAAAGCCCGCATTCGTGGTGTTGAGCTTACAGCCGTCTATACCCTAGCCGATTGGGTTCTAACAGGTAATTTGACTTTCCTCGACACTGAAAACCAGGCTGGCGATAACAAAGGTAATGATTTACAGCGTCGTCCATCACGTATCGCAAACGTAAGTGTGGATCGACAGTTTGGTTCATTCTCATTAGGTGCTGATTTGCATGCAGAAAATCGTCGTTTTAATAATGCATCGAACACAGTGCGTCTAGGAGGCTTTGCAACCACAGATTTACGTCTTGGTTATGCGGTATCAAAGAGTCTTAGTGTGCGTGCCAAGGTGAGTAACGTATTTGATAAAGAGTACGAAACTGTTTCAGGCTACAACCAGCCAGATCGTCAGTTCTTATTGACTGTCGCTTATCAGCCTAAATAACTGCAGGAGCTATTGTTATGGTTATCAGAGATCGACTTTCATTCGATAAAATTTCATTGCCTCAATTAATGATTGGCTTTGCGTTGCTGGTATTGATGGCGGTGACTCGTGGGCAGCATTTTGCAAGTGTAGATGCGCTACCTAGCGCATCGTGGGCTGTATTCTTTATTGCGGGGATATACCTGAGGTCGCATTGGTCATTCACCTTTTACATGGCATCGGCGGTGTTACTGGATCTATCTTCATTAGCTTCAGGTGCATCAATCGCTGACTGCATCACTCCATCTTACGTCGCCTTGATCCCCGCATATGCGTCTCTGTGGTTGGCCGGCCGTTGGTTTGCACAAAAAATGACATTAAATGCGGTTGGTATCTTGCGTCTAACGATGGCAATGGTATGTGGTCTGGTATTGGCGCAATTAATTTCGAGTGGCAGCTATTATTTATTTTCTGGACAGTTCGCGAATCCTACTATGGCTGAGTTTGTGGAGCGCATGGTTGCTTACACGCCACGTCGATTGGAAAGCTTAGCATTTTACATTGCTATGGCAGCTTGTGTGCATGTTATTAGCTTCGAGTTACGTCGTTTAGGCAGCCGTTTTGGATTCTCTCATGAATGAAAACAAGCCTCATAATGCCGATGCGATTGATGACAAAGAGGCGCGTTATAAAGCCCGTATGCAGCGCAAAAAAGCGGTTATTGATGAATCCATTGCCCGTGCTGACCAAGATAAAGGCGTCTGCCTAGTATTGACTGGAAACGGTAAGGGTAAAAGTAGTTCTGGCTTTGGTATGGTGGCTCGTGCATTGGGTCATGGAATGCAGGTGGGAGTCGTACAGTTTATAAAAGGCTCTTACAGCACAGGAGAGGAAGCGTTCTTTCGCCGCTTTGATGAAGTTGAATACCACGTCATGGGCGAAGGCTTTACGTGGGAAACACAAGATAAAACACGTGATATAGAAGCCGCTTCAGCCGCTTGGGCGCAAGCAAAAGCGTTGCTAGAAAATGATGCAATTTCGTTAGTTGTCCTAGATGAGTTAAATATTGCTTTAAAGTACAAGTATGTCGCATTGGATGATGTGATTACGGCTGTACAAAGTAGGCCTCGCTATCAACATGTTGTGATTACAGGAAGGGGAGCGCCGCAGGCGCTTATTGATGTGGCAGATACCGTGACAGAGATGCAAGTAATTAAACATGCTTATCAAGCGGGTATTAAAGCCCAAAAAGGAGTTGAACTCTGATGGCAGTAGTTCAGTGTCATGCACTGTTTATCAGTGCTCCAGCTTCTGGCCAAGGTAAAACAACCGTAACGGCAGCACTAGCGCGGTTGCACCGAAATGCGGGCAGGGAAGTAAGGGTCTTTAAAACAGGCCCAGACTTTATTGATCCGACAATATTAGCGCATGCCAGTGGACACCCCGTTTATAACCTAGATTTATGGCTGGTGGGTGAGGAGCGAAGCAAAGCTTTACTAGCGGAGGCCGCTAAGGAAGCTGACATCATACTCATTGAAGGAGTTATGGGGTTATTTGATGGTGACCCATCAAGCGCCGATTTGGCAGAACGTTTTGGTATACCCGTTTTAGCGGTTATTGATGCATCAGCAATGGCGCAAACTTTTGCCGCACTTGCTCATGGCATACAAACGTATCGACCATCGCTTCCCTTTGCCGGTGTGTTAGCCAATAGAGTTGGTAGTGAGCGTCATGGTGAAATACTTAAAACGGCGATCAATGATGACGAACGTTGGTACGGTGCGATTCCGCGTGATGAGTCAATTGGTTTGCCATCACGTCACTTAGGGCTTCATCTGAGTCAAGAGGTTAGTGATTTAGACGAGCGGTTGACCAAAGCGGCAGATCATTTATCAAAAACGTCGGCAGCTATCTTACCTCCGCTCACTCACTTTCATTACACCGACGGCAATAACCTAGATACCAGCTACCCTCTCAAAGACACCGTTATAGCGATTGCCCGCGACAGCGCTTTTTGTTTTGTTTACGCTGACAATATGCGTTTGTTAAAACAACTTGGGGCGCAACTGGTATATTTTTCGCCTTTGGAAGATGCTGTTGTTCCTGAAGCGGATGCTCTTTACTTGCCTGGCGGTTATCCTGAGTTGTATGCAGAGCAATTGAGCAATAACGCCTCAATGAAAGCATCCATTCATTATTTCGTGTCTACCAATAAACCGGTCATTGCTGAATGCGGTGGCATGTTGTACCTAGCTAATTCCTTAACAAATAAAGCCGGTCAGCGGTTTGATATGTTGGGTATTATTCCAGGCGAAGCGGTTATGCAGACGCGTTTGGTCAGTTTAGCTTTGCAATCGGTTTTGCTACCTGAAGGCCTCTTTCGCGGGCATACTTATCACCACTCAAACTTTACCACTGCATTATCGCCTGTTGCCTTGGGTGAGTGCCCTAATTATCGCCGAACGGCCGAATCTGTTTTTAGACAAGGTAATGTATTAGCCAGTTACATTCATTTTTATTTTCCGTCATCCCCCGCGGCCTGCGTTGCTCTATTTAAGCGATGATAGGAGTTGCCATTGCGTTAGGTGTTTGTCTCGATACGCTACTGGGTGAGCCTAAACGTTTTCACCCTTTGGTTGGGTTTGGGCGTTTAGCATCGCGCTTGGAAAAGCGACTTAATAATCAAGAAAATACAGGCCTAAACCGTTGCAGCGGAATTGTAGCAGTGTGTGTAATGGTCATGCCCTTTCCATGGGGAATTTGGCTATTAATAGACTCGTTAAGGGCTCAAGCCTCATTATCAAATGACATTTGCATATTGGTTATTAATGCCGTTGTTGTTTACGGTGCGATTGGTCAGAAAAGTCTTAAAGAGCATATTTTACCGATCGCAGATGCACTGAGTTCAGGTGACAGAGAGTTGGCCCGCCGCCTCACTTCGAGAGTCGTCAGCCGTGATCCCGCCACAATGAACATCGAAGTGTCGGCAACCGAATCCGCTTTAGAAAATGGTAGTGATGCGATTTTTGGTGCTTTATTTTGGGCGGTCTTAGCCGGAGCCCCTGGCGCTATAGTTTATCGATTAGTAAATACGCTCGATGCCATGTGGGGGTATAAAACGGATCGTTTTCAAACATTTGGCTGGTGTGCAGCTCGCCTTGATGATGCACTCAATTACATACCTGCACGATTAACCGCATTAAGCTACATGTTACTTGCTCCGCAGCCTTCTCGTGCATGGCGTTGTTGGATGCAACAAGCCCATCTCCATGCCAGCCCCAATGGCGGGCCTGTCATGAGTGCTGGCGCTGGAGCATTAGGCGTACAGTTGGGAGGGCCGACCTGTTATCACGGTCATTGGGTTGATAAACCATTTTTAGGTGAGGGCGCGTCGCCCAATGCGGCGGATATAAAGCGTGCTATTCAATTGGTAACAAAAACAACGGGGTTATGGGTTGTCTTTATAGTGATGGTTGATTTGCTAGGTTTACTCCTCAACGGGATACCTTTTTCATCTGCGTTATTAGGGCTGTTGAAATGCTAGATAGTGTATTCCATGGCGGAGATATCAGGCGTGCTAGCCAAGAATTTGATATTGCGTTGTGCGACTGGCTAGATTTGTCGACGGGAATTAACCCTTACACATACCCACTGCCTGACGTACCTACATCGGTTTGGCGAAACTTACCTTATGATGACTATTCCTTGTTAGTTGCTGCTAAACGCTATTATAACACTGAGCATATTTTGCCCGTTGCTGGGAGCCAACAAGCGATTGAAATTATTCCGCGGTTTTTTTCAAACGCTCAATCTGCTTTAAAGGTCGCTGTTTTATCTCCTAGTTATGCTGAGCATACAGAGCAATGGAGCCGGTATGGGCATGATGTTTGGCCTGTGAGCCTTGATGAGTTGGAATCTAAACTCGATGTTTGGGATCTAATTGTGGTCGTTCGGCCTAATAATCCAACGACAGAAATGATTGTTCGTGACCGGATAGAGCGCTGGCGCCAAACACTACAGCAGCGCTCAGGCATAGTGATTGTTGATGAGGCATTCATGGATGCAGAGCCGCACCATGCCTCATTAACGTGTATACAGCCTGAGATGCCAGAGGGGCTAATTGTTTTAAGGTCTATCGGAAAGTTCTTTGGTTTGGCGGGTATACGTTTGGGGTTTGTGGTGGCAAATCCATCGTATCTGAACCGCTTACAAGGTGAGCGTGGTTTGTGGGCAGTGTCAGGACCGGCGCTTTGGGCAGGGCAGTCATGTTTGTCTGACGAGCTATGGCAGCAAGAAATGCGCGCGCACTTAAATTCCCAAAGCATTCTGTTATCAGATCTACTGGAACGCATGCATTTACCACACGCAAGAACGCCGCTTTTTTGCTACGTACCTACCGCTTCAGCTGAACAGATTTATCGTTTGTTAGCCCAGCAAGGTATTTTGATTCGATTATTTGAACACATCCCGGCGATCAGGATTGGTCTGCCGCCCAACCAAGCAGCAGCGCATCGCCTTGAAGCCGCTTTGCATGACATGACTGCCAGAATATAGATAGTACAATCATGAGACAGTTATTTAAAAACCAAAGGCCAACGCGCCAAACGCTTATGGTTCAGGGTACAACCTCGGATGCAGGTAAAAGCACATTGGTGGCTGGGTTGTGTCGTGTACTGTGGCGAATGGATAAATCAGTAGTGCCATTTAAACCGCAGAACATGGCTTTAAACAGTGCGGTTACTGAAGATGGGGGCGAAATAGGTCGTGCCCAAGCCGTACAGGCTCAAGCTTGTGGTTTGGCACCACACACCGATATGAACCCAGTATTACTCAAGCCTAATAGTGATACCGGGGCTCAGGTGATTATCCACGGAAAAGCGATTACTAATATGGAAGCCGCTGCGTATCATGACTATAAACAAGTCGCTATGGCTGCTGTTCTTGAGTCGCATAGGCGCCTAGAGCAGCACTATGATTATGTCATTGTTGAAGGTGCAGGCTCGCCAGCTGAGATTAATCTGCGAGCCAATGACATTGCGAATATGGGGTTTGCTGAAGCGGTAGACTGCCCCGTTATTATAATTGCTGATATTGATAAAGGCGGTGTGTTTGCACATTTAGTTGGGACATTGGCGCTCTTATCAGAATCAGAGCAGGCGCGCGTGGCTGGTTTTGTTATTAATCGGTTTCGCGGTGATATAGGGTTGCTGCAACCGGGTTTAGATTGGTTAGAGAAAAGAACCCAAAAGCCGGTTTTGGGTGTGCTGCCATATCTGCATGGCTTTCATCTTGAGGCGGAAGACGCTGTTTCTATTGATCAGGATGTAAAAGGGAGCCTGCGAATTGTAGTGCCTGTGTTACCACATATAAGTAATCACACCGACTTTGATCCGCTGCGCTTACATCCCGATGTTGAGCTGATTTATGTCGCGCCTGATCAAACACCACCTTCAGCTGACCTAGTTATTTTACCGGGTTCAAAGTCCGTAAGAAGCGACCTAGCTTGGCTCAAAAATCAGGGCTGGGATCTGTATTTATTAAAACACCTACGTTACGGCGGTAAATTGGTTGGGATTTGTGGTGGCTATCAAATGTTAGGTAAGTTTATTCATGATCCAAAAGGAATAGAAAGTGAGTCAGGAACCTCGCAAGGATTGGCTTTGTTGGATGTAGAAACTGAATTATTAGATCAAAAGCAGCTAACGCAAAGAACCGGACGTTTATTTAGTGATGATGTATGTATCACAGGATACGAAATCCATTGTGGAGAGACTCATGGCTTGTCTATGCAGCGTCCGTTTTTATCTTTAAAAGCGACTCAGGGCGATTCTTTTCAGCCCGAAGGGGCTACCTCAGAAGACGGTCAAATTGTGGGTACATACCTACACGGTTTGTTCGACTCATCTGAGTTTGTTACACACTTTCTAAAATGGGCGGGGCTGAAAACCGTGCAATCAGTTGATTATGAAACACGTAAATTTCAAGATTTGGACCGTTTGGCTGATAGTTTAGAAGCCCATTTAGACGTGCCGAGCTTGATGGCGATTATGCATGCAAAGCAGGTCAGTGCATGATTCATTTTATTCTGGGCGGCGCTAGATCTGGCAAAACTAGCTACGCTGAAATGCTAGCTCAGCAGAGCAAAAAACCTGTTGTCTATCTGGCCACTGCGAAAGCGCATGATAATGAGATGCAGGATCGGATATTACATCATCAGCGCTCCCGACCTGAGCACTGGACAACAAGGGAGGAGCCGTTTGATATAGATAAGGTTATTTCTGATAAGTCCTATTCAAATCATTGTATTTTAATAGATTGTTTGACCTTGTGGGTGACGAACCTATTATGCGATGAGAGAGATGTGTCGGCTTACAAAGCTCGGTTATTGTCCGCATTAGATGAGACTCAAACAGATGTTTTTGTCGTGTCTAATGAAACAGGAATGGGGGTTGTGCCGATGGGAAGCCTAACACGTCAGTTTTGTGATGAATCAGGTTGGCTGCATCAGGCGGTAGCCGCTAAAGCCGACAAGGTTACCCTGATGGTGGCTGGCATTCCTATGCCCGTTAAACAGTAACATCAACTATATATTAGGATAATATGGTGTCCACTACATTGAACTGGCTAACACAAGCCAGTAAGTCGTTAAGTCAGCAACATCTTCAGCTTGCCCAAAAGCGACAAGCAGTATTAACAAAACCAGCCGGTTCCTTGGGTGCGTTTGAGTTATTAGCCATCCGATTAGCAGCGATGCAAGCGACTCAACGACCCTCTGCCGACAATGTCTCTATCAATATTTTTGCTGCTGACCATGGAATTGCTGCCGAGGGTGTATCCGCTTTTCCGCAAGCGGTTACTGCCGAAATGATTAAAAACTTTGCTAGGGGCGGGGCGGCGATTTGTGTTGCAGCAACACAAAATTCAGCTAATTTACACGTATGGAATCTAGGTACGGTTGCACCTGTTGACTGCGGAGCTGTCGTAAAAAACCGCATTATTGCGCCGCAAACTGCAAATTTTGCGCAGTCACCAGCTATGAGTAGTGACCAACTAAACAGCGCAATGCTTGTCGGTGTAGAAGCTGCCGAAAGTGCTTGTTTGCCTGAAGGCCTCTTTATCGGTGGTGAGATGGGAATAGCAAACACGAGCGCGGCAACAGCAATAGCGGCGGTGTTACTTGGCTGCAACGTATCTGATTTAGTTGGCCCTGGAACCGGATTGAATGCAGATGGCGTTAAGCATAAAGCATCTGTTATCGACCTAGCGCTTAAGCGTCACAATTTATCGGGTAGCGATGCATTGCAGGTTCTAAAATCCTTAGGAGGCTTCGAGATAGCAGCTTTGGTAGGAGGCTATATACGCTGTGCTCAACTAGGGATACCCGTTATTGTGGATGGTTTTATTTGTACAGTGGCGGCTTTAGTTGCGTATCGCATTAATCCTAGCGTTCTTGATTGGTTTATTTTCTCGCATCAATCGGCAGAGCCTGGTTATCAGCTACTGATTAAGGCCTTTCCCGACCAAGTACCTTTGCTAGATTTAGGGATGAGGCTAGGTGAAGGCAGTGGTGCGGCTGCTTGTATACCGCTCATTCGGTTAGCCTGTGCATGGCACAATGATATGGCAACATTTGAAGAAGCGGCTGTGTCAGAGCAAAGTGAGTATTAATTCAATGGTTGTAGAGGCTTTGCGCCATGGTGAAACCACCGCAGGTCATTGTTATTTAGGCGTGACGGATGCATTGCTGACACCCTTTGGTGTTTCCCAAATGGAAGAAGCTCTGCATGGGCTTTCGGCAAAGGATTATGACTGTGTCATCACTTCGCCTTTGCGTCGCTGTGCTGACTTTGCTCAGGAATGGGCTGGTTTATCATGTCCTGTAGCAATAAATCCGAACTTCCAAGAGTTTAATTTTGGGGACTGGGATGGCCTGACGGCTAAAAAAATTATGGCATTATGGCCTGGACAATTAGAACAGTTTTGGCAAAACCCGCTTGTTTTTACGCCGCCCAACGGGGAAACGCTTAGTCATTTTTTTAAGCGAGTAGGTCGAGGGTTGCAATCGATGCAAGCAACAGCTGACCGCCGTGTTCTCTTGATTACGCATGGTGGAGTCATTAAAGCAATCCACTGCATACTCCACGATAAGCCTGCTAGTGAGATGTTCGCGGTGGAGGTTAAGCATGCCAGTTTGCACCGGCTAATTGGGTAAGCTCCCAGAATCTCGTAGGGTAAATACAATGAAACCATATTTATTAGCACACGTTAATGCGTTTCTGGCTGCCACTCAGTTTTTAACATTACTGCCTGTTCCGGTGAGGTTAGAGTGGACTCTTGAACTACAAAGAAGAGCATTACTGTATTACCCAGCTGTTGGCTTAGTTCTAGGTTGTTTGCTGGTGTTAGCGCACGCTATATCAACCTGGGCCTTTGCTGCACACTCTGTCGTTTTGCCGGCAGCCGTGACCTTTTTTGTATGGGTTGCGCTAACAGGAGCCCTGCATCTAGATGGTTTAGCTGATGCTGCTGATGGCTGGATGGGAGGGCTAGGCGATCGAGAAAAGACTCTCAGGATCATGAAAGACCCTTGTGTTGGCGTAACTGGGGCTGTTGTTCTGATTTTAGTGTGCTTGATGAAGTTTGCGGCCTTAGCTAATTTAATGGAATCTGGTAAATACTCGCACTTGTGTGTAGCGCTTTTAGTCGCCCCCTTGCTGGCTCGGGTCGCTGTCATGTGTTTGTTAGTGACGACGCCTTATGTCAGAGCTGGCGGGATAGCCAGCTCTTGGATTGAACATATAACGCCGTCGACCATACTGTGGCCTCTGGTATGTGCGGTTATAGGAGCGCTTTGGCTATCTCCGCTCGCGCTAGTGATAAGCGCAGCGGTGTTATGGATGTGCCGACGAGTCATGCTAAACCGATTGCAGGGCACGACAGGCGATACCGCCGGTGCCACCATTGAGCTGATCGAATTAGCTATCTTACTGGGTATGAATACCTACATCGCCCAGTAATTTCTCAATGATGGGTTCTGCCGAAAATTCATTGGCCCGTTCAATCGCGTTGTTTCTAAAAGCATTTTGTTTTTTGGGATTACCCAAGTATTTGATGGCCTTATTCGCCATTTGCTCTGGGTCATCTACAAGATACCCAGTTTCATTATCAAGGATGATCTCTTTAGGGCCTTTTTCGTCAAACGCGATGACTGGTAAACCATTGCTCATGGCTTCTAGAACAACACAGCCAAAGGTATCGAACCGAGAGGGAAGCAGTAATAAGTCGGCATGTTGGTAGTGCATATAGAGTGTTTTTTTATCAATCCAACCCGTGAATGATGCATTGGGTAGGAGCATCTTGAGTTGCTCTTCAGCTGGCCCTGTACCCGCAATAATTAGTTTTACATCGGGTATGTGTTTGGTGATTCGTTCCATTATTTCTGGAAGATCAAAAACCCCTTTTTCCTCGCTAATGCGCCCTGCGTACAAGAGTATAGGGCAAGTAGAAGAGCTGGATGTTGGCTGCTTGTTAGCCGATTTCTTCTTTTTATCAGGTTGGTGAGTTGGTTCCACCCAGTGAGCAGTTAAAAATACTTTGTGTGCTTCCAGTCCCATATCTGGGCTGATGAGCCAATCTCTATGATCGTTGTTGAGTGTGAAAATGCCATCAAACTGTTGGTAGTAAGCCCTTAACATGCGTCTAATACGATCGGATTCATGAGTGTTTAATTGTGTTGTTCGATTAATAAATTCCATCCAGTCTGTGTGCATGTAAAAGTAAGCAGGGACACTAAATGCCTTACTTAAAAATAACGCAAATGCTCCCATAAAGAACTCAGTCGAGCAGATAATTCTGTCGTAACCGCCTTGCTCAAAGATGCGCTGCAACGTCAAAATGTCAGGGATATGAAATGCTTGATTATCAAACCGGCGAATTTTAAATTGGCTTACAGGTTCCATTACGATGAGGTGATCTTCACTTTCTAGCTCAGGATGGCACGTTAAGATATCAATAGGGTAGTCGTTTTTCTGAATAGCTTTTAATGTGGTTTGCAGAGCGGATGAGACACCGTTACGATCGCAAAATGAGTCGGTTAACCACAGAACGCGCTCAGGATGTTGAGCCGTACCTAAGTTATCAGCAAGATCGTTAAGAAAGGTACGATTGTTATAGATAACTTGGCTGGCTGTGAATGAAGCACCGACTAAAACGCCACAGGCAAGCGCAGGAAATGTGATCTGGTCCATGAGCTTGCCAACATTAAGTGATGTCATGTCATCGGGTGTAGACCTTTCTCCTAAGCTGTTTCGGCTACCGTTAATTAAAGCACGGATATGTGTAGGGACTTCAAAGCGTTTCACCCAATCATCGTTCATTTGTATGGGCTGGTGATTAAGTTCTGACTGTAGGTGCTCGTTTAGTCGAGAAAAGAACAAGCTGGTTACCGTGTGGAAAATTTCGGGAACCGCCTGACGGATCACGTTTAAAAATTGGTCGGGGTCTTTGCGCTGGGTTTTAGCAATTTTTTTGACTGATTTGATAACGGGTTTAAAAGGCTTGCTAACGCCAAGTTCGGTGAGTAGAGCAGGTTTAGTGCCTGATAATGCTTCATGGAATGTTTTAAGGAATGTGAGTGTGTATTTGTGTCGCTTCAGCTCCTGCATGGCATTACTGATGCCTAGACATAAAAGCTTATCCTTTAAGTCACCTTTGTGAAGCATAAGCCTTATCAGTCCAGGATCTTCCATATTAATAGCGACTTGCGCAAAATAATCTAGGAATGTGACGGTTAGCTTCTCTTCTTCCCCGACTTCGCCATAAGGGGTGGTGCGCCCTTCACGTAGCCCTTGTAAAATTAATGAAGATTTGGACCGTGTTTTTAACTTTTCTTGTAGATTAGGTATGTGAACCAAGGTGCCTGTTCGCCCAGCAAAAATACCATTATGGTCGTCTGATCCACCAGTCATACTTTTGTGAAAAGGGGCTTCGTTGAAATCAAAGGGGTTTAAATCGTGCTTCTTGGCATAGGCTTCGACGGTATCTTGATCCAAGCTCAGTACCCATTGACGTGTTAACTGGTTTTGCCAGTAGCCACGTTGTCCGTTAAGCACTTCAAAGCGTGTAAAAAGTACGGCAAATAACTCCAGCAACTCAATATCAGGTTTATTCTTATGGGTGTAAAAATACAGTGGGTGAGGAAGAACCGTGACTAACTCGTTGCGATGACAATAACGAGCAAATTCAATGATGTTATGACGAAGCTCATTTAGTTGTGCCTCTTGCTCGCGTGTGAACCCATACGTGAGAACGTGAATACTTAATTCGTTATTAGGGAAGTGACAAGTAAATTCGGCACCGGTCAGGTTATCAATGCCTTGCTCTTCTAGTTCCCAGCAGGAACGGGCGTTATTGTGATTGGTGATGGTGATGACATCAACTTTACTCCGGTTGAGTGATTTCACCAGATCATTTGTCTTTAACCAAGTCTCCGGGAGTCTAAGTAATCTTCCCCAAAGCTCATCGGGTATGTCACTGTTTTTATCATGGCAATGTAGATCGATTTTTAACGTTTCGTCGGCAGGAAATGCTGTTGCTTGTTGAGATAAAAAATTTTCGAAGTCTGATCGAAGGGAAAGATAAAATGTTGAGGGCGTAAAAGAAGTCATTACATACCTGCGAAAAGTGGTTTTATGATAACCAGTTTACGCAGAGTTTTTGTAAGAATTGTGACAGGTAAGAAATAGCGGACACTAAAAAAGGAGATGTGAAAATCTCCTTTTTTGATTGTGCGGTGCGCTGTTTGGTATCTAGTGCCAGATCTTAACTTTCGATAGGAATTTGGCGAGCTTTCATGGCTTCAGGGACTTCCCTTACTAGATCGACATGCAGCAGGCCGTTCTCAACACTTGCCTTAACCACTTTGACGTGATCAGCTAGTTGGAAACGACGTTCAAAATTTCGACCCGCAATACCTTGGTAGAGGTAAGTGCGCTCTGCTTCGTCAGCGGCTTTAGCGCCCTTAATAGTTAGGCTGCCAGACTCTGATTGGATGTCCAGCTCTTCTTTTGAAAAGCCTGCAATAGCCATCGTAATCCGATATTCATTCTCGCCTAATAGCTCAATATTATATGGCGGAAATGCTGGCTGTTGCTCGTTACGATTAGCGGTATCAATCATGTTGGCTAGGCGATCAAAACCAATAGCAGAACGGTATAAAGGTGTTAAATCAAAATTACGCATTTTCATATCCTCAAATTTAAGCAATATGTTTTAAAAGAATGCCGACCTTGCGATCCGGCTAAATAACCGGCCTCTTATGAGCCCCGGTTAACTTTTATATAAGGCGTAATTTTGTGCTTTCAAGCGCTAGTAAATAAAAAATTACAGAACTTCGGGCTGGTTAAAGCGATCTACATCGTTGGTAATATCAACATCAACGGCAGGTGAGGGGATCTTAAAATCGTAAACTCGCTCCCACCCATTTTCACTATCGGGTGCACGCTCCCATACCGTACCTGCATTGTAAGTGACCAGTTCTTTTAAAGAGCTGTCCATGGCGGTCATTTTGTCTAATGGAATGGGAACTAAGTTAGCCAGTTCATTCTCGACGTATTCTTGTGTTTCGTAACCTGTATACATGCGCCATCCGGTATCGTTTAGGTGCTCGGGCACTGTCTTAAACATGAACCTGATGGGTAATTGCTCATCAAATGCCATTTTCGATACAAGCGCTAAAAAGCCATTTTTAGTCTGATTGGTTTCGTTAGTCGCGGTAATTGGGGTATCAGTATTGGGCTTTTGCATGGTTATCTTTCCAGTACGTAGTCTAAAAACACTATTGTAATAAAATTTGTTCTAAAACAAAAAAGCCCGTCTAATGACGGGCTTTATGAGAATGCTTAAAGCATTCGGTAGTTGTGCTTAGGCCTCAACTGTTTTGATGACAGTAGAAGCTTTTGACGTGTACGCATCCATCTTATCGAAGTTTAGGTAGCGATAGATATCACCAGCCATGCTATCGATGCGGTTAGCGTATTCCATGTATTCAGCAACGGTCGGTAGCTTACCTGTTACGGCTGCAACAGAAGCAAGCTCAGCTGAAGCTAGGTATACATTCGCGCCGTTACCTAGACGGTTAGGGAAGTTACGAGTCGATGTAGAAACTACAGTCGATTTGTCAGCTACACGCGCTTGGTTACCCATGCACAATGAACACCCTGGTGTTTCAATGCGCGCACCGGCTTTGCCAAAGATGTTGTAGTAGCCTTCATCAGAAAGCTGAGCTGCATCCATCTTCGTTGGTGGAGCAATCCACATACGAGTCGGGATAGAGGTACCTGCAGCATCCAACAACTTACCAGCGGCACGGAAGTGACCGATGTTAGTCATACAAGAACCAACGAACACTTCATCGATCTTTTCGCCTTGGACAGTTGATAGCAAACGGGCGTCATCTGGGTCGTTAGGCGCACACAGAATAGGCTCTTTGATATCAGCAAGGTCGATCTCGATAACGGCTTCGTATTCTGCGTCTGCATCAGCACGCATCAAGCTAGGGTTAGCTAGCCATTCTTCCATTCCTTCAATACGACGTTCAATAGTACGAACATCACCGTAACCTTCAGCGATCATCCACTTCAGCATTACAATGTTAGAACGTAAGTATTCAGCAACTGAGTCTTCACCTAACGTGATGGTACAGCCTGCAGCAGAACGCTCAGCAGAAGCATCAGATAACTCAAACGCTTGCTCAACGGTTAGGTCGTCAAGGCCTTCGATCTCAAGAACGCGACCAGAGAAGATGTTTTTCTTACCTGCTTTTTCAACAGTTAAGAGACCTTCTTGGATAGCGTAGTATGGAATAGCGTGTACAAGGTCACGTAGCGTGATACCTGGGTTGCGTTTGCCTTTAAAACGAACCAATACTGATTCAGGCATATCCAATGGCATAACGCCTGTCGCAGCAGCAAAGGCAACAAGGCCTGAACCCGCTGGGAAAGAGATACCGATAGGGAAACGCGTATGAGAGTCACCGCCTGTACCTACTGTATCTGGAAGTAGCATACGGTTTAGCCACGAGTGGATGACACCGTCTCCTGGACGCAAAGATACACCGCCACGGTTCATGATGAAATCAGGAAGAGTGTGGTGAGTTTGTACGTCAACAGGCTTAGGATAAGCCGAGGTGTGGCAGAAAGACTGCATGGTTAAATCTGCAGAGAAGCCAAGGCAAGCTAGGTCTTTTAGCTCATCACGCGTCATTGGTCCCGTTGTATCCTGAGAGCCGACAGTCGTCATTTTTGGTTCGCAGTACGTACCTGGGCGAACACCCTCGATACCGCAGGCTTTACCCACCATTTTTTGAGCTAAGGTATAACCTTTACCTGTGTCTGCTGGCTGATCCGGAGTACGGAAAAGGTCAGAAACAGGTAAGCCTAGTGCTTCACGAGCACGCGTAGTCAAACCACGGCCGATGATCAATGGAATACGGCCGCCAGCACGAACTTCGTCTAGCAAGACTTGAGTCTTAAGGCTGAAAGTACAAAGCTCTTCACCCGTTTCGTGATTAACGGCTTTGCCTTCATATGGGTAAACGTCGATAACGTCGCCCATTTTCATTTTGTCTACGTCCATTTCGATTGGCAATGCGCCTGCATCTTCCATTGTGTTATAGAAGATAGGAGCAATTTTACTACCGAAACAGAAACCGCCCGCACGCTTGTTAGGTACGTGTGGGATATCATCCCCAAAGAACCACAACACAGAGTTGGTTGCAGACTTACGAGAAGAGCCCGTACCAACAACGTCACCTACGTAAGCAACAGGGAAGCCTTTAGCTTTAACGGCTTCGATTTGCGCGATAGGGCCTTTAACGCCATCGACTTCAGGCTCAATGCCTTCACGAGACATTTTAAGCATTGCATTGGCGTGCAATGGAATGTCTGGGCGAGTAAATGCGTCAGGTGCGGGTGATAAATCATCCGTATTGGTTTCACCCGGTACTTTAAATACCGTTACAGTGATTTTTTCAGGTACTGCTGGCTTGGAGGTAAACCATTCAGCATCAGCCCAAGATTGCATAATTTTTTTAGCGTGTTCATTGCCTGCATCTGCTTTTTCTTTAACGTCATAAAACGCATCAAACATAAGCAGAGTGTGAGATAAAGCATGAACAGCTGTTTCTGCTAGTTCATTATCATCTAGTGCAGCAATCAACGGCTGGATGTTATAACCACCCAACATAGTACCCAACAATTCAACAGCTTTTACTTTACTGATCAGAGGGGAGGTTGCTTCACCCTTAGCGATCGCCGCTAAGAAGCCTGCTTTAACATAAGCAGCTTGGTCAACACCGGCTGGAACACGATTGCTCAGCAAGTCAACGAGGAACTCTTCTTCGCCAGCAGGTGGGTTTTTTAGAAGCTCAACTAGTGATGCAGTTTGATCAGCATCAAGTGGCTTTGGTGGCACGCCTTCAGCGGCGCGTTCTTCTACATGTTTACGATAAGCTTCAAGCACGATATAGCCCTCATCAGTTATTCCCGCCGGTCTTTGCTCAACACCCTGCCGGCGGCTTGCAGAGATTGTATCTCATTATGTCGATATGGCGGCGTGGATTTTATATCAGAACCCCTCTAAAGTTAAGTATTGTCGACAATCTAAACGCTTAGACTTTATGCCTAACACTTCTGTGAAATAAGGTCTATTATTTTGAATTATATAGAAAATGAGGTTTTCGGGGTTAGGTAAGCAGTATATGATGTTACTAACCGGATAGTTTGATACCTCTGTTCTTTAATTGCGAGATGCATTAACAGTCGATGTATTAGGTGGAAGAATAGTCGTTACCATGAATGATAAACCCTCTATTGATAACAAGAGTGCCACAGAGTCTCACATTTGGCGTGCTATTTCTGATTGGGATTTAAATGAAGAGTTAGAAAGCAGTCTAGCTGACAGCATTCAATCTACATTTGATTCATTGGATCAGAAAGCGTTGATCTACAAGGGAAAACATCCCGAACTAGGTCTTAAACAGATGTGTCGCCATATAGCGCGCAAGCCTGATGATCTGCCAAGCCATATTAAACGTTTTTATTTGGCTATGCAGACGCGTTCAATTGCGCAGGTAGAAGGGGCATTGGTAGATATCATCATAATTCTACGATTTCACGGTAAATCGCTTTCCGAGCGTTTGATTAGAGAGTCACTCCCGCTGCTCGGTCAGGAAAAAGTCGAGGTTTTTACCTCCATTGTCAATGACAAAACAGTGAATGCAGTTCTAAACATGGATGTGAGTTTTTCGGTGCTAGTCAATGGGAATAGCTTACCCGCTACTTTTAAGAGGAAGGAAGTTTCCTGATGAAAAAAAGAACAGCTAAACGCCCTGTACAGGTGATGTTGTACGGGTTTTCAGGAGCAAGTCTGTATACTCTCGAGTATTTCTTTAATGAAAAAAAGTCGGGTAAATACAAGCTGGTCAATGATGTACATTATGCTGATTGGTGTATTTTCAATGCTGACCAACCGCAGACTAAGGAAGTGCTCCACAAGCTGTTCGTTCGAAAAATTAACAAGCCATCTATTGTTATTTCGATTAAGCCGTTGATGTGGGAAAACACAACCACTTTGTTGAAACCTTTTACGTCGCAAACGTTAGAGTCGTCAATCACTGAAGTCGAGTTGCTGGTTGCCGATGCTCAAAAGACGGCGACAGAAGAACCTTCGGCTGAAGTAGAAACAAGTAAAGTAATAAGTGACACAGAAGAAAAGACGCAAGACCTAAGCCTTTCTGAGGGCAGTGATGCAGCTGACGATAAAATAAGCAACGCAATCAATACTCCTACACAACCAAGTGCGTCAACTGAGGCGGAGTTGTCGGCTAATGCTGCCCCAAACGTGATTGCAGAAGACAATGCTTCAGTAAACGTGGCTGTCGCCGATGAAAATGCCGAAAAGAGCAGTAAGGTTGCTTCTTTAATTTTAGCCGCTCAGAAGCGCAAAGCGCGTTTAGCTGCTGAAGCTAAAGAACAAAATGCCCAGCAATCAACGGATAGCAATGCACCTAAAGACCCTTTACCCAACCCATCTGGTATGGCCACAGAGGCTAGTTCTTTGCCGCGTTCTTCCATGTTACCTGATCCGCGTGTGGGGAGTGTTAGAGCGCAGGTTGTTGCACGCTTATCCAGTCCTCAGAGTAATGTAGAGGCCCCAGCTGAAGCGCTTTTGGCGAATGTTCCAGACAGCGTTGAAGAGGTGTCTGTCGAAACTGACATTACGCCTTTACAAAACGAGACGGCGAACGGCGTGCCCGATGAAGCGATAAAGGCATCGACTGATAAAAAAGACACAGTAGTAAAGCCAGCGCTCACGGCGGAAGAAAAAGCTAAATTACGTGTCAAAAAAGCACAGATTCAAAAAAAGATACAACGCGCCAAGATGCAAGCAGAGATCAACAGTCGTGCTGTGGATACGCATCAAACGCCTTCAATTAGTAAAAAGTCTGCTAACCTTTCGGTTGAGCCTTACTTAAAAGAAGAGAAACCTTTAGCTAAAACTGCTGTTAAGAAGCCTACAGAAGACGCTAATAGCAGGGCATTGAACACACAGACATTGTTTGGTCACTTACCTAATTTAGACTGGACCAATGTTTCTGATAAGCGCCGTATGAGCCTGCATTTAGATGGCATGTTGCTACCTTGGCTATCAAAAGCAGTTGAGCAAGGTAAGGCTAAGCAAAGTGCATGTAAGATATCTGGAATTCATGTGCATCTAGAGTATTTGCCATGGACTGACTGCTTTATTTGTGACGGTGATGATGATTTGTTGAATGCAATGATGTCTAGCCGATTCAGTGTAGGGGAGTTAGGTATAGAAGAGGGAACAACCACGGAAGCAGAGCTTTTTGATGGTCTTGGTACAGAATATAGAACCGTATCATCTGAAGATTTGTTGTGGCTGGCTGGCTTATGGACTTCACACGGTAGAGTGTTACCCAACGATGATCCAACAAGAACTCGTAAATTATCATATTCGCCTGAGTGTGCTCGAGAGTTACAGATTCCTGAGCTGCATGCCATCCTTAAAATTTGGCAGTCGCGACCAATGTCGGCATTTCAGGTAATAGAAGCGCTAGATATGCCGCAGCGATATGTGTTCGGTGTAATGGCGGCGTGTACCTCAGCAGGTTTGTTCAAATATTAAGTGTCATTTTGTGAGTAGTAATAGTGAGTGATCAAGGTAGTCAGACGCGTTATTTGCAAGTCACCCCGAGTGGGGCATTTTACGCTACAGTAAATTCTCATCCTGATGAAGCACGTGCTATTTTATTGCAGCTGTTAAGTAGTAACGAGCCGATTGAGTTTTCTTATGACATTTTTGCCGAAATAGCGGATCTCGAACTTAATCATGCAAAAACTTTGTTCAACCGATTGTTAGCTAGGCGCTTTTTGGTGCTTACGGGTACACCAATTGAACAAAAACGTGATAGTCTTGAGACAGTTTTAGCTAGTATACTGCCGGCATTATCCTCCAGCGGAAAAGTTATACTAGGTGATGATCAAGGCTTTTGTCTTGCTTCATCAGGATTTGATGCAAATCACGCTGAATCATTAGCTGCGTTGTCCGCAGATTTGATTTCGCTTCATCAGAGGCACCAACACATTCTAAATGATGATTTAGAGTTGATGGGGCAATCGTGGGGCATGTTAGACCCGGTTGGTAATAGCCAACTGGGAAATTGGATAATACACATAGGATCACAAGTATTTGTACTTGTAATTCAGGAGCAACCGCTTTTAAATCAGCACCAATTTGTAGAATTGCTGTCCGCGCTTGCAAGTCGTTATTTAGATAATTAAGCCGGTACAGGCTGAATACTGGAATGGAGTATAGTTTTTATGCGTTCGGAAATGATGGGTTCTATTCTTTCTGACCTGAATGGCACATCGGCAGAAATTGAAGCATCAGCCGTCATCTCAACAGATGGTTTGATGATTGAAGCGCTGCTGCCTGCTGACATGGATGAGGATCGAGTAGGCGCAATGAGCGCAGCTATGCTCTCTTTAGGTGAGCGTACTGCCCAAGAATTGGCGCGGGGAGAGTTAGAGCAAGTGTTGGTAAAAGGAATCAATGGGTATATTTTGATGACACACGCCAACAAGGACTCTGTCTTAACTGTTGTTGCTAAACCCAATGCGCGTTTAGGTTTAATCTTTCTTGATGTAAAACGTGCTGCTGAGGCTATTGGTAAGTTGCTCTAGTTTGCAGTCGTTGCCAGAGAGCCTATAGGTGTAACAGAGTTTTTGATTGCATCCTATAGGCTCATATCTACTTCTAACATTCCCGCCAGTAAAACCACTTCCCTTATTGCAATCTTATTACTTATAACATTTAGGCCTGCGGTATAAATGGTTATAATACGCGCGCATTATTTAAAGGCAGGGCTATGGACGCGTTAACAGAGATAAACCAATTTCTTGCTTGTGAAACACCGCAAGCGTGGATAGATGAAGCTATTAAACAGCAAGAGTTACTTCTAGTCGATCATGCTCATTGCGAAAAGAAGGCTGCTTCTACGGCGATGACACTGATGTTTCGTTATGTGGATCGCTCCGATCTACTGAATAAAATGTCCCGCTTAGCACGTGAAGAGCTGATTCACTTTGAGCAAGTCCTCGAAATTATGGAGCAACGTGGTATCGAGTACTGTCACCTTTCGCAAGCCCGGTATGCCGGTGAAATGCGTAAACATGTGCGGACATCGGAGCCAGGTCGGTTAATTGACACGATGATAATAGGGGCTTTTATTGAGGCTCGCTCTTGTGAGCGCTTTGCTAAAATTGCACCCTATTTAGATGATACGCTGTCTAAGTTTTATCGTTCTTTGTTGAAGTCCGAAGCGCGTCACTACCAAGATTATCTAGGTTTAGCTGAAAGTTACGCAGGTGAGCCAATTGATAGGCGAGTTGCCTTTTTTAGGAAAGTTGAAAAAGAACTAGTAGAAAAACCCGATACTGAGTTTAGATTTCACAGCGGTCCACCCGCACCAGTCGAATCGGTGAATTAAGTGCCTGGTGTAGTCGGGTCGGTTGGATGAATCGGCTCGTCTATCAAGGTTAGGGCTTGATGATCGCTCACCAGATACCATAGCTTTTTATCCCAATCGCCTAGGACAATTCTAGTGCCGACATCTGCTTTGATCTGATTATGGTGTACTGCAGGCCGATGTGTATGTCCATGAATCACAAGCTCAACTTGGGCATCAACTAATGCTTGGCGAACGCTATTAGGATTAACATCCATGATATCGTTTGATTTTTCAGCGCCTTTCTTTTTGCTAGCTTCACGCATTTGCCGTGCAATGTGCAATCGTTCATTGATGGGCTTATTTAAAAAATCGGTTTGCCATTCGGGGTTTCTCACCATTGAGCGAAACGCTTGGTATTCTACATCGTCGGTGCAGAGTTGATCTCCGTGCATCAATAATGCGTCACCAGTTGGCAGGTTAACAATGTGCTTAGGCGCTAACAGTGTGCAGTTGGTAGCGGTTGAAAATGCATCACCAACCAGAAAATCGCGATTGCCATGCTGAAAATAAAGAGCCGTGGTAAGAGAGGCTGATTGAAGGGCATCGATGACTGACTGGTAAGCAGGTATGCCGCCGTCATCCCCAATCCAAGCTTCGAAAATATCACCTAACAGATAGAGCTCATCTGCATCATTAGCTGTATTTTTGATAAAGTGGAGAAACGCCCGGGTGATATCCGGGCGCTCTGGCGTGAGATGAAGATCTGCGATGAAATAACGCTTCATTTCGTAGTGCTTGCCTTTACTTAGACAATCTCAGCCTTCTCGATAATAACGTCCTCTTTAGGAACGTCTTGGTGGCCCGCACGCATTGTTGTGCTCACACCTTTTATTTTCTCAACTACATCTAATCCATCTACCACTTTGCCGAATACAGCGTAGCCCCAGCCTTCGGTGGTTTTAGACGTGTGATCTAAAAAGCTGTTGTCTGATACGTTGATAAAGAACTGCGCTGAGGCTGAATGAGGGTCCATTGTGCGTGCCATAGCTAAGCTGCCTGCAACGTTTGGTAGACCATTATCTGCTTCGTTTTCGATTGTAGCGCCTGTTTCCTTGGGCTGCATGCCTGGCTCAAAGCCGCCGCCTTGTATCATGAAACCATCAATGACTCGGTGAAAAATCACACCATCATAAAAACCTTCTTTTACGTACTTCTCAAAATTAGCTGCCGTTTTGGGTGCTTTTTCATGATTCAGCTCAACGCTGATATCACCATGATTGGTATGAAGAATGATCATTCTTATAATTCCTTCTGAACTCTGTCACTGCCGTATTATACTCAAGTCTTACTATGATGCACTGACTAAGCAACCTTTACCGAGATATTTAGCATGAATCCCTGTGTGCAGGGCATATCGATGTGTTTATAATGCGTTTTCAGTTGCCAAAACCGATTTGGATAGACCGTATACCATGTCAAAAAATGACCCGCAGTTAAAACCGACCAACTTTATTCATCAAATCATTGAAGATGATTTAAAAAACAACACACATGCTGGAAAAGTCGTAACGCGTTTCCCGCCTGAACCTAATGGCTATTTGCATATCGGTCACGCTAAATCCATCTGCTTAAATTTTGGTACTGCCGAGAAATATCAAGGCGAGTGCCATTTACGTTTTGACGACACTAACCCTGGAAAAGAAAGCCAAGAATATATCGATTCTATTATCAGTGATGTTGAGTGGCTCGGTTATCAATGGGCAGGTGAAATCCGTTATACATCCCATTACTTTGATCAGTTATATCAATGGGCTGTGTATCTCATTGAGCAAGGTAAAGCGTACGTTTGTGACCTTTCTCCAGAACAGACTAAAGCCTATCGCGGTAACTTTAATGAGCCGGGTAAGAACTCGCCTTACCGTGATCGTTCTGTAGAAGAAAACCTAGCATTATTTGAGAAAATGCGTGCCGGTGAGTTTAAAGAAGGTGAATGTGCTCTGCGTGCAAAAATTGATATGGCCGCGCCCAATATGAATTTACGTGACCCAATGATTTATCGCATCATTCATTCAGGGCATCACCAAACGGGTGATAAATGGTGTATTTACCCTATTTATGATTTCGCACATGGCCAATCTGATGCAATAGAAGGGATTACGCACTCACTGTGTACTTTAGAATTTGAAGATCATCGTCCTTTGTACGACTGGTTTATTGAAAACCTTCCTGTTCCGGCTACGCCAAAACAGTACGAGTTTTCTCGCTTAGAGCTTAATTACACCATTACAAGTAAGCGCAAACTCAAGCAGCTGGTTGATGAAAACGTTGTCGACGGCTGGGATGATCCTCGTATGCCGACGATCTCAGGTCTGCGACGTCGTGGATATACCCCTGCAGCTGTCCGTCAATTCTGCGAAATGATCGGTGTAACCCGCTCGAACGGTGTTGTAGACATGGGCATGTTAGAGTCGGCGATTCGGGATGACCTAGATGCCAACGCACCGCGAGCTATGTGTGTTACACAGCCATTGAAAGTTACTCTGACTAATATGGAAGAAGGCGTGGAAGAGTGGTTTGAGCTTCCTAACCACCCGAAAGATGAGAGCATGGGCTCTCGCCGTGTAGGCTTTACGCGCAACTTGTTGATTGAAAAAGATGACTTTATTGAAGTTAAGCCAGTGGCTAAAAACAAGCATGATAAATGGAAGCGATTAGCTAAGGGTGATGCTGTCCGTTTACGCGGTGCTTACGTTATTACGTGCCAAGAAGTGATCAAAGACGAAGCTGGTGAAATTGTTGAGCTGCTATGTACTTATGATCCTGCAACAAAAGGTGTAAACCCAGAAGGGTACAAACCTAATGGTGTCATTCATTGGGTATCTGCTGAGTTATCCGTGCCGTGTGATGTCCGTTTGTATGATCGTTTATTTACCGAAGCAAACCCTGATGGTGACAAGGATCGTAATTTCCTTGACTTCGTTAACCCTGATTCTTTAGTTAGCCTACCCGATGCGCGCGCTGAGATTAGTTTGAAAGGTGCTAAACCGGAAAGCAGCTTCCAGTTTGAACGTAATGGTTACTTCAGTATCGATAAATCTTCCACGGATGAAAAGCTAGTAATTAACCGAACTGTTGGGCTTCGAGATTCTTGGACGAAAGGAAAGACTGCCTAACAACCCTTAATGTTTGATGAGAAAAAAGAGCACTTAGGTGCTCTTTTTTATAGTAAGAACCACCTTGCCAATACAGGCCTGGCGCGGAAACCAGCCCATTTCTTGGGTGGATATGCTGTTTGTGTTTGTCCCGCTTAACTGAAACTCTTCTTTGTCGTTCAATGTAACAACGCGTTTAATAATTTGCCCATATTTAGGGTGAATAGCCACAACAATGCTGCCCAGTTTTGGGCGAGTAGTGCGGCGGACAATAACAAAATCTCCGCAGGACAGTACGGGGCTCATACTTAGCCCCGTTACTTTGATAATGTTAAGCATTATCCAATACTGGATAGACCACAGCTTGAGCGGGTGGATATGGGCATTGAGCTGTGTAAGTTTTTAGCCCTTTTGTTGTCCAAAATGCTTCAGCAAATTGGTTGACCAGTGCAAGCAGCTCCAATCCATTCTGTCGATCTATGTGCTGTTTGCATTGCGATGCTTTAAGCATAATGCTGTGAACTAAGTCGTGTATGCCGGCAACTTGATCAAATTGAGTCTGTTTAAAATAATCGCCCCAAATTACTCGTATTTCATGTTTTACATTACCCGCGTGGGATTCTTTTTCATTCACTAACCGAGCCAGTTGTGCTTGGTCGGCAATGGATAACGGTGTTTTATCTTCTAGCTCCGCAATGAGATCGCACATCCGAATAACGGTTAAAGCCGCAATTTGTGCGCTAATCGGATCGTATATCTTACACGGAATATCACAGTGCGCGGATGCTGTTTCAAACGGTTTTGCTTGATCTATGTGGTTCAGTAAAGCGTGCAGCATCTCTATTTCTCCTGTTTGATAGTACTACGCGCGCGTATTTTTCGAGCGCCTTGGCGAATAGCCCAGCCTGTGGCTACTAAAACGGCAGCAATAGCTGCTAAGGTGAGCAAGTGAATAGGCTCGCTTAGCCAATGACCATGGTCGTGTCCTGGGTGTGCATTAGCAAAAGGGGCTAATAAAGCGGCAATGGTGAGCAGTAAATAGCGCAAAATAGATCTCCTTGTTATTGGTTGTATTTTTGAATGACCAGTTGTTCTTTGATCATTACAGGGGGCGACTGATGTGTTGCAGCGCTCGATTTTTGAATGAGACTGGCCCACTCAATGCGCAAGTGGGACGCCGCATGTAACAGGGCAACTTGTTGAGGCTCCGATAAGAAAAGGCATGAGAACTGCTTTTGCAAAAATAAACTCGCTTGTTCAAGTGCTTGTTGAGCAGAGCTCCATGAGTTGAGTGCAATATAAGTGTCCGCGATGTTGAAGTAGCTAATAACGACAGCCGCCACAGCACGTTCGGGCTCTAGCTCGAAAACGTTATCAAATAAATTTAATGCTATTTCGATCGCATTTTGATTAATTGACAATGCTTGGTTGAAGCGCTCTTCACTGTAGGCATCACGGCCTTGATTAATTAGCAGTTCCCAGTTTTTCATAGTGGTATCCTTGTCCTATAAGCCGCCGTATGTCAGTTTTGCTGGATCTAGCAGCTCCTCTAACGCCTCTCGTGATAAATCAGTATGTTCAACAGCGACATCAATAACGGGGCGACGTTCTTTGTAAGCTTGTTTTGCTATATTGGCCGCGTTTGCGTATCCAATAATTGGGTTGAGAGCAGTCACCAAAATAGGGTTGCGTGCTAACGTTTCGTTTAATTTATCTTCATTCACTACAAAGCTTGAGATGGCTTTATCAGCGAGTAAGCGAGCTGTATTAGTGAGCAAGTTAATACTAGAGAGCAAATTATTGGCCACTAAGGGCAGCATAACGTTAAGTTCAAAATTACCAGACTGGCCGGCAATGGTAATGGCTGTGTCGTTCCCGATAACCTGTGCGGCAACCATAGCTGCAGACTCAGGTATTACAGGGTTAACTTTGCCCGGCATAATAGATGATCCTGGTTGCAGGGCTTCCAATTCTATTTCGCCTAAACCCGCCAGAGGCCCTGAGTTCATCCAGCGCAAATCATTTGCGATTTTCATTATGCTGACGGCTGTGGTCTTAAGTTGCCCTGATACAGCGACGGCCGTATCTTGTGACGCGATTCTGGCAAAAAAGTCTTCAGATGGGGTAAATGCTAGCCCGGTTTGCTTACTTAGCGCCGCACAGAACTCATGTGAAAAATCTGGATGAGCATTAATACCTGTACCAACGGCTGTTCCCCCTTGGGCTAGCTGAAGCAAGCTGGGAAGTAAGGCTTCAAGATGACGTATATTCTCTTCAATTTGCGTGGCCCAAGCTCCCAACGATTGGCTTAAGCGGACAGGCATAGCATCCATTAAATGTGTGCGACCTGTTTTAATGCAGTTATCGACACTAGCGGCTTTATTACGAATCGCCGTTGATAAATAGTGCAGGGCTGGGAGTAAAGAGAAATGCATCTCTATCGCCGCACTGATATGAATGGTCGACGGAATAATATCGTTACTGCTTTGCCCATAATTTATATGGTCGTTTGGGTTTATGGTCAAGCCAGATGCTTTGGAAGCTAGTGTCGAAAGTACCTCATTGGCGTTCATATTAGAGCTAGTACCAGAGCCTGTTTGGTACACATCAACGGGGAAGTGGCGTATAAAGTTTGGGTCTTCCAGTAAGCTATCCGCTGCATTGACAATGGCATCTCCCATTGTTTTGTCGATCAAGCCTAGTTGTGTGTTGGCGGTTGCAGCTGCAGCCTTCGCCAAAATTAGTGCACTGATAAACGCAACGGGCATAGGCGTTCCGCTGACCGGGAAGTTGTTAATAGCACGCTGTGTCTGAGCTGTGTAAAGCGCATCGGCAGGTACCGCTAACTCTCCCATGCTGTCGTGCTCAATACGTGTCGTTGTCATGCGGTCTTGCTCCTGTAGATTGGCCATTTAATGTTGAGGCTTGATGTGATAGTCCGGCACTTAAATAATGAGTCATGGTGCGTATCTCATTAGCTAGTGCGTTGTAATGTTGAACTTCATTAGCGGTACGAGCATAAGCTTTCATGTTGAGTAGTGGCTTATTCAAGGCATCTAAACAGCAACAACGCCAATGGCTAGGTAAGAACTCGTCGCAAACAGTTTCTAATAACAACCGGCATTGGTTTGCATAAACCGTAAAATACGAACCAGATAGGCAGAGCAGCTCTTGTTCAAGCTGAAGCCATTCGTTAATGAGGTTAGGGGTATCAGGTTGCGAAGCGTTTCTGATTGCTTGTCTCAACTTTCTTTGATGATTCCGTAACCACATCTGTGAGTAAGTATTGGTAAATCTGTTCTGCGCCATAAATAAATGCTAATGATAATGATTCTTAAAACCAAGATAGCTAAATTATCACGTTAATGCAATTGTTTCTCATTTGTATCTGTCGGTGGTGCTATGAAAGGCTCTGTTGTGGGAGAACACGAAGCGCTAGATAATATTGAAAGCGAGGGTGTGAGGACGATTGAGAGAGTTGCGCGAACATAGAGCTTAGCGGCCTTTAACAATTATTAAAGGCCGCTTTAAACACAAGGGTTGTAACTACCGTCCCATAACGACGCCTTCTCGTCGGGGGTCGGCTGCACCGATTAACTGATCCGGTGTGATTTTAATGGCATGGAGGCCTGAATTAAGAGCTCGGCGGTTAACTTTATAACCCATCTCCTGTAAAGAAGTGGCTAATTGGTCTGCTGATGGGCCTTCTTCTATGTCATAAGTGCCAAAACGGTTGATCAGATGCGGGTTGTTCAATGAGTCTTGTAAAGGCTCGTCCCAGAGTAAATGCCTGATGAGTGCATTTGACACGTAGCTAATAATTCGGGAGCCACCGGGGGAGCCAATGGCCAGAACAGGTTGGCCCTGTTTCATAACAATAGTAGGGGACATTGACGAGCGAGGTCGTTTGTTAGGCTCTACTCGATTAGCGACAAGCTTACCATCGGCTTTAGGTACAAACGAAAAGTCAGTCAGTTCGTTGTTCAAAAGGAACCCGTTTGTCATGAGCCGTGAGCCAAAGCCATTTTCAATGGTGGTTGTCATGGATACGACATTCCCTTTGTTATCAATAATTACAAAGTGGCTTGTTGAAGGTAATTCAATGGCTTGGTCTTGGGCTAAGGCAACGGCTTTATCTTTCCAAGTAGGCTGCCCGGGTTCTGCTTTGCTTAATGGAGCGCCGGGGGTGATAAGGCGGGCGCGTTCAGCAAGGTAATTTTTATCTAGTAAACCAACAGGCATAGTAACAAAATCGCTATCTGCCATGTACAAGCCACGATCAGCAAATGCCAATTGAGTCGCATCCCCTATAACTTGCCAACTATTAGGATGATTTGGCCCCCATTGTTTTAAATCAAACGAGGTAGTCATGCTGAGTATTTGGCCAACGGTTAATGCGCCAGAGCTAGGTGGACCCATGCCACACACTTCATAGCTCAGGTAGGGGGCACACACAGGAGCCCGCTCAATGATGTTATAGTTTGCTAAGTCTTCTTTGCTCAGAACCCCAGGATTGTCTTTGGCCGTTTGAACTTTTTTAGCAATAGATTCAGCAAGGCTGCCTGTGTAAAACGCATCAGCCCCCTCAGCGGCTAATAATGACAGTGTTTCTGCGTACTCAGGATTTTTTAAGAGGTAGCCAGCGGGTAGTGGGGCTCCTTGCGGGGTAAAGAAGTATTGTTGAGTATCTGTGTATCGGCTGAGTCTCTCTTTATCATCCGCTATGGCCCCTGCAAGGCGTGGAGAGACTGAAAACCCCTCCTTAGCTAGTGTAATGGCGGGTTCCAGTAATGATTCCCAAAGCTGTTTGCCGTATTTTTGATGAGTATCGTACATTAACTTAACGGTACCGGGGGTGCCTACAGAGCGACCACCGACAACAGCATCATAAAAAGCTAAGGGTTCACCGTTCTCCATAAAAAGTTCTGGAGTTGCGTTACTAGGCGCAGTTTCACGGCCATCGTAGGTCGTTAGTTTTTTGTTTTTAGCGTCGTAATAAACTAAAAATGCTCCGCCTCCTAACCCAGAGGATTGCGGTTCAACGAGGCCCAGTACGGCTTGTACAGATACCATGGCATCGATGGCACTGCCACCCTTAGCTAAAACATCGAACCCCGCTTGAGTAGCCAACGGGTTGGCTGTGGCTAACATAAACTCTTTTCCAGTTTGGCTTGCTGTTATGTGTAAACCTGATGCCTGCTCGGGTTCTATGTAGTCAGACTGTTGGGCTACTGCACTGGATACAGAGAACACCAATAAGGGAGCGACAAGGCTAGCAATTCTTTTTTTTATGAGAGGTGATGTTGGCTTATTTGAATAAAGGGGCATTAATCTGTCCATGAAAACCTCTGTTCTATATGAAAATGGCCGTCTAGGGAAAGCTAAACCTTTCATGGGTATTGATAGGATTAGCATGAAAGCATAGCTTTTAATGTACTGCCTTATAGGTAAGTCTGTGAAGCGATAGATGACTTAATGTGATAACCGAGTCTTTAAAGGTCTATAATGTTCGTTATGAAGGGTTTTACTCAATAAATAGCTATCGGGACCGATAACTTATTAAAAGAAATGACGCGATATCAATCAGCAAGCGTTGCAGGCGATTGTTAGGAACCTAAAAGCACATGCACAAACAAGCGGTAGCCGACTTAAAGTATATTCACCAGCATATCGAGCGTTTGCCGTTGCTCCCTAATGTACTTTTTGAGCTAATGACTCACGACCAAAATGATGAAAAGTACTATGAGATGGTACTTGGTCTGGCAAAGGCGGATCCGCCTCTGGCAAGCTTCATTATCAGTTATGCTAATTCGGCTAGCTCGTCACCTAATCACGCAATAACTAATTTAAAGACAGCACTTACACGAGTGGGTGCTTTGCGTGTTGTTAACCTACTTACCGCAAAGTCTGTAGCTAAAGTATTTGTGCCTAAAACGGATGACAGTAAACAGCTGTGGCGACATTCTATACAAGTGGCCACGTTTAGCTCTTTTTTGTGCCGCACGGCTCCTACGTTCACTGTTAATCCTGAAACAGCCTATTTGGCCGGTTTATTTCACGACTTAGGTCGTTTCGTAATGATGGATATAGTGCCAGATGCACTTGAAGCAACGGTTGCATCTAGTTGGGCTACACCTCAGGAACATCCTGAAGTAGAAACGGCTACCTTAGGCTATAACCATTGTGAAGTAGGGTACTTAGCGTGTCGGCGCTGGCGTATGCCTGAACTGATTTGTAATACTACACGCCATCACCATCATTACACGGTTTGTAACAATGCAAAGTTACCAAAGGAGTTTAGAGAGCTGATTATCCTCATGACCTTTACAGATCATGTGAGTGCGTTGCTGGCCAAACACCCGGATTGGGAAGATTGGACAAACGAAAAGTTATACGATTATGTTCAGGTTAATTGCTTAAGACCTGAAATTGTAAGCGCCTCTTTGCCTATCAAAATCTTTGTAGATGCTTTACCTGCCTTGTATCAAAAGTGCCAGCAATTGCTTGAAAGTATTGGTCAGTAACCCAATATATGCATTTTTTATAGGTGGGTTGGACTATGAATAAAACAAAGAACTTGGTAGCAAAGCATGCCGTAAATTATCAGAAAAGTGCTGTTTTTAAAGACAAAAAGAGACAGTTAAAGCGCGGGGATACTCGCAAGCATAAAGGCCAGCAGTGGCCTGTTTTAAATGGCGGCATGGCGGCTACTTAAAACAGGTTTCTGCTGGAAGCTCTTAGTTTTAGTTGAGCACCTCTGTACCATTCCCCATTTTTAGCCATAACAAATCAAGTTGCCGTTTTGCTTTTTCTAGAGGCAGAGCTGTTAAAGAGCTGTCATCATTTTTTGTAACAAGCCCCATTTGCACTAGCTTGCGCATGGCATCGCAGATCTCGAAATTAATGTTGGCCACCCAGCGCTCTTTTAACCAAGTTTCAATAGCGCTATCGAGTTGCTCTTCATGAAGCGGAATAGGAGAAGTTAGTAAAAAATAGTACGCCAGTATAGCCTCTTTGCATTCCTCTTCTTCTGCTTCATCAATTAAACGATGGAATACGCCAGCATTATTATCTAAATTTTTAAAATATAGGTTTTTTGTTAGCGATTGAACAAACCGTAACTTGCGGTTTTTAAAATTGTTAAACTGTTTAAATAGATAGCTGCCAAGTGCGCCTATGCCCGCAAATAACGCGATGAGTGCTGTGTTATCGATCGTAACTTCTGCGTTATGTAAGCCCAACCAGAAGCCCAATAAAGAACCCAATAATATTAGCGAACCGCCTAGCTTGGTGGTGATTACAATCCCTCCGCTGATGGCGGCGGGCACTCCAATAAGCAGCTTATCTAATAGGCGCATCCGTATTTGCGTATTTGGAAATAGCATTTCTAAATCGGCTTTGGGTACGTTTTTGAATAATTTTAAAACCACTCCGCCTGGCTCTAGCCCCAACGCTTTTTGTCGCTCTTCATTAAGGTGTTCGTTTAAACGGATATAAATTGCTACGCGTTCATAAGTCGTGAACTCTATGCGTTTTTTAGATAAGCCAAAAAAACGAGGAACGTCTTCATAAGCGCTGCGCTCACTGCGCGAAAACAGCAACACCTCGGCAAAGTCATCAAAATCAACTTGTAACTGGACTTTAAACAGAGACGCCTCATCTAATGCCCTATTGAGCGTGGATTCTGAAATTTGTTCGTAGTTCGCTTTGATCAATAAATCCTTCAATTGATCAACAAACGACAATGGCTCGTGGTGCATTGTAGCTGGCAATTCCACCTGTTGGGTGTCAGCATCGGGGTTAATGCGAGAAAAAGTATCTTTAAGCTGCTCTGTTTGTGTATGGAAGGAAGCATGAATGAACCGCGTTAATTGTCCTGCAATTTGCCTAAATTGTTGCCTTTGGGCTTTATCAAGATCGTTTTGTGCTAAACACATTTCGATTAGATCGGATTTGCGAAATGGGATGAACTTCATTAAATCGGCTGTGCGGTTTTCCATAGTATGAGTGCTGGTCTGGCTCCATTGGGGGCGCAATTCTAACAGTACTAGCGTTAAAGCATAAGTATTCTTGGGAACAAGTAAATGGAAAATGTATCTGAGCCAGATAGGTTGTTATTAAATCAGCTACAGCTGCATGAATTAAAAGCAAGGGCTGATTCAGATCAAGTTGTATAGCGAGAGGCTAATTGATAATAGTACTACGCCACTCAACTGACAGGAGAGTCAGATGGACGCTCAAACGAATTTAGTTGCTTTACCGCAAAGGTCTGCCATCAAGGCTTACACCGATTTTATTGATAGTACCCTCAAACCTGCAGTCGAACATGATGATTACCAATATTTCTCTTTCAAAGCCATTGATAACGCTTATAAAGCTGGGTTGGCTCGGTCAACTGCTGGAATATCTCCCGCAGGGTTGAGTAGCCTATATTACACATGGCTTTCTCATCTTGCTTTGTCGCCAGGTAAGCAAGTAGAACTGGTTGAAAAAGGTATCAGGAAGGCTTATCGCTCGTCACGTTATCTTCAAAGCGCTATGCAAGATGGCGCTCCTTGTTGTATTGAACCCTTGCCGCAAGACCACCGTTTTAGCCATCCAGGCTGGAGTCGCTGGCCATTTAATTTTATACAACAAAACTTTTTGCTTACTCAGCAATGGTGGCACAATGCGACCACCAACATAGACGGCTTATCCGCTGAGGATGAGCGCAGCATATCATTTATAGCCCGCCAGATTTTGGACCGTTACTCGCCTAGTAATATGCCATTGTTAAATCCCGAAGTTTTGCAAGTCACGCTGGAGCAAGGAGGGGCCAATTTAATCACCGGTTTGCAGAATTTAATGGATGATATTGAGCGGCAATCATCAGGCAAACCTCCTGCAGGTACAGAACAGTTTATTCCGGGGCAGCAGGTTGCTGTGACACCGGGCAAAGTGGTTTATCGCAACCATATAATGGAGTTAATTCAATATACACCGACAACTCAGATGCTTTATCCGGAGCCTGTCTTGATAGTGCCTGCGTGGATCATGAAATATTATATTTTGGATCTTTCACCCTATAACTCAATGGTTAAATACCTAGTTGATCAAGGCCATACGGTATTCATGATCTCTTGGTTCAATCCTACCTCGGATGACAGAAACCTTGAAATGATCGATTATCAAGAGCAAGGCGTCATGAAGGCGATTGATGCCATTAGCTCTCGATGCCCTGATACTAAAATTCATGCGGCCGGTTATTGTTTGGGGGGGACTTTGCTTTCTATTGCCGCCGCCACCATGGCACGAGATGGCGATGATCGACTTAAAAGCATGACGCATTTTGCTGCGCAAGTTGATTTTTCGGAGGCTGGCGAGCTTATGCTGTTTACCAACGAGAGTGAAATTTCCTATCTTGAGAAAATGATGTGGGACCAAGGCGTACTCGATGGCTCTCAAATGGCCGGAGCTTTTCAGATTTTAAGGTCTAACGATCTCATATGGTCAAGAATCGTGCACCAATATCTGTTAGGTGAACCATCGACCATGAATGACTTAATGGCATGGAATAGCGATTTAACGCGCATGCCTTATAAAATGCATTCCCAGTATCTTCGTCGGCTCTTCCTGAATAACGATCTGAGTTCTGGTCGCTATATTGTTGATGAAAAGCCGATCGCAATAAGTGATATTCATGTTCCAATCTTTTCCGTAGGTACGGAAAAAGATCATGTGGCGCCTTGGCAATCGGTTTATAAAATTCACTTAATCTCGGATAGCCCAGAAGTGACTTTTGTGCTGACGAGCGGGGGGCATAATGCGGGAATCGTTAGTGAACCAGGGCATAAGCATCGTCATTACCGCATTGCACGACAAAATGAAGCTGACAGGTATATCGACCCCGATTCTTGGATCAGCCAGAATAGTCCAGTTGAAGGCTCTTGGTGGCCGCGATGGCACACTTGGTTGGCAGAGCATTCCGCACCACAGCAAAACCATCAAAGTTTAAGCACTCAGTGGCACGACAGGGGGTTGTGTGATGCGCCAGGGACCTATGTCCTACAACGTTAAGGAGCACGACTGCATCAATTACCCTGTAAACAATGGGTACTAAAAAAGTACAAAATATCTATAAAAGATGTTGCGGCGCACAATAGACCTAAGTATAATACACTCATTGGCTTACTTGTGGGCCTGTTTGTAAACATTCCTTGATGTTGTTTGTACAACTCTCCGGGATTATTAGGTACTTTTATGGATTCGAAAATTCGTCAACCAGAAAACTGGTTGGAGCAGCAACAGTCTCTTTTAGATGCGTACATTGAGCGCGTATTCGAATCAGAGTCTATTGATGATTGGTTTGGGGCCGCGCATTGGTATGTCGACGCCATCTCAACACTGTTTGGTTCTAATCTTAAACGCACCTAGTTACCTCTCCATTTTGAACCTGCCAATTGGCAGGTTTTTTTTATTCAAAAAATAGCGTTCAAAGCAACGATGTATTGCTATTTCTTCAATGATTTAGGCTGACTTTGAGGTAGGGATTTGGTGTAAAGTAGCAGCCTATTAAATTCGGTATCGCGAGTAGGCCATGTTAGAAATATCCATATTAGCCGTTTTTATTCCAACATTTTTATTTGTATCGGCAACCCCAGGAATGTGTATGACACTGTCTATGACTATGGGTATGACGATTGGTGTTCGCCGCACAATGTGGATGATGCTAGGTGAACTGGTGGGTGTAGGACTAGTGGCAACATTAGCTGTCATAGGGGCCGCTGCCATGATGCTAAACTATCCATCAGTCTTTACAGTCTTTAAATACATTGGCGGTGCCTATTTATTTTATCTCGGTTACCAAATGTGGTGCTCACGAGGCAAAATGGCGATCCCTTCGGATATAGAGTCACAGCCACTGGTTAAGCGGTCCGCGTTGGTCTCGCAAGGGTTTATAACGGCCATTGCTAACCCCAAAGGCTGGGCATTTTTTATCTCGCTACTTCCACCGTTTATTAACCCAGATAAAGAAATGCCAACTCAGTTATTACTGTTAATTAGCCTAATACTGCTTATCGAATTTTTTTGTTTGCTAGGGTATGCCAGTGGTGGGCAAACATTACGTCGTTTTTTAATGAAGAGTGGGAATGTTCGTTTGATGAACCGAATAGCAGGTACGTTAATGATGGGTGTTGGTATTTGGTTGGCCTTTGGCTAAGAAAGAAGAAATACATATACATTCAGGACGAAAGTATTTATTGATTAAATAGGTTGTTTACTTGTTTTAAGCCATATAAGCCGTTAGTTTTCAGACATCGATCACATTATTAAAAGCGTTGAGGCAAACGTCTAATTCTTCTCAAATTTCTGTTTATAAATTGCTGAGACATGGATTGCGTTTTCCTGAATACATTTGAGGGTCAGATTATGGAAACCATCGTTGTTGTTGGCGGAGGAGCAGGCGGCTTAGAGCTTGTTACCAGCCTCAGTCACAAGTTAGGCAGGAAGAAAAAAGCTAAAATTATTTTGGTTGATAAGAATAGAACGCACATTTGGAAGCCTCTTTTACATGAAGTTGCCACTGGTGCTCTGGACACGAGTACCGACGAAGTTATTTATCGTGCTCATGCTAGTCGTCATCATTATGATTTTAAGCTAGGTACTATGACCTCAATGAATAATGAGGAAAAGTACATCACCTTAGCGCCTTTGGTTGATGAGAATAAAAAGCAAATTGTGGGCGAGCGTAAGCTCCACTTCGATAAGCTAGTACTCGCCGTTGGAAGTGTCAGTAACGATTTTGGCACGCCAGGCGTGTCTGATCATTGTTTTTTTCTTGATTCACAAAGCCAAGCTGAGAAGTTTCACAAAGCCTTATTGAACCAGTTTTTACGAATGGACCAAAGCCCTGACGATAGTTTGCTGCATTTAGCCATCGTAGGTGGTGGGGCAACAGGAGTAGAGTTAGCCGCAGAGATGTATCATGTGGCTGACTTGCTGAAAATTTATGGCTTACCGGCTATGACTAAACAACGCTTAAAGTTAACGCTTATCGAAGCCGGGCCTCGAATCCTTCCCGCATTACCAGAGCGCATTGCCGCTTCTGCTAAACAAGAGCTGGTTAAATTAGGCGTTAATGTACGAGAAAATACGAAAGTTACCAGTGCGACTGAACTGGGTTTTGCGGCAAATGAAGATGAGCATATTAATGCTGATATGATGGTATGGGCTGCAGGTGTTAAAGCGCCTGAATTCATAACCAAAATGGGTTTGTTTGAAACCAATAGAATGGGACAGATTCTAGTCAAACCAACGTTGCAAAGCACTATCAGCGATGATGTGTTTGTCATTGGTGATTGTTGTGGTTGCCAGCAAGCTGATGGAAAATGGGTCCCGCCACGGGCTCAATCAGCACATCAAATGGCAACCCAAGTACTCAAAAACTTAATTGCACAACAGCACAATAAACCGCTGAAAGACTATGTATATAAAGACCATGGCTCTTTGGTTAACTTAAGCCGTTACAGCACGGTTGGTAGCTTGATGGGCAATTTGAGTAAGGGGACTATGTTTGTTGAGGGGCGTTTAGCCCGTATTGTTTATGTCTCACTATACCGTATGCACCAATTTGCAGTTCATGGCTGGTTGCGTGCCTCTGCGATTATGTTGGCCCAAAAGATTGGCCGTACTGTTAAACCTAAAATGAAACTGCACTGATTGGCCCGTGTAGTAATTTTTTTGACTGAGTAATTTATGTTTTCATTTTTTGAGCGGTTAATTGCGCCGTTTCCTTCACACGAACCGACGCAACCGCCCAAAGGGCTGCTGGCTTTTTGTCGTCATTACACAAAAGGCGCAGAGCGTTACCTGATTTTAATGGCGTTGTTGTCTGGCGCTATCGCAATGACCGAAGTTGCATTATTTGGGTTTATGGGGGATTTGGTTGACTGGCTGATCGCTAAAAACCCGGATACGCTCTTGCAAGAAGAAAGCGGGCGTTTATGGGGAATGGCCTTTATGGTCATTATCTTCCTTCCAGCGCTTGTATTGCTTCATGGTTTGATCGTCCATCAGACGCTATTGGGCAATTACCCTATGCGGATCCGTTGGTTATCACACCGGTACTTATTGAAGCAAAGTGTTTCTTTTTACGGTAATGACTTTGCTGGCCGAATTTCTACCAAGGTCATGCAAACGTCGTTAGCTATCCGTGAAACCGTTATGAAATTGCTCGATGTACTGATGTTCATCGTGGTTTATTTTGTCTCTATTGTTTTTCTGGTAGCGCAATCTGACTGGCGATTAATCTTGCCAATGCTCCTTTGGTTAGTTTGCTATGTCTGTATCCAAGTTTACTTTGTGCCCAAGCTGCGCAAAGTCTCGACTGATCAAGCCGATGCTCGAAGCTTGATGACGGGGCGTATTGTAGATAGTTACACCAATATTCAAACGGTTAAGCTGTTTTCACATACTGATCGTGAATCTGACTATGCAGAAGAGGGGATGCGCGGCTTTCTAAAAACCGTTTACCATCAAATGCGGTTAGTAACCGGATTGAATTTCTTTGTTCAATTCATCAACTATTTATTAGCGTTTGTTGTTGCGGCCACCTCTGTATGGCTATGGACATTAAATGCAATAACGATTGGTGAAATAGCGGTAGCGATTAGTTTGGCGTTGCGTATTAATGGTATGGCGCAATGGATCATGTGGGAAATAAGTGCTTTGTTTGAAAATATAGGCACAGTAACGGATGGTATGGCTACGTTATCTAAGCCCCTAGAAGTACAAGATTTATCTGATGCTAAAACCTTACATGTGCAGCACGGCGCTGTAACCTTTGATCATGTTAAATTCCATTATGGAAAAGGTTCGGGTGTATTAGATAATTTAAACCTCTCTATAAAAGCCGGCGAAAAAATAGGCGTTGTTGGCCGCTCTGGTGCTGGTAAGTCAACATTGGTAAATCTGCTTATGCGTTTCTATGACGTTGAATCAGGCCGCATATTGATCGATGGGCAAGACATTAGCCAAATGTCACAAGAATCATTACGCCAGCAGATTGGTATGGTGACGCAAGACACGTCACTTTTACACCGATCAGTACGCGATAATATTTTATATGGCCGACCTGATGCCAATGAAGCGGATCTGCAAGATGCGTTGACACGAGCAGAAGCTGTTGATTTTGTGTCTACGCTGACAGACCCTCATGGTCGCGTAGGGCTGGACGCCCAAGTCGGTGAGCGCGGTGTTAAACTTTCGGGTGGCCAACGCCAACGAATAGCTATTGCACGTGTGCTTCTTAAAGACGCACCTATACTCGTACTCGACGAAGCGACCTCCGCTCTCGATTCTGAAGTAGAAGCCGCTATTCAGGCCAGTTTGTATCGTTTAATGGAAGGTAAAACGGTGATTGCTATTGCGCATCGACTATCGACCATCGCGGCTATGGACCGATTGATTGTAATGGATAAAGGACAAATTGTTGAGCAAGGCACGCACAGTGAATTGATCGCGAGTAAAGGGATATATGCTCAGCTTTGGGCACACCAAACCGGTGGCTTTTTAGGGTTAGACTCAGAGTAATGTGTCAAACAAATTAATGAACTCACCCTTATTAAAACGGCCCATGTGGGCCGTTTGTCGTTAGTGCGCGATCATTACATCACATTAATGTCTTTCCCCGTAAGATGAGTATTGACGGTTATCTTTTTGGAAGCCGCTTTTAGAGCGTGAGTCATTCCGGCCTTTCTCCTTGCGATCCTTGGCTGATTTTCCGTGGCCGTTCTTGCTGTTATTGTATGCATTTTTTTGGTGTTTATTCTTATCAGAATGATGTGCTTTCTGGTCTTTGAAGCCATTAGAGTCGCGTATTACGGTTTTGGTTGAATGGTTGATGACGCGATAGCCATTAGGGGTTTGTAAGTAGTAGACATTACCGTATTTAAAATGGTTTGCTTCTCGTTTATACCCTTTAGGCAGCACAGGTATCACGGCGCCGATTGGAGCTTCTACTAAGCGATAGCGTCCTTTGCCGGTAGGTCGGTAAAAGCTTCCCTCATAAAACCCATAAAGAAGATCACCTACCTGTATATTGACCATCGCGTTACTGAAAGGAATAGTAATGTTTGCTCCTACCTTGATGTCAGCCTTGGCAGTAGTGGCGGAAAAAGCGACAGCTAGTACGGAGGTAAAAGACAAGGCCAACATTGCCCGTTTGAGGGAAATCTTCTTCGTTTTTAATTGGCGGTTGGTTGTCATGTTAAACATAAGTAAGCCTCTCGAATCATGAAGTCGTCTATTCATAAACATTATGACCAGTAAAGAACTGATAAGTGCGTTACTGATGATTCCATCCTATTGAAGTAGGTCTTTTGCGACTAGGAGATCAAGGCAAAGTAATGTTAACAATTGTTAACTATCAAGTTTTTACAATCGGTTATTAGCGTGTAATTTTTTTGTCACCTAATTTGGGTAGGATTTGCGCAACTATAATGAGGTGATAGACATGAACCCAAATGACGTGAATGCGCAGCCAACAGATTCAATTGAAACAACCGATTTCGATACATTAGTCGATAAGGCTATTAGCCGTCGCAGCCTTCTGAAGGGTGCAATGGCAACAGGTATCGTTGGATTCTTTACTTTATCCCCAATGGCCAAAGCCGTAGCTGATACGATGGCTAGTAGTAAGCTTATTGGTTTTGAAGGCATACCGGCATCTACAGAAGATGCTATAAAGTTGCCGCAAGGTTACCGCCATACGGTGTTAATGGCTTGGGGTGATCCAGTATTGCCAGGAGCACCTGCTTTTGATCATTCGGGCAAGCAAACAGCTAAAGATCAAGCCATGCAGTTTGGTGATAACACCGACGGTATGACGTTGTTCCACTTAAAAGATGAAGCTGGCAATATTATCCCTGACCGTGCTGTGTTAGCGGTTAACAACGAATATACCAACAACAAGATTGTTATCTCGGCGGACGAAACAGGTTCGGCAGAAGACGTAGCCAAGTTGCAAGCTGCTCATGGTGTGACAATTGTCGAGCTTAAGCGTGATAGCAACCACCAATGGCACTATGTGAAAGACTCGAAAATGAACCGTCGTCTGCATGCCAACAGTGAGTTTGAGATCACAGGGCCCGCAGCTGGCCATGACTTGTTAAAAACGATGGCCGACAAAACAGGTACTAAAGCGCTCGGAACTATAAATAACTGTGCCAACGGTCAAACCCCTTGGGAAACGTACCTTACTTGTGAAGAGAACTTCCATAACTACTTTGGCGCCTCTGATGCAGAGAAACTACCCGCTGAGTTAGCCGAATTTTATGGCGCAAAAGCGGATGAAAGTAAAAACAAATGGTGGAAGTACGACGACCGCTTTGATTTGGCTAAGAACCCAAATGAAGCCAATCGCTTTGGCTGGGTGGTAGAAATAGATCCTTTTGATCCAACTTCAACACCTAAAAAGCGTACAGCTCTGGGCCGCATCAAGCATGAGAATGCTGAAGTTGTGGTCAACGGTGATGGCCATATTGTTGTATACATGGGTGATGATGAGCGCGGCGAACATATTTATCGCTTTGTTTCTAAGAACAAATATCAACCAAATAACCCGTCAGCTAATCGTGATTTATTAGACGAGGGTACATTATATGTAGCTAAGTTTAATGGTGAACTGGGTGAACATGACGGTAAAGGCGAATGGATCGCGTTAGTACATGGCCAGAACGGTCTGACTAAAGAAAATGGCTTTGCTGACCAAGCTTCTATCCTTGTGAATACGCGTAAAGCTGCAAAACATGTTAAAGCGACGACAATGGACCGTCCTGAGTGGATTACTCATAATCCTTCTACCGGACAAGTCTTCTGTACGTTAACTAACAACAAGCACCGTGGTAATAAAGAGAACCAGCCACTTAATGCGGCTAACCCTCGTCAAAGCAACCACTATGGTCAAATCATACGTTGGTCAGCTGCGGGTAATGATCATACAGCAGATACATTTGTATGGGATTTGTTCTTGCTTGCGGGTAACCCTACAGTTCATCCTGATACACTATATGCAGGCAGCAAAAATATCACAGCAGATAACATGTTCAATAGCCCTGATGGTATTGGCTTTGATAAAGGCGGCCGTTTATGGGTGCTTACTGATGGTGATATGAGCAATGAAGGTGATTTTGCTGGTCAAGGCAACAACCAAATGTTGTGTGCAGATCCTAGTACAGCTGAAATCAGACGCTTTTTGGTAGGGCCTGTTGGATGTGAGGTAACAGGTTTAACGTTTGCAGATGATAATCGAGCTATGTTTGTTGGCATTCAGCACCCAACAAAAGGTTTCCCAGATTACTTGGACGGCGGTAAGCCTCGTTCGAGTATCTTGGTGATCACACGTGAAGATGGCGGTGTTATTGGAGCTTAAGCACTTAAGCTTAAGCCATCATTGGCTTCATCTTAACGATGGTAACTAAGGGCAGAGCAATCTGCCCTTAGTTTTTTAAGGCTGCTAAAAGATCAGCGGTTTATCTCTAGCGTGGACTTTTATAGCGGTCCATTGGCGTTAAACGTTTACGAAGGACGACTTGGTATAACTGCAGAGATCGGCTGCGGAATGAGCCTGCACAGCATTTTAAGTAATAGCTCCACATCCGATAAAACCGATTATCATAAGCGGTAGATAGCATTGGCCAGGCGCGCTCAAAATTGTCATGCCACGCCATTAATGTACGGTCGTAATCCTGCCCAAAATTATGTACATCCTCGACGACAAAATAAGGCTCGCATGCTGCGCTTATCTGGCGTAATGAAGGTATGGCACCATTTCTAAAAATATATTTGTCGATCCAAGGATCTGTCCCTAAATCAGATTTATCTTTGCCAATTGTATGTAAAACAAAAATGCCCTCATCTTTCATTAGGCGATGAGCCGATCGCATATAGGTGTCGTAATTCTTTTGTCCAACATGTTCAAACATACCAATTGAAACAAGCTTGTCGTACAGGCCGTCATGGTGACGGTAATCTTGAAGCAATATGTCCACGGGCAGGTGGTTACATCGTTCATCGGCTAAACGTTTCTGTTCTTTCGATATGGTCAAGCCTGTTATTTTAGCTCCATAGCGGGTCGCTGCGAGTTCGGCGAAGCTTCCCCAACCGCATCCTATTTCTAAAACGGAATCATCCTGTTTGAGTTGAAGCTTTTGACAAACTAGATTTAATTTTGCCAGTTGCGCTTCATGCAAGCTGTTTGCTTCCTGCCAATAACCACATGAGTAGGCCATGGTTGGATCGAGCATGGCTGTATAAAGGTCGTTACCCGCATCATAGTGCTGTTCTCCAACTTGGAATGCACGTTTGATGGATTGACGGTTCATCAGGCGAGCAGCTAACCAGTGTTTAATGAACGTCCAGCGGCCTGTTAGCGTTTCATCAAGCTGTGCGGTCATGGCACGAGTCATGAGTTCATCAACTTGCTCGCAGTCCCACCAGCCATCCATATAGCTTTCGCCGATTCCTATCGAACCTTCGGATAGGACGCGATGAAAAACTTGTCGATTATGTATTTGTGGATCCCAAGGGTTTGAGCCGTTGAGAGTAATGCCCGCTTTATCCAGTTGTTTTGCTAACCAATATTCGGCCTTACGAGTGGAGTCTATAACCATTTCGCGATGGTTAGGAGTAGAGGGGCTGTTGGGCGAAAATTCCCGTGTTATACGATCAGCAGTCACTGCCATGGTAATCTCCTTGTTGTATCTGCATATCAAATACGTCTAAAAGAATAGGCTGGTATGCCGTTGGCAACCATATCAGTGCGCAGTGGTAAAGGATGGCTAAATGCTGGGCTTAAGCTCGTGTAAATAGCTGTATCAATGTCGGGGATTAATAAATAATCGGCATCTCCACTTATCACTGCAGTGAATGTTGTTGGTTTAGTCGCTTAAAAAAGCGTATTTAATGATCACATTTTTATCAAACTTATACACAAACATGATGAGTTTTGTGCGCTTGCGTAAACTTGTGATCCTTTAATTTACAACGAAGCCGGGAATAAATGCTGCTATGCAACAGATTGTTGCGCGTTTTTATAAAATTATTCCGTTGCTTTGACGTGGCGATTAGGTTGGGCTGTATTGAGAACGTGGATAAGTCCCCTCCGGTAAAAGAGGAGTGACTTGACGTAATAACTGCGGGGTAGTGGGCGATTGCAAATGCCCTTGGGTGGTTAGGTGTTTCATTAGCACCTCCTTGTGCTTAATGATGACCTTGTGTTGATGTGCCTAATGCTTAATTAGGTATCCTCTGGCTCGTACCCTAAGTTGGGAGCAAGCCATCGTTCAGCCTCTTGCTTATCCATCCCTGTTCGTTTGGCGTAACTATCTAGCTGGTCTTCGCCAATCTTAGCCACACCAAAATATTGCGCTTGCGGATGGCTAAAGTACCAACCGCTTACGGCAGCCGTTGGTAACATGGCGTATGATTCAGTAATTGTAATGCCGGTGCGGTTTTCAACATCCAGCAGCTTCCATAGTAACCCTTTTTCGGTGTGATCCGGGCAGGCTGGGTAGCCAGCAGCAGGACGAATGCCTTGATATTTTTCTTTTATCAGAGCTTGGTTATCTAGGTCTTCATCCGGTGCATATCCCCATGCTTCTTTACGAACAAAGCGGTGTAAATATTCTGCAAAAGCTTCGGCTAAACGATCCGCAAGCGCTTTAACCATAATGCTGTTGTAATCATCATGATCAGCTTCATACACGGCTACCAATTCATCAACACCGAGCCCAGCAGTTACAGCAAATGCGCCAAAGTAGTCTTTAACGCCTGAGTCTTTAGGGGCGATAAAATCCGTTAGACACATATTGGCTTTACCGGCGACTTTCTCTGTTTGCTGACGTAGGTGATGAAGCGTCATTAATACTTCGCTGCGAGACTCGTCGGTATATAGCTCTATGTCATCATGATCGACGCTATTAGCAGGGAATAAACCATACACGCCTTGGGCGCGGAGCTTCTTGTTTGAAATTAAGTCGTCTAGCATTTCTTGAGCATCTGCAAACAACTTAGTGGCTTCTTCGCCAACGACTTTGTCAGTGAGGATGCGTGGGTAGCTGCCTGCTAATTCCCAGGCGTGGAAAAAAGGACTCCAATCAATAAATTCACGCAGCAAATTAAGGTCTAGATTGTCAATAACCTGCACACCAAGTTGTGCAGGTTTAACCGGCGTGAAGTTATCCCAGTCGGCAACAAATTTATTAGTGCGAGCTGCTTCTAAACTGACGCGGCGCTTATCATTTTGACGAGCGGTGTGACGGTCACGTGCTTTCTGATAATCTTCTTGTATCTCTTTGATATAAATTGATTTTCTGTCTTTGGATAACAGGGCGGATGCAACGCCAACAGCACGTGAAGCGTTGGTTACGTGAACCACTTGATCTCGCTTGAAGGCCGGTTCTATTTTAACGGCTGTGTGAGCTTTGGATGTAGTAGCCCCACCAATCATTAACGGGATATCAAATCCTTGACGCTGCATTTCTTTGGCGACGTGTACCATCTCATCCAATGAAGGGGTAATCAATCCTGATAGGCCAATTAAATCCGCGTTTTCTTCTCTGGCAGTGGTAAGAATCTTCTCAGCTGGAACCATGACGCCTAGGTCTATTATTTCGAAGTTATTACATTGTAAAACTACGCCGACGATATTTTTTCCGATATCGTGAACGTCGCCTTTAACCGTGGCCATCACGACTTTACCGGCGGAGCTCGATTCATTTCCGCTTTTTTCTGCCTCAATAAATGGCATGAGGTAAGCTACTGCTTTTTTCATGACGCGAGCAGACTTAACCACTTGTGGAAGGAACATTTTACCCGAGCCGAATAAATCGCCCACAATACCCATGCCGTCCATGAGAGGACCTTCAATAACTTGTATAGGGCGCGGATAGTTTTGGCGGCATTCTTCTACATCGTCGTCGATAAATTCTGTTATCCCTTTTACAAGCGCATGTGATAAGCGTGCGTTGACTTCCCAGCTGCGCCATTCTTGAGCCTCTGGGGCGGCTTCAGCTGAGCCATCTCCACGGTAGCGCTCGGCTACGTCTAGCAATCGTTCGGTTGAGTCGTCGCGGCGGTTAAGGATGACATCTTCTACAAGATCTTTAAGTTCGGTTGGCAAATCGTCGTAAATGGCTAACTGGCCTGCGTTAACGATACCCATATCCATGCCTTGCTTGATGGCGTGGTATAAGAATACACAGTGGATGGCTTCACGCACTGGGTTGTTGCCACGAAACGAGAACGACACGTTAGATACACCGCCTGAGATTTTTGCATAAGGCAGGTTTTTCTTAATCCAGCCGGTAGCCTCAATAAAATCGACAGCGTAGTTGTTATGTTCTTCAATGCCTGTAGCTACAGCAAAAATGTTAGGGTCAAAGATGATGTCTTCAGGAGGGAAGCCAACTTCGTCTACTAAAATTCGGTAAGACTTTTCACATATTTCAATTTTGCGTTCACAGGTGTCTGCTTGGCCGATTTCATCGAATGCCATCACGATGACTGCTGCACCGTAACGGCGAACCAGTTTGGCTTGTTCGATAAACTTATCGACGCCTTCTTTCATGGAAATGGAGTTAACAATCCCTTTGCCTTGTATGCATTTAAGGCCGACCTCAATTACCTCCCACTTGGAGGAGTCGATCATAATTGGAACACGGGAAATATCCGGCTCAGAGGCGATGAGCTTTAAGAAACGCTCCATGGCAGCTTCAGCATCAAGCATGCCTTCATCCATGTTGATATCGATGATTTGTGCGCCGTTCTCTACCTGCTGGCGAGCAACATCTAAGGCTGTTTCGTAGTCACCTTCTTTAATAAGCCGCTTAAATGCCGCCGATCCTGTAACGTTAGTTCGTTCACCCACGTTAACGAACAAGGTATCTGCACCAATGTTCATCGGCTCTAAGCCCGCCAAACGCGCTTCTCGGGGAATATCAGGAACTACGCGAGGGGGAAATTTTTCAATAGCTTCACGTATAACGCGTATGTGCTCGGGTGTTGTTCCGCAGCAGCCACCTAGAATATTGAGATACCCTGACTCCGCCCATTCACTAATTTCGCGTGCCATTTCTTCTGGAGACTCATCGTATTCACCAAAAGCGTTAGGCAGACCGGCGTTAGGGTGCGCAGAGACAAAACAGTTAGCAACACGTGACAACTCTTGTACATATTGGCGCAGCTCTTTCGGGCCGAGTGCACAGTTTAAGCCAATGGAAATAGGGTTGGCATGACTAACTGAGTTCCAGAAAGCTTCGGTTGTTTGTCCAGATAGGGTCCGTCCAGAGGCATCCGTAATGGTGCCCGAAATCATAACGGGTAGCCGTACATTGTTCTCGTCAAAATATTTATCGACAGCAAAGATCGCGGCTTTTGCGTTGAGTGTGTCGAAAACAGTTTCGATAAGAATTAAATCGGAGCCTCCTTTTACTAAGCCATCAGTAGACTCGTAATAAGCATCGACAAGCTCATCAAAAGACACGTTTCGATAACCGGGATCATTGACGTCCGGTGATATCGAGCAGGTACGGTTAGTAGGGCCGAGAACGCCGGCCACAAAGCGCGGACGCTCAGGTGTTTGGGCGGTGATTTCGTCACAGGCTTGCCTGGCTAGCTGCGCCGCTACTAAGTTTATCTCATGGCTTAGCGATTCCATTTCGTAATCGGCCATGGCGATTTGCGTGGCATTAAAGGTATTGGTTTCTAAAATATCAGCACCGGCCAACAAGTAATTGCGGTGTATGTCTTTAATGATCTGCGGTTGAGAAAGTACTAAGAGGTCGTTGTTACCCTTTACATCGCATGGCCAGTCCGCAAAGCGCTCACCACGATAATCGGCTTCTTCAAGTTTGTAATCTTGAATCATAGTGCCCATACCGCCATCAAGGATCATGATGCGCTGTTTGAGGATGGAGTTTAGTTGATCGGTGATCATCTGAGACATGCAATTACTACCTGTTGGATGGCTAGCTAAATGGCGAAACGTAAAGGGGACATATAATAAAACATTTTAGGTATCAATTACCTGAGTTCATTTCAAGAATTGATGAAAAGCGTTCATTAAGTGAATAAAAGAGCGATTTTTGGGGAGTTGATATTTTTTTAGCGGTTATCACTTGTGCCGCTGTATTGAGTGAAAAAGGTCAATTCTACAATATTTAGGATTGATCCAAATCAGTAGATTGTCGACAATATTTTTGAGGCGGAGCTAGGATCTGCCTATTTTTGTCTAAAAAACGGCCTATTCGCCCAATGTCTTAGTTAAATTGTCGGCTAGTTTAGATACATTACTTAGGTACAGCGGGCCGACTGTCAACAATAATAATAAATCGGCTCACTTACGTAGTCCTGATAGATAACATAATAAAAGGGCCGTACGATGTCGTATCGAGCAGAATACTCACACTCAATAGAATCACCCGAAACTTTCTGGGAAGAGAAGTCAGAACTCATTCATTGGTTTAAAAAGCCAAAACAAGTGCTAAGTACGGATAGCAATGGTATCCACCGTTGGTTTGCTGATGGGGAGCTTAACACTGCCTACCTTGCATTAGATTATCACGTGGAAAATGGCCGGGCCGAACAAGACGCTATTATTTTTGACTCTCCGGTAACGGGAGTTAAGCGCCGCTATACCTATCAAGAACTGCGCGATGAGGTAGCTAAGTTTGCAGGTGTACTAAAAGAGCAAGGTGTAGAAAAAGGGGATAGGGTCGTTATTTATATGCCAATGGTTCCAGAGGCATTGATTGCCATGCTAGCCGTTGCGCGTTTGGGAGCTATTCATTCGGTTGTTTTTGGTGGCTTTGCACCAAAAGAGTTGGCTGTTCGTATTGATGATGCCGAGCCTAAAGTGGTGGTAACGGCTTCATGCGGCATCGAGATCAATCGGGTGATTGAATATAAACCTATGCTTGATGAAGCCATTGAACTGTCTGCGTTTAAGCCTGAGCGATGTATTGTATTGCAGCGGCCACAATGCACCGCAAGCATGGAGATAGGAAGAGATTTGGATTGGCAGCAAGCAATGGCAACAGCAGAGCCTGCAGGCTGTGTTGCCGTTAAAGGGACTGATCCGCTATATATATTGTATACCTCAGGTACAACCGGCAAACCAAAAGGGGTTGTGCGGGATAACGGTGGTCATGCTGTCGCATTAAAGTACAGTATGAAAGCTATCTACAATATGGAGCCGGGCGAAGTCTTTTGGGCTGCATCTGATGTCGGTTGGGTTGTAGGGCACTCCTATATTGTTTATGCGCCATTGTTAGCAGGTTGTACAACAGTGGTGTATGAAGGTAAGCCGATCAAAACGCCTGATGCCGGTGCTTTCTGGCGCGTATGTGATGAGTATAAAGTTAAAGCATTATTTGCAGCTCCCACAGCATTTAGGGCGATACGTAAAGAAGATCCTGATTCTGATTTATTAGCCCCTTATGATTTAAGCGCATTAGAGGCCGTGTTTATGGCAGGTGAACGCTTGGATCCCCCGACCTATGAATGGACAAGCCAAACGTTGGGCAAACCTGTTATTGATCATTGGTGGCAAACAGAAACCGGTTGGGCTATTTGTGGCAACCTAACGGGTATTGAAAGGATGGCACCTAAAGCTGGATCGTCAACGGTACCCATCCCAGGCTTTAATGTGCAAATTCTAGGCGCACAAGGCGAGGAGTTACCCGCCGGTTCACAAGGCATTATCGCGCTTAAGCAGCCATTACCTCCCAGTTGCTTACCAACAATTTGGGGTGATCATGAGCGTTTTAGGACGGGGTATCTTTCAGAGTTTCCTGGTTATTATTCAACAGGTGATGGCGGCTATAAAGACGAGGATGGTTACGTATTTGTGATGGGCCGTACAGATGATGTGATTAATGTAGCCGGCCATCGCTTATCAACAGGCGAAATGGAAGAGGTCGTTGCTAGCCATCCTGCAGTAGCTGAATGCTGTGTCATTGGGATTAACGATCCTCTAAAAGGCCAGCAACCTATTGGTTTAGTCCTTATTAAGAACGGTGTAGAGGTTGACGAAGAGCAGCTGGAAAAAGAACTGGTTGCGATGGTAAGAAAATCGATTGGTGCTGTCGCTTGTTTTAAAAAAGCGGTTGTTGTTCAGCGTTTACCAAAAACGCGATCAGGGAAAATACTGCGTAAATTGCTTCGCCAAGTTGCTGATGGACAAGCTTACAGCATCCCTTCTACGATTGATGATCCAGCGAGTTTGCCAGAAATCGAAGAAATATTGGACTCACGCGGGTTAGTCAGCCGTTAATTATTCGTGCGCCAAACCTGTCTTTAAAGCAGCCATTTAGGCTGCTTTTTTTGTTGCTTAATTAGATGGAACTAGCTCTGGTTAACTAACCTTTGTATAGTGCTGAATTAAATTAATAGATAGCGATATATTATTGTTTTTAAAGCTATTTATTTTTATTTTCTGTATCTTTTATGCAACATAAAGGTGAGTGCTGATGACAAAACAAGGTGGTGTGTCAAGGTGTGTACTAATTTTAGGCAGCGTAGCGCTTCTACTGCTGGCAGTAGTGCTCTTTATATTTTGGCAAACGATAAGCGTTAAAGAGTCCGGTGCTGATGTGCCTCCAATCATTGAATCACAGGTTGAGGACCGATTGATTAATCAACCGGCGACCAACCCGCTTACGGGTCGTAATGAACAGCTATCTGAGACTCGTCATTCCCACCTGAGTGATCCGCTGGCTGAGTCTGTATTTAGTCGCGACGCTGATATAGCAGTAAGCATTCCTACAGAACTGGGGCATGGTTTTGCGCTTCCTTTATTTGACGATGTGGACTTGGACATAACGTTTGAGACTGAACGTAAAATAGGTGAAAAGAAGCTTCTCTTACAGGGGCGCATTACTGGCGAGTCTCTGTCTACCGTCACGCTAACGTTAATAGGTGATGATTATCTAATGACCATTCAAGACATGGAAAATGGGAAGTCATACCGGTTACGAGGTAACCAAGCGAAACGACGCGCCACAGTTACCGAAGTAGATTTAGCCAAAATGCCGGCCCAAACCCATGAACATGTGTCAGTTCAATAATAGATTTTATATGTACAGTAACCGCTGTTTAGTAGTCCGTCGGTTTTATTCAAGCAAACCCTGCAAGCGATAGAGAGACCATGATGGCTCAAAAACTAAAAAAATCTACCCCCCCTTTAATTGTCTCGCCCAAACACGCCCATCAAGCGAAACGTGTTCCTATTTTAATGACTACTTCCCTAGCGGTGGCCTTAATCAGTTCACCTGTTTTTGCCGAAGAAATTGATGTCATGATGGTCTTTGATTCAACGGCTAAGGCCTGGGTCGATAATAATGGGGGGATGGAGCTGTTTTCATTGGATATTCAAAACCGAATGAATCAAGTGGCAAGCAATAGCGGGTTAGACCTGGAGTTCAATATTGTCCATAGTCTTGATATTGATTACACCACGCAAGCTACTACCAATAGCAGTAGTTTTTATAATGATTTAGTGGCTTTACGCCAAGGGCAAGGGGTGTTTAGTTCGGTTGCCGCTGCACGTGAAACGTACGGTGCAGATCTAGTAACTATGATGGTGGATCATGGCTCTGCATACGGTAATGTGGGCTTGGGGTATTCATTAATTTATTGGCAAGGGGATTCGAGTGCTGCGTTCTCGGTTGCCGCCATACGATCAGTTGATATATCCAACACCCTCGTACATGAGCTTGGGCATAATTTAGGCGCGGCGCACCCCAAAGCTTTAAGTAGTGGGGCGGGGCCAAATAGCTATCTAGATAATCAATATTCAGCGGGTTGGTTTTTCACAGGATCTAATGGCAAAGCTTACTCTACCGCTATGGGCTACAACTATAACGACGGAACCTATTACGCAGGCGCCCCTCTGTTCTCTACTCCCTACGTTAACTATCAAGGTGTCGCGGCGGGGGATCAGGCTGATGCTGATAATACGCGATTAATTAACGATACGATGTCGGTTGTTGCCTCCTATCGTGAATCGGTTTGCCAAGAAGAGCCTGTATCTGCATGGAATACTGTGACCGGTGAGCTAGCAGATTTTGATTCAATGTGTAATGTACAGGAGCCTTGGCAAGCTGGTTCACCGCCTGATAGCGATGGTGATGGGTTAGATGATGCTTATGAATTACGAAATGGTCTAGACCCTGATAACCCAAATGATGGCGGAGTAGCCGACCCAGCAATTGACGGAGATGCGGATGGTGACGGCACGCCAGATGAAATAGACAGTCATCCAGAAGACCCTACACGGCGAGGCAGTGATCTGCTTGTACTCAACACAAGCCATGAGTGGACAAGTGTTGTGCTGCCCTCTACCTATGACAATCCGGTCGTTATCGCAGGACCACCAAGCTTTAATAACAGCTCACCAGGTGTGGTTCGTATTAAAAATGTAACCCGTGATGGGTATGAAACGCGCTTCTCGGTTAACTTTAGCGAATGGGATTATTTAGATGGGGAGCACGCCAGCGAAACGATACCGCATGTGGTGTTAGAAAGTGGTCGATACACAATGCCAGATGGCTCTATTTGGGAAGTGGGAACCTTTACGTTAGATAAAACGCGTAACTTCCAAGCACAGACATTCAGCGCCAGCTTTGCGGCAGCCCCGCGGATCTTTTTAACGATGCAAACAGCCAATGAAGCACAAGCCGCTATACCCCGTGTTAAATCGGTAACCGCCACGGGTTTCAGTGCCGCTTTGTATGAGCAAGAAAGTTTGAACAATGGCCATGCCGCTGAAACAGTTGGGTATTTAGCCGTTTATAGCCCGCATGGCTCAGGAAAAGTCATATTGGGAGGCGAAGAAGTCACTTATTTAACTCAGCAGACGCTTGTTACCCATGAGTGGTTGCCTTTAATTAACTCATCCATCTTTGTTGAGGAAGAGCAATCGATCGATTCTGAGGTTGCTCATACAACGGAGACAATCGATGCGATATCTATTGGTGGGCAGCTTTTTGCGCAGGATGTCAGCACCCGAGGAGGCGATGCGTCTGCATTGCGCCAACAACCACAAATTGATGCTACGCCTGTTGAGTGGGGCTACTTACAAGGCATTACTGACCAGTGGACAACGGTTCCACTAGGCAAGGACTACAGCGCTCCTGTTGTAACAGCGTCGGTTGGTGAACTATCAAATGAGTTAGGTGCTCTTCAAATCCGCAACGTTACACCTACTAGTTTTGATATCCGCTTTTCAGGTTGGGATTATCAGGGCGGTACTCACGTTAACGGGGAAAAAATATTCTATCTTGTCGCTGACAGTGGTGAGTATCAATTAGGCGATTTAGTATTAAAAGCCGGCCGCTCGAATGTAGAGGTAACCGCATCCCAATCCGTGAATGTGTCTTACGGCTCAAGCTTTAGTGAACCTCCCGTTATTTTTACAAGCGTTAACAGTGTTAATGACGAGGACGTTGTAGTTGCTAGGGTGCTATCAAACTCGAATGCAGGCATACAGCTCGCGCTTCAAGAACAAGAAAGTTTAAGCAATGGTCATGCTAGCGAAGTGGTCGGTTGGATCGCGATAGAAAAAGGGAATACTGACATTGGCGGTCGGTCGATTGAAGTCACGACAGCGTACGGTGCCAATAAGGTGGTTAATTTCAACAAGCTTTCATCGAATAAGCACCCAGTTGTTGTGACGGCCCTAGCCAGTTTCCGGGGAGCTGATACCGCCTATGCCGCTCATCGAGCCTTATCATCTTCTAAAGTTTCCGCGTATGTGCAAGAAGAGCAATCTCGCGATAGTGAGCTGGGGCATACCAGTGAAACAATCAGCATTTTTATTGCGGATTAGTGACTGTTTCTCATCATTAAACAACGCTCCAAAAGCAGCCACTAGGCTGCTTTTTTGTTGTGCGAACATGGATTAGGTTAAGTAATGCTACTCGATTAACTTCTGCTATATACAAGGGGCCTTAATAGGAAAAACTAATCAACCTCTTAAAAACAATTAATTTCTACATATCAACCAATTTCCATAGACTAGCTCCTGTCGAATCAATACCTATTTGAATCAAACCCCGCTTTAACAGGAGCAACAAAATGATCAATACAGAAATCAAACCATTTAATGCATCAGCTTTTAAACAAGGCGAATTTATCGAAGTATCAGACGCTGATCTAAAAGGTAAATGGTCTATTGTTTTCTTTTACCCAGCTGATTTCACATTTGTTTGTCCAACCGAGCTAGGCGATATGGCAGACAGCTATGCTGAACTTCAAAGCATGGGTGTAGAAGTATATTCAGTGTCTACTGATACGCACTTTACTCATAAAGCATGGCACGACTCTTCTGAAACGATCGGCAAGATCCAATACACAATGATCGGCGATCCTACAGGCACGGTTACTCGCAACTTTGGTGTGATGCGTGAAAATCAAGGCCTTGCTGACCGTGCGACGTTTGTAATCGATCCTGAAGGTATTATCCAGTCAGTTGAAATTACTGCTGAAGGTATTGGTCGTGAGGCGGCAGACACCGTCCGTAAGGTAAAAGCAGCACAATACGTAGCGGCTCACCCAGGTGAAGTATGCCCGGCTAAATGGAAAGAAGGTGAAGCAACACTTGCTCCATCTTTGGATCTAGTTGGCAAAATCTAAAACGACGCTCCTCAACTGACTCCTGCTTGAGATCCACTCGCTAGTAGGAGCCAGTTGGCCGATTAGGCATCAGCTTTATTACGTAAGATAAGTCGAATTTTAAGACACTAGTCAGGTAACGATAATGTTAGATACAAACCTTAAGAAACAATTGGACACCTATTTGCAGAACATCGTTAATCCGATAGAACTGACTGTGTCCACCAACAACACTGCAAAATCTAAAGAGCTAGAAGAATTGGCCACCGAAATTTCGGCGCTCTCTTCAAAAATAGAATTAATTATTGATAACAACCCCGTTGGTCGAGCACCGCAAATGAGTATAGCGCCTAAAGGTAGCGCATCTCGTGTCGCTTTTGCTGGTATCCCAATGGGACATGAATTTACGTCACTTGTGCTGGCATTATTACAGGCAGGGGGGCATCCCTCTAAAGCCGAACCTGCATTAATCGAGCAGGCTGAACAGCTAACGGGTGATTATAACTTTGAAGTATACATTTCCCTGTCATGCCAAAACTGCCCTGAGGTTGTACAAGCACTCAACCTGATGGCGATTAAAAATCCAAATATACGTACAACCATGATCGATGGTGCTTTGTTTCAGGATGAAGTTAACGAGCGAAATATCATGGCAGTTCCATCTGTTTATTTGAATGGTGAGTTATTTGGTCAGGGGCGCATGTCTTTGGCAGAGATACTCAATAAAGTTGATAGCGGAGCGAGTGAGCGCCAAGCAGCGGCCTTAGCAGAAAAAGACCCATACGATGTACTGGTCGTTGGTGGCGGCCCCGCTGGTGCAGCATCAGCAATTTACGCCGCCCGTAAAGGTATCCGCACAGGTGTTGTGGCCGAACGTTTTGGCGGCCAAGTGATGGATACGATGGCCATTGAAAACTTTATCTCAGTAAAAGAAACAGAAGGTCCTAAATTAGTCGCTAACCTTGAGCAACACGTATTAGATTATGATGTTGATCTTGTAAACACGCAGCGTGCCAAGCGGCTAACTAAAGGTGACATGATCGAGGTTGAGCTAGAAAGTGGTGCGGTTCTAAAAAGTAAGTCTGTCATTTTAGCCACAGGTGCGCGCTGGAGAGAAATGAACGTACCGGGCGAGAAAGAATATCGTGGTAAAGGAGTGGCTTACTGCCCGCATTGTGATGGCCCGTTATTTAAAGGTAAAAAAGTTGCTGTGATTGGCGGTGGTAACTCAGGTATTGAAGCAGCAATCGATTTGGCTGGTATCGTTGAGCATGTCACCGTACTTGAATTTGGCAACACATTACGTGCCGATGAAGTCTTAGTGCGCAAAGCTAAATCGATGAAAAATATCACCATCATTAAAGAAGCGATGACCACAGAGGTTATCGGTGATGGCCAGCGAGTTATTGGTCTGAATTACACAGACCGTGCTACGGGTGATAAGCACTTAGTGGATGTTGCTGGGATATTTGTTCAGATAGGTTTAATTCCGAACACTGAATGGTTAAAAGATACGCTTGAACTATCAGATCGAGGCGAAATTGTAATCGATACAAAAGGGCAGACATCGATGCCAGGCGTTTTTGCTGCAGGCGATGTGACTACCGTCCCTTACAAGCAGATTATTATTGCAATGGGCGCTGGTGCAACAGCCGCTTTGGGCGCATTCGATCACTTAATACGTACGTCAGTGCCCGCAGAAGCAGGAAGCGAAGCGGCCTAACCTGACAGTCAGGCGATCCACCTGATAAAAAAAGCCCCCACCAGAACTCTTAGGTGGGGGCTTTTTTATGGGTAACGGCTACGCTATTTCCATAGCGTTTGCAGAAGCTCTGTTGTTCTAGCAGCAGGGTTTTCTCTAATCGCTTTTTCTTGCTCGGCTAGTTTTAAAAACAAGCCATCGAGCGCTTTGTTTGTTACATAGTCAGTCAAATCAGTGTCGATTGATTCTCCGACGACGGGTAGACTAGCCGCTTTTTTAGCGAGTTGATCGTACGAGCGGGTTGCATCAACACTAGATAAAGCCGTGCTGATTTCAGGTTTGAATAAAGCCGCAATCTTATCGCCTGACTTGTCCTTTAAATATTGGGTAGCTGCGTCATCGCCACCTGAGTATATAGTGCGCGCATCCTCAAAACTCATGTTGGTAATGGTTTCAGAAAGAATAGAGGCGGCTTTAGGTGCGGCTTTTTCTGCGGCACGGTTAATAGAGTTTTCAAACTCGTCGACCTGGTCGCTCATACCAAATTGGCGTAAAGCTCCCGACAGCTTATCTAAGCCGTTAGGCAAGGGGACTCGTATGTCAGCATCATTTAAGTAGCCGCCATTTGCAGAGACTATAGCTACCGCACGTTGGGTGCCGACTGATAACGATTCTTTTAACCCCTCTATGATGGTGGACGTCTCCAATGATGAGGACGAGCCTGTGTTGTTACCTGATGTGAGGGAGTCTTTGAGTACGCTACCACCTTCATCTTTGACCTTATCAACTAAATCCGACCATCCTGCGTTAACGTGAGGTACAAGTAAGCAAGAACTCATTAATATGGCCGGAGCCCATAATTTACGCATTATTCAATCCTTTTACGGTTAGTCGTTAGTAAGTCTGATGTATAGACTGCCACAGAGAAGATTTATTCCAGCTTTACACCAATTAAGCCGATAGATTACGCGAAAATAAAGAAGAAGGGGAAGCGAAGCGAAGAGACAAGATTTACCTAAGCGGCTTTTAATAATCTAAAGCCACTTAGGTATTGAGAGCTATATTAAAGAAAACACTTAGATTTTCTTAGCTTGCTCTACGGCGTTACCAATATAGTTATGCGGTGTCAGTGCTTTGAGCTCTGCTTTAGCAGCTTCTGGCATGTCCAGTGTGTCAACAAAAGCAAGAATTGTTGACTTGCTCATAGCTTGACCCCGTGTCAGCGCTTTTAGCTTTTCGTAAGGCTCTTCGATAGCGTAACGGCGCATCACCGTTTGGATAGGTTCCGCTAGCACTTCCCACGCATTTTCTAGATCTTCGTCTAAGCGCGCGGCGTTTAACTCTAATTTAGAAATACCTTTTAAGGTAGATTGGTAAGCAATGACGCTGTAGCCAAAACCTACGCCCATGTTACGAAGAACCGTTGAGTCGGTTAGATCGCGCTGCCAGCGGGAGATAGGTAATTTAGCGGCTAGGTGTTGCATGATGGCGTTTGCAATACCTAAGTTGCCTTCAGAGTTTTCGAAGTCAATTGGGTTAACTTTGTGCGGCATAGTAGAGGAGCCGACTTCGCCCGCAATCGTTTTTTGTTTGAAGTAACCCATGGAGATGTAACCCCAGATATCACGATCAAAGTCGATGATAATGGTGTTGAAACGACAAACAGCATCAAACAGCTCTGCTATGTAATCATGAGGTTCGATCTGAGTTGTGTATGGGTTCCAGCTAATGCCGAGACCTTCGATAAAGTCTTTAGCGTTGGCTTCCCAGTCGATATCGGCATAGGCAGATAGGTGAGCATTGTAGTTACCAACGGCACCGTTGATTTTGCCTAAGAACTCTACATTGTTGAGTTGTTTTATCTGACGTTGCAAACGATGAGCTACGTTTGCCATTTCTTTACCGACCGTTGTCGGAGAAGCCGTTTGCCCGTGTGTTCGAGACAGCATTGGTTGCGTAGCGTAATCGCGACCCATGCGAGCAATTTCATCAGCAATTTTTTGCATTTGTGGCTTTACAACGGCTAAGCCGTCACGAAGCATTAATGCATGAGACAAGTTGTTGATGTCTTCGGAAGTACAAGCAAAATGAACAAATTCGTTGATGGCCTGCAGCTCAGCGTTAGATTGGATCTTTTCTTTGATCAAATATTCTACGGCTTTAACGTCATGGTTTGTTGTGCGCTCAATTTCTTTTACGCGCTCTGCATCCGCTTCGCTAAAATTATCAACTATATCGTTAAGAAGTGCGTTTGCTTCATCGCTGAAAGCAGGAACTTCCTGAATCTGGGGGTGTGAGGCCAGTTTTTGTAACCAACGAATTTCAACCAAAACGCGGTTGCGGATTAAACCAAATTCACTGAAAACAGGGCGTAAGTCAGCAGTTTTACTGCCGTAACGGCCATCTACCGGAGAAACGGCGGTGAGTGCAGAAAGCTCCATGTATCGTCTCGCTGTAGCTATAGGGTTAAAAAGAAGGCGGGATTATAGCGGAAAATATAACGAAAATCTGTAGTTAGATTCAGCCTACACTCTGGACAAAGGATGAACTTGTGCGGTGTTTTTATAAGCAATGTGTTTCAAGGAACAGTGCCGCACCCTCAGCACTAAGCGGTTTGCTATAAAAGTACCCTTGTATGTAATCGCACTCCGCGGCTTGTAAAAAATTAAGGTGGCTTTCAATTTCAATGCCCTCAGCCGTAACATGCATACCTAAGTGCTTAGCCATACTAATTATGGATTGTAGAACACCTCTAAATTTTTCACCTTCATCTATTTGTACGATAAAAGCTCGGTCAATTTTTAGATGATCGATTGGCAGATTTGTAATGTATGCTAACGATGAATAACCCGTACCAAAATCATCCAATGCAATACTAATATGACGGTCATGGATTTTGCGTAAGAGTAACGCTGCTCCTTCTGGATCGTCAATTAAAACGCCTTCTGTAATTTCTAACTCTAAGTTGCGAGGATCAGCGCCTGTTTTTTCTAAATACAGGTCTAAATGGGCTAAAAAATGAGTATCAAATAGTTGAACTGGGGATACATTGACGGCCATTTTACCGGACCATAATCCTTGTTGCTCCCACGCTACCTGCTGTTTCAAGGCTTGATGTAGTACAAAATAACCCAGTTCTAATACTCGTCCTGTATCCTCAGCAACGGCAAATACATCGAAAGGGGATACAGAGCCTTTAGTTGGATGGCTAAAGCGTGAAAGAGCCTCGAAGCCGGAGATGGTCATGGTGTGTAAATCTAGCTTTGGTTGATAATAGACCGTTAATTGATTTTTATTCAGTATGTTGGCTACATACCGTTCCATATCGACGCGTTTAGTGAGCTGTTCACTGAGTTGTTTGTTGTAGAAACTACATTGCTCCCTGCCATTATCCTTGGCATTGTACATCGCTAAATCTGCGCATTGTAATAATTCATCAAAGCTCGTTGCATCATTAGGTGAAATACTTATGCCAATACTCGCACTGACAATCGCATGATAACCGCCGATAAAGTAGCTGTCAGACAGCGCAGTAATAATTGCTGTGGCGATGTTTTCAGCGTTGATGTTTGTTGAGTCTGGGATGAAAACAGTAAATTCGTCACCTCCAAATCGAGCACAGATAGCATTGCTGGGAATTGATTTAAGTAAGCGTATGGACGCCTCTTGTAATAATAAATCGCCAATATGATGGCCCAAGGTATCGTTAATGTTTTTGAATCGGTCAAGATCGATAAACATTAACAAGGATTCCTTACAGGGCGTAGCAAGGTTGTCCAAGCAGGCTGAAACTTGTTCTTGAAAGTACTTCCGGTTATGTAATTTCGTTAAACTATCTGTATTGGCTTGCGACTCTAAAAGTTTGTCTCTTTGTAGAGCATTTAACACAATTGAGCTGTGCTGAAAGTATTCGTTTGTGCGTGGATGATATGTTTTACGATCGTTAGCAACGATAAGGAAAACTCTCAGGTGCTGTTCGTTTGATAATTGAAACAAGGTGTAGCTGCTATCAATAGAGAGGTAAGGGGTTGTTATACGTGATTTTATTTGATCGTAAGAAAAACAAACACTTGTGCCGGGCTCTATATCGTCGAAGGCAATAGTTGGATCCTGCAGTATATGGTCCTTTACATGCAGCTTATTGTCTTTACAGTCAAATCGATAACTAGAATAACTGGTTTCGTTAATGGAATCGGATACATAAGCAAAGATGCTATGGGCGGCTGTTAAGAGTGGTATATTGCGAATGATCGATTCCATACATTCTGAAAACGCTGCTCTAGTTATCAGTTTTTCATCAATCTCTGTGAGCGCTGTGCTTATATCAGACTCTGATGATAGCTTGGTCGTCATTGTGTTGAATGAATTAGCTAAATCTTCATATTCGTCGTTTGTTTTAATAAGCACTTTATGTTGCAAATTGTTTTTGTAAATTTCCTGAGTACCTAACAGTAATGCATCAATTGGTTTTAGGTGCTTCTTTACAAGGAACAGAATTGCGTACGTTGTTAATAATAGGGCTAGTGCAATACCAAGGAAAAGTAAGTTTTGAAAGCTGTATAAGTCTTTGAAAATTATAGACTCTGGCTTGCTAGTGACTAAAATCCAGTCGCTGCTTTTAAATTGATGACCTAGGTATAGCTGCCAATGAGCAGAGAGCATTTCTTCCTGTTCTTCGTTCATCCACTGGATTAACTTGCTCTCTTTTTGATTTAATTGCGTGATAGCTGCGAAGTTTGGTGGGTTATTAGAGCAGTGAAGCAATAGTAGTTTTTTTGTGTATACACACAGCTCTTCATACGCATCTAAATAGGTGTCTGCCCATAAATATTCTTGGTTTAACTCAGCCGTGTATAAAGTTGCTTGTGGTCCATTGGTTTGAGTGACGTGAAAAGAGATCGACAGCTCGTCTCCGTTTTGGGTTACTTTTAGCGAAGGGTATTCAAAATTCCCTATGTTAGTGCCTTGGCTGACTTCTAACGGAGTTTTATCGATGCTTAAAAAATATTCAGATAATAATTCCTGATCGGAGTCGTCTAAATTATTATCCAAAGCTTGTGTTTCGATCACAAGTTTTAGGTGGCTTTGGGCATTATAGAGACGCTCGAACATGTCAAGCCCGTAGCTTTTGGTGCTTTCGCGAATAAGTGTGCTCTGACCTTGAATCAGTAGCTTTTTTATTTCGTGATTAGAGATAAGTGCTGTAAATAGTATAGGGACTATTACAATGGAGAAGCACAAAATAAAAAGCCGACGGGCTATTTTACTCTTAAATATTTCGAGCTCTATTTTCATTAATAATCAGAAGCTAAGCCGATATAGGAGCCGTCGTTGGCAACAATGATGTCATCTTGGCTTTTCTTAGCGTTAATAGGGCTGGTGGAATCTCCGTCTTTTCCTTTACTGTAAAGGTCGTACGCACCATTGATTGGCTTCAAGTTTTTATCTTTTCTGACTTTTCCATTACCTTTTACTGTTGATAAATTGAGGTAGACATAGTTGTTACCCCATGGATCTGTCTTTTGTTCATCGGATAAGCTGAGTTCGTCAAGGGAATTTGGGAAGCGATTGTTCACTGCGTTGAAAATCTCGATTTTATCAATTAGTACTTGCAGTTGAGATATAGCGACACCGTTATCTACTTTATCTTTATAAGCGCTGTAAGAAGGGTAGGCGAATGATACGATAATACCTAAAACAGCCACTGCAATAAGCAACTCCAGCAGGCTCAGTCCTTTACAGTATGCGTTCGAAATTGTCATTCACCCTCACTCTTAGAAAAACTGTAAGTCCTTACATGTTAAGTGTAGTAGGTTTCGACAAATTTACCTTTTTCTTTATCGGATTTTTTGTAGAGAAGGTCTAATTCGAGAGCGGAAAAACAACATGTGCCAGCGCTTACCACCTACTTGATTCCACAAAATGGCAGCACGAACACCAGCAAGTAATAGGGCACGAATTTTAGCGGCATTTTCTGCGTTTTGCAGATGTCGTGGGTCTCCAGAGACCTGTATTCTAAAATTAAAAGTGCTGATTGTGTCTTGGTATAGGTTAGCGATGTTGGCAATGATACTGGAATGCGTGAACGCTGATGGCTCGTCCATAGGGTTGGACACATCTGGGCTAAAATAGTGAGTCTTCTCTCTAATGTCGTCTAGTCGATCGCTAATTGTCTCAAGCATGCCAGGTGTTTTGCGCACCTTGGATTGAAGCATCATTAGGCTTAATACATAGTTGGTGATGTTGTTGTTTTTCACATCGCCTTTTTTTTCAACCAGGTCGCTTAACGTCTTGATGCCCATACCTAAATTGTTGGGTAAGCTACTAACCCCGCCAAATACATCTTCGGTAATATTGGGTGAATCAACAAATAAGCTATAAATAGAAGACTCAAGGCTGTGTTGAGGTACCATGCCTCGAGTGGCTATTTGATCGACTAAGGTCGCCACTTGAAACATGGCGGCTAAAGCTATGGTTTGTTCATCATGTTCACGAGACATTAATTACGCCTTTTTTCCAGTCGATTCGATAGCACCACCACCTAAACAAAGATCATCTTTATAAAAGACGACGGATTGCCCTGGGGTAATAGCGCGCTGCGCTTCGTTAAAGTGGACTATATAAGATCCATCTTCTTGTTTTTCAAGTACACAATCCTGATCTTCTTGACGATAACGGACTTTGGCTTTGCAGTGATAAGGGGTTTGTGGTGATTGCCCATTTATCCAAAACAAAGAGTCACTCGTTAGCCAATCAGTAAAGAGCAAGTCGTTTTCTATACCTTGAACGGCGATTAACACGTTACGCTCTAGGTCTTTACCTGCAACAAACCACGGTTCTTCTGGGTAGTTTTTGAGGCCGCCGATATGTAAGCCTTGACGTTGCCCTATGGTGTAATACATCAAACCTGAGTGTTCACCAATGACGTCTCCACTCTCTGTTTCTATTTTTCCAGGCTGAGCCGGTAGGTATTGCTGTAAAAAGTCTTTAAAGCGGCGCTCTCCAATAAAGCATATGCCAGTACTGTCTTTTTTGTTGTGAGTAATAAGGTCGTGTTCTTCTGCTATCCGGCGAACTTCAGGCTTTTCAAGCTCACCCACGGGGAATAAGGTCTTCTTAATTTCGTTTTCTCCCACTTGGTGGAGAAAGTAGCTCTGGTCTTTGTTGTTATCTAAGCCTTTTAGTAAGCACGTGTGTCCGTCTCTTTCACCGCGTCGTACGTAGTGACCTGTTGCAATAAAGTCAGCTCCTAATTCAATCGCGTACTCTAAAAATGCTTTAAATTTTATTTCCCGATTACACAAAATATCCGGGTTAGGAGTGCGGCCGGCTTTGTATTCCGCTAAAAAGTATTCAAATACATTATCCCAGTACTCAGCCGCAAAGTTGGCTTTATGGAGCACAATGCCTAGCTTGTCACAGACTGCTTGGGCATCGGCCATATCATCCATTGCTGTGCAATATTCAGTGCCGTCGTCTTCTTCCCAGTTCTTCATGAACAGGCCTTCTACTTGATAGCCTTGCTGCATTAGTAAAAGCGCAGAAACAGAAGAGTCGACACCGCCAGACATGCCGACGATAACTTTTGCAGTATGATTTTGGGTCATGAAATACTCGAACTAATTGGGTCAGTGTTAAATGTTGCGTACAAAATTTACGGGAAACCGCCGATTATCCAGATAATCGTCAATGCATGCCAGTACCAGGGGGCTTCGAATTTGATCGAATTGTGCAATTAACTCTTCACGTGACATCCATAGTGTTCTTACAATGTCATCATCAAGTTGATAGTTAGGTTCTGCTGATAAGATGGAGGCGGCATAGCATAAGCGGTGATACGTTACGCCATTACTACCTTCACACGTATACAAGCCGACAAGATCGGTAAGCGCTACATTAAGGCCTGTTTCTTCAAGTGTTTCACGAATGGCGGCTTGTTCGAATGTTTCACCTTCTTCTACATGGCCAGCAGGTTGGTTGAAAACATGTTGACCATTGTCGATTTCTTCCACCATCAAAAATAGACCTTTTTGCTCAATAATAACGGCAACGGTAGCATGCGGTGTCCAACTCATATGAATCTCCTAGGTAACTCGTGGAAATACTAGCATTAATGGTATGATTTTTCTTAAACAGTGATGACGCGGAAACGATATGGACTCAATTAGAATTGATGTGCAAACAGAAGACTTTAATATTGCACAGTTACATCATTGGTTATCATTGGGCAATGTATCATCTGGAGCTGTCGTTACCTTTACGGGCTTGGTTAGGGATCAGACCACCAATGATTTTGAAGGCTTGTTTTTAGAGCATTACCCAGGCATGACCGAAAAAGCATTGTTGGCTATTGCTAATCAAGCTTGTGAACGTTGGGACATTAACAAACTGCACATCGTGCACCGTGTGGGCCGTTTGCTGCTTGCTGACAATATTGTGTTTGTAGGGGTTTCGTGTCCGCATCGTGCGGAAGCTTTCGAAGCAGCCCAGTTCGTTATGGATTATCTAAAAAGGGACGCGCCGTTCTGGAAAAAAGAAATCGGCAAAAACCCTAAATGGGTAGAGCAAAAACAATCAGACCTAGACAAAGCGTCTCAGTGGTAAAAACGCTATATCCGCTTTAGCGTTTAGTTTTTAATAGCTTTGATCCCTTGGTTGGTTTTCTTGTAGAGGCTTTGCCACCTGTTTTTGCGGCGGTAGAGCGTTGGTTTTTTAGGGGGCGCTGCTTGTTTTTGGAAGGGATGGTAATATTTGCTTCCATATGGCGCTGTTCACCCGGCGCTAAGCCCTCAGTAGTCCACGCTCCAATAGCGTATCTAATAAGCCGTAGTGTAGGGTGGCCTACGGCGGCCGTCATTCTTCTTACTTGCCTGTTTTTCCCTTCGGTTATCTTTAATTCTATCCATGTGGTCGGGATATCCTTGCGCTCTCTAATAGGTGGGCGGCGCTCCCAAACATGCGGGGGGGCTATAACGCGGGCTTGGGCAGGACGCGTAAGGCCGTCTTTCAAAACCACCCCTTTTGCCAGCTGTTCAATTGCCACGTCAGATACCATGCCTTCTACTTGAGCCCAGTACGTTTTTTCCATTTTAAACTGTGGATGTGCTAAGTGATGCTGCAATGCGCCATCATCAGTTAAGATCATTAAGCCTTCGGAATCAAAGTCTAAACGGCCAGCAGGATAAAATCCCGGCGTTTTAATGAAACTAGCTAGTGTAGTTTTCTCACCAGATTCAGAAAATTGGCTTAAGACATGATAAGGCTTATTTAATAAAATGATGTTAGACATGAAAGGCCTAAAGCTAAGCTGGAAAGTGGGGCATAATTATACAAAGAAGATGCAATATGCGCATGCAAGATTGTATAACAGTGTATATAAAGTGAGACAGTACTATTTTGGGGCTGATGAAACAGTCTATTGCTAATTTAGCAACTTGTATAAAACCTGACCTTCTAACAGGCAAAACAACAGTAAACTGCTGCTTTGCCTGTAATCAGCAAATGAAGGTGATTAAAGAATTATGAAGCGATGGGGGTGATGTTAACCGCATGCAGCCCTTTGGGGCCTGGAGTTGTCTCAAACTCTACGGTTTGTCCTGCTTTAAGACTTTTATAACCTTCTGATTGTATTGCTGAATAATGGGCAAATAGATCTTCGGTGTAATTTTCATCTGGGATGATGAAGCCGAACCCTTTAGCATTATTGAACCACTTAACTTTCCCTGTCTGCATCACGTACTCCTAGTTAAAACTGTTTAAGGTCTACCTGCAGATAGCAGACCTATACCGCTCACTCCTGCTACACTCAAATGAAAGAGTTGTAACTAAGAGTGAATCTTCCATATTATTCTAACAGGGATATCAGAAATCCATCTCCTGTTACAATTAGTATAGCATTCTGTTAAGGCTGTGCTAATCATTGTATTTTTTTTAATAAAAATTTACAGAGTAAATTCATGTTTGAAGTAATAAAATCGGTTAAAACAAGATTATCGTCTGAGGATGAGGACAATAATAACGACCACGGTGGCTTGGTAACTCAAGAAGCAGCGCCTAAACTCAAAAGACCATCTATGTATCGGGTCGTTTTGATGAATGATGATTTCACTCCTATGGAGTTTGTAGTAGAAGTATTAATGATCTTTTTTAATATGAATCAGGAGAAGGCAACACAAGTAATGCTTTCGGTGCATACACAAGGAAAAGGCCTTTGTGGCGTTTTTTCTCGTGACGTCGCTGAAACTAAAGCAACACAAGTGAATCAATATGCTAGAGATAACAAACACCCGTTGTTGTCCGAAGTAGAAGCTGTATAGCGGAGGCGTGGCTATGTTAAATCGTGAACTTGAAGATACGTTAAGTGCAGCGTTTAAAGGAGCAAGAGAAAAACGTCATGAGTTTATGACGGTTGAACATCTATTGTTAGCATTGCTCGAAAACAGTGACGCGTCCAAGGTGCTTAATGCTTGCGGTGCGAATTTAGAAAATTTACGTCAAACCTTATCAGATTTCATTGATGAGACCACTCCACTCCTACCTGAAAATATACCTAATATGGAAACCCAGCCAACTTTAGGTTTCCAGCGTGTACTGCAGCGTGCTGTATTCCACGTGCAATCATCTGGCAAAAGCGAAGTTAGCGGCGCTAACGTTGTTGTCGCAATTTTTAGTGAGCAAGAAAGCCAAGCGGTTTACTCTCTTCAACAGCAAGGCGTTGAACGGTTAGATGTTGTTAACTTTATCTCTCATGGCATAGGTAAATCAGCTGATGATGAAGACGAAGCAGCGGCCGAAAATGATGATGAAGGCGCTCAAAGCAGCGCAACGGCACTAAGCAAGTATGCGGTAAACCTTAATCAGCAAGCGGCAGAGGGTCGAATTGATCCGCTCATTGGTCGCGCTGCCGAGGTTGAACGTGTTATCCAAATTTTGTCTCGCCGTCGTAAAAACAATCCGTTGTTAGTGGGTGAAGCTGGCGTGGGTAAAACTGCAATAGCTGAAGGTCTGGCTAAGCTGATTGTGGATGAAGAAGTCCCGGAAGTAATTCAAGGTAGTATTGTTTATTCCTTGGATTTAGGTGCCTTACTGGCGGGTACTAAGTACCGCGGTGATTTTGAAAAGCGCCTAAAAGCTCTGCTGGGAGAAATTAAAAAAGCAGACAAGTCGATTCTGTTCATCGATGAAATCCATACCATTATTGGGGCCGGTGCAGCTTCTGGCGGCTCAATGGATGCTTCTAATTTACTCAAGCCGCTACTTAGCTCTGGGGATTTGCGCTGTATTGGTTCAACAACGTTCCAAGAGTTCCGTGGAATATTTGAAAAGGATAGGGCGTTAGCGCGTCGTTTTCAAAAAATTGACGTGCTTGAGCCTAGCGTTGATGAAACATATGAAATTTTGCGCGGGTTGCGGAAAAAATTTGAGCAACACCATGAAATCGAGTACACCGATGAAGCATTAAAAGCGGCCTCTGAGTTAGCTGACCGATACATCAATGATAAGCATATGCCAGATAAAGCGATTGATGTCATCGACGAAGCTGGCGCATATCAACGTTTGCTAAGTGCCGATAAGCGAAGCCCTGTTATTGGTTTGCATGAAGTCGAAACCGTCGTGGCCAAGATCGCTCGCATTCCTCCTAAAACAGTGTCTGTATCGGATAAAGAGCAGCTTAAAAAGTTGGATAACAACCTCAAGATGGTTGTGCTGGGGCAAAATGAAGCCATTGATAGCCTGTCATCCGCTATTCGCTTGTCACGCGCAGGCCTTAATGATCCGCATAAACCCGTGGGTAACTTCTTGTTTGCTGGCCCAACAGGGGTGGGTAAAACAGAAGTAACTAGCCAACTTGCCCGCATTTTGGGTATTGAGCTAGTGCGTTTTGATATGTCTGAGTATATGGAGCGACATACAGTTTCGCGCTTGATAGGAGCGCCTCCGGGTTATGTTGGGTATGACCAAGGCGGGCTATTAACTGAAGCGATAACTAAAAGCCCTCACTGTGTACTGTTGTTGGATGAAATTGAGAAAGCGCATCCCGAAGTATTCAACATCCTGCTTCAGGTAATGGATAACGGATCGTTAACTGATAACAATGGCCGTAAAGCTGATTTTCGCAATGTCATACTGGTTATGACTACCAATGCGGGTGCTGAAGCGATGAGTAGACCATCTATTGGTTTTACGCATCAAGATCACTCGACAGATGGAATGGAAGCCATTAAGCGACTCTTTACGCCTGAATTTAGGAATCGTTTGGATGCGGTTATCCAATTTAAACCACTATCAACAGATATTATCATTGGCGTGGTGGATAAATTCTTAACAGAACTGCAAGCTCAACTGGACGAGAAGAAAGTGGTGCTTACGGTTGATGATGAGGCGCGTGCTTGGTTGGCCAGTCATGGATATGACGAGAAAATGGGGGCGCGTCCAATGAAGCGTTTGATTCAAGAGAAACTCAAAAAGCCACTTGCCGAAATGATCTTGTTTGGTGATTTAGCTAATGAGGGCGGGGAAGTACATATTTCTGTTGATGAAAAAGATGAACTTGCTCTAGAAACAATAGTGGCGACTGTTTAAGTCGCCACTAGCAAATCTTTGCGGGAAGTGCACCCAAGTGTGCACTTTACTGCACTAACGAGCGCGGTATACGATGCGACCTTTAGTCAAATCGTATGGTGTTAGTTCAACTTTAACCTTATCGCCAGTTAATATGCGGATGTAATTCTTACGCATTTTACCAGAGATATGTGCCGTTACTACGTGGCCGTTTTCGAGCTCTACGCGGAACATTGTGTTCGGCAGAGTGTCGATCACGGTACCTTCCATTTCAATGCTATCTTCTTTAGCCATTAATTACCTACCTGTGGAAAGGGCTGATTTCGAACGATGTCCTATTCTCAGAGCGGCGTATTTTGCCTTAATTACGCGGGGATATCAAAAGAAATACAGGAAAAACTCATCGAATAAGTATCCATTGGCCATCAATAAGGAATTCCATAGGCCTAAATCCTATTTTATATTTCATTTTTCTACACGATTGCACCCAATAACCAAGGTATAAATAATCGAGCCCTAATCGCTCACATTCTGCAATTTGCCATAAAATTGCAAAAGTCCCTAGGCTTCGCTTGCTAAATTCTGGGCTCGGATCGTAAAAAGTATAGGTGGCCGAGAGGCCGCGAGTAAGCGTGTCGGTCACAGAGACAGCTATAAGAGTATCTTCTAAGTAGTACTCGATAAACTCACAAGGTTGGTCTCCGTCGACTAGAAAGCTAACAAACTGCTCTCTCGTGGGAGGGTACATGTCGCCATCCGCATGACGCTCGTTGATGTAGCGTGTATATAGATCAAAATAATCGTCATTGCAGTGTGGGGTGGCATGTTTAATAACTAAGTCTTTGTTGCGGCTGATAATTCGGCGCTGGGTTTTGCTAGCCTTAAAAGTGGCTACGGGTATCCTGACAGATATACACGCTTGGCATTGCTCGCAGTGGGGACGATAAATATGCTTGCCGCTTCGACGAAAGCCTAGGTCTGATAATTGGCTAAACGCACCCACACTGATGCTTGTTTGAGGATCAACAAACAAAGTTTTTGCTTTATTGCCCTCAATATAACTGCAGTTATGCTCAGGGGTTGCAAAAAAGTGCAATTCTTTAAGGTCTGTCATCTAGCTAAAATCACCATTAACGATAGCTTAGCAGCTATGGTCAAATATCCATTGGTGTTCTGGTTCGCTGTCTATATGGTTATTAATATAGAGTAAAAATTCGTCCCGTGAAATCCCTATAGCCCCCAAACTTTCAAGATGGGGGTTATGCACTTGGCAGTCAATTAATGGGTAGCCCCATGTGTTAAGTTGGCGTGCTAATTTAATAAAAGCTACCTTCGACGCATTAGGTCTTAAACTAAACATGGATTCACCAAAGAACAACTTGCCCATAGCAAGACCATAAAGCCCCCCTATAAGCTCTCCATGCTCAGACCAGACCTCGACCGAGTGTGCGACACCTTGTTGGTGGAGCGATTGATAAGCGGTGATTATTTCGTCCGTAATCCAAGTACCCGATTCCTCTCGTAGCGCAGAACAGTGCTCAATAACGGAATTAAAAGCGTGGTCAAAGGTGACGTTCCAAGCATACTTCTTTATGTGCTTTTTCATGCTTTTAGAAATATAAATATCGCTTGGCTTAAGTACGCAACGAGGGTTAGGACTCCACCAAAGGATGGGTTCGTCTTCACTAAACCAAGGGAAAATGCCATGCCTATAAGCGTTAACTAAGCGTTGGGCGGACAAGTCGCCTCCCGCGGCTAGCAGTCCGTTGGGCTCTTGTAGTGCATCGTCGACTGGAGGGAAATCTAAATGAGTAGGGGATAACCAAGGTATCATTATTAGTCGGCTGTCGAATTATTTATACGGGCAAGTGTGGTAAGACGTTAAACCTGTTTCATGTGATGAGCAATAAAAAAGGAGGGTGATTTCCCTCCTTGTTGATATAACAGCGAAAAACTACTGCTTTATTACTTGGTTAGCCCATCAAGGAAGCGCTCAGCATCCAGCGCGGCCATGCAACCGAAGCCAGCAGATGTAATAGCCTGTCGATAAATATGATCGCAAACATCACCCGCCGCATAAACACCTGGTACGCTAGTTTGTGTCGCGTTACCGTCAAGTCCAGACTGGATTTTTAAATAGCCGTCTTTCATCTCCAATTGGCCTTCAAAAATATCTGTGTTTGGTTTGTGGCCAATCGCTACAAATACGCCAGATAAGTCTAGTTCTTGAGTAGAGCTGCCGTCTGTGCTTTTAATGCGTACACCAGTAACACCCATATCATCGCCAAGGACTTCATCTAGCTGATGGTTCCAAATGATATTAATGTTGCCATTTTCAGCGCGCTCAAACAGTTTGTCTTGCAAGATCTTTTCAGAACGCAAGCTATCGCGGCGATGAATTAGTGTAACTTCGGCTGCAATGTTTGATAAGTAAAGTGCTTCTTCTACTGCGGTGTTACCACCACCGATAACCGCTACTTTTTGGTTGCGATAGAAGAATCCATCGCATGTTGCACATGCGCTTACCCCTTTACCTTTGAAGGCTTCTTCTGATTCTAAACCTAGGTATTGCGCCGATGCGCCAGTTGCGATTATGAGGGCGTCGCAGGTGTAAGTTCCCATATCGCCGGTAAGAGTGAAAGGGCGGTTTTTTACATCTACTTTGTTGATATGATCAAAGAGAACTTGAGTGTCGAAACGTTCAGCATGAGCTTTCATACGTTCCATTAGCTCTGGGCCTTGAACGCCTTCTACATCACCAGGCCAGTTATCAACTTCGGTCGTGGTGGTTAATTGTCCACCTGCTTGCATACCCGTAATAACGACTGGGTTAAGGTTAGCACGTGCTGCGTAAACGGCTGCTGTATAGCCAGCAGGGCCGGAACCTAAAATAATTAGTTGATGGTGTTGTGTTTCGCTCATGATAGTAGCCTTAAATCCAACTCGTATTGATACAATATCTACATATGATGGGGCGCAGCCCTTAAAATGCAATGACATTGGTTTAAAAATCATTAAAAGCAGTAAAGTTGCCTTCAATAAAACTTTTCGCTACCTCAAGTTGCACTTGTTAGAAGCGGTTAAGTAAAGATGCAATATGATACACAGAAATTATTCGCAACGGCTAATAATGATTACTCTTAAGGATATAGCTTAGCCTGCGATAGGGCGCGTGTGTTACTTCGTAAATAGCATCACATTTATGGGAAACAATCATATTTTACGTTGTCTGTGCAGAGCAGAAAGTTAGCAATTGTGCTATTTTTGTCGGTTTGTTATCAGTGCTTCAAGTTTAAGGATATTGAGTGGATAAAATGCGATCAGCCAGCCCGCAAGCGTTTATGGATTTACTGGCACGCGTAAGTAAAAGTTTTGTGCTGTTAGTTATTGCAGCCCTGTGTCTTTTTTTATTACTGAGTTTATTGGGCTACCACCCCAAAGATCCGGGGTGGTCTCATCTTGGGTATCATCCTGAAGTTCAAAATTGGACCGGGAAAGGCGGGGCGCTTGTCTCAGATATTGCTTTTTCTTTTCTGGGAGTAGCGGCGTGGTTAATACCATTTGTTATTGGTATACCCATTATTCGTTTCATGATTCGAGGTGAAATTTCGTTATTAGATGGGCTCCCGTTTGTGATGCTGCGAGCATTGGGCGTGTTGCTTATTGTAACAACGCTTAGCACATTAGCGTCTATCCATGTCAGCAATGCCAGTTTAGGTTACAGCTTTACAAGTGGGGGGCTACTTGGCGAAGCAATATCGGATGTGATGGTTTCGTGGTTCAGCATTTTAGGAAGCAGTGTTCTTTTGCTCGCTACGCTTCTGATTGGATTGACGTTTTATCTCGAGTGCTCATGGGGACAAATGCTCGATGCCGTCGGTAATTCTGTGCTTAAAGTGGGCTCTATAGGTCAGTTATTTACGTTCAAGCCAAAGCCGACTAAAGGTCCAGAAACCTCGGTACAAGAGCGCGCTGAATCTTTACGCGAGCAATTTAAACAACGCTTCGAGCAGCCTAAAGCCAGACCGGTTGCACAAAGCGGTAATACAGCCGCTGCGACTCCAACTGCAACGCCATTAACGTCAACACCAGTCCGGGACAATACCGAGTATGACCTGGATAAAAGCCATTTGTCTTTGTCTGCGAATCGCTCGTTTGATGTTAATGAATCAACTGGCGAGCTATTGTCTCCTCCGGTACAAACCACTGAAGAGGTTGATATTCCTGTCGTCACTAACGTGGTGTCGTCTAGCACGAACCCTACCTTTGATGAAGGTACCAAGGCAGCGGCGCCTACGATTGCTGGTATACCCGTAGTGGACCCGGTTAACCCTAAGCCATCATCATTAACACCGACCGGTTCAGTAGGGCAGGGCAACCCACTCAGTACAGAACAGAAAAAAGCGCTCAAAATTGTACCTTTGGCTGAAACGCATCAGCCAATTAAAACGGAAGATGAAGTAGATCTAAACACGCCTGCTATGGATAGACGCCCAGCGCGATCTATACAAAAAATTCCTTCTATGGATCTACTTGACCCTCCTGAATTACATACGGAAACCGGCTATACCGACGAACAACTAGAGGACATGTCGCGTTTGCTAGAAAGCAAGCTGAAGGATTTTGGGGTTGTAGCCGAGGTGGTTGAAGTTAACCCTGGCCCTGTTATCACTCGCTTTGAGATACAGCCAGCACCGGGAGTAAAAGCCAGTAAAATTACTAATTTATCAAAAGATTTGGCTCGCTCATTAGCAGTGCTGAGTGTGCGTGTAGTGGAGGTTATCCCCGGTAAATCCGTCATGGGTATAGAAATACCCAACGAGACGCGACAAATGGTGCGCCTAAGCGAGGTCCTTAACTCAAAATCCTACAAAGAATCATCATCGCGCTTATCACTGGGCTTGGGTAACGATATAGCGGGGAACCCAGTGGTAACTAACCTTGCCAAGATGCCACATTTACTGGTCGCGGGTACTACAGGCTCGGGTAAGTCCGTTGGTGTTAACGCTATGCTACTGAGCTTGCTGTATAAAGCGACTCCTGAAGAAGTCCGCTTGATGATGGTTGACCCAAAGATGCTAGAGCTGTCTATTTACGAAGGCATACCGCATTTATTGACACCTGTTATCACTGATATGAAAGAGGCCGCAGGCGGTTTGCGTTGGTGTGTGGGGGAGATGGAGCGTCGCTATCGCTTAATGGCAAAAATGGGAGTGCGTAATCTAGCTGGATTTAACGATAAAGTTAAAGCAGCAGAACAGCGCAATGAGCCTATTCGGGATCCACTTTGGAAGGCAGAGGAGCACGGAGAACCAGAAGGTACACCCGCTCCTTATTTGGAATCACTTCCGTATATCGTCGTCGTTATTGATGAGTTTGCTGACATGATGATGATTGTCGGCAAAAAAGTAGAGGAATTAATCGCCCGGATCGCTCAAAAAGCCCGTGCCGCAGGGATTCATCTGATTTTGGCTACGCAGCGACCTTCTGTCGATGTCATTACTGGCTTGATAAAAGCCAACGTACCTACGCGTATTGCCTTTCAAGTATCTTCTAAGATTGATTCACGTACCATCCTTGATCAATCGGGCGCAGAGAACTTATTAGGTAACGGCGACATGCTGTATTTGCCCGCTGGAACAAGTGTCCCTAATCGAGTCCATGGCGCATTTGTGAGTGATGACGAAGTACATCGAGTAGTTGAAGCATGGAAACAATTAGGCTCTCCGGTTTACATCGATTCTATTCTGGATGAGAGCAGCGGCGATGCAACTATGGGCAGTGGCGGTGGTCTATTTGATGAGGAGCAAGACGCTCTTTATGATGAAGCCGTTGCTTTTGTAACAGAAACTCGCAAAGCCTCCATCTCCAGTGTGCAGCGCAAATTAAAGATTGGTTATAACCGTGCTGCACGCATGATAGAAACGATGGAAGCGGCGGGAGTGGTTACCGAAGCAGGAAGTAATGGTCAGCGCGAAGTATTAGCTCCGCCGCCAGTGAGGAATTAATGGATGAAATTAGTGCTTAATAAAAAAACATTCGTAACACACTGTTTAACCGCTTTATTGTGTGTGATGCCAGTGAGTGTGTTTGCCGATGAGACAGAAAAAGATCCCGCGCAAGCGCTAAGCAGTGTGCTAAAAAGTTACGAGCGCTTTAGTGCCGATTTCGAGCAAATTACTCGTTCTGATCAATCAAGTGAGTCAGAAATTAGCAAGGGTGAGATGCAGATAGAGCGCCCAGGAAAGTTTCGCTGGGAGACCAACACACCGTTCCCACAATTAATCGTAAGTGATGGTGAGAATGTTTGGATTTATGATCCTGATTTGGAGCAAGCAACGCGTAAACCCGTAAACCTAGAAGACACGAATGGGGCTGCACTCATCCTCAATGGCAACATCGAAGAGCTGCAAGAGAAGTTTGATATTAGCATGCCGGTCAGTGATGCCGGTTCGCAATTGTTTGACCTTCAACCCAAAGACAATCAAAGTAGTTTTCAGCGGATCCGCATTTATTTTTCGAATGGCGTGATGTCCGAGCTAATGCTTCAGGATGTATTGGGACAGCAAACGACAATCGTTCTTCATAACTCAAGCATTAACCCGGCATTTAGCGATACCCTGTTTGAATTTACACCACCTGAAGGTGTCGATGTGATTATCAGCGACCAGATGTAATGGATGATTTGTTTGGAGCTCCCTCGCCAGTGTATCAACCACTGGCGGCCAAAATGCGTCCCACCACGCTTGCCAACTACATAGGGCAATCTCATCTTCTAGGCGAGGGTAAACCGTTGCGTGCAGCAATAGAGCAAGGGATGCTGCATTCAATGATTTTATGGGGGCCGCCTGGTGTTGGGAAAACAACGTTAGCTAAAATAGTGGCTAATACGTGTGATGCTCATTTTATGACAATCTCGGCTGTCCTCTCAGGTGTCAAAGATATTCGTGCCGCTGTCGATGAAGCCAAGCAAATAGCTGTTTCTCGCCAGCAAAAAGTTATCTTGTTTGTTGATGAGGTGCACCGCTTTAACAAATCACAACAAGACGCATTTTTACCCTATATTGAAGACGGGACCTTCTTATTTATTGGTGCCACGACTGAAAATCCATCATTTGAGCTCAATAACGCCTTACTTTCTCGGGCGCGGGTTTATCTTTTAAAGAATCTTACAACCGAAGAGACTCAAGCGGTAATAAATCAAGCGCTTAAAGATGAAGCTCAGGGTTTAGGTAAAAGGCACCTCACCTTTGAAGAAGGGGCGTTGGCTCAGTTAGCATTGGCCGCAGATGGAGATGCAAGACGTGCATTAAATTTGCTGGAGATCGCCGCAGACTTTGCCGAAAAGCAAGAAGACGGTTCAGAAGCCATTCGATTAAGCGCGTTATCGCAAGTGCTAGCAGGCAATGTACGACGTTATGATAAGCAAGGTGATTTATTTTACGACATGATATCGGCTTTCCATAAGTCAGTGAGAGGGTCATCACCTGATGGTGCATTGTATTGGTGCTGCCGCATGCTAGAAGGAGGCTGTGATCCTTTATATATTGCTCGCCGATTAGTTGCTATCGCTTCAGAGGACATTGGTAATGCAGACCCTCGGGCCATGCAAGTAGCGTTATCCGCTTGGGATGCATTTGAGCGAGTAGGGCCAGCAGAAGGGGAACGTGCTATTGCGCAAGCGGCTGTGTATTGTGCCTCGGCCCCTAAAAGCAATGCTTTATACATGGCTTATAACCAATGCCGATCAGATGTGCGCCAAGACCCCGATTTCGAAGTGCCTGTTCATTTACGTAATGCGCCAACATCATTAATGAAAGACCTAGGTTACGGTGCAGAATATCGTTATGCGCACAATGAACCTAATGCTTACGCGGCAGGTGAAGTCTATCTTCCAGAAGAGATAGCACAGCGCCGATATTATCAGCCGAGCGATAGAGGGCTTGAGTCTAAGATTCGAGCTAAGTTTGAAAAGTTGAATGAGCTAGATCAGGCCAGCCCGCAAAAACGCTATACATAACTCTTATCTGAGTAAATCACTGCCCAAACTCTGCTACCTTTGGTAGGCTTTTCTTCAGATAAACACCCGTTTTTGGCTGCTAAGAGGAAAAATCAATGCAGATATTGTTAGCCGTAGGCTTTGGCGGTGCTTTAGGGGCGGTAAGTCGTTATTGGTTGGCGGGGATGCTTAATAGCAAAGCTGATAAGTTACCTTTAGGAACCTTGAGCTGTAATGTTATAGGATCGCTGGTAATGGGGATTCTGTTTGTCCTTATAATGGAAAAGGCCAAGTTATCACCTGAGTTACGCCCCATGTTAATGGTCGGTTTTTTAGGGGCATTTACTACCTTTTCATCTTTCTCATTAGAAACGGTGGCTCTCTTGCAGGAAGGGCATACCATGTCTGCTCTAATCTATGTATTATTAAGCGTCATTTTATGCATCATCGCGTTAAGCGTCGGTATTTGGTTCACTCGCTTGTTTTGATTAAGGTTTTTAAGAAATATGTTAGACACAAAAATTGTCCGTTCTAACCCTGAAGCTGTTGCGCAACAGCTGGCTAAGAAAAAATATGAATTTCCCTTGGATTTGTATAACGAGCTTGAAGCTAAGCGTCGTGATATACAGGTGCAAACTGAAAATCTTCAAAACGAGCGAAACACACGATCCAAAAGCATTGGTAAAGCCAAGGCTGCTGGAGAAGATATCAAACCCTTGTTGGCCGAAGTACAAGATTTAGGCGACCAGCTGGATGCAGCTAAGGCGCAACTAACCGCCGTTGCTGACGAGCTCGATAACTTATTGATGGGAATGCCTAACCTGCCTGACGCAAGTGTTCCTGAAGGCATGGACGAAGACGATAATGTTGAGGTCCGTCGCTGGGGAACTCCACGCGCGTTTGACTTTGAGCCTCTAGATCATGTGGCCCTGGGCGAACAAGATGGTGGTTTAGATTTTGAAACGGCAGCTAAGCTTACGGGTTCCCGCTTTGCTGTGATGACTGGAAAAATGGCGCGTTTACACAGAGCACTAATTCAATTCATGTTAGATGTTCAAACAAACGAACACGGTTATACCGAAGCTTACGTACCTTACTTGGTCAATGAAGATAGCTTGCGTGGTACTGGACAGCTACCAAAGTTTGGTGAAGATCTATTTAAAATACCATTCGGTGACCGCCAGTATTATTTGATCCCTACTGCAGAAGTGCCCGTTACTAATATGGTGCGCGATACTATCGTAGACGCCGATCGTTTGCCGCTTAAGTTTGCTGCTCATACACCGTGCTTCCGTTCCGAAGCTGGCGCGTCAGGCAAAGATACTCGCGGTATGATTCGCCAGCATCAGTTCGAAAAGGTCGAGATGGTACAAATTGTTGATCCTGCTACTTCTTGGGAAACGCTGGAAGAGATGACAGGACATGCCGAAGCCATTTTGCAAAAATTAGAATTACCTTACCGAGTTGTTGCGCTGTGTGGCGGTGATCTAGGCTTTGGTGCGGCTAAAACATACGATATAGAAGTATGGTTGCCTGGTCAGGATAAATACCGTGAAATATCGTCTATTTCCAATATGACTGACTTCCAAGCTCGCCGCATGCTGGCGCGTAGCCGAAACGCTGAGACGGGCAAACCAGAGCTGCTACATACGTTGAATGGATCTGGTTTGGCCATTGGTCGTACTTTGGTCGCGGTATTAGAAAATTACCAGCAAGCCGACGGCACGGTAATTATCCCTGAAGTGCTGCGTTCTTATATGGGTGGTATTAGCCAGCTGTAAGCCCACCGAAAACTCTACATCGCCACCGTTTTACCGGTGGTGTGTAATGCCCTAGTCCAATTAATGGAGTAGGGCATTACTTTTTATAGAAGGTCAAGGATGAGCAAACTGCCCTATAAACGACTCTCAGGCTTCTATTTTTTCTATTTCTCGCTGTTGGGCGCAATGATGCCCTACTGGTCGCTTTACTTAAAACAACTCAATTTTGATGCCAAAGCCATTGGTTTTCTTATGGCGACTTTGTACTGCTCTCGTATTTTTGCGCCTTCTTTATGGGGCTGGCTAGCCGATAAGACGGGTAAACGCATGTCAATTATCCGTTGGGGCGCCGCGGCTACTTGGCTATTATTTCTAGGCATATTTTGGCAAGAGAGTGCATGGGGTATAGGCCTCATTATGCTGGCCTACAGCTTCTTTTGGAATGCCGTTTTGCCACAGTTTGAGGTCGTTACACTCAATCATCTGGGCGATAAGCGGGAGCGATATAGTCAAATACGCGTATGGGGCTCTATTGGCTTTACTTTAACGGTAGTGGCTCTGGGTTATATCTTCGATTTTATTAGTGTCTCTTGGTTACCTGTCATCATGCTTCTTTTGATGATCATGATATGGCTCAATGCATGTTTGGTGCCGGCTGGCGATACTTCTACTGTTTTAGAATCAACCGAACATTCAAATGGTGGGATGTTCCTTAGCACATTATGCAGGCCTGCAGTCATCGCTTTCTTTACTGCAACATTCTTAGTTCAGTTATCACACGGCCCTTATTATACGTTTTTTAGTGTGATGCTAGAGGATCAAGGCTTTAACCGAAGTGAAATTGGTTACATGTGGTCCTTAGGTGTTCTGGCTGAAGTAGTGGCGTTTATTTTTATGCACAAAATGATAGGCCGCTTTGGAGTGCGAGGGGTGATGTTGTTTAGCTTGTTAATGGCGGTGGTACGCTGGGCTGTGATTGCTTTGTACCCAACGAATATCGTCTTACTATTGATGAGCCAATTGTTGCATGCATTTACTTTTGGGGCTTTGCATTCAACTGGGGTAGCTTTAGTCCATAATTTTTTTGATGCAAATACACAAGGTCGAGGTCAGGCGTTGTTTTCCAGCGTTGGCTTTGGTTTAGGTGGGACTCTGGGAGCTGTGCTCTCGGGAATGTTTTGGCAATCCCATGGTTCTATGGTGAGTTTTCTGATGGCGTCTATCATTTGTGCGGTTGCGCTTATTTTAACTTATACTTGGGTCTATCCTATTGATAAAGCAGGGGCTAAAAATTGATTTTTGCACTGCGGTAATTATCGCTATATAGTGAACTTCGTCCTGTTTTATAAACTAATAATAAAGGGTTCTATTTATGAACTTTAAAATTGATGTGGACATGACACCAGAAGAGTTTCGTAAAGTAATGGGCTTACCGGATGTAGCCTCATTACAAGACGAAATGATCAGCAAAATTAAAGAACAAATGGAAGCGGGTGTTGAAGGCTATGACCCGTTAACATTACTCAAACCCTATTTAACAAATAGCGTGGGCTCGGTTGAAGCCTTTCAAAAAATGATGCTGGGTATGATGAGCCAATACAACTCATCGAGTAACGACAAAAAATAATCCAGCTCGACACATTTAAGGGTTTATGGTGACAGAGAGAGAACCAGAAGTGCGTATTCTTCGTAAATATACAAATCGCCGCTTATATGATACTTCGCGTAGTTGTTATGTAACGCTTGAAGATGTAAAAGAACTCGTTTTAAATTCTGAGCCCTTCCAAGTACTGGACTCAAAAACAGGCAATGACTTAACACGTAACATTTTATTGCAGATCATCAGCGAGCAAGAAGGGGAAGGGCACGGAACGCTTCTGACTAATCAAGTGCTGCAGCAACTTATCCGTTTCTATGGTGACAGCATGCAAGGAATGATGAGCCAATACCTTGAGCAAAGCATAGCGGCGTTTTTAGAGCATCAAGAAAGGATTCGTGAGCAGATGCAAAGTATGATTGGTGCAGCTAACCCGTTAACCATGATGAACAAAATTGCCGATCAAAATATGGCTGTTTGGAATATGTTTCAACCTGGGGCAAGCAGAACAGGGTCAGCTGACAGTAGCGCAAAAGCTGATGATTCTGATGCAAAGCCAACAGAGAAAGATAGCGATAAATAAAGCGCGATAACAAATATTAAGAAAGGCTGCTGACTTTGGTTTGCGGCCTTTTTTATTGTTACTCTGCAAGCCATTTAACAATGGTATCGGGCACAAGTTTATGGGCTTTTCGGCTTACGAAAACACCAATATGCCCAGCTTTAACTAAGAGTTCGGAATACTGACTGTGAGGGCACACGGCTTTTAACGCGAGCGATGAATCAGCTGGAACCAAGTGATCATGCTGACCATAGATATTTAAGATAGGATGCCTGATTTCAGATAAGTTAACGTCAGTTCCTCCTATGGTTAAACCACCGTTTACAAATCGGTTTTCTCTAAAGAATAGGGTTATAAACTCTTTAAATGCCTCTCCTACTTGGTCCGGGCAGTCGTATAACCATTTTTCCATGCGAAGGTAGCTCAGAGCTGATTCCGTTGTTGTTAGATGTTTTGGAAGATTCAAGTTCTTTTGTATGCCCAATCGCATTGGCATAAGTGAGCTATAAACATGGTTAAGAAAAGAGCCCGGTATATTACCGTAGGTTTTAACAGCCAAATCAATATCTGTATGCTGTGACAGTTTTTGTAACATATTGTCAGGCGTCTGAAAATTAACCGGTGTAACGGCGGTGATAAGTTTGCGAACTTTCTTCGAGTGTAAAGCCGTGTAACACAAGCTAAAAGTGCCGCCTTGGCAGATCCCCATTAAATCCAACTCAGTAGAACCTGAATGTGCTAAGGCTTGGTCAATGCAATCATCTAGGTAGTCGTTGATATAATCATCTAGATCAAGAAAACGATCAGCTTTGTCAGGGTAGCCCCAATCTAAAACATAGACATCTAGACCTCTTGCTAATAGCGATCTTAGCAATGAACGCTCGGGGTCTAAATCAATCATGTACCATCGGTTGACTAGGGCATAGCAAATAAAAATGGGATGAGATGCGCGATCTTCTTTAGGCTGCGTGCTTTCAAAATACAATAACGACAATTTGTCGCGCTTATATATACAGTGACTGGGCGTGGAAGCCACATCGATGTCTGGTAAGCTATTCAGCGTTAACTGACTTTTTCTTAAGTTCTGAGTGAGCTCTGTTAGTTCGTCCTGAACTTGTTGGGCGTCCAGTTTCAGGTTTTTCATTTTAGTATTTATTCTTGTGTCGCCTGAGAGGTTTTTGGTAGCAGGTTACCACCTATTTGTTCAAATTGTTGGCTTAATTCTATAAGAGAGTGTGTCAATTGTTCATTAAGCAACCGTTGCTCCTCTAGTTGCTTTTTGACTGCTTTCATTTCTTTATGCAGCGCTTTTTGCTGCTGTAGAGTGCTATCTAATCCCTTGTGCGTGGCTAAGCCTTGTTGCTCATACGCGCTTAGTTGCATGTCCTGTTGGAAAGCGACTAGGGCCATATAGCAATTGGTAATGTTTCCATATGCTTGCTGGTAGGTATCTTGCCTGATCGCTTCTGCATAGGCATCTTCGTAGCAACAAACCCACAGCTCGTGTAATTGGTTTAAAGACTCTATTGGCTGCTCATTATGCTCAAGCGCGTGCTTTAAGCGGTTAACCGCACTCTCTGTTATTTGGGTGCTCTGCTGTATATAGGTGTGTAAAGCTGCTTGGTAGTTGGCTAAATGTTCACAACCCGCTTTAATTCGTTCTTCATGCATTGCATGAAACTCAGGACAGGTAAAAAGGAGAGTGTGGCGCCATGTGTTGAATAAAGCATTGGGATTTTGCGTGGCACTTTTTTCGATAGCCGCCTGAAATTGATGAGGTATTTGCCACTGTTTAAAAATGCTATCTAATGAGTGTTGTTGTGTTTGTTCGCTTAATTGACGAATGAGTGAGTCTATAAGGCCTTTGTCCAGTGCTTTGGCTTTAAGCTGCTCTAGGAGTTGGGTGCTTTGTTTAAGGAACCCCGCCGTTTTAGATGCCATCATGGCAGCGGCTTTCATTTGATCATTACTCATGGTCTGAATTGCTTCAGGGGATGGCGTCAACCATTGAGTAAAAAGCGCCTGCTGTTGCTCAAAAAAAGCGTGTAGTTGGGCATGAAAATCAGCTTGCACTCAAAAGTCCTCTAATACTGCTTGTTGTGCATCATCATAGAATGCAGTGTAATGGAGTAGAGGTCGTAATTGAATACTCGGTTCTACTCGGTGTTCGTCAGCATACTAACAAGCGCGCTTGCAGCATTCGATAACGTGCGATCTCTATGATAAATATAGCCCAGCTCCCGAACAATAGGTTCAGCGTTGGGGTGTAATATGGTTAATGATTCGTCAATCATCGTTTCTGGCAATAAGCTCCAACCTAGGCCAATACTGACCATCATTCGGATGGTGTCTAGGTAATTGGTCGACATCATCACATTGAGTGCTAGGTCATTACGCTGGAACTGATCCGCTACAATTTGATGTGTAAAAGTACTTTCCGATGGCAATATCGCCGCATGGCCAGTTAGCTCACTTAAGCTGACTTGTGGCTGTTTTGCCAAGGGATGATCTTTAGCAACGACGTATTGTAACCTATCTTCCCAAATGGGATATGAACAGATCATAGGATCGGGGTGAGGGGATAGTGTGATTAGAGCGAGCTCAAGATCCCCATGTTGCACGCCGTTATACGCTATTTCTGATTCATGAAAGCGCAGATCTAGCGTGACTTGAGGGTATCGGCGTGTAAAAGACCGTAATATAGGCGGTAACCGGTGCAGGCTAATGTGATGGCTAGCGGCCAAAGACAAGATTCCACTGACTTCGCCGGATAAATTACCCATGGCTCGGGTGGCATCTTTTATTTCATTTAAAATGTTTTTGGCTCGCGGTAATAGTGCATCACCCGCTTCTGTTAAAGAAACTTTGCGGCCGATTCGGTCAAATAGTCGTTGATCTAACTGCTCCTCTAATAAAGCAATGCGCTTGCTCACGGCCGACTGAGTAATAAAAAGTTGTTCGGCGGCTTGGGAGAAAGATTGAGTGTCTGCTACAGCCAGAAAAGCAGTGAGTGTATGGGTATCCATTAAGCTCGTCCTTGAATTTAAGTAGGGAGCATATCGTATATAAATACGGTATGCCTACTTCGCTTTATATCGAGTGAGCGCCACGCCACTAAAAATAATACCAATCGCCACTAAAGAGATTGCTGTTGCGCTCTCTCCTAGAATGGTAACGCCCAGTACATAGGCCACAACAGGTACCATAAAGTTCATATTGGCAAGAAAGCTAGGACCGGCTTTCTGGATAATATTAAAATAAATGAGCGATGCAACCCCTGTCGATAAAGCCCCCAGCCATAAAATGCTCAAAAAACTTGCGGTCATTAGGTTCGCCATAGAAAGCTGATCTAAACCCTGGCTAATGAAGAAGGGAAATGCAATTAAACTGGAAGCGATGAGCATGCCAGCGCCACCAACCATAGGGTGATGTTTAGATAATCGTCTTACCAACACAGCATTCAGTGCATAACAACTAGCAGCACCTAAAATGCAGAGTTGATGTACGAGTAGTCCGGTATTAGCTAAGGACGGATTTAAAAGAATAGCGACACCTATGAAGGCCGTTGCGGCGCCAGCCAACTTATAGCGGCTTAGCGTTTCGCCTACAACGGTAAAATGAGCGATCAGCATAGTCATAATGGGCATGATAGCCATTAAAACGCCGGCTAGCCCCGAAGGCACGCTTTGTTGGCCCCACGCAATTAAAAAGAAGGGGGCTGCATTACCCACTAACCCCAACACAAAGAACGTTCCCCAATCTTTTAACGTAAAGGGCAAGCGTAAATGTTTAATATAGACCAAGCAGGTTAATACAGCGGCACCACATACCAACCTAAAAAATGTGATAAAAAGTGGTGAGAATGTTTCTAAACCAATAGAGGTAAAAAGAAAAGAGGTTCCCCATATTAAGGCTAATGCCAGCAAAAGAACCCAACTTCCATAGCTTACGTGTGTCGATTGATTCGACATGAACATTCCTTAGTAATTATAAAGCCTGCGATTAAGCGTCTAGTGCCTTTAGATCATGACGCTCTGTATAGATGAGAATTAGTAATAAAATAGTACCCAGCACCATCATAATTGCTGCCATAAAGAGTGCGGCGCTGTACTGGCCTGTTTGGGCCGCCATATAGCCCGCAATGGCAGGGGCTATAATCTGAGCAACACCATAAGAAAGTGTTAATTTACCCATTAACTTAGCAGGCTTAGTCGGATAAAAGCGTCCAGCCATAGTGAGGACTAAACCAACGATACCAATAAAGGTTGCGCCATAAAGCATGCCGCTAACAATAGCTGCTGTCAGAGTCTGCGAAAATAAGGGTAATACTATGCCAATGATATGTATTAAGTAGCAAATCAATAAGGTGTATAAGGTGCCTATTCGTCGGGCTAGTTTATCCCAATAAATGACAGCAGGTATTGCGGTAAGCCCTAGCAGTAACCACACTAGCTGGCCTTCACCCGCTAACCCAGGTAGACGCTCAACCATGGCAACAGTAAAAGTCGCACTGATAACATAGCCAAATCCTGCGCAAAAATATGACATGACCATCAACCAAAAAAAGCGTGCGCTTGGAGGTTTGTCTTTTAACACCTGACCGGAGCTATGCACAGTGCCATTATGTGGTCGAGGTAGCCATCGCCAAGCAGGGATACTTAATAAGGCCGCACATACGCCTAGCACTATCCATTGTGTTGACCATGTTAGTTGGTTAACCATCAATTCGCAGGCGATAGCGGTAAACACAATGCCTAAGCCCATCCCCATAAAGTGGATACCAAGCTCGCTTCGGTAGTTGTTTCTAATCAACCAATTAAGCACTAAACCTGATCCAATTAAGAGGCCTGCCGCACTGCTTAACCCTGACATAAAGCGCAAAAAAGCCCACAAATATACATTGTCGGTGAATGCCATTGCGAGAGTGGTGATAATCGCTGTTATCAGGCCTGCCCGATATAGCTTATCCTTGAGCATTAGATCGCCGATTGTGGCAGCTAACACTGCGCCACATAAATAACCGGCATAGTTAATAGTAGCGAGCCACCCGGCACTGATATCAGACATGACAGAGGCACTAATCATTACTGGAATAAGCGGGGTGTAAGCAAACCGAGCGATACCGAGTAACACAACTAAGCTGATAACACCGGCGGCTAAGACGTAATATTTCTGATGCTGTATTTTATTATTGTTTGTCATGAGGCTATCAAATAGGCAAAGAGCAAGGTTAAGGTTATAACAAGCTCGATGACTATTTGATAGTAATAGCGAAAGGAACGGACTGTCCTGTTTTGCAAGGCTTATTCTTTAGTCGATACACTTCGCTTAATGATGTTCTAGCGTGGTCTCCGGGCTTTGCCCTGGTAATTCTGAAGCCGGTGTAATCATCATTTCAGTTACCCAAGGATGGTCAACGATCATTTCCATCATATGATCAATAAACAACCTTACTTTGGGGTTTAAATGACGGCGGCTTGGGTAAATTGCATTAATCTCTATAAGAGGGCATTTATAATCCGTTAAAATTTCTACCAATTCACCAGCTTGTACGCAGTTACGGCAATATACGCGGGGTAAGCGGGCAATACCGTGCCCTTGCATCACCATTTCTTTTGCAAAGGCTATGCTGTTTACTTTTAAGTGTCCTTTGACTTCTACCGCCGTTGGCCAGTCTTCAAACTCCCAATATTCATGAGCTTTAAGCTGCCCAAAGCACTCGTACTTTTCTAAATCATCTGGTGTTTTTGGAGTGCCCATACGTTTGAGATAATCAGGAGACGCATAGAGCGCACGGGACACATGTGCTACACGACGTGCAATAAGGCTTGAGTCGGCTAGTTCACCTACGCGTATCGCTAAATCGACGCCTTCTTCAATTAAGTCTACTAGGCGGGTACTGAGCTCAACTTCTAGGTTGATTTTTGGGTAACGCTGCATAAAAGTAGAGACGACATCATTCATCATGAATACGCCTAGCTCAGACGGCATTGTAATGCGTAAGCGGCCACGTGGATCTTCTTGTGTGGCTGATAATTGATCGCGGGCCGTTTCTAACTCATTAATTAAGGGCTGGCAACGAGAGAACAGCTCTTCACCATCATCAGTAAGCTTGAGCTTGCGCGTGGTTCGTTGCAGCAACCGGACGCCTAAATCATCTTCTAACTGGGCGATACGACGGCTGATCGTTGATTTTTGTATTCCAAGACTTTCAGCAGCAGAAGTAAAGCTGCCGGTTTCAACAATCCGTATAAATAGGCTGACGTCATTTAAGTTCATGTGGTCATCGCTTGTTTGGTCGAAAATAAATGCGCTTTGAAACGCAAAGAGTGAATATTCTAGAGTTGATCGGCAAGTAAAGACGAGGGCCGAATCTGTTTCGCATATGAAAAGGGGCTGCTATACACGAATATTGAATATTCTAGATATATCGAATCTTCGACTATTGAGGCTTAAAGATCAAGCGATTGCAGCCTTCTAATTTGTTGTTCGCCAGGCCCTGGGGAGGTAGTTACTAGCGAGTGTACGCTTTAATTGTCTCGACAATCGCGTGCAATCCGTTAGTGCGGGAAGGGCTGATAAATCGGTGCAAGCCCCGAGAATGCAGGGCCTCCGTAACATCGAAGCATTGAATCTCTGAAGCCGTCTTACCTTGTAGAAAGCTTAAAACCCATAGCGATAAGCCTTGCATAATTTTGGCATTAGAGTTGACCGCAAAGTTAAAAAAAAGCTCTCCATGAACCTCAAGCTTCTGGCAAACCAGCCAAACATCAGACTCACATCCGCTAATGCGGTTTTGGTCACAATGGTATGATTGGGGTAACAGGCTTGGGTGATCAGCTTGGGATAGCAAGAGAGCTAGCTTATTTTGCTGTGCCTCAGCTGCAAGACGTTGATCGAGTTCAACTAGCTGGTTGGCGTCAGGGAAGCTAATGGCCGGTAAGGTGGCTTCAATTGTTTGGTCACTGTTTGGTTTAATCAGTTGGTTACTTGCCATTGTAGAAGACAATAAATCGATAATATGTGCGACAAATGTCTCGGCTTCCTCTCGTGTATTGTATAAGGCAAAAGAAGCACGCAAAGTGCCTTGAATTGAAAGAGACTCCATTAGAGGCATGGCACAATGGTGTCCAGTCCTGACCGCTATGCCGTGTTCATCTAATAGAAAAGCGGCATCCTGATGATGCAGCCCGCTGATGCTAAGCGAAACAATGCCTACGTTCTCTGCAAATGGGGCATATACCTTGATAGCCGGGTATTGTTGTAGGGAGTCGACAACAAACCGACGCAGTGCCGATTCATGCGCCTGCACGGCTTGTCTATCTAGCGTTGATAAGTACTCAAGCGCAGCCGCTAAACCCAATACACTCGCTATTGGAGGAGTTCCCGCTTCGAACTTAAAGGGAAGGTCATTAAACTCGGTGTGATCAAAACTGACGTGCTTGATCATTTCTCCGCCACATTGCCACACCGGCATGGCTTTTAGTAAGTCTTCTTTGCCCCAAAGCACACCAACACCACCGGGTGCATAACATTTGTGCCCTGAAAAAAAGTAAAAATCACATCCTAATTGCTTAACATCCACCGAGAGATGGGCAATAGCTTGAGAGCCGTCAATAACGGTTGTTGCATGATATTGTTTAGCCAAATGACAACACTGCTCGACAGGATTGATGACCCCTAGTGCATTTGATACGTGAGTTAATGCAACAATTTTAGGGCGATGCTTTTTTAATAGGGACTCATAAGCAGATATGTCTAGCGTTTGTTCATCTGTTAGCGGGACAGGAACAAGGGTAGCCCCCTTGCGCAGAGCAGTCTGCTGCCAAGGTACAAGGTTAGCGTGATGCTCCATCGTCGAAACCAGAATCACATCTTCTGGCTTAATTAACAAATCACCTAACGAATAAGCTAATAGGTTAGCCGCTTCCGTAGCCCCCTTTGTCCAAATAACATGGGCAGGATCGGGAGAACCAATAAAGCTAGCGGCTATTTTCCTAGCATTCTCGAATTCTGTGGTTGCGGCATTGGACAAGGTATGTGAGCCACGGTGTACGTTACTATTTTGCAGTTTATAAAAACGAGCAACACTGTCCATAACAACACGAGGCTTATGTGTTGTGGCGGCGTTATCAAGATATACCAGTGGTTTCCCGTTGACACGTGATGACAGTATTGGGAAATCTCGGCGTATTCTTGATACATCAAACATGTTAATGCTAGTCCTTTATTGGGCAGGAAGGTTTTGGCGAGCTAATTGGCTAGCCCAGCGCGCATACATCATCGCGGCTGTGAATAATACAACCACAAGCAAAGCGTAAATCAAGCCGAATACTCTTGTTTCAGGGTTGGTTGCTGCGGCTAATATGGCTTCATTAAAATACAGTAATAACATAAAGCATAACCACGCGTGGCTGCGAGGATTACCGCTTTTAATACTAGGGAAAAAGCAGGCCAAAGGGAGAAAATGAATCAGCCAAATTACCCAAGGGTTGGCCGTATCAACAGGGTGAATAAAGACATACCATGCAGTAAAGAGTATCAGCAGCCCCGCATAACACGACACAGTGAGAAAGCGTGTTAACCGAACCTTGGTCTGTAGAGTGCTCATTGACTAGCTCCCAATTTAACGGCAATGCTCGCCAAATGCTTACCTTGAGCTTGGCACAGTGAAATTTCGTCTGAGTCCAAGGCACGTTTACTATCCTGACCTGCTACATGCGTTGCACCATAGGGAGTGCCTCCGCTTTGGGTGGTAAGTAAAGCGGTTTCGCTATAAGGAATACCGGTAATGACCATTCCATGGTGCATAAGCGGTAACATCATACTAAGCAGAGTGGTTTCTTGCCCGCCATGTAGGCTGGACGTGGAGCTAAAGACGGTCGCAGGTTTACCAATCAGCGCGCCAGACATCCACAAGCTGCTAGTTGAGTCGATAAAATACTTGAGCGCTGCTGCCATATTACCGAAACGCGTAGGGCTACCGAGCGCTAAGCCTGCGCAATCCCGAAGGTCTGCTTCTGTGCAATAAATATCGCCATCATTAGGAATTGTCGGAGCCGTTGCTTCACATACGCTTGAAACCGGCGGCACTGTGCGTATCCGTGCCTCTATGCCGCATTGCTCAACACCACGGGCGATGTGCTTAGCCATGTTTGCTGTAGAACCGTGACTACTGTAATAAAGCACTAATATATAAGGGGCGCTCATTATAGAATCTCAAGTACTGATTCAGGAGGGCGGCCAATGCGAGCTTTATTTCCGGTTACTACAATAGGGCGTTCTATGAGTTTTGGGTTAGCAAGCATAATATCGATAATGGCTTCGTCGCTTAAGGAAAGGTCATCAGCGCCAGCTGTTTTATATTCGGCTTCTTTTTTGCGCAGCAAGTCACGTGGGCTTATCTGTAATGCAGATATGACGGCCTTCAGCTCATCCTTACTCGGTACATTTTTTAGGTATTCAACGATAGTTGGTTCGATACCTTTATCAGTCAACAGTGCGAGTGTTTCACGAGATTTAGAACAACGTGGGTTATGGAAAATAGTTACTTGGCTCATATCAATTCCTTGTCAGACGATTCTAAAGCACTGATTCTAATGCATGGGTTGTAAAAGAATCGCGAAGCTGCAAAGCTGGTATTGTATATGCCAAGCTCTGTGCAACAAAGTTACAGAAAGGAATTTCTCTTCATGAAAGCAATTTTGGATTCAACCTTTGTCGGTTTTGTCCGGTATCTCATTAAACAGTTTATTAACAATGGTGGGATAATTAATGCCTCGGCACTGACATACACCACATTATTTGCTGTAGTGCCTTTAATGACGGTCACTTATGTCATGATCTCGGCCATCCCTTCCATCAATGGTTATGGAGATGAAATACAAGGATGGATCTTTGCAAATTTTGTCCCCACCACAGGGGAGGTGATGCAAGAATACCTACGAGAATTTACAGGTCAGGCTAAGAGCCTAACCGGGGTTGGTGTCGGCTTTCTTGCGGTGACTTCCATCATGATGATGCGCAATATAGAGGTAGCATTTAACCGAATTTGGCGTGTGAGTGATCAACGAAAAGGCGTTTCTAGTTTTCTGCTATATTGGGCGGTGCTAAGTTTAGGGCCTATTCTAATTGGTCTAGGGTTAATAGTTACCTCTTATATAGCCAGTCTTCCTTTTATATCTGACGCAACAGAGCTGGTAGGAAAGGGCAGATTGCTCTTGTTTTTGCCTGTTATTTTGTCATCTGTCGCTTTTACCTTGCTGTATGTCGCGGTCCCAAACTGTAAAGTGCCGATTCGTAATGCATTTATTGGCGGTGTGGTTGTAGCCATCTTATTTGAGTCGGCTAAACGTGGCTTTGCTTTCTATGCTACGCAGTTTCCATCATATGAACTGATCTACGGTGCTTTTGCAGCTGTACCTTTGTTTCTTGTTTGGATATTCATTAGTTGGGTCATCATCCTCTTGGGCGCTGAGTTAACACGAGCCCTTACTGTCTATAAAACGCTAGACCGCACGCGCGAGTTTTCCCACTTACATACAATCATGGGAGTGTTACATGCCCTATGGGTTGCACAGCAAAGTGGGACAACTTTATCGGATGATGAGCTATTACAAAATGTTCCAGGCTTAGATCAAAGTGGCTGGGATAGCTATGTGCAGATCCTGATGGAGCAGAAAATTATACGCCGTGCAGATCAGGGCGAATATTTATTAAGTCGAGACCTAAGTACACTGACTCTGAGTGAATTATGCGATCGTTTACCTTGGCCACTGCCTAGTCCAATGAACAATGCAATAATGAATAAAGGCTGGCCTATAGCGTTGGATACCCACTTAGACAGAGTGAAAAAGATTCAAAAGGGTGAGCTGGACGTATCACTTGACCTTTTGTTTAAAGACCCTGCCAGTTAATTGATTGGCCAAGTTAAGCAAAGAGAATTTTCCATAACGACACTATAAAAAAAGCGGCTACTAGTGATAGTAACCGCTTTTTTATTGAGCCTATATTTACCAATTAAAGCTGAGCTTTAAGAAACTCAATAACACCTTCTGCGTTCACATCTTGCTTATCATCATCGCGACGGCCTTTATATTCGTAAGCACCGGCTTTAATACCGCGATCAGAAATGACGAGGCGATGAGGAATACCCATTAGCTCAGCATCAGCAAATTTAACACCGGGCCGCTCTTTACGGTCATCCATGATAACTTCGATGCCTGCCGCTTTTAAATCACTATAAATGGCGTCTGCAACCTGTTGAACTTCTTCAGATTTATCATAATTTAAAGGGATAAGGGCGACCTGAAATGGAGCCAGCGAAGCCGGCCAAATAATACCGTTTTCGTCATGGTTTTGTTCGATAGCCGCCGCTACAACACGCGTAACACCGATGCCGTAGCAGCCCATATCCATAGCGACAGCTTTACCATTCACATCTAACACGGTTGCGTTCATCGCTTCAGAATACTTAGTGCCTAATTGGAAAATATGGCCCACTTCAATACCACGTTTAATTTGTAACGTGCCTTGACCACATGGGCTTGGATCACCTTCCACAACATTGCGTAGATCAGCGACTTTTGGTGTTGGCATATCACGATCCCAGTTAATACCGAAAAAGTGCTTCCCTTCGATATTCGCTCCAGCACCAAAGTCTGACATTTTTTCAACAGCACGATCGATAACACACGGAATTGTTAAATTAACAGGACCGATTGAGCCTGGCCCTGCATCCATAAAGCCGCGGATTTCTTCTTCTGTAGCCATGCGCAAAGGAGACTCTACTTCTGGCAGTTTCTCAGCTTTAATTTCGTTAAGCTCGTGATCGCCACGCACCAGTAAAGCAATAAATGAGTGATCAGACTCATCAGAGGCAGCTACGATCAACGTTTTAACTGTCTTCTCGATCGCTAGGTTATGCTGCTCAACCAACTGTGCAATAGTTTTTGCGTTGGGTGTATCAACTAACGTCATTTCCATAGTTGGCTCAGCGCGCTCACCAGCAGGTGATAGTGCTTCAGCTAGCTCAACATTGGCTGCATAGTCGCTGCTATCAGAAAACGCGATGTCGTCCTCACCAGAATCAGCTAACACATGGAACTCATGAGAGCTGCTGCCACCAATCGATCCTGTATCTGCTAAAACCGGACGGAAGTCTAAGCCAAGTCGCGTAAAAATGTTCGTATAAGCTTGATGCATAATCTCATAAGTATTTTGCAGAGACTCACGATCAGCATGGAAAGAGTAGGCGTCTTTCATAATAAATTCGCGCGAGCGCATCACGCCAAAGCGAGGTCGAATCTCGTCACGGAACTTAGTCTGAATTTGATAAAAATTTGCCGGTAATTGCTTATAACTTTTAAGCTCGCGACGCACCAAGTCTGTGATGACTTCTTCGTGTGTAGGCCCCATGCAAAAAGCACGGCCATGACGATCGCTCAAGCGCAGTAGTTCTGGTCCGTATTGCTCCCAACGGCCAGATTCTTCCCACAGCTCAGCCGGTTGTACTGTCGGCATCAATACTTCTTGAGCGCCAGCATTTTCCATTTCTTCACGGACAATTCGCTCAACCTTTCTCAATGTCCTTAAACCCATGGGCAACCATGAGTAGAGGCCGGAAGCTTCTTTACGGATCATACCAGCACGTAGCATGAGTTGATGGCTAATAACTTCAGCATCGGATGGTGTTTCTTTTAGGGTAGCAATTAAAAATTGACTAGCGCGCATGTCGTGAAGACCCTTACAGTTCGTATGAAAAATCGCTTTATTCTAGGGCGTAGCTCTCTTGGTAACAAGCCAGACCGCACAGAAGCTCAGGAAACAGTCATATTAGGCAAAAAAATACCTTCAAGATTATCAATTTAAACAGATAATCGATATATTAACTGCCTGTAAGAGTACATCTATTGATTTCACTACATCGCTAAGAAACTTGCTCCCAATATGCAACACGAGCCAGTTATTTCTTTTGTCATCAGGAGAAGCGCTATGGATAAGTTTATGAAAGCCGCAATCGATGAAGCCAAAAAAGGACTGGCGGCAGGTGGTATACCCATAGGTTCTGTTTTAGTTATTGATGATCGAATTGTTGCCGCTGGACATAACCAGCGGGTTCAACGAGGCAGTGCTATTTTGCACGCAGAAATGGACTGTTTGGAAAAAGCCGGACGTTTAAAAGCCGCAGACTATCAACGAGCAACACTGTACTCGACCTTATCTCCATGTGATATGTGCAGTGGGACCGTGTTGTTATACGGTATTGGTAAAGTCATTGTTGGCGAGAACAAAACCTTTCAAGGGCCTGAGGCTTATCTAAAAGAACGTGGAGTTCAGGTTACCGTGCTAAATGATCCTGAATGCATTTCTATCATGGAACAATTTATTGCAGATAAGCCTGAGCTCTGGAACGAAGATATTGGTGTATAGCCCTTGTTAACGGGTTATTTATGCAGGTCTAGCGTCGATTTTAAGGAATTCTAATTGCGTTATTTAGTCATTTTTTCGTTATTGCTGCCTAGCTTTGCTCAAGCTGCAATAGTGTCATACTTTAAATATGAAGATGGTCGTACCAATTGGCAGTATGTTGCTAACTTCTCAAGCAGCATTCTTATTATTTTGTTGTCATTGGTAATTTTGGGGCTTTTCATTGCGCGCCGCCGGTTGTTTAAAGCCCATAGAGAACTGCACGCCATACGTGATGATCTTGAGGTGCGAGTTAAAGAGCGTACAGCAACGCTTAATGAATCAAATACCAAGTTGCTTGCCAGTAACGAAGCACTAGAGCAAGAAATAGCACAACATATATTAACAACAAAGCGGCTCATGACATCGGAAGCGTATATCACCGATATTCTGACATCGATGCCGCTAATGTTAGTGTGTTTAGATAAAGATGGACGTATTACTCACTGGAACCGCCGTACCGAGGAAGTCTCAGGAATTTCTGCAGAACGCGCTTTAGGTAAATCATTGTGGGAAGCTTACCCAACGGCCACGGTTTCTCCTGATCAAATTCAGCAGGCGATTAAAAACCAAGACACAGTCCACATTAAGCAAAGCCTGCGCAGTATGTCCCATTTTGACATCACAATTTACCCGTTACGTGAAAACAGTGACGGTGGTGTCGTTTTGTTGATTGATGACATTAGTAAAGAGACCATGGCAGAAAATATGCTCATTCATAACGACAAGATGTCGTTTATGGGGGAGATGGCCTCTACCATGGCGCATGATATCAATACACCTTTACAAGGCATTCTGCTTGATCTTCGAAGTTTTCAACGTGCGTTGCGTGCAAATGCCGATTCTGATGATGCGCAACAAAACGCCAAACGTGCTGAGCGCTTAGATGAAATAGCCAATCAGATGTCGTTAAAAGGCGATCAGGTAAACACCATTATTAACAACTTGCTTGCATTTGCCCGCAGCCGGCAAGAGAAAAAGCAAATGGTTAATATGGTCGATGTGATGGAAAACACATTGCGTTTGGCTGGAGATATTCTGTCTGTATCTGAACGATTGCCTTTTCATCGTATCAAAATCGAACGCCACTTTGATGAAAACTTGCCACTCACGCCATGCTACATCACCGAAATGCAGCAGGTATTCTTAAGCTTGTTACGTAATGCGTGTCATTCATTAGATGAGAAGCTAGCAAGTGAAGTGGTAACAACCAACAGCGATAAGCCGTTTATCCCAACCATTAAGCTATTGCTAGCAGAGTGCTACGGTAACCTATGGATTAAGGTCCAGCATAACGGCAAAGGCTTATCTAACGAAGAGCAAATGTATTTGTTCGAGCCTTTCTTTAGCAATCAAGAACCAGAGAAAAGTGTCGACGCGGGGCAACGCTTGTCGTTTTCGTATTACATCATCACTGAACAGCATCAAGGCCACATGGCTGTGACATCTGATGAGGAGTCTGGATCTACCTTCCACATGCAACTGCCGCTTCAGGCTTAATTCTGGATCACGCTCATCTACTTACATAGTGGATGAGTGTGCAAATGCGCTGACTGATTACCTCGCATCCCGCCCATTATGGATACCTGCCAGTTAAACGGTTTTCAACCAGCTCAGCCAAAATGGTATTTGCTAAACGCATTACAGAGTTAGGTGCCTCACCACGGCGGCGAGACGCAATAGCCGGTACAGAAATGCTGTCTCCTGTAATTTCCACGAAGCTTACGTTTTCGCGGATTAAGCGTTTTACCTGATCAGGCACTAACGTAAACCCCATTTCAGAAGCCACCAGCGATAACGCTGTTTGCACATCATTGACTTGCTGAACTACATTAATGCTTAAACCACGGCTATGAAAAAGAGACTGCGATATATCGGAAAAATTAGGCCCATTCCCGGCAGGAAAAGTGATCATGGGGACTTCAGATAAAGCCGCCATGGTAGGGTTCGATTTAGAAATCACATGTGAGGTAGGCACAGCGGCTAGTACGGGCTCATTAAATAGCAGCTCTTGCTCTATATCTGGATCATCGATACTCAGACGGCCAAAACCGATATCTATTTTCCCTGTTTTAAGGGCATCGATTTGCTCGCGTGTTTTTAATTCGTAAAGCATTATTTCTAAGTTCTTATTCTTTCTAAGCCGTCTGACCATCAAGGGTAGCTGTCCGTAGAAAATGGAGGGGACAAACCCGATGGAAAACACCGTTTTTCCATGCTCCGCAATACGCCGCGTATCCACAATCGTGGTATCCACCTTATTCAGTATTTGCCTCGCCTGATCTTTAAAGTACAAACCCGCTTGGGTTAGCTCTAACCCTCTAGGTTTTCGTATAAAAAGCGCTGCGCCTATTTCTTCTTCTATCTGTTTTATCTGGCGTGTTAGCGGTGGCTGAGCGATGAATAACTTTTCGGCGGCTCTGGTTAAATTAAGCTCTTCGGCAACAACGCAAAAATATCGTAAATGTCTTAATTCCATCCATACCTCCAAGGTATTGCTCACTACTTATTCAATATTGGTTAGTCTTACAAAAAGTCCGTAATTTATCGACTAAACAAGAACAAAAAATAAGTCACGGAGTTTTCATGTCGACAACGATCCATTCAATAGACGCTATTCTGGTCGATATACCTACCATTCGTCCACACAAGCTATCCATGACAACCATGGGTGTTCAAACCATGGTGATTGTTCGTATAAAAGATTCTAACGGGCTTGAAGGCTTAGGAGAAGCAACAACAATTGGCGGTTTAAGTTATGGGCCAGAAAGCCCTGAAAGCATAAAGCTGACTATCGATAGTTATTTGGCCCCGCTGTTACTTAATCAGCCTTCCAATAATATCAATACCTTGAAAGTAAGGCTGAATGCCAATATCCGTGCAAATCATTTGGCAAAATCTGCCATCGAAACCGCACTACTTGATCTAAAGGGAAAGCAACAAGGTTTATCGGTTTCTCAACTGCTTGGTGGAGCGATTCACCAGCACCTTCCCGTATTGTGGGTGCTAGCCAGCGGAGATACCGCTAAAGATATCGATGAAGCTCAATCCATGATCGCAGCGAAACGCCATTGTGTCTTTAAGTTAAAGATTGGCTCTCGCCCTGTAATGGAGGACGTAAAGCACGTTGCTGCAATTAAAGCTGCTTTAGGAGATTCTGTGAGTATTCGCGTTGATGTCAACCAAGCCTGGGATGAATCTACCGCAACTAAAGGTATGCAAGCCCTGCAATCGGCAGGGATTGACTGGGTAGAGCAACCAACCCCAACTAAAGATTTTGCTTCGCTAGTAAGGCTTTCAAAAAAATTCACTATTCCCATCTTAGCGGACGAATCCATTAATGATGCAACGGATGGTTTTCAGCTCGCGGCAGCAGGGTTTAGCGGGTCTTATGCGCTGAAAATTGCTAAATCCGCAGGGCCTATCGGTGCACTCAAGCTGGCATCAGTAGCGCAAGCATCTGGGATCGGCCTCTATGGCGGCACCATGCTTGAGGGAACCATCGGTACTGTTGCTTCATTGCATGCATGGTCAACCCTTGAAAAATTGCATGTAGGCACCGAAATGTTTGGCCCCTTGTTGATGAAGGACGACATTGTAGTTAATCCGCTCAACTACTCAAACTTCGGGGTCGAGATTCCCACGACACCCGGCTTAGGGGTTGAGATCGATGAAGACAAGTTAGCATTTTACCGTCGTAAATAGACGGGAAATAGTCCTGAGCAAAAAGCACAAAAGACATAAAAATAAGGAGTTCACATGCTTTTTAAAGTCGAAATGAAAGTGAATATACCCACTGATATGCCAGAGGCGATGGTAGCCGATATCAAGGCTCGCGAAAAAGCCTATTCACAAGATCTACAAGGCCAAGGTAAATGGCGTCATTTATGGCGTATCAGCGGTAGTTACGAAAACGTTAGTATTTTTGATGTCGACAGTAATGTCGAATTGCACGACATAATTACAGGACTTCCCTTGTTTCCTTATATGGATATTGCAGTGACACCCTTATGCCGTCACCCATCCTCAATAAACGAAGATGATCGTTAAAAGCTTTAATAACAGATATTTATATAAAAAAATAAAAGTAAATAGTTACTCCTTAACGGGTATTCCCAATCAGTTAAGACAAAAATCCGATATAACAAAAACAACAGATGAGGACCAACGTCATGTCAGTTAAAACAATGAACACTGCACAAGTACAATCTCTGCTTAAAAAAGTAGCCGGTATGGATAAAGAAGGCGGTGACGAACGGTTTAAGCATATCGTTCACCGCGTCGTTCGTGATCTTTACCAAGCGATTGAAGACTTTGATGTCACGCCAGAAGAGTTTTGGAGTGCGGTTTATTACATTAATGATTTAGGTAAAAACGGTGAAGCTGCACTACTGGCACCCGGCTTAGGCTTTGACCATTATCTCGATATCCGCATGGATGCCGAAGATGAACAAGCGGGCCTAACAGGCGGGACTCCACGGACAATCGAAGGGCCCTTGTATGTCGCCGGCGCTCCGCTATCTGAAGGCTTTGCCCGTATGGATGATGGTAGCGTTGAAGGTGAAACCATGATTTTCACCGGTGTAGTGACTGATGAGCAAGGTCAACCGATCGAGGATGCCATAGTTGATATTTGGCATGCCGATGTAAAAGGTCGTTATTCGTACTTCGATCCCTCTCAAAGCGATTACAACTTACGTCGTCGCATAAAAACGGGAGCCGATGGTCGCTATACTGTTCGTAGTTACTTACCGTCTGGTTACGGTTGCCCACCCGATGGATCAACTCAATTATTGCTTGATAACTTAGGCCGCCACGGCCAACGCCCTGCACACATCCACTTCTTTGTGACCAAGCCAGGGTTTCGTCATCTCACATCGCAAATCAATGTGGCAGGTGATAAATACACATACGACGACTTTGCCTTTGCAACGAAGGATGAATTAGTTGTTGAAGCGAAAACAGTCTCTGCTAGCCCTAACCCTTGGGATATTGAAGGCGACTATAAAAAGTTGGAATTCAATATCACGTTATTGAACGCACCAAACGAAACGGCACAAGAGCGTCATGCCCGAGTACGAGCGCTAGAAGCTGACGCTGCATAACTTTCGGTAGTAACTTCCGGCATTAGTTTGCCGAATCAATAGAACACGATGATTTCTGTCTGCTGGCTCTAAAGAGGCGGCCTGGCTAACGTCGGCCTAAATCTAGACCTCAGACACGAAATCGAGGGTAAGTGACTGTTATGACTAAACGATTAGATCAACTACAAGACAAGATAAACAGCGCAGTCATTGCGCATCCGGAAACGGGCCGTTACCAATGTGACCGTAGTGTTTTTACTGATAAAGAACTCTTCGATTTAGAGATGAAATATATTTTCGAAGGTAACTGGGTATTTTTAGCACATGAAAGCCAAATCCCTGAAATAGGCGATTACTTTACCGTCACAGTGGGTCGCCAGCCTGTTGTTATTACCCGCGACAAGTCCGGAGAGCTAAATGCCATTCTCAATACGTGCTCACATCGGGGGGCAACTTTATGCCGTCGTAAGCGTGGTAATAAAACCTCATTTACTTGCCCATTCCATGGGTGGTCGTTCAAAAACGATGGCAAATTTCAAAAAGCTAGGGACCAGAAAAAGGGTGGGTATCCTGAACAGTTCAACACGGATGGTTCGCATGACCTCAAAAAAATGGCACGTTTTGAAAACTATCGTGGTTTTTTATTTGGCAGCTTAAGCGATGACGTTATTCCGTTATCCGAGCATCTTGGTGAAACCACTAAAATCATCGATAACATTGTTGATCAGTCGGAAGATGGTATTGAAGTATTGCGCGGAACATCTTCCTATACCTACGAGGGCAACTGGAAATTAACCGCTGAAAATGGTGCGGATGGCTATCACGTAGGAACGGTCCATTGGAACTACTTGTCTACAATGGGCCATCGCAACTATGAAAAGGGCGGCACAGAAGCGGTCGATGCCCGTTCATGGTCTGCCGATGGGGGGTTCTATTCTTTTGAACATGGCCACATGATGCTTTGGACACGGTTACTCAACCCCGAAGCCCGCCCCATATTTAACCAACTAGAGCGATTAGAGAAAACCTTTGGAGAAGCACGAGCTGATTCAATTGTACGTACCACTAAAAACTTGTGTTTGTACCCGAACGTTTACTTAATGGACCAGTTTTCTACACAAATTCGGGTAACTCGCCCAATTGATGTTAACAAAACAGAAGTGACCATTTTTGCCTTCGCGCCTAAAAACGAACCCGCCGAACTCCGTGCTAAGCGTATCCGTCAATATGAAGACTTTTTTAATGTTAGTGGCATGGGAACTCCCGATGATTTGGAAGAGTTCCGAGCTTGCCAGCAAGGTTACGAAGCGTCCGGTATGAAGTGGAATGATATGAGCCGAGGCGCGGCACACTGGATCAATGGCCCAGACGATCATGCCAATCAAATTGATATGAAACCTACGTTGAGCGGAGTAAAGCCGGAAGATGAAGGGCTGTACGTTAATCATCACCTTCACTGGGTCAACGAAATGACCCGCGCTATCAAAAATGAACGCAAACAACTCATAGCCGTATCGAACGTAGGAGAAGTGTCATGAATGCTAGCTACCAAGATATCCGTGCATTTATCTATCGCGAAGTACGTTTATTAGATGATCGCCAGTGGGACGAATGGCTCACCTGCTACAGCGAAGACGCCGTTTACTGGATGCCTGCCTGGGACGATTGTGATGAGTTAACCGACGATCCTCAAAGCGAGATCTCATTAATCTATTACCCGAATAGGGATGGGTTAGAAGACCGTGTATATCGCATCAAAACAGAGCGCTCAGGTGCCAGCATGCCAGAACCGAGAACCACCCATTTTATCGCTAATCTAGAGGTTCTCTCGGCAACCGATACAGAGGTGAAAGTTCGTTACAACTGGCACACCTTGAGCCATCGCTATAAAGAGACGACACAGTTTTTTGGTACCAATTTCTGCACGATCGCTACAAGTGGCGAGCAGTTTGTTATCACGCATAAAAAAGTCGTTCTGAACAATGACTACATCAATCAAGTGATTGATGTGTATCACCTATAACCCGAGGGAGTGAATGATTATGCCGTACAACATAGCCCTAAATTTTGAAGATGGTGTAACGCGCTTCATTACCTGTAATGATGATGAAACCGTGCTAGATGCCGCTTATCGCGCTCACATTCGCCTACCCATGGACTGCTCTGATGGTGTGTGCGGAACCTGTAAAGGCGCATGCCACCAAGGCAAGTTTGACCTTGGAGATGAATACATTGACGACGCATTATCAGACGAAGAGCTTGAAGCCGGAAAAGTATTAACTTGCCAAATGGTGCCGGCTAGCGACTGTGTTGTTGAAATACCGATTGCCTCCTCGTTATGCAAAGCGGGACCAACCGAGTTAACTGCAGTTGTCGATGAAGTGAATCTAGTATCTCCAACGGCTATTGAACTCAAAATCACAGCCCAATCACCGGTTGAGTTTTTAGCAGGGCAGTACGTGAATATTCAGGTGCCTGGTACTCAAGAAACGCGTGCTTATTCGTTTAGCTCTCAACCCGGCAGTGATCAATTAAGCTTTCTTATCCGCAATGTATCAGGCGGTTTGATGAGTACCTGGTTAGTCGGTAAAGCACGTACTGGCGATTCGCTTTCATTAAATGGGCCTATGGGTAGCTTTTATCTAAGACCCGTTGAGCGTCCTGTACTCATGTTAGCCGGTGGCACTGGCTTGGCACCTTTTTTGGCAATGCTCGAATATCTAAAAGTGCAAGCTGTAGAGCATCCTATCCATCTTATCTATGGTGTAACGAATGAAGATGACCTTGTCGGTTTGGCGGCATTAGAAGCATTTGCCGACATTATCCCGTCGTTCAGTTACAAGACAGTTGTAGCCAACCCTGAAAGTCAGCATCCGCTTACAGGTTATGTAACACATCACATGGAAGATGCAGCTTTAGATCAAGCGACTGATGTATATCTGTGTGGGCCACCGCCAATGGTCGATGCCGTGCTGGGTTATTTCCGTGATAACACTATCAAACCTCACTCATTTCATTACGAAAAGTTTGCGCCAAGCCTGGTGAGCACAAAGGAAAAAGTCGCATGAGCACAGTAGATAAGTCTTATCCAACGAGCTTGTCACGCTTTAGTCATAAAGTGGTCGTGGTCACGGGTGCTGCTCAGGGTATTGGAAAGCGGGTAGCGCAACGGGTTGGGGACGAAGGAGCAAAAGTGGTTATCGTTGATATTGCGGATTATATCCACGATGTTGCGAAGGAGCTGCAAGCGCTAGATATTGACGTTTTGGCGCTACAGGCAGACCTAGAAACGTGGGTTGGTGCAGAGCAAGTTATGGAAAAAGCCAACGCCCATTTTGGCCGCATCGACATCCTCATTAATAACGTGGGGGGCACCATCTGGGCGCAGCCTTTTGAGCATTACACACCTGAGCAAATTCAAAAAGAAATCCAGCGTTCGCTATTCCCCACATTATGGGGCTGTCGAGCGGTTTTACCTGCCTTTTTAGAACAGGGTGCAGGTGTGATTGTTAACGTATCGTCTGTTGCAACGCGGGGACTGATGCGTGTGCCATATGGCGCCGCAAAAGGCGGTGTGAATGCGATGACCGTGAATTTGGCTTATGAATATGCCGAACACAATATTCGTGTTAATGCCACAGCACCGGGTGGCACTGAAGCACCACCACGATTAACGCCAAGAAACTCGAAGCCTCAAACAGAGCAAGAAGCTGCCTGGTATCAGACGCTAATTGATCAAACAGTCAGTAACAGCCTAATGCATCGCTATGGTTCATTGGATGAGCAGGTTGATCCTATTTTATTTCTGGCATCGGATGCTGCCAGTTACATCACAGGCACCATCTTACCGGTGGCAGGAGGCGATCTCGGCTAATCAAAAATAATCACGTGAACACATCTACATGAGCACTGACTTGAGTAAGGTTGGCTCACAATAAAAATAAGAGGGTAGATCAATGAAAACAATCGACGTACAAGACGTCATCGATAATGCAACGTTTAATCCTTTCCACTGGAAAGTACTCTTTTGGTGTACTTTGGTTATCATTTTTGATGGTTACGACTTAGTCATTTACGGTGTTGTGCTTCCTATTCTAATGGAGCAATGGCAACTCGACCCATACGTGGCGGGGCTACTAGGCAGCAGTGCGTTGTTTGGCATGATGTTTGGCGCCATCGGGTTTGGCATGATGTCCGATAAGGTTGGACGTAAAAAAACGATTTTAGCCTGTGTTATTCTTTTTAGCTTAACCACAGTCGTCAATGGCTTTGCTACAGATCCTTGGGTATTTGGCATATTACGCTTTATTGCGGGTTTAGGCATCGGTGGTGTCATGCCCAATGTGGTTTCGTTAATGAGCGAATACTCACCAAAGCGTCGTCGTAGCACTATGGTCGCTTTGATGTTTAGTGGCTATGCCGTCGGTGGCATGATGTCCGCAGGCTTAGGAATTTGGATCGTACCAACGTACGGCTGGGAGGTTATGTTTTATTTAGCGGTAATTCCGTTGCTGCTAGTGCCTTTTATGATTAAGTTTTTGCCCGAATCGGCAAGCTTTATGATGTCGCAAGGCCTCAAGGATCAAACGCGTCATGTGTTGATTAAGATTGCACCAGAACGTCAGATCGCTGAATCAGATGAACTCACCATTCCGGCTGCTCACGTCAGCAAAGCCTCGGTAGCTGAATTATTTCGGGATAATCGTGCGCTATCAACCATGATGTTTTGGATCGCCTTTTTTTGCTGCCTATTAATGGTATACGCGTTAGGTTCATGGTTACCCAAACTCATGTCATTGGCCGGTTACCCTTTAAGCTCTAGCCTTATGTTCTTAATGGTACTTAATATTGGCGCTATTATTGGTGCAGTAGGGGGCGGGCGTTTAGCCGATAAGTTTTCATTACGTTCGGTACTTATCAGCTTCTTTATTCTTGGTACAACGGCACTCATCACCCTAGGTTATGAGAACCCTATGTGGGTCTTATACTTATTAATGGGAATAGCTGGAGCTACAACAATTGGTTCGCAAATCCTACTTTACGCCTATGTTGCTCAATACTATCCGACTAACATTCGTTCAACAGGGTTAGGCTGGGCTTCAGGTATCGGGCGAAATGGCGCATTATTAGGGCCTATGTTAGGCGGTGTATTAATGGCGATGGCATTACCACATCATATAAACTTCCTTGCGTTAGCTGTCCCTGGAGCGATTGCTACCATCGCGGTTGCTTTTGTAGGCCGTAATCCCGTTAAAAAAGATAGTCTTGGATCATTCAGTGGAAGCACGGCTCAGTAAGAGTCAGATATCCATTTATTATCCTATCGAAAGCTCTGGCGTTTATGCGTCAGAGCTTTTTTACATGTAACGGGAGGAAGATATGCCAACGTTAATTAAAGATTTTTCTGTCTCTGCTTTAGTGGCTGGGTTGCTGGCTGTCTTAGTCTCCTATTCCGGTCCGTTAGCTATCGTATTTCAGGCGGGTAACAAAGCGGGCATTGATCATGACATGATGACGTCATGGGTATGGAGTATTTCAATCGGGGCAGGCATTACCAGTATTGTGCTCAGTACAGTCTTAAGAGTGCCGGTGGTGACCGCATGGTCGGCACCCGGTACTGCTTTATTAGTCGGTTTGTTCCCTGATTTATCACTCAATGAAATGGTCGCAGCTTACGTAACAGCCGCCGTTATCCAGCTGATTATTGGTGTCAGTGGCGCCTTCGATTACCTAGTTAAACTGATTCCACCCGGCATAGCCGCGGGTATGATGGCCGGTATACTCTTCCAATTTAGTCTAGGCGCCTTTCTGGCTATTGAAACCACGCCTGTATTAACGCTGGGTATGCTAATGTCCTACGTAGTTGCTCGCCGTTGGCTGACTAAATACACACTGGTGTGTCTGTTAGGTGCTGGAATAGTGTTGGCTATTTTTAGTGAAGGTACATCGCTATCTCACGTAGGCTTAGAGCTAGCGCATCCTCAATGGATTACCCCGCATTGGACCATAGCATCAGTATTGAGTGTCGCACTCCCGATTGTGTTGGTCAGTTTAAGTGGGCAATTTCTACCTGGCATGGCGATTCTACAGGGAGCCGGGTACAAGGTCAGTGCCAAACCAATCATTACGTTTACCAGTTTAGTGTCAATCCCATTGGCATTCACAGGCGGAATAAGCACCGTTGTAGCCGCCATAACCGCTGCTATCTGCACCGGAAAAGACGCACACGAAGATCCAAGTAAACGGTACGTATCGGGTATTTTTAACGGTATTTTCTATTTAGCCGGCGCGGTATTCGCAGGAACGATCGTGTCACTCTTTACAGCCTTGCCCGCCGCATTCATTGCCGTACTCGCTGGGTTAGCCCTATTAGCTCCCATCGCTAACAACCTTGCAGGCGCAATGGCGGACGCTGCGCATCGAGAAGTATCGCTGATCGCTTTTATCATCACGGCATCAGGGCTCTCGGTTTACGGGCTTTTATCGGCATTCTGGGGAGTCGTGATTAGCTTGGCGTGTTATTGGATTTTGAATATAAAAACAATAACAAAGGTAGATACAGAATGAGTGATATGGAACAGGTATATCAATACTGGGGACTTAATCGTATGTTCCTTAGTTTAGGTCGCCTTTTTTTCTGCCTATTGATAGCACATTCCCTAGGCTCATGGTTACACAAACTAATGTCATTAAGCGGTTATCTTTTAAGCTTGAGTTTTATGTTCCTAGTGATACTCAATTTTAGTGCCATTACCGGCACAGCAGAGCGGCGTTTATCATGGAAGCAGCTGGGGTTGTCTCGTTAGCGTCCACTGCGAATAACCTTGCCGGAGTAGTTATAGATGTCTTACTGATGGCGAGTGTTTAGTATAAGAAGGTTGTATTATCCTTAATAAGTAGATATGTTGCTAATGCAAAGAAGAATCCATATCATTTTCAATAACTGATATTCAAGGAATGAATTTATATCGAATAAATACGAGATTGTAATTAATGAATTCTCCGGTTTGACAGGCCATACAAACATGAGTGTGTATGCTAACGGAGAATTACTTGGAACTTACGGCTCTAATCTAGGCGATCCCGATTTCAATATATTTAACGGTTTATCAGGGGGGTTATGTAGAGGCGTTAGAAGAACTTGTACGTGAAGAAATAACAGACCTTGCTGACTGGCTACAAGTTGCCGTTGGTGCTATTTACTTTACAGCAGACTTGGAGGTTGCATGAAATATTTAGTAAAATTTACGATAATCACTTCTACATTATTTTTATCGACTGTAACTAGTTCACAACCGACTATAAAAGAAAAATCAGTAGATGTAGAGGAAATTTTAAGTGGGAATTCCATACTAATTACAAATAAATTTACACCAGCATTATTTCAATTCGATTCTAATTATGAATTCAGAGGCTATAACCCTAACGGCGACATAGTTGATATAGGCGTTTGGCGTGCTAATGGAAACTCCCTATGTTCGACTGTTACTTATCAACCACTTAGATCGCCAACTAAAATTCAAAAGCCAAAAGAATTTTGCATGGTTATCCCTTCATCGAAAACATCCTGGAGCTCAGTAGACCTAAAAAATGGTGTCATAAAATATTTAATATTAGATGGCAAACCTTCTATCGATGAAGCTATTAAAATTATAAAAAAATGAGATATTGCCACCAAGCCACTTGGTGGCAATATCTTGGATTGTTGTGGAAGTGGATATAAATATCAACTGCAGTGTTAACGAAGCTATAAAATCTTGTAAAAAATCTTTTTTTATATATGGGATTTTAGTTTGTTTACTAATTTTCTTATGCTCATTGATGTAAATAAAAAGGCCTTATTCGAACCACTATAGGACAAGAATAAGGCTGAAGGCGTGATTTTTTTAAGCAAACATACCGCGCATAAGTATGAACAGAAGCGATGGGCCTAGTAGGCAGCCAAGTGCGGTATAAAAAGCAGCGGTTAAGCAGCCGTAAGGGACGAGTTTAGGGTCGGTAGCTGCTAAGCCTGCGGCCACACCACTGGACGTTCCCATTAATCCACCAAATATAACGGCTGAGCGTGAGTTGTTTAGACCTATGTAGGGCGCAACAAAAGGTGTCAATATCATCACTAAAATCGACTTAACCAAGCCCGCGGCAATCGACAAGGCCATGACTTCTGAGCTAGCACCAATAGCAGCCCCGGTTACGGGTCCAACAATGTAAGTTACAGCACCCGCACCAATAGTGGTTAAGCTCACCGCATCGGTGTATCCAAATGCTAATGCGATGGAAACACCTGCTACGAAGGATGAAAAAATCCCCATAAATAAGGCAATAACACCCGCTTTACCTGCGCGTTTCAGCTCATCAATATCCACACCAAAGCCAGTTGCCACAATAGCAAAGTCTCGTAACATGGAGCCGCCTAAAATGCCGATACCCGATAACAAAGGAAGATCGACAATTCCTTTTTCACCACCGGTAAATACACCGCCTAAATAGGCTAAAAACAACCCTAGTATGATAGCGATAGCTGAGCCGTGAACACGGCCTTTAGTAAAGCGGCCTGACGCCCAATAAGATAACCACATGGTTAATCCAATAACGGCAAAACCCATGACCAAGCTGTATTTATTACTTACTACTAATAAAGATTCGTACATAATGATCACCGCACAGAGCTAGAGGTTGTAGTCGATGGCGTTTCTACTGAAACGGCCTTTGTTGTCTCTGAGCTTTCGTCGTTCCCGATTCGGCTCAATACCGGTACTAACAAAAATCCACAAACAACCGCAAAAATACCGGCTGTAATTGCCATAGGTCCCCCAGTTAGGGCACCCATTACATTTTGCTTTGCCGCCATAGCAACAACGATTGGGATATAAATGGCACTCCAAAACTCGACGCCTTGCTCAGTTTTTATGTTGAGTAAGTCGCGCTTTTTAAGATATGTACCGGCTAAGATAAGTAGGATCATTGCAATTCCTACACCTCCGACATTGGCAGGGACGCCAATTAGTTTGCCTAACATTTGCCCAATAGCGATGCCCGTTAAGGTGCAAACGGACAGCAGAGCAACTCCGTAGATGATCATAATTTTTCTCCAGTTGTTATTTCTATTATTTCTGGCTGTATAATTTTGTGTTGTTAATGCGAGTGGTTTTTAGTGTTTAATCTCCTCAAATAGGCATATAGATTAAGTTGAAAGATTTATAGGTGCTGATAAAGCAAAGTGTCGAGGCGCGTGCTTTGAGCAGCAAAGCATTGCCCTTGAGTAAATACCCGGCGGCATAGACCTGTTAGTGTCGAACCGGGTGGTATTTCAATAACCCGTCCCACACCACGCTCCAGCAACAATTGGCTGCTATCATGCCAATGTACTTGGTTTGCCATGTTGTGAGAAAGGTCTATACGAATATCGTCTATATTATTGATTAACCTTGATTTTGATGCGCTAATGTAGCGGATTTTAGGACGATTGATTATTGTTTTTTCTAATTTGCTCAACAAGTACTCTGATTGGTCTTTTAATAAGGAGCAATGGGACGGAACCGCAACCTCTAATAAGCGAGAAGTACATCGGGTTTTCGATTTGATGACGGCAGCGGTCTCCAATAGGGCGGGTTTATAACCGGCCAGAACAAACTGGTCTTCGGCGTTAATGTTCGCTAAATAAACGCGCTTACCCTCTATCACCTGTTGTTCTAACACGGATTCTACTACCGTGCGGTTTACATTAAGCAGCGCTAGCATTCCGTAGTCTTGCGGGAAAGCAGTCTGCATTAATCGACCTCGTAAGGATACCAATTGAAGAGCATCTTCAAATGACAAGCAACCAGCAAGGACCGCCGCAGGATAAGCGCCCACGGATAACCCCATGACATAATCCGGTACGCACCCTTTATCCATTAGGTATTTACCCCAAATAACTCCGCTAATAAGTAATGCCAATTGGACATTAACGGTTTCTTTTAAGGCACTTTCGGAGTCAATACTTGTTATGGTTTGGCCTAAAGCGCTTTCTGCATGACTCAAGTAGCTGTGTGTGGTTGGATCATCGGGTAGGTTCTCCCTTAACATACCGGGAAACTGTGAGCCTTGCCCCGGAAAAGTAAATGCCGTTAACATTTATGCGCTCTCCTTGGCTAAGCCCCACGGGTCGCTAACAAGGGAGGGGCCATGATTACTTTTTACCAACACGTGATTATCACGTAAGGCCCACTCAGCCAATGCAACGGCCCCCATTGGGGTTTCTAACTGTATATCCAAGCGACAACCCTTTACGCTCCAAGACGCTAACCATCGTGACGCATCAGCTTTAGACCACAATGTTTGCCCATCGATAATTAAATCCAGATCGCTACGTGGCGTTAGTTGCGGGATTCCTGTCGCTAGCTCGTAGCCACAGCTTCCGGTGATCCCCCATGGACGACCGAGCGACTCAAGAAGTGGTATTAATGAATCCAACGCTTTAAAAACCGAATGTTCTGTTGTCAGTGGGTGATTAGCCCAGAGCTTACGTTTTACAATCTCGTATGGGCTGATAGATTGTAGGATGTAGTGTGTTGGTACATAAGCGGCACAACGTTCTGCTTTGCCGCCTCCGCGTACTCCTACAGGAATGTATTTAATACTCTGTTTAACTATGGGCATCGCACGACGAACCACTACAGGGCCGGTACTTGTAAGTACCCAATCCGGTATGGGTTGATGGTTTTCAGCAAGCATCAATTCAGCTTTGCTTGTTATCCATACTAAGTCGTGCGCATGCCAGCTCATGTTATGCTCCTGTCCATTGCGCTTTTAACAGATCTTTCACCTGGCGCGATGCTTGTCGATGCTCACCACTAAGCCGACGAGATATACCTGTATCCGTAGGTTGAATGTCCAAAAGAGCGTCCGTTATGGCTTGCTCTACACTATGTTTATCGCTTGGTGTTGGCTGGGTAGCCGATTCAACTTGTAAGAGATTATCAATGAGCCCCAATGACGCGTAGCTTTTAAGATCGTAAGCCATAGGTGGGTTTTCGGCGGCAAGCTGGTCGAGCTCGGCTTCTGTACGCTGAGTAACGCGCGCGGCGGCAGCCTTACCCATGGCATGCACCATGACACCTTCATCCGATAAAGCAATGATGCGGTTGGCTTGATAGCCATGCGCTAAATACGCCCCTGACATTGCTTTACCGACGAGTAGGGCGATGATTGGATGGCCGTTTTGACGAGCATTAGCGTACGCACTCACAGCGGATGCCAATGCTTGATGTATGCCTAATGTTTCTTCTCTTCGGCCATAGGCTTGGCTGGGAACATCCACGATAAGAACAAGTGCCCGTTTGGTTTCAGAGTGCGCATCGGCTTCTACCACGGCGTTGACTTCACGTGCGAGCGCCATACTTTCTAAAAGTCCAACCTCACCATTAACAGCACGAGGAAAATGATTGTTAAGGTCTGGCACAACTGCGATCAGCCGACAGGCGCGGTTTTCATACTCACCGTCTGCCACAAGGACGGAGGGAACAATAGCGTTTTGCTTAGTAAAACCATGGCTGAGCAACGCAAACCATTGCGCGCCTCGATGACTGGAAGGGTTATCATGTATTGCTTTCATTTCAGGTATTGTCTGAACAGAATTATTCATGGCTAGCCACTCCTTCTAATAGCACTTGCTGAGCATCATGTGGCGCTATGTGATCTTGTGTATCAAGACGTAAAAATGCTTCTAACAAATCGCTGTATTTTTCACTTCGGTGTATTGTGGTGACACCTTGATTTAAATACTGCTCTACAGCTTTGCGAGCGCTGCTTTGGCTATCGCTGATGTAGCTATCCACCAAGCCACTTTCAAACCGCTGCTTACCACCAATCACACTCCAAATAAAAGGGCGGTCGCTCGCGTTATACTCGGCAATTCCGGCTTCTTGTTCTATCACTAGGGGGCCATTTAATCCTAAGCGACCTTCGCGTGTCATGATGATGTAGCTACACAATGCGGCACTGATCGACATCCCGCCAAAGCAGCCCACGGGGCCTGTCACTAAGGCAACCACCGGGCGATATCTTCGTAAGGCAACAATCGCGGATTGAATTTCTGCAATAGCGGCCAAACCTAAGTTAGCTTCTTGTAATCGAACGCCCCCCGTTTCTAGAATTAATACAGCCGACATTGGGTTACCGTTTTCATTTTCTTCAACCGCTAGCTCAAGCGCCCCCGCTATTTTTGCACCACTGACTTCACCTAAACTGCCGCCCTGAAAGCTTCCTTCAATTGCTGCAACAACGGTTTGTTCTCCGTTGATGGCGCCTCGCGCTATAACAACACCATCGTCAAACTGAGAGACAATCCCTTGCTTAGCCAACCAAGGTGACGTTATTCGGTCAAATGGGCTAATAAGCTCACGCATGGTTCCTTCGTCCAGCACGTTCTTTACACGTTGGCGAGCGCTTTGTTCGATAAAACTGCTGTCTTTTGCCGTCACTGTGCTATTCATGATGGCTACCTCCTAACGACATGGCTTGCTCTAATGCTTGTTCGATACGTAGGCGAATAACGCCTGGCGTGGCTGCAAAGTCATGTATATCCATGCGCATAGCGGGTAAAGGGATGACAGGCGTAATTTGGTCAATGATCTGTTGCCAACGGACTTCACTGCCAGCGGTAGACGTTTGAATATGAATTTCTGCACATTCACCGTGGCTTGGCTCTATCATGACTTCTAAGTCACCCGAGCCAACATACCCAACCAATGACGGTTGTACCTGACTCGCTGAAGCAGGTCGTTGAAAATATAAAGTCTCCATCGTGACTCCTACTGTTGATACTTATTATTAGAGGTACTGCTTACAAATAAGCGGTCTATAAATAGGGTGGCCGCTAGCAAATCAGCTGCCCCTCCTGCGGAGGCGTTTAACACGAGAAGCTCGCGCTCTAGTTGGCGTAATGCTTGCCGGCCTGTAAAAGTATTGCAGCCACCCGCATTGAGTACTTCAGCCGCCCCCGCCTGCATAGTGACTAAGCCTGAGATGCCCGACCGAGATAGCACACAGGTATCATCCAGTGTGGCCATAATGGCCAATAAAGCATTTAGTCGAGCGGATGATTCAGCATCACCACGCGCGCGACTTTCCCACAGTGTTGGCAACGCCTGTTGTTGAATGTGCGGAAAGCCTTGTTGAGCTTGTTCTCGTGCACCTGCTACTTGATACTCGCGGCATGCTTGCTGTCCTTTGCTTAACGCCTGCGTCGTCTTTAATGCGGGGTCTTCAATTGAGGCGATAGCGGCCGCTCGGGAAAGGAGGCTCTCAATAGTGGCATCGTGTGTTGTGGCCGCCACAATCAAAAGCCCCAATGCCCATATAGCTCCTCTGTGAGTATTCACGCCTTGCGTTGTTTGCAGCATGGCTTTTTCTGCTTCGCGGCCAATTAACCCTATTTGGGTGCGTAACTTTGTATCGTTTGATTCGAATGCAGCGGTTTGGGCCATGCGCAAAAAATAAGGCTCTAAGGTGTTAGCAGAAGCTAGCATGAGTGCTAAGTGCATATCTTTATGCGCCCCTGAGCCTCGGCTATCGACCAGCGCGGGTTTAGGGCTAAGCCGTGCTTCTTGTTCTAACGCCCATGTCACGGATTGTGAGAGATATCTCAGCGAAAACCGTTTCTGATCACGTTGTGTAATAGGCGAATTAATAGTTGTCATCATTACCAGCTCCTAAACTTAGCTGGTGGTTGATACAACCCGTCGGACCAATCTTGTAATTCTGCAATGCTTTTTGCTGATAGCAAGTCTCGTGTGGCGTCACTGCGACGGATCCCAAGGTCTTCTGGGTAGACGACCAACCCAGCGGCTCGTAAATTGGCCGTTACCTCTGGATCACGTTTTAGCCCTATAGGCGTTACACCGGCAACCGCAGCAATCATGGCGCGGCGCTGTTCTAACGACTCGGCTTTGTATAGATAAGCAATCCCTTCTTCAGTGAGTACATGAGTGACATCACTGGCATAAATCATGACGGGTGCAAGTGGCATTTTATAATCACGTGCCATGGCTAATGCATCCAGCTCCTCAACCAACGTTGGGCTAGTACTGTTCTGGAATGTTTCAACCATTTGAACAACGAGCTTACGCCCCTTAGTAAGCAGATGGTCATCACTTCGCATATCCAACCAGGCAGGCGATGAATGACGGCGGCCACCCGGGTCATGCCCCATATTCGGCGCTCCGCCAAAACCCGCTAATCGTCCGCGTGTCACGGTAGAGGAGTTGCCATCACCGTCAACTTGCAGTGTGGAACCGATAAACATATCTACAGCGTACTGGCCCGCCAGTTGGCAAAAAGCTCGGTTAGACCGCATCGAACCATCTTGGCCCGTAAAGAAAACATCAGACCTCGCTGCTACATAGTTTTCCATACCCAGTTCAGTACCAAAGCAGTGAACGCTTTCTACCCATCCCGATTCAATAGCAGGGATAAGAGTAGGGTGAGGGTTTAACGTCCAATTGCGGCAAATTTTGCCTTTTAAGCCCAGAGCTTCGCCGTAAGTAGGTAGTAGCAGCTCGATAGCGGCCGTATTAAAGCCAATACCATGGTTAAGCGACTGCACATTGTGTCGTTCATAAATACCACGAATAGCCATCATGCCCATGAGCACATGCACGTCTGTAATTAAACGCGGGTCACGTGTAAACAAAGGCTCAATAAAGAAGGGTTGATCGGCTTGTACAATATAATCCACCCAAGAGGCGGGGATATCCACACGCGGCAGGTCTGTTACATCATCGACAATTTCATTAACCTGTACGATAACAATCCCATCTCTAAACGTGGTTGCCTCAACTAATGCCGGCGTATCTTCAGTACTGGGTCCTGTATAGATGTTGCCCGCTCGGTCGGCTTTAAATCCTGCCAGCAACGCAACGCTGGGTGTGAGATCAACATATAATCGAGCGTATAACTCGATATACGTATGAATTGCGCCTACTTCGAGTAAACCGTCTTCCATGAGTTGACCAATACGCAAACTTTGCTGGCCAGAAAAAGAGAAATCCAACTTACGAGCAATGCCGTTTTCGAATAAATCTAAGTGCTCAGGGCGTCCAACACTAGGCATAATCATATGCAAGTGGTTAACAACGTCTGGATTAATAGTGGATAGCGAGCGAGATAAAAAGTCAGCTTGTTTCTGGTTATTACCTTCTAAGACGACTTTATCACCGGATTTGATCAGGCTTTCTAAGGCTGTGTTGATCTGTTGAGTTGGAATGACCTTGCCGTTGACGATGGATGACACAGTGCCCATTCGGCGGCGTTTTTCGTCTCGGCGCGTTGACCAATTAATAGTCGGTTTGGAGATGGCATTCATGATGCGATCCTTTTTTTTGTATTATTTTTTCTTAAAAAGTAATCCTCCTAACGCTGCCCATCAATCAAGCAAGTTGATAAACCGTTACTCTTAGAGTAATAATCAACCCTCCCTATATATAACAATAAAAAGAGAGAGCCATGTTTGACGATGTTTTGACACTCAAAAAGCTCGAGATTTTTCTCGCTTTCATTAAAACGGGGACTTTATCCGAAGCCGCTGCGGATCTGAACATGAGTACCGTGAGCATCCATCGTGCTATTCATTCGTTGGAAGAAGGGTTGAAGTGTCCTTTGTTTCGTCAAGAAGGCCGTCTGTTGGTCCCTTTGCCATCAGCGCGGGTGTTAGAAGAACGAGCAGAAAAAATAATGGCTGATATCAACGAAGCTGTTGCATCTACTCGTGAAGCGGCCGGCTTATTTTCTAGTGAATTTAATTTAGGCGCGCTGTATTCCTTAACCTTAAACACAGTTCCCCGTTTGATTGCCGGATTAAAGCTGAGGAAAGGTGACCTAAACATACAACTGACATTAGACTCCAATGCGGTTTTATTTAATAAACTCAATAACTTACAGCTAGATGTTATTCTGGTTTCTTTAGAACAGCAATTTAATAACCCAGATTACATCTCGCTTCCGCTTTTTAGTGACGATGTTCTCCTCGCCGTACCTGCTGATAGTGAGTTAGCCAGCGCAGAGGATATTGACTTAACCTCATTAAAAGACGAAACATTCGTGACGCTAACACAACAGTTTGCAACCCACAGAGATAGCCTCTTAGCGTTTGATAGAGCGGGGTTTCAGCCCAATGTTGTGATGCAAGTTACTGATATATTCTCACTCATTAGTATGGTCAGTGCCGGAATGGGGTACGCTATTTTGCCGCGGCGTGTAGAGTCGGTTTTTGAAAATAAGATTAAGCTTATTAAACTCAAGGGGTTAGAAGATATTAAGCAGAATATCTCTATGGTTTGCTTGGCTAGCAGAGAGCGTGATCCAAGAATACTCAGCTGTATAGCAGAATGTCGGACAAATGATTATTTGTGAAAGGAGTGGTGCTTATTATCACTCAAATAAGCACCACAATGTTTGCTGTATTAATACTCGACAGTGCCGCGTATTGGGTAAGTTTCTTGGCTTCTCACAAACGTTAATCCATGAACCACAATTTCTAATTCAGGACGTAATGATGGGGCATTTGATATATCAACGCTCTGCAGCGTTCCGGCTTCATTAATAATAAACATACCCGGCTCAGCAAAGTTATGATCGGTTTCTTGCTCATGCCGAGGCATCGAAACATATAGCCCCAGCTGTTTCATTTGGACTTCGGTTAAACCGTACGCGATAGGGAAGCTAACATTCAGTTTCTGAATATGTTCTTCTAATTGACCTTTTGAATCAGCAGAAACCGCCATAACATCGACACCGATATCAGCGAGCTTCGTCTTATATTCTTCTAATAAGTTTAAATAACGTGTACATAACGGGCAATGCTTTCCACGATACACCACAACCATGTGCCACGTGGCGCCTTCAGTTATCGTTTGGCCTAATTGAACAGTCGATCCATCTAGCAGATTGGCTTTAATCGTTGGAAAAGTATCACCTGCTACTAGTTTAAAAGAGGTTGTCATTGCGTACTCCGAATATGATTCATATAGCTTTTCTTTCTTATATAATATTGTATTACATATAATAAGGCCATATTGAAATCTACAACAATGCTATCCATGATCCGTCCATTAAAAGCACCGTATTTTAGGTAAGCCCTCGAATCGGGTTGTATACTGAGGCGACAAAAAAGCACGCTTCATCGCATATTGGGGCGTAATACCTTGGCCTGCAATATGTACCGTGTTACGGCCATAGCGAGCATTGATGCTATCCATACACTGCATAAGGGAAGGGTTGTCGTTCGAGGTAGAAAATAAATCGGCTTGGTATTGGCTAGCATCCACTATTTCGATTAAGCCCACACCACATTTATAAAAATGTACGCCTGATTTATACAGACCGTCCACTAAACCACTCACCGCATGAGCTATCACGGTTGTATCACTGGTCGGAGTCAAAAACTGATAGGTAAATGATTTACGATAAAACGGCTCGCCATCATGCGGTGAATTACTGGCAAACACCTGCAGAGTACTCGCCAACCCTTGCTGACGACGTAGTTTACTAGCCGCAATACCAACATGAGATAACAACGCTTGGCGCAAAACGGATTTATCCGTAACACGTGCCCCAAAAGACCGGGTGGAGTAAATTTGTTGTTTGGGTGCACGCACATCATCCCATGATAATTTAGGGATACCATTGAGCTCATGTACGGTACTCTCAACCAATATACTAAAATGCTTACGCATCAGCGCAGGCTTGGATTGTGCCAATTGCCACGCGCTCTCGATACCCATCTCATTTAATCGACGTGCTAATCGACGACCAATACCCCAAATATCACGCACCGACATCTGCTTTAAGACGCGACGGCGCACCGCTTCATTATCAATCACCGCCACACCATTAAAGCCGGCAATGTGCTTGGAAGCATGGTTAGCGGCCTTCGCTAGGGTTGGCGTAGGGCCTATGCCCACGCCTATCGGTAAACGCACCTCTTTCCAGACGGTACGCCGAATATCGCGAGCATGCGCTTCCCAACCTATATCGGGAACATAAGAGCCAAAGTATAAAAAGCATTCATCAATGCTATAAACATGATGGTCAGGCGCAAAGCGCGCACAGGTATCCATTAAACGCTGGGACAGATCAGCATAGAGTTCATAATTAGAACTACGCACGACAGCGCCAGCGGCCGCCAACTCATTCTTGACGGTAAAGTAGGGCACAAAGCTTTTACCAATGCCCATCTTGCGTGCCACAGGGCAAGTGGCACAAATGCACCCATCATTATTCGTTAACACCACCACGGGCTTTTTACGGATGCTCGGGTCAAACACCTTTTCGCAACTGGCATACATCGCACTGACATCACATAACGCATACATATCACACAACACTCAAATAACTGTTTATATATACAGCATATTAGAGTGATGTACTGATAAATCAATAAAAGACTTTATGTGCCAGTTTCCTCACTCTCTTAGGTATAGGTTATTCAAAGAATTGAAAATTCAATGCTAAACTGGCTTTTTTACAAGGATGTAATTATGCAAATGACTGATATAAACCAGCGTTTAACGCTATTGTGCATTGCTTTATTCCAAGGCTTAGCCTTGCTTGTGCTGCATCAATCAATCGAGCAAAGCTTCTGGCCTTCGTATAACTTACCTTGGTTGTTTGGACTTTATAGCTTCACACTAGTCACTCCAACCATTTTGCTATTAGCCTTAAATAACAAAGCAAACGGAATGCTTTACGCCTTCGCTATGTTAGCGGGGAGCGTGGCGCTTTTGCTAGGTTATTACACAGGAACGCAAGTCAGCCCCTTCCAGCCCCAAGACAGTTACGGCGAACTCATCCCTGTTTTAGTTGGCACCCTCTCCATCGCAACGTTTAAGGGGCTGATGTACATACAGCATTTTACCGTACCAGGAAGAGGAGAAGAGCCCACTTACAGCCGTTTATTTAAATTATCTTGGCGCAACTTTTTAACATTCGGTGCCGCGCTTGTATTTATGCTGTGCTTCTGGGGTATTTTAAAGCTGTGGGGGGCATTATTTGACGCTATTGATATCACCTTCTTCGAAACGCTATTTGAACAGCCTCACTTCTATTATCCGATACTTTCTTTGGCGAATGGGGTAGGCATTGCCATATTCCGTCAGCAGTCCGGCATCATTGATACACTAACCAGAATTCAACAAGCGTTGATGAAGTTTTTATTGGTTGTCTTAATTTTTGTATCGATTATTTTTTTACTCTCATTGCCATTTACAGGGCTAACGCCTTTATGGGAATCGGGGGGCAGTCTATTAATCTTATGGATGCAGGCTATTCTCCTGTTTTTTACTAATGCCGTTTATCAAGATGATCCTAACCAGCGGCCTTATCCAACGGCTATTCATCGCTTCATCTATATTGGTTTAGCCTTATTGCCCATTTATAGCATCATCAGTGCTTATGGACTTTATGTGCGTATCGAGCAATACGGTTGGAGTGTAGACCGCTGCTGGGCTTGGCTACTGTGGAGTCTACTAACCTTATTTTCGTGCGGCTATTCGTGGAGCATTGTGTCGAAACGGGATAATTGGCTATACCGCCTTAATTGGATAAACATTCGCATGGGCGTTGTTGTACTTGGCTCTATGTTACTTGTTAATACTCCTATTCTTGATTTTCGAAAAATATCGGCACATAGCCAAATTAACCTGCTTAGTCATGATGATTTAGTACTGGAGGAGGTTGATTTTTATTACCTCAGATATAACTTAGCCAAGCCCGGTTATGATGCGCTTAACGCATTAAAAGCAAAGCATCCAGATAATCTCAAGCTAACCATCAAGATAGATGCTTTATTTACTGAACGAGGCAAAGCGGCAGCGGTCGAGCAAGACACCCTCATCGCTACGATCAACGTATTGAACGGAGAACTACCTGAATCTCTGGAAAAGCCTATCTACGACATGATGGTTAATAATGTCTGGTTGTTTAGGCAACTGAGCGCTACCTATTTACAGCCAATAGACTTAAATAAAGATCAACAAACCGACTATTTACTCATTACGGAACAAGAGGGTAATCGAATTCAGATATACCTTTTTTATTTTGCGGATGATCAGTGGAAGCATTCCTCGTTTGGTCGTCATGAGGGGCTTAGCGAATCGCAAATAATAGACGATATTAGACATAACAAAATGGAGGTTAAGCCGCCTGTCTGGAATATTTTAAAGATAGGTGATCACGAGCTACAGCTACGCCAATAAATGATCAGGGATGGCGTGTGGCAAAACGCGCTAAGTTCGCGAAAGCACTCAGGCATTAAATTGGTTTTTTTACACTAACCCACGTTTAAAAGGCCGGTGCATACGAATTGAGCGCGTTACAACCCCCTCAACTAGAAACTCATCGCCGTCATTTAATTGGTAAGTTTTAAAGCCTTTGGCTGAGGACAGTAGCCGCATATTTTTAGTATCGGCAATTTTACACACAAAATTACCGTTTAACGTGGCGACAATGACATCGCCAGAGATAACTTTTTCTGCTCGTGAGACTACCAAAATATCGTGAGGAAAAATCCCTACCCCCGTCATCGATTCGCCCTCAACAACTCCCAAATAGGTAGCTGAAGGGTGGTCAATTAAGATTTGATCTAAGGTTAAGGATAATTGCGTGTACTCGGCAGCAGGGGACTCGAACCCTGCGATACCCGCTTGAGCTTTAAGAGGAATAAATCGAAGCATGACACAATCCTGCACTGTATATAATTACAGTATTTTAGCGTAATCCGACAGCAAAGCAATGAGTCCTTAATGGGTTAGTGCCTACACTCTGCTTGTAAGCGCTTTTTCAACCTGCCGTTAACGCACTGGATACACGGTAAAGATGAACCATAGGGATGATATTGATTTGGGCAAAACTAACAGAGTACTAAATAAAGCCTAGACGGCAGGTTGTTATTTTCTTACATGGTAAATTATTGTAAAATTCGGCCAATCATTAAATGGATATAAGGTAAGCATTTTGCTGATCACGCCACCTTAGGCAACCTCTCCTCAAACAGTCATCGTTTTCGGATGACACCCTAATACCGCGTCTGCGGTGGGTACGTTTGGAATCAGAACTTATAACCGCGCGTTTGTCATCAAAGGATAAACGATGTGTGCTATCTGTTAGCAACCGCAGTTTTAAAAGTATCGCAACTATCAAAAACGTAGAATCTGCACAGCAGCTAAAGAGCAATCGCTTGAAGCTGAGCGCCGAGACAGCGTTGTTTTAAACACATGACAAGGTTTACTATGCTTGAAAAAATGAAACTAGAATGGCTCTCTAATATTCGGGGCGACTTACTGGCCGGCACTGTAGTGGCGTTGGCCTTAATCCCTGAAGCAATCGCTTTTTCTATTATTGCAGGCGTTGACCCTAAAGTAGGTTTGTATGCCTCATTCTGTATCGCAGTTATCATCGCGATAGTGGGTGGCCGCCCTGGCATGATATCGGCCGCTACTGGCGCGATGGCTTTGCTGATGGTCACTTTAGTCAAAGACCACGGCCTTGAATACCTTTTAGCAGCAACGCTACTCACGGGTGTTATTCAGATAATAGCCGGCTATCTAAAGTTAGGTAGCTTAATGCGGTTTGTATCGCGCTCTGTAGTTACTGGTTTTGTTAATGCGCTGGCTATTTTAATCTTTATGGCACAGCTGCCCGAGCTTACCAACGTGACTTGGCATGTTTACGCAATGACGGCCGCAGGCTTGGGGATCATTTATTTGTTTCCATACGTGCCGGTTGTAGGCAAATCGATTCCATCGCCTTTGGTATGTATTATCGTATTAACGGCCGTTGCCATGATGATTGGGCTCGATATTCGTACTGTAGGAGACATGGGTGAGTTACCTGATACCTTACCTATCTTTTTATGGCCTGATGTACCACTTAACCTAGAAACCTTGTATATCATCCTTCCTTACTCTGTCGGTTTAGCTATTGTTGGTTTGTTAGAATCCATGATGACAGCCACTATTGTCGATGATTTAACCGATACAAAAAGTGACCGTAACAAAGAATGTAAAGGCCAAGGCATCGCTAATATTGGTGCTGGTTTAATGGGTGGTATGGCCGGTTGCGCAATGATTGGTCAATCAATCATCAACGTAAAATCTGGTGGTCGTGGACGGCTATCGACCTTCGTAGCCGGTACATTGCTGATCATCATGGTTGTCTTTTTAGATGAGTGGATTAAACAAATCCCTATGGCGGCACTCGTCGCGGTAATGATTATGGTATCCATTGGTACTTTCTCATGGAGCTCTATTACCGACCTTAAAAAACACCCTCTATCAACCAATATTGTAATGATTGCAACGGTGATCGTTGTTGTGGCTACTCATAACTTAGCGTTGGGTGTATTTGTTGGTGTGTTGCTGGCTACATTGTTCTTTGCGAACAAGATCGGCCGCTTTATGGTCGTTAAATCAGAACAAGCAACAAACGGCGTGCGTAACTACCAGGTGATTGGTCAGGTATTTTTTGCATCGTCTGAGCAGTTCATTGAGTCATTTGACTTCAAGGAAGTGGTTGATAAAGTGGTTATCGACCTAACGCATGCGCATTTTTGGGACATCACAGCGGTATCATCGCTTGATAAAGTCGTTATCAAATTCAAACGCGAAGGCGCAGAGGTCGAAGTCGTTGGCATGAGTGCAGCAACAGAAACGATTGTCGATAAGTTTGGCGTCCTAAACGATCCCAAAGAAGTTGAAAAACTGATGGCAGGTCACTGAGGAGATAACAATGAATAAAATTATTACTTGTTTAGACGGCTCAGCTTTTTCCAATGCCGTGTGTAGTGCTGGCATTTGGGCCGCTAACAAACTCAGTAAACCTCTGTTATTGCTGCATGCTATCGAAAAAGAGAACGTGGCGGCTGCTGAAGACCTGAGTGGGGCAATTGGTTTAGGCGCGCGCTCTTCTTTATTAAAAGAAATGGCAGCGCTGGATGAGCAACGGAGTAAAGTCGCGCTTGAAATGGGTAAAGAGATGCTTGCTAATGCCCAAACAATTGCCGAACAGCAAGGCTGTGCTCAAATCGAACAGACCCAGCGCCATAGTGACATTGTAGAAGCTATTTGCGATTTAGAATCAGATGCACGTTTAATTGTGATAGGCCGCTCAGGGCAAGGCAACAAACCTGATTTTAATGCAATTGGCTCCCATATTGAGCAGGTGATCCGCCAAGTTCATACCCCGGTATTGATTGCTAATAAAGACTTTTCCGCTCCTAAGAGCTTTATGTTGGCTTACGACGGACGAGAGACGGCAGATAAAGCGGTTAAGCGAATTATCGAAGGCGGACTCTTGCATGGCATGACGTGCCATTTGGTCACGGTAAAAAACAAGCAAAGCGGCTTAATGGAGAAATTTAAAGCCACAGAAAAAATGTTGCGCGATAGCGGCTTTGATGTGAAAGCCAGCTTTTTAGAAGATGCCATCTTTGCCGGATTAATGGATTACAAAACCAATAATGAGGTGGATATGCTGGTGATGGGAGCTTTCTCGCACTCCAAGCTAGCTCAGGCATTTTTGGGGAGCAACACGTTAAAGATGATCGAGAATACGCACCTTCCTATGTTGATACTGCGCTAAAAGCTTCACATTAAGAACACAAGGCAGCGAGGGCAAAACTCCGCTGCCTTTTTTATTGTTTACCGCTTAGACCTCTTGCCCTTTAGCACTGGATGCCCGCTCCATATTGTCCGAATCAACGTATAACTCATCCGTAGTTCGAATGCTCCCGTGTCCTAAATCAGCTTGAACATGAGCTAAGTTTCTCCCCGCGGCTACCTCCATAGAAGCGCCAGTATGTCGCAACCAATGCGTGGTTGCCGCACGTAGCTCTGTTGCTTCAACAATAAAGCCATCACTAACTAACGCGTCGCATCCTTCATTTAAAGCCAATTCAACGATATTTCGTAACTGACGGCTCCCCAAGCCGCGATTATCCGCACGCGATTCTATGAGCGGCTCGGACGAGTCTTTAGAGGGCAGGGGAGATAAGCCACGATACTCACGGTAACGGATTAAAAACTGAATATATTCATTAGAGATAGACACATCGCGCTCTTTGGAGCCTTTTCCAAATGCTCTAAACCACCAGTTACCTTCGTGATCGCGATGGAAATGCGACATCACAGGCAACCAATTAGGCCGTTCAGATAACTCAGAAATACGCAACTTTAACGACTTTAACGTGGCTATAACAAAAAGCGTCCTTTCGTGTAACGGCTCTTTATCTGCCATGGATTGGGCGGAGCTTAGCAGGTACTCCCATTGCAATTCGGACAAACGACGGACCGTATTAATCCCCGATTGCTGTATCAGGTAGGGGCAGTTTTTCTTAACGATCGGGATTTGATTACCCAGTGCATAATCTTCTGCCATCAAGTAATTGAAATACACACTCAAGTTAGAAAACAAACCCTGCCATGATTTAGTGTTCAAACGCCCTTTGCCAGCGCCCGCCAAGCGAAACGGCCGCCACCGAGGATTCGGTTCACGCAGACCATTTTTACGGGTAAAACGCCTTTCCACGGATTCTGACTGCCAACTAGGATCGGGTTTTGCTACAAAGTCGGTGTATTCTTCTAAATCTCGCCTACGCAACATCGACACAGACTTACGCTTCACCAACCAAGACCACAGCAACAAACGCTCCGCATCGCCTCTAAACTTATCGTACGTATCTTGGCTTTTCTTGCTGTAGCTTAATAAAAAATCCTTTGTGTATCGGAAGTCATCCAGCGCCCCCTCAACAGACAGGCCTAACACAAATATCTCTACCGCAGGCGAGGCATCAGGAAAGACTGAATTCCTCGGTATTTGATTAAAATACGTAGCCGAATCAAACAACGGCATACCAGGGAAAGAACGAGTAGACACAGCAAATACGCCTTAGTAAGAAATTGTTTATGAATCAGCATTAAATTACTAATTATAAAAAGGTTTTCTATTATTCCCACATAACATCAGTCTTTTTTTCGGCAGCGGCATTCAGCAAGTTTGTCAAGGGTAAAGCGCGTTTGGCCAAGCTAACAGCAGGCTCTGATTCATCTTTGTTAGATGTACTGTTTGGGTCAGCTTGCTGTTCTTTAAGAGCCTCGATAGCCGTTGTTAGTTTAGCCAAAGCAGCAGGGACGTCATCCGCCATAATCGCACCGGGCACAGTACCACTGTGGCCCATTTTTTTAAGCAAAGAGACGGCAACATCACCAAACATTGTCATATCGCCAAAAGCATCGGTTGAGAAAGTAACTATCATAGTCTGTCCTTGATCGGTTGATTATAGAAGGCTATTTGTAACATGCCTTGGCAACTCCACACATATATTTCGTCAATGACATGTTTCTACATAGGCTTTGCTGGGTAAAACAATTTGAAGGAATCCTAACAACTCAAAGCCCTATATTACCAGTAGTGTCTACTACTGGTAATATAGAGTGCTCCTGTACCTCCTCATACCAGGTATTTAAAATGCGACTGCATGTGCAGCTAAGTATCAACTTATTGTTATTCTGAAAACCTACAAAGTACTTCGCAGTAAACTCACGCATATCAATGCATTCCCCCAGCGAAAACTAAACCTGTCCTTTTTTATATGACCTCACAGTTTTGAGATTCCCTGCTCTATAAGCCGCGAAAGAGCCAAGCATTCATTAATAGCAGCAGAGGAGGTGAGGTTACACTAAAGCAGGTAGCTATAAGGTTGTACTGTTCATTCATTTAAACAATACAAAATATGTATTATTCGTACAGAATAGAATCAACACTCAAATATAATCAAAACATATTACCGTGCGCTACGTGCTTAGAGTGGGAGTTTACCCGCAAAAAATAAATCTTAACGCCTGTGCGCATTACAACGGCTTAAATTGAATTATTAAGCAACAAATCGATATGTGATGAACTACTAATGGTTACAGCTCCAATAAAGAGGATAAGGATAAGAGGAATAATTAGCTGAACCTCTGTTTTACTAAAAAGCATATGTCTTCTTCACATCATAGGAGTAAGATAATATACAATTTAACATAATATACATTACACGAAGTTGTATTTATCGGTAAAGATACGCTATAACGGCATTTCCGTTACGGTGATTACCTACTTCAAAAAATTGGTTTTAGTTTATAGATGGCCGCTGCGGATTAAGAATGTAATCGTCGATCATGAATGGATGGATAAAAACTAATTGGCCTGTAATGTCAGACTCAACAATAAAAGCCATATTGCAGCTATCAGTTTCTATTTTAGAAAGGACTTGATAAGGACGACCACGGCGCAGAACAAGCTCGTGATCTACAAAATAATCTACCTCAATGATGATTTGATCACCTTCGAGGATGCTATACCAAAAAAACTCAGAATCTAATAATGGGTTTTCGGCTTCTTGAATCCTCAAGGTTGAACGATTCCTTCTCGAATGGCTAAGTGGACTAATTCAGAATTATTAGAAAGTTTAAGCTTGCGTAATATATTGGAGCGATGGGCATGAACCGTTTTAGTACTCAAAAACATTGATTCAGCAATAAAGGCTGCAGACTGGCCTTTGGCTAGCAAACCAAATATCTGCATCTCTCGTTTAGTTAATTGCGACAGCGGGCTTTCTTCGCCTTCTGAGCCGTTAATTATGGCTTTGATGCTTTCTGAGAAATGCTCACCACCTTTGTAAACGGTTAATACGGCTTGAACTAACTCATCAGGCGCACAGCGCTTAGTTAGGTAGCCTTTAACACCTGCTTTAACAAGATTAGCGGGATAAGGGTTAGATTCCCAAACCGTTAACACAATGACTTTAGCATTGGTGTCGAAGCTCATAATCTTACTAATGGCTTCTATGCCACCTTGGGCTGTGGTGGCTTCTACAGAATCCGCATCGCTGGGCATAGACAGATCCATTATCACCACATCAGGCTTGGCTAACTTGTAGATTTCAAAGGCTTTTTGGCTGTTATTGGCTTGAGCAATAATCTCGATTTGCGGATGCATATCCAGTAATTGCTGAAACCCTGCACGAACGATATCGTGGTCGTCCACTAACAAAACTTTAGCTTTTTGCATACTTTGGTTGATTCTCTTATAGCACTTTGAACTTGCGAAGGTTAATTCATTACTCAACCCACGTCGAATCTGAATCAGCACCCGTATAAACGCCCTGTGTATCCACATCTAGAGCATATACAGAGGCCTGACTCAAATCCTTGCACCGAGCAGGGTAAGCAACAAGTTCATCACTATAGCCTACTAAACGAACACCTTCCTGCTTACAATGCCTTAATACTTTTTCCAATGCACGGATTACAGCTTGCTGTCGATCGCTAAACTCGCCCTCCTCTACATCGCTGCGTCGCTTACCGGTCACTTGGCGTATCACATAGCCATCGCTATCAATTAGCTGAATGCTCACACCCGTTATTTTCTCTTTTACCAATAACAACTTAGCTTTAGAGAAAACCGTCTCAGATTGGCAGGCAATAGATTCACCCGCTGATAATTCTTGCAATGCTGTTCGTATAGTTTCTAAATCAGCGTTAACGGGTAGAACTGTATCCATGTTTTTTCCTGATAGACCGACCATTATACATACGTGCTAATTGTTATCTTTAACCTGAGCAAGTTCAAGCCTGCAATGATTCAGGGAATTAACCACATCTTCATAGCGAGCGTCTTGCTGCGCCAAAACCAATTCTAGCCTATGTTGCTGTTGTAATGCTTCTTTTTCCTGGGAGGCCAACTGTCGTATTAGCTGCTCGTTCTCAGTAGACTTGATGGCAAGTAAGTCGTTTAACTCTTTGATTTTGTTTGAGAGAACTTTGTTTTCAACGCGAAGCTCAATCATCTTTTCTTGATGCTGACTATCAGCTTTGGCTCCCCCCTTTGAAGCGTTAGTCTGATCTTTATCAAATAGTCGCTCCAATTGCTTCACTTTACGGCTCAAGTCATCGCGCTCTGACGTTAGCCGAATAACTTGAGTCTCAAGTGATGACGCTCTTACTTGTTCAGCTTTTGATGCTCGAAATGCTTCATCTAATTCAGACCGCAGGTTGGCATTACTGTATTGTAGGCGATCAACTAACTGTCTGAGGTTGTTAAGCTCTTCGTTGGACTGCTTTTTAATATCGCCCAGTGTTTGCTGCAACTCGGCTCGTTGCTGATTTAGGTTATGATGAGCGTAAGCAAGGGCTTGATCCCAAAGCTGGTTCGCAGCAGTCAGAACAGGTTCTGGTAGCTCGGGGTGTTCATTTTTACGAGCGACCCTATCAGCCAAGCTTGCCCACCAATCATTAAGGGCGGCATTGATAGTGCTGATGCTTCCTGTTCCAATGAGATCGCGAATACTTTGTTGGGTAGGCTTTGCCCCTTGCTGCAATAGTTGATCAGCTGCAGCGAAGACTTTTTCTCGGGTATCAGATTTTCTAGGCATATAGTACACAATACGTATTATTTGATACGTATCATTTTAAGATAGTAACTTTTGGATAGCAATCTAATCGAGATAACGAGAGAAAGGAGGCCATTGTGCCTTTAATAGCGAGGACTAACTTCGAATGCAAAGCCTAAATATAAAAATAGACAGGCGTGCTGCCCGTCTATTTTTTAGTACGACTGCTCATTGAGTCAGATTTAAGCCTTAGCTCTACCCTACTTTATGTCATATCTGGCTGAAAAAGATTGCGTTTCATATAGAACTTAACCCACAGCGCAGCAATCACACCAACAACAGCTAACATCCCCCCGGCAATGCTAAATATCATGGATGTCATTTCAGGCGCCGGTGAATTGTTGATGATGACATACACCATCGCAATAATTCCAACTATTTGCGGCAGCGGGTAAAACGGTGTGCGATACGGGCGATTCAATTCGGGGTGTCGTTGGCGCAAAACAATCACATCGATATGGGAAATGATATAAGCCAACAGATAACTGGTTGTTGCCGCTATAACAAGAACAATCAATGAGTCGATGCCTAATGTAATAAATGGAATTGATGTAAATACAGCCATCATCAGAATACCAACCCATGGCGTGTTAAATCGATTGAGCGATTTAAGCTGTGGAAAGGCCTGCTTTTGCTCGGCCATGCCATGCAGCATTGAAGGTAAGGCTGCCAATATAGTATTTACCGTACTGCAGGTGGCGGCCAAAGCCATTACCGTAGCGATAAATAAACCCGCCTGACCAAATACCGCATTGGCATAGTTAAGGTATGGGATTGGCGCAGTCAGAAGCGTCTCGGTGTCCATATATAAGCTAGCGCCAAACACGAATGCTAGAAATATCCCAAAAATGGCAAACAATGACATCTGCATAGCGCGTGGGATATTTTTAACAGGGTCTTTTACCTCATTGATCATTGGGCATATGTATTCGGAGCCAACAAACAACCACATGGCCAAGGCTATCAGACCAATAAAACTGCCATCTACCACCCCGCTAAATCCCCAATCTACTGGCGTACCAGTTATAACAGGGTGCGGTTTATCAGCATCCGTTATCGCCATTAATCCTAACAAAATCATTACACTTACAAGTATAAATGCAATAAAATTCTGAACTTTAGAGAACACATTCTTACCCACTAAATTGGTCACAGTTAGTGCAATTAAAATAAGTATGGGGACTACCTTTTCAGGGAAAACGCCGGGCAGTAGCTCTGCCAGCATTGCGTCGACTAAAAACATCTCCACGGGCACCGCTAGGCTCGCAACAATGACATAGCCAGCAAACACAGAAACAATAGCAGGAAAGTGACCAATAGCTTTTTGCGTATAGGTCGCCAATGTCCCCTCTTGAGGAAACATAAGCGACAGTTCTGCAAAGCTCATCGCATTGAATTGCGAAATAATTAGCGCGGCAATCATGGCAAAGACAAAGGTCATTCCTCCCATGCCAATACCTTGCATAGCGGATATCATAGCCCCTTGCACAATAACGAGACCTATACAGATCGCCATCATTGTTAGTAAGCCCATTTTTTTACTATTGCTTGCAATGACGGGTGAACTCGCCATTTTTAAACTTTCAGTCGTTGATATGTAGCTCATTGTTATGCTCCTTATGGAATAACAGTGTTATCAGTTTAAAAACGATCGAACCGGTAAGGGTCGGGATTAACCAGTAAGGTATCGTTCAAAACAATGTCCGCCGCTAGCTGCCCAGCGGCTGGCCCTGTACCAAAACCGTGACCAGAAAACCCGGTCGCAACAGTTAAGCCTGGTATTGCTTTGACACGATCAATTACAGGAGTGGAGTCGGGCGTTACATCGATCAGTCCTGCCCAAGATTCTTCTATTTCAGCTTGCTCAAACTGAGGCCATGCTTGATGCGTGTTTTGGAGCGCATCTTGTAAAAGTTGATGATTAATTGCGGGATTTTTAACCCGCTCCGCCTCAAACGGTGTTGGCTTATTTGCTGACCAGCGCCTTGGCATTATCAGATCTTTAAAGAAGGGAGTTCCCAATGAAATGTTAAGTGCGTCTTTTCCAAATCTCAGTTGATCTTTAAACTGCAGGCCTATTTTGAGGTGGTCTAACGTAATCGGCGCATCAACTTTACCGCGTTGCATAATGATGAACCCACCATCCTTATGCTTACGAAAAGAGAAATCGGGTCCACCAACTGCTATTTCAGTGGGGCCTTCCATCGGTTTGGTGCGCAACACTGATGCAACAACAGGTAGGGTTGGTAAAGAAACACCCATATTGCCCAAAAAGCGTCTCGACCAAGCCCCACCCGCTAGTAGCACTTGATCGCACTCAATTTCTCCCTGCTCTGTTATGACGCCACTGACTTTCCCTGCCGATCTAGAAAGATCACGCACAGCACAGTTTTGTATCAAAATAGCCCCCGCATTCATTGCGGCTTTGGCTAATGCGCTAGTCGCAATAGCCGGTTCAGCTCGGCCGTCCGAAGGTGTATACACTCCCCCCTTCCACATCCCTCTGCCGCCGGGTACATGCTTGTCAATCTCTTTAGGGCTTAGTAATTGAGACCCCAGATTCAGATCACTAACGGATGATAGCCAGCTCTCGTGAATCGACATTTGCTCAGCAGTTTTAGCTAAAAACATAATGCCAGATTGTCGATAACCAACATCAGCACCAACACGCTCAGCCATCTTGGCCCATATACGGTCAGCGGCTTGAGCAAGAGGAACATCATTAGCATGACGACTTGTCTTACGGATCCAGCCCAAGTTTCGCGATGATTGCTCAGCCGCTATTTGCCCTTTTTCAAGCAACACCACTGGAATGTTTTTTTCTGCTAAAGAGAGTGCAGCAGAGACTCCGACAATTCCTCCGCCAATAATGACAACTGATGTGGATTGGGGTATCGCTGTTTGCGTCGATATAGGGATAAGCTTGCTAGTCATAATGCGTATCCTATCGATTATGTTGAGGCTAGATTAATACGAGTAACAGACCGCTTTGATGCGTTACGATAAGCCGTCACCTCCAATTCAACTTTGTAAATCGTTGATCCTAAAGGAGGGCAAGTAACAGTAGTAGCAGGGTCAATACCACGAAACTTACTACCAACCACTTCCATTACAGTCGCTGTATCATCTGGGTTTTGAATAAACACGCGCGACATAACAACATCAGCTAGGCTGGAATCAACACTGGCAAGTGCTCGCTCAATATTTGAAAACACTTGGTTGGTTTGCTGAATGATGTCCTCATTGATTTCTTTTGTATCTGGGTTACGGCCTGCCGTATTAGATACATAAATCCAATCATCAACAGCGACTAACCGTGAATAGCTACCCATATCCTCAAACGGAGAACCGGTCTTAACTTTGATAATATTGCTCATGACTTTTCCTATGAATTGGGCTAGCGATGCCAAACTGCATCGCTTAATGATCGTTACCTGCTATGGGGCATCAACGGAGCGCGGGGGTATCCCACAAATTCAACTTCACTCCAATGTCTTGCTTGATTGCGTTTTGGTAGATTTTTGTTGCCCAAGCGACATCTTCTGTTGGTAAGCCACCGACAGATAGCACGATAATTTCTTCATCATTTTTTCGCCCTGGCGCTTCACCTGCCGCGATCGCACCTAGATCTTCAAGCTGATCTTTACTCATGAGCCCTTCGTCAATCATGTCCATAAAGCGGCAACCGATAATAGGGATGTACATATGGCTGGGCTTAGGCGCTTCTTCATACCAAGCTTCATAAAGACCAATGTTGTCCATGACTTTTCGAACATCGTCTTTTTCAAGATCGGCATCGAATCGGCAATAAGCAGGCATAGATATATAAGCGCCCGGTTTTACCCACTCCCGCTTCACAATAGGGTATGTGGACACGTCGCCGGTTTCGCCGGAGTTGCAGTAGGTCACTATGTCAGCATCCCGTACGACATCTTCTAACGTATCAACAACCTGCACATTAGTGATTTGAGGAAAGGTTTGGTTAACCCACGTAAGAAAAGTATCTAAACTTTTTTGGCCCCGGCCTTTAACTTTTAGCGTATCAATATCAGGGCAGGCAGCCATAAATGCAGCAATGGAGGTTTTACCCATGACGCCTGGCCCCAACAGACCCACAACCTTTGAATCTTTCCGCGCCAAATGACGAGCGCCAACACCAGGGACTGCGCCAGTACGGTATGCCGACAACAAATTTGCAGACATATGAGCCAAAGGCGCCCCTGTATCAGCATCATTGAGGGTAAACATCAAAATAGAGCGTGGCAGGCCTTTTTCACGATTCGCTATGTTTGAGCCATACCATTTAACGCCACATGTTTTGTAGTCACCCCCTAAATAAGCCGGCATTGCCATCAGACGACGGTCCGGTGTATGCCTTGGCATGGTAGGAATTTCAGGCTCCTCAGGAAACGTCACCATGGCTCCATGTGAATCATTGTTTGGCCCTGCCATGCGATAGTCGCCTTTGTGAAGCAAGGCAAACATATCTTCCATAGTATCAACGCAGCTATGCATGTCAGTGACACCCGCTTTAATCATGTCGGGCTCAGAAAGATAGATAAAATCAATTTTGGTATTGTCAGACATAACATTCCCCTACTCTTGTGAGCGATTGAATACGCCACTACCTTGCTTGCAACGTCAGCTATTAGCGGTGAAAACGTCTAGATAGTGATCAGGTGCTTTTTATCCTAGGGAGGTAGATTTGAGGCGTATTGTAAATTTGCGACATGCTCAAAAAGAGCGCAAAAGCGTGCATCCAGGTAGACATGTACATATTGACGCTTGGCGTATGCGCAAAAAAACGAATCGGTAAAATCATGTGTATTGGCATCTATCTTGCTCTGAGCCTCAACATATTCAACGTTGGGGATGCCTCCATGCCTAAGCAAACAATCGTTAATCATTTAGCAAGAATTCGGTCTAAACAGCCTTGGATGGTCATGAGTGCGGCCGATGAATTTTGTTTAGCAGGGTCCGATCACCCCACTATTTCTCACTATTATGGTTTTGAGGCAGGGCATTCGGCAGAGCCTATTTTCGCTATACCGGACGGATGTGTTGATATCTTATTTGACTGCGATACAACTTCGCCTAAAGCGGAAGTATATGGAACTCCAATGGAGGCCATGCAAATAGAGTTGATTCCTAAACATCGATATTTCGGTGTTCGATTTGCATCAGGGATCATGCCTGATTGGCTTGACGTTTCTGCCAAGGATTTAATAGAGCAACATGTCAGTTTTTTGAGTGTTGCAACCGAGGCAGAACAAGTGTTTGAGGCAATAGTCAGAGAGCCCGATTTTTTATCACAAGTGGCTTCATTTAAGGACTATTTTAACGGTAAAAAAGCACGGCATTTTTCACCGCTAACCATCGCCGCCTTACAATACATATTTGACCACAATGGAAACGTGCGAATTGATGAATTAGAAGTGATAACAGGCTACACAACACGAACCATTCAGCGTCAATTCTTATCGGATTTAGGTTTTTCACCCAAAGTGTTTTGCCGAATTGTACGCTGCCAATCCGCCGTTTACGCCATCAACCATAAAGAAATCACCTTCTCAGATATGGCTTGTGATTTAGGTTTTACCGACCAGTCTCATTTTCTAAAAGAATTCAAAAAACTGGTAAGCGCTACCCCGCTCGCTTATCAAGATCGAGTAAAACAGCATACATATTTAGACAAAATCCACTATTGCTAACTCAATTTAGTTGATCATTAATAGCGCACAGGCCTTAAATTTGCGCTAAAAAGCGGCAAAAAACAGACAATTTTTAACTAAAAGCATTACAGATCAGCCATTGCTATACGGCTGCCTAGCCTGCTGGTTTCTATATCAATGCGCAAAGGCATTTGCTCTTTAAGCTCGGCGACATGGGAAATAATTCCGATCATCCGGCCGCCTTGCTGTAAATCCATTAGGGTTTGAATCGCTAAATCTAACGATTCCGGATCTAAGCTACCAAAACCTTCATCAATAAAGAGCACATCTAATCGAATGCCTCCTGCATAAGCCTGCACGACCTCCGATAAACCTAATGCCAACGCCAAAGCAGCCATAAACCCTTCGCCACCCGATAGGGTTTCAACGGCGCGTACTCGTCCTGAATAGGTGTCTTCTACTTCTAAATCAAGACCAGAAGCAACATTACCTGCTGAGCGCTCTTCTTTGCGAAGCAGGTTGTACCGCCCTTTACTCATTAACAATAAACGATGGCTGGCTTCGAGTAATACATCATCCAACAGCACACTGAGTACAAATCGCTGCAAGCTAACTCGGCTGGATGTTTGCCCATTGGCAACCTGACTCAATGTCCCAACTACCGCATACGCTTTATCAAGCTCTTGCGCTTTTAAAGCAATGGCATCTAATCGTTCTTGGGTTTTGAGTAAGTCAGATACCTGATGATCTGCAGCAACCCAATGCTTGTTAGCTTCGGTTTTGGCATGCTGATAACTGTTAAGATCATCCGATAACCGATTGATATCTGGACGTTCTTGAGATCCAATTTGTTCTTTTAATTGATCAATAGCGGCGTTGTTCGCAGTAACCGCATTATCGTATTGAAGCAAACGCTCCTGAAGGGAGCTAGCCGAATCAATAGCTTGATAGGCTTCTTTAAAAACTTCTTCATTATCAAATGAGCTCGCCTTTAGTGCTTGAGTAAACTCATCGCGAGCCTGTAGCGCTTGGGTTTCAACAACGGGCAGCTCTTCTGAAATCGCCTGCTCCACTGCACTTTGACTTTGCAATGAGGTGTAAGCGGCTTGTATGGCGTTTGTAATATCTTCAATAGCTTTGTTGTCATTCGCTAAAGCGGTTCTACTGTTTACGAGTGCCTGCTCAACCACAGAAGAATCCCGGTATTCCTCAGGTAAATCAGCGGACAGCTTGCCAGCATTGGCTGCCGCCACCTCTTTGGCAGCTCGAAAACGACTGACCTCTTGCTCAAGCAACTCCAATTCAGCACGCAGAGCACTAATTTGCTGATTCAGCTTATCAATCTGTTCACCGGCTGCACGTCGCTCTATATCAGCCTGTTGGCCTGCTTGGTGTTGTTTTTCGGCTTCACTTAATTTCGATTCAATATCTTTGAGGCTGAGCACCGCATTATCTTTTAACTTTTTTTCACATTCAGACAAGTCGTTAATACATTTATCTAACTCTTTATTTATAAAACGATAGTTGGATCTTTCCTGTGTGAGGTTCTGATCTTTTAAAGAGAGCTGCAAACGGGCTTCTTTTATTTGCTCCTGCGTCGGAACCTCAATAGTAGAAGGCTGAGGAGATGGATGATCTTGACTGCCACATACCGGGCAAGGCTCCCCTGGTGTGAGTGATTTAGAAAGTATGGCTGCTTGTCCTAAGTGCCAATCTCGTTCTAATCGAGTTGCTGTACTTTCGCATTCATCAAACTCGGCCTTAAAACGTAACCCAGCGGATCTAGATTCGTCTAATCGAGCTTTGCAGTCGTTCCGCTGCTTTTCGAGTATATCCCTCTTCTGAGCCAACTCTACAGCGGCTGTTAACTCAAAAACCCGCTGCTGGGCTGCTGACAATCCCTCTGTTAACTGACTTTGTTGCTTTTGGTATGCCACCCATTGATCAAGACTTTCAACGCTACTGGTTAACGAAGCTCGTTTTTGTTCACGCTGGGTAGACGCTTCCGCAAATTGCAGGGAGGATTCCTGATAAAGGCTTTGCGCACTCTGAAAATCATTGACCAATCCTGAATAACGCTCTAGCTTCTGGATTTGCTCCTGCGTTAAACGCACCCGATCCTGCAAAGCTGGTATGTCAGCTTGTCGTGTTTGAGCACGCTGGTACTCAATCGTCGCCTGCTCTGTATGAGTTTTAGCTTTTGCCAGACGCTCTCGAATAGCCGCTAACGATGCTTGCGCTGATACTTGATGCTGATAAACCGCGGCAATACTTTTCGCCCGCTCTATAGCATTGAGCTTAATTTTATCTTGTTCGATAAGGCTGGATTGCTCATTAAGTGCTTCTCTTTTAGTTATCAGCGTATCCAGTTGAGCATAAGTAGCTGCTAATTGTTCTGCTCTAGTGAGTACCTTTTCAGCTGATGAAAAAGCTGCTTGGGCATAAAGGTTAGCCAGATGCATTTGGTGACGGTGCGAATCTGCAGAGTCTAATGCAACGCCTAGCGCGGTCGTATGCTCAAGATCATGCTGCCTTAACAAGGCTTGTCGCGAATCGTTAATCGATTCTAGCTCACGATTCAACTCTAAAGCTTGGCGCTTTAGCGCCTCTTCAAGCTTTGCATAAATACCCGTTTGGAAAAGCTGGCTAAAGATTTTTTCGCGCTCGGCTGACCCCGCCGTTAATAACTTTCTAAACTGGCCTTGAGGCAAAACCATCACCTGCCGGAATTGATCAACACTCAAACCCAGTAACTGCTGCATGGCATGGTTGGCTTGCGTAACCTTGCTGCTAACTAATAATTTTTGAGGCTCACCTTGTTCATCTAACTGCCACAGTTGTGCCTCCGACGATTGTTGAGTAAAGCCTTCGCCACGAGCTTTGGGTCGGGGCTGATCTGGGACACGCCGAATCCGGTAACTGGCATTTCCTATATGAAAACTAAAAACAACTTCTGTCAGTGTATCAGCCGCTGCTAAGTCACATCGCATTTGATCACCACCACGCTCATCACCCGTGGTTTTGCCATAAAGCGCGAAGCACATAGCATCTAAGATTGTTGTTTTACCTGCCCCGGTTGGGCCGTTAATCAAAAATAGAGGGTTCTTCCCTAAGCTTTTGAAATTAATCACTTCATTTTTAGGAAACGGACCAAACGCAGTAAAGCTTAGCTGTATAGGTGTCATAGTATAAGTGGTACTTATTCCAGTAAAGATTGGAGCGTTTTATGCAAACAGGTCTGCTGCTCTTTGGTCATCGGCTGACCCATCACTTGCGAAAAAAAGTCACTAAACATTCGCTCTTCGCTTTGTTGCTTACGCTGTTTATTGAGCGCGCGAGTGTCGTTACTTTTCATTAGTCCTGGCCGCTCAACATGAAGCACATTGGGATAAACGTCCCGCAGTTTACTCATTACATCCATAATCGCATGGGTGTCTGTTAATGCGACATACAAATAATCGTCACGAGCGCTATCATTAACACCGGATTCCAGCACCTGCTGTAACTCACCTTCTAAACGTCGCATGTCTCGCTTGGGTATTAATGGGATTTGCTCAAACGAAAAAGACGATGGTGTTAGCTCTACCACCGTAAATGATTTGATTTGCTTTGTTTCTGAGAAGGAATATTTAAGGGGTGACCCTGAATAGCGTATGTGCTCGCTGCCTTTATACTGACGCCCGTGTAAATGGCCTAGCGCCGTGTAAGAAAAAGGCATAAAGTGCTGATAACTTACACAATCAGCGCCGCCCAATGATAATGGCCGCTCCGAGTCAGAAGGCTCCCCTCCATCTATAAAGCAATGAGCTATGACAACGGTTGCCAAGGAAGGATCAGCAATATCGGTGATCCTCTGTGTTAAATATGCCATGGCCTCATCATGTGTATTTACCTCCACGCCAAAAGCATGGCGGACACTAACAGGGTCGGCAAATGGGATACCATAAAAAGCGACCTCATCATTGACCACTATTGGCTCACAGAATTTAGACAGATCACTTAATATATGCACACCTTGCGATGCCATGACTCCAGCCGCAAACCCTAATCGTTCGGCCCCATCATGATTGCCGGAGGTGATAATAACGATAATCCCGGCTTGATGTAGCTGACTTATAACCTCACTCATCACACTGACTGCATTAGCGGGCGGGACAGAACGATCGTAAATATCCCCGGCGATGATCACAACATCAACGCCCGAGCTAACGGCATAATCAATTATTTGCTGTAATACATGACGCTGATCATCGAGCAAGGAAACATTGTGAAACTGTCTCCCGAGATGCCAATCAGATGTGTGAAGTATTTTCATAGATAAGCAAGATAACTCTTTGTTTTATTTGATACCGCATGTGCTTACAAAGAGTTGTTTAAATAAATCAAACTCTTGCAAGTCCAAGGTGCCTGGCGGTTTGATAAACTCATCTAACAAGGCATCGAAGCATGCTTGATAAGGGTTAGCAGCCGTCGGTTTGAGGCCCGTAATAAACGATAGGCTTTTAAGGGCTTCTCTGCTATCAATGAGGTTGTATGTTTTGGTAACGGTACCGATGCAGTGAGACTCGTTATTATCCAACTGGTCTTTGGGTTTGAGACTCAGGCTAGCAATATCATCACTGGCTTGGCCTGCTTTGCCTAAAGGTAATTCGGGAGCAGCCAACTTCATTAACGTTGCCGAATTAACGTTGAGATCGACTTCTAAAATAGCTTCAGAAATTAAGCGAGCCCCTTGGATGCTTCCATTACATCGCGTGCCGGCTTCATCAATGCTTGTGATGTATTCCCTATATAACGGAGAAAACCCAGGTAACCTGGCCATGACGAGTACACGCGCATGTATTGCTTTTTCGGGTTGCTTATCATGGTACAAAACAAGTTCAAGGGCCTCGTCCAGTGTACCAATTGGCTCATACACCACATAGCCTGCCGTTAGTGCCGACTCGCCTTCCCGGGCTGGGCGTTTTGCATACAAACCACCATCAGGTGTGTGTTTAACCGGTATATCTTTAAACTCTTCAGCACAAGCCGCCATGTCGTAAGCTCCACCGTCATCTTCGTGTGCCATCAAAGGCTCAAAGCACAAAGGATGAAATAAAGGCACTGACTCGGCTCCCTCATAAGAAGCGGCCATAGTGGCTACTGGAAATGAGAGCAAACTAACTAGTAAAAAAGGAACGCAACGCATCAACTATGCCTTCAGATATAAATTTTTGATAATCATAACAAAATCAAACCGATCTGGGTCGAGCTAATATTCTATATGCTATACAGCTGTGTTAATTTTGTAGCCCAACTTATCAATTTTTAAGGCTAACATGTCTTCCATTGACACTCACACCTCTCCTGCCAGCCAATCTATTTTAATTACCGGTTGCTCGTCGGGAATAGGCAAGCATGTTGCACTTGCGTTGCATGAAAAAGGCTATGCGGTTTATGCGACCGCCCGCAATAGCGAAGATGTGATGGCCTTGCGCTCCTACGGCTTACAAGCTTGTGAGCTGGATTTAGACTCATCTGAGTCTATTCAGCAGGCGGTTACTTGGGTGCTTGAACAAACTAATGGGCACCTCTACGCTTTGTTTAATAATGGCGCATACGGTCAACCTGGGGCCGTTGAGGATTTATCTCGGGATGTACTCCGCCAGCAATTTGAAACCAATGTATTCGGCTGGCATGAGTTAACCAATCTTGTGATACCTATCATGCGCAAGCAAGGTTATGGCCGCATCATACACAATAGCTCTGTATTAGGCTTAGTAGCGATGCAGTACCGTGGGGCCTATAACGCCAGTAAGTTTGCACTTGAGGGACTCACTGATACTCTTCGTCAAGAACTAGACGGCTCTGGCATCTATATATCCTTGATTGAACCTGGTCCAATTACTAGTCAGTTTCGCGTTAATGCATTCGCAAAATTTAAAACGAATATTAAAACTCAGGGCAGCCCCCACCAAACCATTTACGAGCAAGTAGAAAAGCGATTGGCGAGTGCCAGCGACAAAGATGCGCCTTTTACACTAGGCCCAGAGGCTGTTTTACAGAAAGTAGAACATATTTTAATCAGCAAGCGACCTAAAATACGATACTATGTTACTTTCCCTACTTATTTGTTCGGCTACTTAAAACGCCTATTACCGGCACGCTGGCTCGACTTACTGCTTTTAGCTATCTCTCGTCGTGAGAATCGCTAAACGGCATAAAATAAGCCCATCCAAATCTTCATAAAAAATTCACATCAATGTTATAGTGTTTTTGACAAAATCTGCTTGTTTCCAATCACAGACGGTTCAAGGATAATTATGAAAATCAAAAAGAGCGATGTAGCCATGGCAGTTCAATGGATAGAGGTTCAAATCGCTCGCGAGGACAGCTTTCCGTTTGATCAAACTAATGAAAAGGCCGCCAAGAAAAACTTAAAAGCTTTAAAAGATTGGCGCAAGTGCACTTCATCCGTGCAGGACATAAGAGAATGGGCCGATGAATGGTTAACTGCAGACAACAAAAAACGGTTTCAAGAAGCTATCGTAGCCGCGCGCTCATACAAGGCAGATAGCCCAATTAATCTAACCAAAGATGCTTTGAAATGTTTAGAGCAAGCGGCTGAGGCAGCGGAGCTGTCTCCTTCTGAGCTGATTATTGCGCATTTTTCTCTGCCAGCACTGGATTCTGGTTCAACAGAGAGTGGTGAGTAAATAGTGTAAACCCTAATCGTCAGCTTCATCATCAAGCTGACGATTTATTGCAGTACGAACTTTCCCACATACCGCCTGATGCAATTACGGCCTGCATCTTTTGCCTCATAAAGCAGTTGATCGCTACGCTTAAACAAGTCGTTTATAGATTGATCCTCATCACTGAGTTCTGTGACACCTAAACTAATCGTGTATTGCAGCGAATGCCCATCAACCAAAACGCAATTGCTTTGGTTGGCACGTAATATTCTTTCGGCTAACGCCATGGCTTCCGATTCCAAGGTATTGGGCAATAAAATAACAAACTCTTCCCCACCATAACGAGCCATCTGATCACTCCCTCGGAGCAAGCCACTGGTTACGTTAGCTAACGATTTGAGCACTTCATCACCGGCAAGATGACCAAATTTGTCATTAATTTCTTTAAAAAAGTCAATATCTATCATTACTAACGAAAAAGGTTGTTTATAACGACGAGCTCTTTCAAATTCATGAGAAAAGTTCCGCTGAAAAGCATAGCGGTTATCCAAACCCGTTAACGCATCACGCTCGGCTTGAATCTTCAGCGTCGCTTCCGCCTCTCGCCGGCGTGCTATTTCTTTCCTTAATCGGCGTGTTAGCGAGTATAAATATGCACTTATAATCAAACTAATAATAAGTGGTAAAACTAGGAGCTTTACCCACTTAATATAGCCGGATAAAGGATGGTTTGCGGGAGGGATATAAAGGAGCGATTCGATATCATATTCGCGAATTAGGCCTAGGGATTGATAGGTTTTCGCAATTTTTTCCCATCGAAGTGGATTCATGTAACCCACTTCAATGACATCAGGGTTAATTAACTTCTTAATTTCAGCAGACTCATAGATTAAAAACTCAAGGTCATAATTCTCGTTACGAGTACGATATTCTTTATGGATAAGCGATACAATTTCTGCTGGATGTTCAAGAGCGTACTTCCACCCTTGTAGGCTAGCATCGCGAAATGATTTAACAATGTCTGGCTGCTGCTCGATCATTTTAACACTGGTGAAAATGAGGTCTCCGTAAAAGTCGATCCCATAATCTTCAGGGCTAATAATCAACGGAGTGCGCCCTTCTTTCTCAACAAAAAATGGACCATCTGTCACATAGGCGGGCATTAGTTCTGTTGTGCCATTGAGTAAATCCTCTATCTTCCACGTAGGAAAACGATTATTCAACCAAGCAGGCTCAACATGAGCGACTTTCAAAGCAGCCATAGCTTCAGCATCATTGCGTCCATCGCTGACCGAAGGCAAATTTAACGTGACCGGTCGATTAAGACCTATCTCCTCTAGACTAGAGAAACCGTAGTCCTTTAGCGTCATGAATACATAGGGAGAGTGTTGCATTACGTTGGCAATCACAGCAACAGGAAGGCCCTGACTATGGTTTATGAGCAAATCAGTTCGCGTTATACCAAATTGAGCTCGATTAAAAACCACCTCAGCTTCAGGTATAATTGCATTCCCTTTAGCGTCGTAGCCCCCATCTTTGATGGTGACATCTAGCCCGGCAGCCTCATAAAAACCTTTGTGTAGCGCGGCGTAATAACCTGCAAATTGAAATTGATGATACCACTGCAGTTGCAATGTGACAGGAGTTAAGTATTTGTCATTATTATCAGACGCTTTTGCTGCCTCAAATACAAATATTCCCCCAAGCGCCATCAGCGCCACGCTGTTCCAAAATGAAACTTTATAGTCTTTAGTTGCCATCCATGAACCATAATCTGAATATAAGCTTAACTAAAGAATAGCAGAAAATTTTGCATTGCATTAAAACTTCAAACCTTTTTAAAAAACCTTTATAGTTTGCAGCTTTAAACGACCGAAATAGTCATAAAATCATGTCAATAATTAATATCCTTACCTCATTGTTTTCTACTAAAGAAAGTAGAGAAAAAACTTACCAAACAGAACAATACAAAGGATATGTCATTACGGCTCAACCGTTATCAGAAAATGGCCAATACAGAATAAACGGAACCGTCACCAAAGATGAGTTATCACATAACTTTATCCGTGCCGACCAATTCCCCAGTGAGGCGCTATGCCAACAAGAAACCTTTCGTAAGGCTAAGTTGCTAATCGACCAACAAGGAGACTCTTTATTTAATTAATTCATTAAATAGAGAAAATCCGCTAATTATTTTAATAACACAGTTTAAGGATGAATGATGAAGACCATGGATAAGGTTTGTTGTCTTGTCGCTGCATTGTCTGTACAGACAGCAGCGGCGGATTACAGCGACATGTTTTTTTTTGGCGATAGCCTCTCCGATTCGGGTACCTACTTACCTTTTTTACTCTCAACCAACCCAAATTATACGGGAGAAGGCAAGTTTACTACTTCGCCTGGAAACGTTTGGGCCGAAAACATCGCAGAACGATATGGGTTTAATGCCTCCCCGGTTAACCAAGGTGGGAATAACTACGCTCAAGGCGGTGCTCGCATACAAGGAGAAGGCTACTCATTTACCACTGCGATGTCTCTAGTTGATCAAGTCGATACCTATTTAGGCAGTGTAAATGGTCAAGCAGACCACAACGCTTTGTACTCTTTATGGGCTGGTGGCAATGATTTTCTATGGATGTTAGAAGGTAATGTGGCAGCGGCCGATGTTCCCGCTTATTTAGGCGGCATGGTCGCCAATAACATGGGAGCCATCACTAGGCTAGAAGGCGCAGGTGCTCAGTATATTTTACTACCAAGCATCCCAGATATAACTAATACACCCACTGCTAGCAGCTTAAGCGCTGAACAAATCGCGCAAATCTCGACGCTCACCAAGTCATATAATCAGCAACTTTTCACCCAAGCCGCAGCATTTGGGGTTACCGTTATCCCGATGGATATTGATCGACTGTTCACTGAGCTGCAAGCTAATCCAACGCAGTATGGATTACTCAATACAACCACGGCGTTGTGCCCCACGGTTGAATCAGCTCTATTTTGCATCGAAGGCGAAACTTATACTGCCGGTGATGAATGGCTGTATGCCTTTGCCGATTTTGCACACCCCACTGTCGCTGGCCATCAATTGATCAGCGATTATGTATACAGCATGCTTAATGGATCGGCCTTGGCCAATGCTGCTAATCAACTAACAATTAATGAAAGTGCTACTGTTCAGCAGAATTTACATACCATGCTGAGGAATACTCACATTGCAGAGAGCGCCGATAACTTATGGATTGATGCCAACATCAGTAGCTCCGACCCTTATGACAAGGTTCCTTTACGGTTTTCAGCCGGTATATTAATCCCAACCAACGAAACGTCCGCTACAGGCTTTGCCATCCATTTGAATGAAGCTAATCTTGAAAACTCCAGCGGCGATGTGGATTACCAAAGCGTGGGGCTCAGCCTTTTTCACCACAGAGAGTATGACCAATTACACATAAACACCTCTATGATGGTAACGGCAGGCAAAACCGACCTAGATCGTCAGGTGGATCTACTGAGTGCGACCCGCACCATGCATAGCGATGCTGATAGTTTATCGTTCAATATCCAAGGCGAATTAAATTATTACACGAGCTATAAAGCATTAGAGCATGGCCCGATATTAGGGGCCCGCTACCAATATGTATCCTTTGATAGCTTAGAGGAGAAAAGCTCAGACGGCACGACATCGACCAGCCTGATGATTGATGACCACACACAGCAAAGCACACTCTTGTATGCTGGTTGGCACTTTGCCGCTATAAACGACATTAATAGCAACTTTTCTCCCTATTTGGACATCACTTGGCATTATCGAACCAATGAAGATGATGATGCGCTAGTGCTGGCACTTGTCGATTATGAAAACAATCAATTTTCTACACCTACCCAAAAAACCGATAAATCTTATGGGCTGATTGAAACAGGCGCCAGTTGGAAGTTAAGCGATAAGGTGGCGCTGCAAGGGCGTTTAAGCTATCGCTCAGGTGATAGCCAACAAGAAAACGTAAGCGCCGGTTTATCTGCTTTAATCAGCTTTTAAACCTTACCGCCCTACCTTGCTCTGATTCAGAAGCCGACCTAGCAGGCTTCTGAATCAGCATTTTTTCAGGTCGTGTTACATAAACGCCATCACTCATAGATTTAAAGACATCTAATCCCAACCATTAAAAACCAAACCTTAGTTTCTTTTTATTGTCTGTTAATAAACAGCAGATCATTTCATTCATAAGGAGCTAACAATGTCATCCACGCGCGTTGAACACGACAGTATGGGCGAACTCAATGTACCATCTGATGCATTATATGCTGCACAAACACAACGAGCCGTTGAAAACTTCCCTATTAGCGGCCAACCAATGCCCGAGCCTTTTATACGAGCGCTAATTTTGGTTAAAGCGGCTGCGGCGGCCGCAAATAAAGAGCTCGATCAAATCACCCCTGTAATAGGCGATGCAATCATTCACGTTGCGCACAACCTATTAGCCAAACCGGATCTAATGCATCATTTCCCAGTGGATATCTACCAAACAGGGTCCGGCACCAGTACAAACATGAATGCCAATGAAGTGATCGCTACTCTTGCCTCGCTTCAAGCTGGTTGTGAAGTGAAACCAAATGATCACGTTAACGCAGGTCAGAGCAGTAATGACGTAATCCCTACAGCCATTCATGTCAGCGCAGCGCTTGAGATATCCAACCATTTACTGCCTGCCCTTGAGCACCTTTCGCAAGTTATAAAAATGAAAGCCAGCCAAGTCGATCACTATGTAAAAACAGGAAGAACTCATTTAATGGACGCCATGCCGATTCGTATGAGTCAAAGCATGAGCGCCTGGGCAACACAAATAGATCAGAATATTGATCAGATCTCCTTCTTAGCATCTGGTTTAACCAAACTAGCTCAAGGAGGGACAGCCGTCGGCACGGGGATAAATGCTCACCCTAAATTCCCTGAGCACTTTACAACGGCTTTATCGAAAGAAACCGGATTAACGTTTAAACCTGCTGACAACTTTTTTGCGGCCATTAGCTCACAAGATACCGCTGTCGCCGTGTCAGGACAGTTAAAAACACTGGCTGTCAGCATCCTTAAAATAGCCAATGATTTACGCTGGATGAATTCAGGGCCGCTCGCAGGACTAGGGGAAATTGAGCTTGAAGCATTGCAACCTGGATCATCAATTATGCCCGGCAAGGTTAACCCTGTCATACCAGAAGCCGCCGCTATGGTTTCAGCGCAAGTAATTGGCAACGACACAACGATAACAATCGCGGGACAGTCTGGTAATTTTGAACTCAACGTAATGCTACCTGTCATTGCCAGTAACTTGCTCGAAAGCATACACTTGCTAGGAAACACCAGCCGCATATTAGCCGATAAAGCTATCGCCACCTTTGTCGTTAACAACGAAAACCTAAAAGAGGCTTTAGCTAAAAACCCTATATTAGTGACCGCATTAAACCCTATCATTGGGTATGAGAAAGCGGCCGAAATAGCGAAAAAAGCTTACAAAGAGCGCCGCCCCATTATAGAAGTGGCACACGAAAATACCGACTTGCCATTACCCAAATTAGAAGAAATATTAGACCCTTTAACATTAACTAAATAGATTTTTTGCATAGCACAATCTTTCACTAAAGCTTTTAACCTTATAAAAAATAGACAGCATAAGCTAAGCTAAAGAGCCTTAGCTTATGCTAAAAATCTAATTTCCACTTACAAAAAAGCAATTATTTAATTTTAAAAAACTCTGCTTATGGCATAAAAACATACTACCTTAGTACCTATCCTATTCCCCTAAGAAAGCTCCTCAACATTTTAGACAATAGTATATATCTTACTGATATACATGGATTTTATCGTTTTAAGCGGCATAAGTGTCTAAGATTTATTCGCTATTAAAAATCCATTTTTAATAACTTTTAACTCATGTAAATTGATTATTTTGCTCATACGACTATTGTAGAAACGACTAAAGCATAAGGGCTTTAAACACCCACTATGACTGGTTTTCACGTTATAGATAACAATTATTGGCTTGTAGTTTATTTACAAAAAGTTAAATCATTGTTTCTCATTAAAATTACCTCTTTGTTGCTATGCACAATTTTCTTTTGACTCTAATCCGGAATACACCGATTATTTAGATCATCCAAGGTAAGGAGCTTATTTACTCCCCGTAAATACGCACTTTGATATTCAATGTAGTGTAAAGGTTTTTGGCTATAACCGTCGCTCTTCATAAACGGTTTAGCCTATACAAGTAGAAATGAAAGCAACTGTTATTAATTGGTTAATACACTAACCAAAATTCCAGTTCCTATTTTGTAACATAGCGAAGGACTAACCATGTCAAATTTCACAAATGATATCGATGCAATCGCAACACTCCGCGCTCAACAAGGCGCCGCGTGGGAAGCCATCAACCC
>NZ_JAPNXU010000060.1:0-348 GCF_030397555.1 Neptunomonas sp. CHC150
GCTTAATTGGTAACGTTAACTTTGCTGCCTATGTGTTTACTACCGACCAGTTCGGTTACGAAAAAGACCTACGTGCTGAAGTGGTCGCAGGAAAGTTTGTGCGTGAACTGGTGGATAGAAGCGCACTGCCTACATCCTATGGTCGCGTTGAAAACGTACGCAGTGACAATTTATACAGCGGTGAAATTGACAAACTTGGTATTGCTATCTGGTCTGTCACTTGGTCGCAGCAATGGTACTTAGATGAAGAGATTGATCTCAGTACGTTAGATGACTTCATTACCTTTGGTCTGAAAGGTGAAATCGCAGATGGCGCACCCACCATTGATGGTGAAGCTGTCTCTTATA
>NZ_JAPNXU010000061.1:0-341 GCF_030397555.1 Neptunomonas sp. CHC150
AGCCGAAGCGGTAGAGCAAGCCGATTCAATGTTTGGTGCTAACAAGGCACAGAAAGAGTTGGCCGTTACTCGCGCCCTGCAAAACTTACCACCTGAATCTTTGGTTGAGCTTGAGAAGATTAAGGTCGAGTTAGAAAAGGAAAAGACTCGCCGCCAAGAACTTACGCTTGGTGATAAACAAGCCGAACATCACGAAACCCAAGTGACGATTCGTGAAGGTGATAAGGCTGAAGATGAATACGTTCGTCACACTCGCCCTTGGGGTTGCCGTTTGAGTTTGTATTCTGCCATTGCTTATATCTTCTTGTTTGATCTGCTCCAGTCTCTTATACCCATCTCCG
>NZ_JAPNXU010000062.1:0-365 GCF_030397555.1 Neptunomonas sp. CHC150
GCGCTGACGTGTTTGTTGAGCAGATGGCGCAATACATGTTCCAGATGCGCGGCTATGGAGACGCTAAAGATGTCTAAAGCCCTTGCGTCTGAAAACATAGTCCCTGTTGAGTCGCTAGAGTGGTTCAAGAGTAAAGGAGTAGAACCCGGCTTTGACTATCGCGACGTATGGAAGCAAGAGCACAACAACGCATTCACTGTTGCAAAGATGCTGAATGCCGATCTTCTTGTGGATGTGAAAGCCATTGTTGAAGAGGCCATCGAGCAAGGCCAAACGTTCAAGCAGTTTCAAGATATTCTAAAGCCACTCTTGGTTAAGTCTGGTTGGTGGGGCATTCAAGAAATGGTTGACCCACTGAGCGGAGA
>NZ_JAPNXU010000063.1:0-452 GCF_030397555.1 Neptunomonas sp. CHC150
AAGAGACAGGATCAGCACTTCGGCGTTTTTCTCATCTTCCAGCACGACATCTACGTCTGGGTCGTCTAAGTCTTCAATGCGGAAACGGTCGGAATCGTTATCCATCAACCAAGCCCCAACATTCGCAAACAACACTGCAGGGTCGTATTCCTTGAAGGGGAACTTATCGAAGTAGAAGTCAGCCACATAACGCTGATAAAGCAGGTCGAAACCATGGCCCATGTGTTTGGTTTCTAGTTTCAGTTCAACCTTGCCCATTTCACATTCCATGCGCTTGGCTATCTTGTCGCCCACGACACTGGTTAAAAATGCGTTTAGGTCACGCAGCTTGTAACCTGCTTGATACTGCGTACTCATAACCGTTCCTTTCACAACAAAGCAGCCGATGAGCGAGAAACCCCCAACATATTTCGAATAATGCGCTGACTTTCTGCCATTAAGTCATCTCGTGA
>NZ_JAPNXU010000064.1:0-278 GCF_030397555.1 Neptunomonas sp. CHC150
GCTTCGCATGCTTCAACCAAAACTTTGCCCGTTAGCTGACCTGCATCAATCACGGTTTCAGCAAGCACTCGAACTTGATACACCACACCATCAATCGGCAGGGTTTGAACCACCTTACCCGCTTCTATCGTGACAGCATCAGCAGCGTTCGCCTTGATTAAGGTGATATTGCCTTGTGTTTTCTCTGCGTCTTTCGGCTCGATGTCATGTTCCCAAGCTTTCAGCTCTAAAGCCCAACGCTCTGCCGTTGCCACAAACATATTTGGCATGACGTGTTC
>NZ_JAPNXU010000065.1:0-248 GCF_030397555.1 Neptunomonas sp. CHC150
CGGAGATGTGTATAAGAGACAGATCTTTATGGTCGCTTTCAGATTGGGATTTGTCTCTTACCCTTTCGGGCTGCCCTGCGCTGTGAGTAAGGCTTTACGCCCCCATTCCGGTCTCACAACACTAATCATTTATTCCTTTCCCGCTTATCCCCTCTAGCAGCTACAAGGGGCGGATTTATCGAGCGTTTGCTTAGTTCTGATTAGTGCCTTTACCATGCCACCTTTGGAATATCCCTTGATCGGTGGCT
>NZ_JAPNXU010000066.1:0-329 GCF_030397555.1 Neptunomonas sp. CHC150
AGATGTGTATAAGAGACAGGTTATCGATTACTCGACTTCGGTACTAACAACAATTTCAACGTCGTTGTAGTAGATGTTGGAATCACCACCTTCAATCAACATGCGGCTAATAAGCTTCTTAGCAGCGGCTTCGTTCGCAGGGCCAACCACAAGCGTGGTAGCGCGAGTGCCAAGGCGAGTGCCGTTTGCACGTTTCATCTCTAGCAGCTGCTTCTTAGCCAATGCATAGTTCGCTTCGTTTAGCGTGTCTTTAGAACCAATCGCGATTTGAGGAAAAGAGAAACCAACGTTACAACGACCATCAACACCCCTGTCTCTTATACACATCT
>NZ_JAPNXU010000067.1:0-582 GCF_030397555.1 Neptunomonas sp. CHC150
CGGCAGAAGTGGCCGATGCAACTGAAGCCATTGTGAAGCAGGCTGGCGTGACCGCTGAAACCATTCAAGACATTAAGAAAGGCATATTGGGGATTGCATAATGAGTGATCATGATTGGGTGGTAATTGGCTTTTTCCTTATGTCAGTTTGGTGGTTGCTTCTAATTAAGTTCTACCCTGATAGTAAAAACGCTTGTCTATATTACGCTTTAGGCTCTTTCCTCTTGGGTTTGTTAGGTCTGTTTTTAAACGCTTATACAGGCTTGGGGATTGCATGATGGAAAATGAAACCACATCACAAAGTCGCAGTGCGATCTTGTCTGGCGAGTTTGATAAGAATGATGTATTGCTGCCTTATCAAAAGCGCTGGATAGCGGATGACTCTCAATTAAAGATTGCAGAGAAAAGCCGACGAACAGGCGTGACATGGGCAGAAGCGGCAGACTCAGCATTGAGTGCTGCCGCCTCTGCTAATGCAGGCGGTGAAGATGTCTTCTATGTTGGTTCAACCAAAGACATGGCACGAGAGTTCATTGATGCTGTCTCGATGTGGGCCAAAGCTTACAGCTGCGCGTGTGATGAT
>NZ_JAPNXU010000068.1:0-321 GCF_030397555.1 Neptunomonas sp. CHC150
ACATACTCAGTGCCTGTCGGTAAGTTATTATCTAACACAACAATGACCTTGAAACCTTCTTTCTCTGCCTTTGGTTCAACCTTTAACGCACTACGTGGAATGTGATGTTGGCCGGCTCGACATTGAGATTTAATTGCTTTTTGGTCGACAATTTTCGTCTCTTTATCCCAAAGCCAATAAAGTTCATCTGACATACTCACTCCTAAACAAAAATAATCTTGTTCTCTATTGTTGTGATGGGTTGGTTTTGTGAGGCTGTAGGGACCACACGCGACGCATCAAATCCAGTGATTTGAGAACGCTTTGACGCCTGTCTCTTAT
>NZ_JAPNXU010000069.1:0-289 GCF_030397555.1 Neptunomonas sp. CHC150
CTCTTTCATCTCAGCTTCGCGTATGTGCTCTTTCGCTTCGTTAAACGCTTTAGAGCCAGTGAAGCTTAACACTGGGCCATCTAACCGTGCAGCACGTTCACGCAAGCCACGACTAATGTAAGCACCGCCGCCATTCTTCGGTACACATTGGTACTCTTCAAGCGCATCTTCTTCGGTGGCCGTGTCACGAAGCAGGTTCGCTTTCCATTCATCTTCGAGCTCTTGCGTCCACGGTGTCTTCTTAACCTGGCATATCCGTTTGTATAGCCCTTGTTCGCAAGCGTTATCT